>NZ_CP025228.1:3323790-3988549 GCF_004102025.1 Actinomyces qiguomingii | reverse complement strand
GGGCGTGGATGGGCTCCAACGGGGACCGGAACGGTCCACCGACGGTTGCCCACAGGCTTGTCCACAGCTGGGGAAGAGTATGGCATCGGCTGTGACGTCGCCTCGCCGGCCCCGGCGGGTGGCGTCAGGCCAGGCACGAGGCCGGGTTGCGGGGCGAGGGCACCTGTAGGGCGTGGACGGCGGCTGTGCACAGGGGCGGGGGACGGCAGTTCACAGGCTCGGGACTGGGCGGTGCGCCGCAAGGGCAGCCCTGGGACGGGCGTGTTCGGGTTCTCATCACAATGCGGCCGTACTCGTTTGACCGCAGTGAAAGCGTGCCCCTATTGTGGTGAGGACGTTCGCGTGGATTCACGTCCCGGTCCATGGGGCAGCCAACGCGAGCGACCGTGCCGCGATCGGCGATGCACGGTTCCGATCATCGCACCAGGAGTAGACCCGTGAGCAAGCGGACCTTCCAGCCCAGCAACCGTCACCGCGCCAAGGTGCACGGTTTCCGTAAGCGTATGCGCACCCGTGCCGGTCGGGCCGTTCTGGCTTCGCGCCGCCGCAAGGGTCGCGCCCGTCTCGCCGGCTGAGGTGCTCCCGGCGTCGCATCGGATGCTGCGGTCGGAGGATTTCTCGGCCGCGGTCAGGTCCGGTGCGCGCAGCGGCAGTCGCCGACTGGTGGTGCACTACTGTGCCGGATCGAATCCTGGCTCGGGTGAAGCTCCCGAGGCAGGCGGCGTCGTCGTGCCCGACAACCCGGCCCGCGTGGGAATCGTGGTCTCCAAGAAGCAGGTTGCCCGCGCCACGCACCGCAACCGGATCAAACGGAGAGTGCGTGCGCTGATGCGGGCGCGCCTGAATGAATTGGAGCCGGGAGCACGGATCGTGGTGCGCGGCCTGGCCGCCGCCGACGGCGCCACCAGCGCCGAACTGGCCGCCGACCTGGACCGGCTGCTGGAGCGCAGCCGCAGATCGGCTCACCAGGGGCGGCGCCGATGACCACGCCCCAACGGAGGAGACAACCCTCGGCCGCCACTCGGGCAGCACTTGCCCTGGTGCGGATGTACCAGCATTGGATCTCTCCCGCCCTGCCGCGACGCTGCCGCTACTATCCCACCTGTTCGGCCTACGCGGCGGAGGCGATTGGGGTGCACGGAGCACTAAAGGGAATGCTGCTGGCGGCCTGGCGGCTGCTGCGCTGCAACCCGTTGGCCCGCGGCGGGGTGGATCATGTTCCCGAACCCGGGGCGTGGCGCTACCGCCTACCGCCCGACATCCCCCGCTTCGCAGCGGACCTTGAGGGCAGGCCCGATGACGGGCCCGAACCACGTCGGGCGCCACAGGCGCTGTGGTCGCAGTAACCGTCCAGATCTCAGAAATAGCTGATTACCGAGTACAAGGAGTGCAATGGACACGATCCTGTGGCCCTTAATGGTCGCGGTCGCCTGGGTCATGGTCAGCATCCATCGATTCCTCGTCTTCATCGGATTGCCCGGTGGGCCGGGCATCGCTTGGGTGCTGTCCATCATAGGCCTGACCATGTTCGTGCGGCTGTTGATCATGCCGCTGTTCGTCAGGCAGATCCGCGCCTCACGCGGCATACAGTTGATGCAGCCCGAGCTGCAGGCACTGCAGAACAAGTACAAGGGCAAGAAGGACCCGGTATCGCAGCAGCGCCATCAGGAGGAGATGATGGCGCTGTACCGCAAGCACAACACCAATCCCTTCGCCTCCTGTCTGCCGATCGTCTTCCAGATGCCGGTGTTCTTCGCCCTGTTCCGGGTGTTGGCGAATCTGGAGGCGGTGGCCACCGAGACCTATGCCAACCATGCCTCCATCGGTCCACTGACCGCCGAGTTGGCTAAGGACGTGCAGGCCTCGACCGTTTTCGGTGCCCCGCTGTCGTCCTCCTTCATGAGCTCCGACGACGGTACGGTTAAGGCTGTCACCGCTGCGATGATCGCCCTGATGTGCATCACCCAGTGGTACACCATGGCCCAGCTGAGCATGAAGAACATGCCGGAATCGGCTAAGAGCGCTGACAATCCGGCCATGCGCACCCAGCGCATGATGATGGTGGTTATGCCGCTGGTCTTCGCCTTCACCGGCGTGCAGTTCCAGATCGGCGTGCTGGTGTACTGGGTGACCACCAACCTGTGGACCATGGGTCAGCAGTTCTTCACCATTCGCAAGATGCCCGTCCCCGGTTCGGAGGCGGAGAAGAAGATGCGCGCCCGTGAGAACGCCAAGCGGGCCCGCAAGGGCCTGCCCTCTCTGGAGGAGGAAGAACGCGCCAAGGCAGAGGCCGAGGGCACCGCCACCTCCGGGCAGCGAGCTCAGCCGGTGCGCAAGGACCGGCAGAAGAAGCGGCCGCAGAAGACCTCCGCGACGGCAAGTGCGGACACGAGCGCCTCTGAGGACGCCGAATCGGAAACCAACGATGCCCAGGAACGGACCAACGCCGTCGGCCTGACCCCGGAGGAGATCGCCCGACGTCGCTATGAGAGGCGTGCCCGGGCCCGCAAGCAGGCGGCCGCCAAGCGCAAGGGCCAGGCCGGCAAGAACAAGAAGAACAATAGGCGCAAGCCTCACTGACCCCGGCCGCGCCGGACTCAAGGTAACCACGAGCAGCGAAGAGACACCCACCATGAGCGAGCACGCAGCACAACACCCCAGACAGCAGGCCACCACTGTAAAGGACCTTGAGGAGGAGGGCGAGGTCGGTGCCGACTACCTCGAGGAGTTTTTAGACATCGTCGACCTGGGCGGAGACATCGATATTGATGTCGACCACGGCCGCGCCTCAGTCGCCATCATCGCCTCGGAGGAGGGCGATGAACGTGAACTGGCCGACCTGGTGGGACGCGACGGCGAGGTTCTGGAGGCAATCCAGGAGCTCACCCGCCTGGCGGTGCAGGTGCGCACCGGCAATCGTTCCCGGCTCATGCTCGACATCAACGGCTACCGCGCCGGGCGCCGGGCGGAGCTGACCAAGATCGCCGAGGAGGCGGTCACCAGGGTCAAGGCGACTGGGGACCCGGTGGCATTGGAGTCCATGAATCCCTTCGAACGGAAGGTCTGCCACGACGTCGTCGCCGCGGCGGGTCTGTTCTCCGAGTCCGAGGGCACCGAGCCGCACCGGCATGTGGTGGTCATGCTGCCCGAGGAGTCGGATGATTCCCAGGATGCCGACGGTCTAGACACCGAGGGCGGCGCCCGTCCGGGCCACGAGGTCACCGACGCTGCGGCAGCGGCGGCCGACGACGAGCAGGCGTAGGCGCAATGACCGGCAATAACGTCGCCGCGGCCGAACCGCAGGACGGGCCTGCGGTGGAGCGTCCGAGCCAGGAGATGCGCGCCATGTTCGGATCGGCCTTCGGTGCCGCCGAGCATTTCGCGCAGATGCTCACCGAGCAGGGTGAGCTCCGCGGCCTTCTGGGGCCCCGGGAACTTCCGCGACTGTGGACGCGCCATATTATTAACTCCGCGGCGGTGGTACCTTTTCTGCCCGAGCGGGGGCGAGTGGCTGACATTGGTTCGGGCGCCGGTTTCCCCGGCGTGGTGGTCTCGCTGCTGCGCCCGGACCTGGACGTGGTGCTGGTTGAGTCCATGGAGCGGCGCACGCAGTGGCTCGACGACGTCGTGGCGGAGCTCGGACTGGACAATGTCACCGTCAGGCGGGCGCGAGCGGAGGAGCTGAGAGCTCGATACGATGCGGTCACCGCACGAGCTGTGGCAAATCTCACAAAACTGCTTAGGATAACCTCTCCTCTGTTGCTTCCGGGTGGGAGCCTGCTGGCGCTTAAAGGGGCCCGTGCGGAGGCCGAGGTCGCAGACGCGAAGTACGCTATTAAACGGGCTCGTCTCGAGCCGGCGGTGATTCACGAGGTGGTGACCCCCGGCGAGGAGGTCACCAAGGTCGTTCAGGTCCGCAGACCGGCCTCGCGCTGACCGGTTATCGGCCGCTTCTCACGTAGACTGAAGTGCCGAGGGGCGTGCGCCGCCGGGATGTCGCCGTAGGAGAAGCAGATTGTCAGGATCGTCCATCTTCGATCAGCTCAGCGCTGACCGCTCAACCCTGGATGAGGTGGCCGGGGGCGGATTTTCACGACCCGAGCACACCCGAATCATCGCCGTCGCCAACCAGAAGGGCGGTGTCGGCAAGACCTCCACAGTGGTCAATGTGGCGGCCGCCCTGGCCGAAGCGGGACTGCATGTTCTGGTGGTCGATGCGGACTCGCAGGGTAACGCCTCCACCGCGCTCGGAGTCGAGCATGACGAGGAGCAGGCCTCCATTTACGACGTACTGGTGGAGGGGGCCCGCATCCAGGATGTGGTCGTAAAGACCCGCTTCTCTGAGTCACTGTGGTGCGTTCCCTCCACAATCGATGTGGCGGCGGTGGAGATCGAACTCATCAATTCCTCTCAGCGGGAGTCGCGTATGCGCCTAGCACTGGAGGAGTTTCTGCGTGAGAGGGCCGCACAGGGTCTTCCCCGCATGGACTACGTTCTCATCGACTGCCCGCCGAGTCTGGGCATTATGACGATCAACGCTTTTGTGGCCTCCAGTGAGGTACTGATCCCCATGCAGGCCGAGTACTACGCCTTAGAGGGACTGGCTCTGCTGACTCGTTCGGTTGAGCGGATCGCCCAGATCCATAACCCGGATCTGAGTGTCTCGATGATCGCGCTGACCATGTTCGATAGCCGTACTACGCTGGCGAAGGAGGTTGAGAACGAGGTGCGCACATACTTCCCGCAGGCCGCGTTGAATACGCGCATCCCCCGTTCGGTCAGGGTTGCGGAGGCACCGTCCTTCGGATCACCGGTCGTGTTCTGGGACCCCCGCTCCAGCGGCGCGGTCGCCTACAAGAAGCTCGCCCTCGAGATCGCCGCACGCGGAGCCCAGTCCGGTGAGGGTCGGCAGGACGAATCCACGGAGGCATGACCATGGCACACAAGAAACGCGGCCTGGGTCGAGGGCTGCAGGCGCTCATCCCGGAGGCCCAGGCAGAGAATCCAGCCCGCCGACCCTCCGATGTCTTCTTCCCCGCGGGACGCGGTGACGCCGCTGCGGATGCCGCCTCCGACATGGCGGCGGCCAGGCACGCCGATGACATAGCGGCGACTCTGCTCGCGCCGTCTAAACGCAACCGGCGCCAGCCGAAGCAGGCCGATACGGCCGCGCGGACGGCGGAGGAGCCGACTTCCCTGGGCGCAGACGAAGTCGGTGAAGTGCAGCGAGGGGGCGAGGTAGAGGTTACGCCCGCGGCGGATGTTTCACGTGAAACATCCGCCGAGGCAGATGCAGCGGCAGATGAGGAACTGGTTCCGGTTCCCGGGGCTACATTCGCGGAACTTCCCGTTGAAGCGATCATGCCCAACCGGCGTCAGCCACGCCAGGTATTTGACGAGGATGACATCTCCGAGCTAGCCACCTCCATTAAGGAGGTGGGCCTGCTCCAACCTATTGTGGTTCGCCGTGTCGATGACGCCGGAACCGAGGAGGTCGCCGCAGTCCCGGCGCAGGAGGCGGAGGATATTGAAGACTCTGCCGGGGGCGAGCCCGATCAGGCTGCGGATGGTCCAACCGGTGCGGATGCGCAGACCGCCACATATGAACTGGTTATGGGCGAGCGACGCCTACGCGCCGCCAAGGAGGCCGGGCTGGAGACGATCCCGGCGGTTGTGCGTTACACCGCGGATGAAGAGCTGCTCCGGGACGCCCTGCTGGAAAACCTGCACCGGGTGCAGTTGAATCCGCTTGAGGAGGCGGCCGCCTACCAGCAGCTGCTGGAGGACTTCGACTGCACTCAGGCCGAGCTGTCTGAGAAGATTGCGCGTTCACGATCGCAGATCTCCAACACCTTGCGGCTTATGAAGCTTCCCCCGCTGGTGCAACGCCGCGTAGCGGCGGAGGTCATTTCTGCCGGCCATGCTCGCGCGCTCCTGGGACTACCTGATGCGGCGGCCATGGAGCGAGTGGCACAGCGCATTGTGGCCGAGGGACTGTCGGTACGTGCGACAGAGGAGATCGTAGCGGTTTACGGGGAGATGCCCGACGCGGTTCCGAGTTCAGCGCCGGCCCGCTCTCGCAACACCCCCCTGCCCGCCCTGTCCACCCGGCTCTCAGATGCCTTTGATACGCGCGTGCGGGTAACACGCGGAGCGAAGAAGGGGCGCATCACCATTGAATTCGCCGGTGACGAGGACCTCGCCCGTATAGTCGAGGCTCTGGCGCCGGGAACGTCACTTGATGAAGGCTGAAGGCGGAGACGGCACAAACCGCGAGTGATCAGAACTCACAACTAAGGGCCGCGATGTTTCACGTGAAACATCGCGGCCCATTGCTCGGTGGGAGCGGCAAGCAGCCGAAGCGAGAGGGTGCGCCGTTCGTCAGGCACCGCGGGGTTGGGGTCGAACGGCGGGATGACGGACCAGCTGATCGTAGAGCTCCTCCAGTTCCCCGGCCGCCTTGGCCGCCATTGGGAAGAGCGAGATCTCGGTCATTCCAGGAACGACGTTGACGTCAATGAACCAAGGCTGCTTCTCAGAGTCCAGGATCATGTCGGTACGGGAGAGATTGCCCAGGCCCAGGGTGCGGTGCACGGAGATTGCCATCTCCTGCGCACGGTGGATTACCTCGTCGTCCAGGCGGGCCGGGACGAAATACTCGGAGCGCCCGGGGTTGTAGCGGGCGTCAAAGTCGTAGCGACCTTGGGAGACGACCTCAACCGGCGGCAGGGCGCGGGGACCATCGCCGGTGTCCACAACCGATACTGCGAGCTCGGTTCCTTCGACGTAGTTCTCAATCAGTGCGCGCTCGTCGTATGCGAAGCATGAAACCATGGCGGTGCGCAGCTCGTCGGCATTGGACACATAGGAGACGCCGAGGCCGGATCCCCCCTGGTTAGGCTTGACCACAACCGGCAGTCCCAGGTGACCGGCGACAACGCCGAGCACCTCCTGTGCTCCGAGCTGGCTGAAGTAGGCCTTCGGGAGGGTCACCGAGTCCGGTGTGGGCACGCCGGCAGCGCGTACGGATGCCTTGGCCGTGGGTTTGAACGAGGCACGCTGGCATCCATCCGAGTGTGTTCCCACATACGGCAGATCCAGGGCGATGAGCACATTCTGTAGTCCGCCGTCCTCCCCGTGTCCGCCGTGGACCAGCGGCCAGACCACGTCGGGGCTGAAGGCCTTGAGCGACGGAATCGTCCGGGCGTCGACGTCGAGCACCACGGCGGTATGTCCCAAATGCTTGAGGACGTTCATCACCCGGTGGCCGGAGCGAAGTGAGACGTCCCGTTCATGGCTGAGGCCACCTGCGAGCACGGCCACACGCAGGGGTGCTGTGGGTGCGCCGATGGTGTCGGAAACTGATTCTGGGGTGTCGGTCATGACGGCTCCTTGCTTCTGGAATGCGGTGCGGTGTTACGGTCAGACCTGGTCCGGGGACGGGGCGGAAACCCCGATTGAGGGACGCTGCCGGGCAGGTCCGAAGAGATCAATGAGGTCCAAGTCATGCTTGACGACCTCCGAGAGTCGTCGCACGCCTTCGCGGATATCGACCGGTTCGGGATAGCAGAATGACAGGCGCATGTGGTCCCGACCGGCGCGCCCGCCTGCGTAGAAGGCAGTTCCGGAGACGTAGGCAACCAGGTTGGTGACGGCTCGCGGCAACATCTCCTTGGCGTCCAGACCGTCGGGCAGTCGTACCCAGACGTAGAAGCCGCCCTCGGGCACGTTCCACGTGCACATTGGCATGAACTCGCTCAGGGCTTCCACCATGGCGTCGCGGCGAGTGCGGTACATGGTGCGGAACTCTTGAATCTGGCCCCGCCAGTCGAAATTGTCCAAGTAGGTGGAGATGGAGAATTGGCCTACCGAACTTGGACACAGGATTGCTGCTTCGGATGCCAGCTTCATCTTCTCGCGCACCGCAGGCGGCGCGACGGCCCATCCTACCCGGTAGCCCGGAGCGAAGATCTTGGAGAAGGACCCGAGGTAGACGACGTCGTCGGGCGCCAAGGTCTTCAAAGCGGTGCTTGTGCGACCCTGGAAGTCGAGGAGACCGTAAGGGTTGTCCTCAATGATGAGGATGTGGTGACGGCGACAAACCTCAATGATCTCAGGGCGCCGCTCCTCCGAGAGACTGACGCCGGCCGGATTGTGGAAGTTCGGCAGGCAGTAGAAGAACTTGACGCGGTGACCCTGCCGCTCGAGTTCGACGACTGTTTGTTCCAAAGCCTCGGGGATGACGCCGTCGGCGTCAATGGGGACCTGTTGAATGTCGGCCTGATAGGTGGAGAAGATGGAAAGCGAACCTACGTAAGTCGGTGCCTCCGTGAGGATGACATCGCCGGGGTCGATGAACAGCTCGGTGACGATGTCGACGGCCTGCTGGGAACCGGTGGTGATGACCACGTCCTCGGGATCGGCATCGATTCCTTCAAGGGCCATGACCTCAGGAATCTGCTCCCTCAGTCTGGGCGTCCCCTGTCCGTTGCCATACTGCAGTGCCCGACCACCCTCCTTACGTATCATCTGCGCGGTGGCCTCGGCGATTCGATCGAGCGGCAGGTCCTTCAAGTTCGGCATGCCGCCGGCCAGCGAAACGACCTCGGGTCGGGAGGCGACGGCGAACAGCGAGCGGGTCTCCGATTCGCGCAGGCCGTAGGCCCGTGTCGCATAGGAATCGAGCCAGGGATCCAGCCGGTTGCCTCGTTGTGGATTGGTCTCGTTCACGGTCATCCCTCCCGACGGGTGTAGTGTCTCTGGGAACAGTCTGCCACGCCAGCAGTGTTCGGCGATGTTTCACGTGAAACATCTTCTCCGGCGCATGCGGGCGCACCGGCACGCGGACTTGTTGAGGCAGTGAGTCTTTCTCACCTGAGCCGGGGGCTCAGGGCTGGAGCTCGGCGCGACGCTGCGGGAAGAATGGGTAGGGAGTGGTGTGGCGTGCATGGGGCCGCACCGCCTTGTGTTGTCCCTGGTCTTCGCCGTCATCACGCCGATCCTGGCCAGACGAGGGGCTTCCTGGCGAGAAAAGGCTCAGTTGAGGCAATCTCAGCGCATGTGAATCCTGCGTGAAGCTGAAGGATCGGATGTTTCACGTGAAACATCCGACGCCCTGGAGTCTCCGCGAATCCAGTACCTGCGGATCGGGGTTCCGTTCCTGGGTCGGCAACGTCCGCCCGCGGCCACCCGTCGCGTACCCACGTATCTGAGCCGCGGCGCTTAACCCCTCGTCGACGCTGACCGCCCCCATTGCGTACCTGGGGACCAGAGGAAGAGGCACTGAGGGTATGTTGGGCTAGAGGGGCGGAGCGAGAGCTGATGTTTCACGTGAAACACTGGGCCCTCCTCCTGGTGTCGTGAGCGTGGGTTGGCAACGGTTAGCAGGTGGGTTAGGTAAGTGCTGTTGGTGGACGTACATGGAGCCAAGCTTCCGGACTGCCGGTGTCCATCAGGAACCGGGGTTCGGTGATGACGTCCTTGGCGGGTATTCAGTCGTGTTGTTGCTGGGCCTCCCCTTCAGGTGACTGAGATCGGAGCCGGGTTTGCCATGAGCGCTTCGCCGAGAGCATTCCTGATATGGGCGATCCCTGTGGCGGTCGTGCGAGTAGGTACGGTTTAGTGGCGCAGTACTAGTGGCGCCACCAGGTGGTGCGAACGGCTTCGGGCCCCGCCGGCGGAGGCAGGCTTGAGGCATGATATTTAGGCGGCCAGCGCGCTCGTGCTGTTGGTGCTGTTATCGGTTCAAGCCCACTGGCCGCCCACAGTGACGATGATTCGGGTGTGAGCGCGAGTGCTGTTAGGCGTGGCTAGGTGGCACTGGGTGTCAAGATGCCGGTTGCGGGAAACCAGGCGGTAGCGCCTCGACGGTCCTACAGCCCCATTGACCACCGCACGTGAGACCCGGCTGAAAGGGTCGACGCCTTACTAAAGGGCAGCCGAAGCGCTCGAAGAGGCGTACTCGACGCTGGTGCGACAAACCATGTCACCACCACCGCGATATTCGTCCCGAACCCAAACAGCAACCGCTCACGATGCAAAAGGCTCGACCGCGCTCCCGCGGGGAACAGTATGCGAAGGACAACCGAGGCGGACTGAGTGTTTCACGTGAAACATCGGCCTGCTCGGTTAGCTACGCAGTGCGTCGGACGCAATAATGGCGCGCAGCCGGTCCACGTCGCACGGGATGTTGACGACATGCTGCTCGGCCTGAAGCAGCTCACGCACCCTAGAGCGCTCCGGCTGCGGGCTTCCAAGCGCCTCGGCGACGGTCTCTGGGAACTTCTCTGGCCTGGCGGTCTCGAGCACCAAGGTCGGGAAACCCGGCTCCATGACGCGGCCAGCCACAGTGACGCCGTCGGCCGTATGCGGGTCAATAGGCTCGCCGGTGGCCGCATGCACCCGGCGGATGGTGCTGAGCCGGTCAGCATGGGTGGAGGTACCGGAGACGAAGCCGAACTCCCTGCTCAGGCGCGCCTGCTGATCCGAAATATCCAGCACTCCGGTGCCTTCCAGTTCGGGCCAGCGGGACTGGAATTCATCGGGACCGAGCAGTGCCCAGATGAACCGCTCCAGGTTAGAGGCCTTGGAGATGTCCATTGATGGGCTGGAGGTGGCCAGGGTCTGCGCGCTCGAACGGGGCCGGTACACGCCTGTGGAGAAGAACTCATCCAGTACGTTGTTCTCATTGGTGGCGAGTATGAGTCGCCGGATGGGAACTCCCATGGTGCGGGCCAGGTAGCCGGCATAGATATTGCCGAAGTTCCCACTGGGAACTGCCACGTCGACGTGGAAGGCATCTCCTGACGGACCGGGGGCGTCGGCTTCTTCGGCTTGTCCGTCGGTGCGCACGGCGTCACCCTCTCCCCGAACTCTGGAGCATAAGTGGTCCGAGGCGCGCAACCAGGCCCACACGTAGTAGACGACCTGGGCGGCGATTCGCCCGAAGTTGATGGAGTTGACCGCACCGATGGAGTACTCGGCCTTGAAATCGGGGTCGCTGTTAATCTCCTTGACCAGGTTCTGACAGTCGTCGAATACGCCCGCGACGGCGATGTTGTGAATATTGGGATCGGCCAGGGAGTACATCTGGGCCCGCTGCACGTCGCTCATGCGTCCCTGTGGGGAGAGCATGAAGACGCTGACGCCGTCGCGTCCCCGGAAGGCGTGCTCGGCGGCCGAACCGGTGTCCCCGCTTGTGGCGCCCAGAATGTTGAGCACGCGTCCCTGGCGTGCCAGCTCGTACGGGATTGCCTGCCCGAGGAACTGCATGGCCAGGTCCTTAAAGGCCATGGTCGGCCCCTCGGATAGTGCCACCAGGGCCATTCCGGGGGCAACGTCGTCCAGCGGACGCAGCGGTACTACGGGCGACGGGAAGCGCTCCGGACCGTAGGCGGCGGCGGTCAGTTCCCGGAGATCCGCGGCTGGGATATCACTGGCGTACAGGCCGATGACCTCCGCCGCGAGCTCCGGGTAGTTCAACGACCGCCAAGATTCCAGGGTGGTGGCGGATACGCGCGGGACCACAGCGGGGACGGCCAGACCGCCATCGGGCGCCAACCCGGACAGGAGCACGTCCAGGAAGCCGGCGGGCTCCATGCCGCCCCTGGTGGAGATGTAGCTGGTGTCCTGCGTGCGGTGCTGCATGTGCCGCCCTCCCGTGCGCCGTGTGTAACGGGCTAATCCTATGCGATGGATACTCCCAGCTTGGCTGATCGTGGGGCGCCTTGAAGTCTAGACAGGTGTGGCGAGAGTCCGATGCTGGGGTCTGGCTGGTGGTGATGCGTGTTTGGTATGTATCGGTTTGGTTAAGCTTGTTTAGGAGCGTGATTCCCTATGGTTGGTGATGGCTGATCTGGAGGTCTCCCCGGAGGCGTGGCGCACCCACGCCGGACACGTGGCCTCAGTAGGCGACGGAATTGGGACGGTGGAGTCTGCTGCTGATGCTGGCTGAGTGGGCTGCCGTTTGGGGTGCTGTGTACGCCTTTGTTTGCGTCGGTGTATGAGGTTGCGAGGACGGCGTTTGACTCGAGCCTGTCGGATATTGAGGGCCTGTTTGAGCGGGACGTGCAGGATTTGAAGGATACGGCCACTGATTTTGAGGACACTGATTCTCAGGCGGCCACCGACGCCTACGGCACCTACCCGGCGGCTTGACTGGTGCTGTGGTGTCGCCGCGTGCAGATGATGTGTTTGATTTGTTTTGCTTAGATTCCCTGGAGGTTACTTGTGGCTACCGCTAATCAGCTTGTGGCTGAGCGGCAGGATTCTACGTCGTTTTGGGCGGGTACCGGCGTCGGGGAAGACCTTTCGGATCTGGGTGAGGCCATTGGTAACGGGTCGTGGTTGTTCGGCTCGCTCGCGGGTGTGGGTCTGGCCGGTGATGTGGTGTTCACGGTGTTCAACCCGATTGCGGCTGCGGTCAGTGCGGGCCTGGGTTGGTTGATTGAGCACATCCACCCGCTTGATGAGATGCTGGAGAAGGTCACTGGTGATGCGGACGCGGTGATGGCGGGGGCGCAGACCTGGAGGAATATCGCCGAGGAGTTGACGGCTAATGCGGCTGATCTGCGGGACTATGTGACCGCGGATTTCGCGGACCAGGCCGGTCAGGCGGCCGATGCGTGGAGGTCGCGGGCCAGGGAGCTGTCCGGTGGCTTGGATGATGTTTCGGGTGCGGCGTCGGGTATCGCCAAGGGCCTTGAGATCGCGGCGGCGATCGTGCAGTTCGTCCATGACATGGTGCGGGATACGATCACGGAGGCCTTCGGCATGCTGATTCAGGCGGCTGCGGAGGAGATATTCTCTCTGGGTTTGTTGACTCCGCTGGTCGCTTATCAGACGTATTCGTGGATCGCGACGCGGGTGACCCGGCTGTCGGGAAAGATTAAGGACCTGATCACTTCCATTTCGGGCTTGTCGCGTCTGCTGCGGCGTGTGCCGCCGGATCTCACCAGCCTGGTGGGCAAGCTGAATAAGCTCAAGCAGCTGGCACCTTCGAATCTGACCGAGAGCGCGGGCAGGGGAATCGGCCGTGGCATCAAGAACCATATGGGCGGCTTGCCCGAGGTTCCGGTGCATGCGGGCTCTTCGGCTCGGGCCGCGCGCGGCGCCAACAACCTTGACGGCCCCGGCACCACCACCAGCACAGGCGGCACCAGCGGTGGCTCCAGCAGCCCCGGTGGGACCCCATCTGGTTCTGGGAGCCCGGGTTCCAGCTATCACGGTCTTGATCCGATTCACGGAGACACCAGCAAACCACCAGCTTCAAGCCACAGCGGTGCGGGCTCGTCGGCGGGTTCCACATCCCCCTCGTCCTCCGCTCCGTCTTCTCACACCGACACCGGCGGTGGCGCTGGTGCTGGCGGCTCTTCACCAAGCTCCCCCGGCAGCCCGGGCGGTGCGGGCAATCCAGGTACTTCCAGCGGTGGTGGTTATTCTACCGGGAACAGCAGCTACCACGGCATCGACCCCATCCACGGCGACATCGGTACCTCTTCTTCGGCTTCTTCGGCCCACGGCGCCGCGCACACCGATGCCGGTTCAGCCGCTGAGTCCCAGCCTGCGGGCAGCAGTGGCCCGCACCGCGGCGAAACTAGTACCCCGGATGCGAGCACAGACCGGACCGAGGCCAGCGGCTCGGATGCGGGTGGTGGTCGGGCCGGCAGTGGCAATTCCCCGGCCGAGGCCGACGGCGCGGGCTCCATGAGCGGCAGCCACGCCGGCGCGGACGCCTCCCGGTCGGCACCCCACGACACCACCGATACCCCGGACACGGCGCCCACCCGGACGGGTGCTGATCAGGCTGACGGCAGTGCTCGCGACGGATCCAGACCAGGGGCCGACCAGGACACCGGCGGCCGTACTAACCGGGCCGATGCCGACCAGCAAACCAGTAGCGGCGCCGGTGGCGTTGATGGCTCGGATACGCACGCCTCTGGTCGTTCCGGTTCCGGCGCTGATGTGGACACCCGCGGTCGGTCGGGCTCCGATACTGATGGCGGTACGTCAGCGGGCTTGCATCCCAGTGGCTCTGCTGCGGCTCGGACCAACGGCCCACATGCCGTTGACGGTAATGCGGCGCACGCGCACGGTCAGGACACCGCCGCTGGCCACACTCCCGAGTCCCGACATAGTGGAGATGGGAGTGACGGAAGCAAACCGGATGGTACCAAGTCCGATGGCGATGGTGGGGCTGAGCGTCAGCGTGAAACCGAGGACGGCGGGGACGGCCGGCGGGCTTGGGAAGGCCACACGGCTGAGAATGCCCATGGTCGGGATCAGGACCATCCCCGTGACACCGACCAGGACAACCATGAACACCAACGTGATCAGCATCATGGTGATGATAGTGATGGTTCTTCTCATAATGGTGTTGACCCTGATTCGGACGCGGACATCGGTGGCGAGGATTTTGATGTCCACAACAGTAAGGATGTCCCTGCGCTGTTTGAATATCGCGAGGAGATCGTTGATCAGCGCAACATCCTTGAGCAGCACCTGGGAGAGCAGATGCCCGAGGGTCATACCAGTAAGGACTTCAATGCCGATAACCGCGATGACACGATCGCAAGACTCGGTCGTAAAGGCTATGACCCAGACGACCTAGACGATCTGCAGACAACTGCCAAGGATCTTACGGACACGCGTCGTGAGATTCGGGACACGTCTGCCCATATTGGTGAGGTCGGGGGTGAGAAGTATCTTGCTGAGCAGGGCACGCCGGTGTTGGATGAGTGGGCTATCGACAATAACAAGGATCTCAACAACGGTACGGTTCCGGGCGGTTATACCGATGGTGCCTCCCGTTCCACGCCGAACGAGCATGATCGCAGCACGGACTTCTATGAGGAGGAGTACAAGGGCGCTACCGCGAAGCCGTCCAGCAAACCGGTGCGCACCCATTACGAGGGGAACGCGAAGCAAGGCAGTCAGGCCTATGCACGTGACCACTTGCTAACTGACCCAAGGTATGCCCAGTACTTCCATGACCACCCCAGGCTGTGGGAGGACATCAAGAACGGTAACACGCAGTTGCACTATAGGGTGATCTCCACCCGCACCCCAGACGGCCCGCCCCACATCAAGGACGTTCCCTTCGACCTGGTCGGGGACGATGGCGGGAAGGTGCGCGACCACCTGCAACGGATGATTGACGACATCAGTGCCCAGAGTCAGCAGCCGCCCACTCCTGAGGCCGAATGACCACCCGAACCTCAGGAGTTCATGTCACCCGCGCCGTCTACCATGGACCTGAGCACCACAACCGTTACGACCGCTACCCACTGAGGAGTACCTGATGGCAGGCAGTACCAGCAGCGAGCCCCCCACCAACCCCACATACGAGCGCGAGTTGCCCGACGGCACCATCTACAGGGTGGTTCCGCCCGAGGTGGGTGTGCCGGTGATCCGGCGGTGGTTGGAGCACGACTGGCCCATGACCGCCCAGCAGGCGCTCGCGCTGCGCGACGAGCTTGGCTGGACACCCTCGCCTAGGAAGGAAACGCTGGTGACCACCAACCTCGGCTCGGGCAGACCTAAGGACGCCTCTATCACCATCATCAGAAACAAACTTGACTCCATACACGTATGGTTATCGTCGTTCGCGCCAATCGACTTTGACTCGATAACCACAGCTTTGACGCAAAGCATGTACGAACAGTACGTTCACGTCTTCACCGACATGTACGGAAATGGTGTCCAGAAACTAAACAAAGACGTTCAGTCGACTACTTGGACCCTACACTCCGGTGCGTCGATTCGTATCGACACCATAGGTAGCGTGATTAGTTTCGGTGTAAACTCACCTATGGCGAATTATGCTGCTGCGGCTGAGGCTGAGTTGTTGGAGTGGGAGGCCGCTGATGATGGCGAGTAGGTTGTAGTGGTATTCGTTTTGCCCGGTGGTGGAGGCGATTACGCGATGAAGGACGACTACCAGCATGCGCGCATCCCGTACTCATACGAGCGCGAGTTGCCCGATGGCACCATCTACAGGGTGGTTCCGCCTGAGGTGGGTGTGCCGGTGATTCGGCTGTGGTTGGAGCACGAGTGGCCCATGAGTGTCCGGGAGGGCTTGGAGCTGCGCGACCGTCTCGGCTGGCAATCGTCACCATCAGACGAGATGATGTTTACTACCGGCCACGACCTGGGCGGCAAAGATGCATACTTCATCGATCTTAAAGGCCATGTGGATTCCTTTCACATGGGGTTGGCTTCGCGTATTCCTAAGGCCAGTGCGCCGCCGGAGGCGCCTGCGTTGGTGCGCCGGGCATACGACCAGTACGTCCGGGTGCTGACCGACTTGTACGGCACTGGCACCACCAAGCGCTTCCAGGGGCGCAACGGCCCCCAGGAGTCCACAACCTGGACCCTGCCGAGCGGAGCATCACTGACAGTCGGCGTCCTGGGAAGGATTATTGACGTTACCGTGGACTCGCCTGCCGCCAACCGTGCCGCCGAGGCTGAACGCCGCTACCTCGCGGAGGAAGCCGAGTTCCCCACCGAACCCCTGAATCGGAAGGGGCGGTGAACGGACGAAGCGTCGTCCGGAGCCGTGTAGCGGCAACGGTGCTACGCCTCCGCCTCGGTGATCGGGCGGATCACCTTGGCCGGCATGCCCCGACCACTACAGCCTCGGGCACCTGACTCGTCTCATTTTTGGTGACCCTGCGTCATGATCAGGGTTTTTCGTTGGTGTGGCGTGGTTGGGTTGGTGGTTGTGGGGCACTAATCCGGTTGGCGGTAGGGTGCGGGGGTGTGAGCCGGTATGTTCGGAAGGTGCGTACCGCTTCTGGTGCTACGGCGGTGCAGATCGTGGCTAAGGAGCATGGGGTGCGCCGGATTGTGGAGCACCTGGGCTCAGCGCACAGGTGAGGCGGAGCTGGCGGCCCTGGTTCAGGCGGGGCGGGAGAAGATCCGGGGCGGGCAGGGCGTTTTGGACCTGGCCGGCCTGACACCGCAGGCCGCCGGCCAGGCCGCGCCGGCGGTGGTTGAGTCCAAGCGCTCGGCCCTGCTGTGGGATGTGCTGTGTGGCGCATACGAGGCCCTGGGGCTGGGTGAGGCCACTGGTGGGGATGAGGGCTTCAGGCAGATGGTGCTTGCCCGTCTCGTGGAGCCCACCAGCAAGGAGCAGGTACCCCGCGTAGTCAGTGAGCTGGGGGTGGGCAGCGTGTCGCGGGCATCCTTGTTCCGATCCCTTTCCCGCTGCGTGGGCCGCCAGTGGCGAGAGCGGATCGCGGACGCCTGCCTGCGGCATGTGAGTGCCGCAGGGGACTTGTCCTTGTGTTTGTATGACGTGACGACCCTGTACTTCGAGGTGGAGAAGGAAGACTCCCTGCGGCGGGTGGGGTATTCCAAGGAGCGCAGGGTGGACCCGCAGGTGATCGTGGGGCTGGTGGTGGACCGGACGGGCTTCCCCCTACAGATAGGCTGCTGGGAGGGCAGCAAGGCCGAAACCAGCACGCTGATCCCCATGGTCGAGGGGTTCAGGAAGGCGTCGGGGATCGACCACCTGGTCGTGGTCGCCGATGCCGGCATGCTCTCAGCCGGCAACCTTTGGGCCCTTCATGATGCGGGTATGGGCTTCATTGTGGGCTCGCGCATGACCAAGGCGCCGGCGGACCTGGCCGCCCACTTCGCCTGGCATGGGGATGCGCTGGCCGATGGGCAGGTGATCGACACCATCACCCCGCGCCGAGGCTCCACCAGCCGGGAACGCGACCGGAACGTCCGTGATGAGCCCGTCTGGAGTGCTCAGGCGTATCCCGGGTCGTGGCGGGCGATCTGGGCCTACAGCGCGCGCCGGTTCGCCCGGCACCAGCAAGACCCTCACCGCGCAGGAGAACAAGGCTAGGGCGGTGGTCGCCGGCCAGCGGCGCCCCAAGGCCACCAGGTTCGTCACCACCCGTAAAGGCGACCAGGTGCTCGACGAGAAGGCTCTGGCCCGCGCCAAGCGGCTGGCGGGACTGAAAGGCTACGTGAGCAATATCCCCGCCACCGTGATGCCCGCCAGCCAGGTGATCGCCTCCTATCGCGAGCTGTGGCACGTGGAGCAGTCCCTTGCGCATGAGCAAGCATGACCTGCGGGCCAGGCCCGTCTTCCACCACACCCACCACGCCATCCATGCCCACCTGACCGTCGTCATGGCCGCCTTGGCCGTCGCCCGCCACCTACAAGCCGCCACCGGCATCACCATCAAACGGCTCGTACGCGAACTGGGACCACTCCAAGAAGTCACCATCACCATCAACGGCCACCACATCACCGCCCAACCCCAGACCACCCAGACCGCGCAGCAAATCCTCAACAACCTGAACACCGCAGGGCACTAAAGTGAGACGACTCAGGCTACAGCCTCGGGCACGTCCCGGCTCACCACCGCCCCGGCCGCGATGACCGAGCCGGGGCCGATGGTGACACCCGGTAGGATGACCGCGCTCCCGCCGACTTATACGTCGTCGCCGATGTGCACGGGAGCGATGTCGAGGGTGGTGACGTTGCAGTTGGTCGGAAAGTCGTCGCCCATGCCGGTACTTCGCCGAGGTCAGCCGATAACCTTCTCCAGCTGCGCCTTAAAGGAGGCCTTCGGGCGGGAGCCGGCGAACTGGTGGACCACCTCACCGCCTGATACGACGGCGAAAGTCGGGATGGAGCGCACGCCGAAGGAGCGGGTGGTGGCCGGGTTGGCGTCCACATCCACCTTGACGAACTTCGCCCGCTCGCCCAGTTCAGCGGCGACCTCATCTACGACGGGCGCCATCTGCTTGCAGGGGCCACACCACTCGGCCCAGAAGTCGATGACCACAGGCACCTCGGACTGCATGACCTCGGTCTCAAAGGTGGCATCGGTGACGGCAAGTGCATTGGACATGAGATCTCCTCAAACAGGTCGTGTACAAGTAACGGAAAAGGGTGAGCGCCGGTGTCATTCGGCGGCCGGCGCCGCTGCGGCCACGCCCTTATGCGTCGAGCCCGGCCAGGTAGGCCTCGGCATCCAGCGCCGCCCGGCACCCCGAGCCGGCGGCGGTTACCGCCTGCTGGTAGTGCGGGTCGGCCACATCCCCGCAGGCGAAAACGCCGGGGATATTGGTGCGCTGGGACGGCGAGTCCACTTTGATGTAGCCGGCCTCATCCAGCTCCAAGACCTCGGTCACCAGTTCGGAACGTGGAATCTGTCCGATGGCCACAAACAGGCCCGCAGCCGGCAGCTCACGTCGCTCGCCGGTGACGGTGTCCTCCAGGGTCACCGACTCCAGGGCATCGGCGCCGTTCAGCGCCACTACCCGTGAGTTCCAGGCGAAGTCGATCTTCGGGTCGTCCTGCGCGCGCTTGGCCATCACCGCGCTGGCGCGCAGCTGGTCGCGCCGGTGCACCACCGTCACCGAGGAGCCGAATCGCGACAGGAAGGTGGCCTCCTCCATGGCCGAGTCGCCGCCGCCGACCACCACGATCGGCTTGTCCTTGAAGAAGAAGCCGTCGCAGGTGGCGCAGTAGGACACGCCGTGGCCGGACAGCCGCTCCTCCCCATCCAGACCGAGCTTGCGATACTCCGAGCCGGTGGACAGGATCACTGTGCGGGCCTCGTAGACGGCGTCATCGGTGGTGATGCGCTTGACCTCACCGGTCAGATCCAGGGCGGTGACGTCCTCGAAGCGGACGTCGGCGCCGAAGCGCTCGGCCTGCTCCTGCATCTGCGTCATCAGGTCGGGGCCCATGATGCCCTCCCCGAAGCCGGGGAAGTTCTCCACCTCGGTGGTGTTCATCAGCGCGCCGCCGGCGGTTACGGAGCCGGCCAACACGATCGGGCGCAGTTGGGCGCGAGCGGCGTAAATCGCTGCGGTGTAGCCCCCGGGGCCGGAGCCGACAATGACGACGTCGTGAACCATGACTCTCCTGACTGTGTCCTGCGCGGGCGGGCGCCCGCCGATGCCTGATGAACCGGGGACGTCCCAGCATTGTTCCGGCGGGGCGGCCTACTTGAGAGTGATCTCCGAGATGGTGAGCTTGTATTGGCCGTCGGATGCGGTGGGCATGGCCGTCACCCACAGCACGATCGTCTGCGCGTTGGTGGCGTCGAAGTCGA
Organism: Actinomyces qiguomingii; assembly: GCF_004102025.1. Taxonomy (NCBI): domain Bacteria; kingdom Bacillati; phylum Actinomycetota; class Actinomycetes; order Actinomycetales; family Actinomycetaceae; genus Actinomyces; species Actinomyces qiguomingii. Next base: position 3,968,465 of record NZ_CP025228.1, on the reverse strand, counting down.
AGGAGGTCGTGCCCTCCGTGAAGGCTCCCTCGGCCAGCAGCGCACCGCCGGTGGGGTCCTCCGGGCTTGTGGCCCGCACCTGCACATTCCCGCCGGCACCCGTGCCCTGGATGTCGATTCCGGAGACCTGCGCCTCCTGCTCCAGCGTCACCGCCATGCCGATGCCCTGCTTCCAATCGAGGGAGGACTCGTAATAGAAGCGCGATGACCAGGCCTGGTCGGTGTTTCCGTCGATGACCAGGCCGGCGTTCTCCGGGTGCTCATTGTTATCCCCGAAGGGGTCCAGTGCCTGGGCGGAGACCGGCGTGATCGCCGCCCCGGGCGCAGGCTGCTGCTCCTGCGGCGCCGGCCCAGGCGCCGCCTCCTGCGAGGCGGTGGGCACGGTCTTAGCGGCCGGAATGTCATCGTCCTGGAACTTCACTCCGGCCAGGCCAAGCAGGTTGTTGACGGCGAAGAACACTCCCACCAGCACCGTGACCACCACAACCACGAGCACCACGGTGGTAGTGCGGTTGACCGCGCGTTCCTGCTCATCGTCATCGTCCGCGCTCGGCGCCGAGGAGTAGTACTCGTGCTGAGGCAGCATCGTCTGGTCGGCGGACCAGGATGAATGATCCGGCACGGCGGCCCCGCTGGTCGGGGTAGCGGCCGACGCCGCGGCGTCCCGTGGGGTGACAGGCGTCGGCTCGGGGACCGCCTGAGGGGCGGGTGCAGGCGGCTCGGGGGCGGGAGCCGGAGCGGGCGCGGGAGTCGCCGTCGACGCCGGGGTGGCGGCACGGGCTGTGGAACGGCGCCGCAGTCGGGCTAGAACGCCGCCGGCCATGCCGGTGAGCGCGCCAGCGGCCGTTGCCGCCGAGGATTGCTCCGCCTCGGCCGGGGGCTCGGGGGCGGGGCCGGTAGCGGTCGCGGCGCCGAGGGATGTCAGAACTCCGGTGTCCCAAGGCGCCAGAGCGCTCGCGATTTCCGCGGCCGAGGTCGGCACCCGCGTCGGTTCTCCCCAGGTGCGGGCGACCAGTGCATCCAGGGCGTGGTCGACGTCGTTGGGCGTGTGCGCGAGCTGCGACGGGGGTACGGGGGCGCCGCCCGCCGTGGGTGCCGCGGGCAACCCGGCACGCTTGCCCGGCCAGCGCCCGGTCAGGCCGAAGTACAGCAGCTCAACCAGCGCCCGCGCGTCGGTGCGGTCGGCGGCCAGCGGATCGGTTGCGGCCACCGATTCCCGGCCCAGCGCGGCCGCCTCCACGCCGACGCCGGAAACCTGCACGGTGCCGTCGGGACGCACCCGCACCGAGTCCGGCGACAGGTTCAGGTGGTGCAGGCCGCGGCGCGAACAGGCACTCAAGGCCTGGGCCGCCTCGCCGACAATGGCGCGCACCTGATCGGCCCGCAGTCCCTCACCGACCAGTGTTGAGAAGGTGCGGCCCGCTATCGGCTCGGTGACGATGAACGACGGCGTGGTCGTGTCGACGTCGTAGACGCGCTGAATACGGGCGTCATCCACCAGGACGGCGCGGGTGGCCGCTTCGAGCACCTCGCGGCGATGCGGGGTGGCATCGGTCAACATGAGCACGGTCACCGTGCGGTCCAGGATTGTGTCTCGGCCCAGGTGCCGCACGATCCGCGGCAGCGTCGCGGGCATCGTGGACAGCAGCTCGTATCGGCCGGAGCCGATCGGCGTCGCGTCCGTCATAAGGTCGCCCCCCACGACTGGTAGTGCCTGCGTATTGAAAGCGAGTCTAGCCGGATCGGCCGGCCAGACGGTGGCCGGGGCGAAACCGATACTCGCGGTAGGCGGTGGCGGTGGTGGTGGTGGAGCAGTCCGGCGCGCACTGGGCGGGAAGGAGGGCGGCAACACCAGGGGCGGCTCGGCGGCGGGACTCGCCGGGGACGCGGCCGGTGCCAGGGCCCGGCCCGCCTGCTCAACCGCCCGGCCCACCGGCCCGGGCAGGATCCGTCCGATCTTGGCCACAATGCGCGAAAGTGGGCTGAAGAACACGTCCAACTCCTGCACGCGCAGGAGCTTGGCCACCGCCAGATAGACCACCGACATGACTACGGCCACCACCATTACGGTGACCAGAGCGTCTACAGGGCGGGAGCCGGTCAAAGAGCCGTCACTCGGGCCAAACAAACGGCGCAACCCCAGTCCCGCCAGCACGGCGGGCAGCGCCGCGGCGATCAGCCGCGCGTAGGTGCCCACCACCCGGGGCCCGTCCAGGTCCGGCAAATGGCGGCGGATCAATGGCACCAGAACCAGGAACCCGGCAATCTGGCAGGTGGCCGATGCCACCGCAGCCCACAGCATCCAGTGGTTGGCCGGGGCCAACAGGTAGGCGCCCAGGCAGACCACTATCGGGATGATCCCCACCACCGTATCGGCGATCAGCAGTCGCTTGGTGTCGGCGTAGGCGAGCATCACCCGCTGCATGGTGAACCACACGCCCTGCCCCACAATGCCCACAGCCAGAACCGTCAGGATCGGGGCGGAGGCAGTGGCCTGCTCCAGGGACAGCGAGGGGACGAACACCTGCAGCGCCGGCGCCGCCAGGGTGCCAATGCCGGCCGCGAACAGCACCGTAAAAACGGCGATCGAACGCAGCCCCAGAGACAGGTCATCGCGCACGCCCTCCCGGTCCCCGGCTGCCGCCTTCTCACTCATACGGGTGAACAGGGCGGTGATGATGGAAGTGGTGATCAGCGACTGCGGCAGCATGTAGACCAGCTGGGCGTTGGCGTACATCGTCGTCGACGGGACGATCACGTCCGCGTAGGCCGCCGATTCGGCGGCCGTGACCGCCCGCGAACCCAGGTTCGTGGCGGCCAGATCACCCAGTGAGACGATGCCCGTGCCCAGCAGTGCCCACAGCGCCACCTTGGACATGGTGCCCAGGCCCGTGCCGCGCACCCCAAAGATGATCCTGGGGCGGAAGCCGGAGCGGACCAGCGGAATGTACAAGATGAGCGCCTGGGCGGCGATGCCCAGCGTCGTCGTCGCACCGATTAGGGCGATGCGACCCGCGTCCCAGATGCCCGGGTCCTGGCCGGAGGTGTAACCGCCGTAAATATGCAGGTAGGCCAGGATCGAGACGATCGAGATAATGTTGTTAAGCACCGGGGACCACATGTACGGCCCGAAGCTGGAGCGCGCATTGAGCACCTGCCCCCAAAGGGCGTACAACCCGTAGAAGAAGATCTGCGGCATGCACCAGAAGGCGAAGGCGAAGGCCAGTGGCTGCCAACGGCCCAGGCCCGAGGCGTACAACTTGATCACCAGCGGCGCGGCCACGGTCAGCAGCGCGGCCACGGCGGCGATCAGCGCCGAAGCGGCCGTCAGTAGTCGATTGACCAGCTCCTCCCCGTTGCGCTGGCGCAGCGCCCGCACGATCTGCGGCACTAAGATCGCATTGAGGATGCCGCCGATCAGCAGGTTGTACAGCTGGGTGGGCACCGTGTTGGCGGTGTTGAAGGCGTCGGCCGCACCGGAGGCGGTGGCACCCAGGGCGGTCACCAGCAGGGCGTTGCGCACCAGGCCGAGAATGCGGGAGGCGAGCGTGCCGGCGGCCATAACGGCGCTGGAGCGGGCAATCGAGGGCGTCGACTTGTCCGCCTGCTTATCCGCCGGGGATTGCCGCCCCGAGGCCGGGCCGGAATGCTGCCCCCGCGCGGCCGGGCCACGGGTGTGGGACTGGGCCCCGTCCTGCTTCATCTGCGCTCCCTGGGTGTGGCGGTGCGGCGGCCCCGGCGCACGGTCCGGATGATGCCGGCTATGAGCAGAAGCACCAGGACCCCGCTGAGGACGCGCGTGCCCATATTCTCCCAGTCGGCCCGCACCCGCAGGTGCACCGTGGAGGGCGTGCCGAGATCCGTCCCGTTTTCGGAGCGCAGTCGGATGGTCAAATCGACGTCGCCGGAGCCGACGGCGGTCACCGGCACGCTCGCCGTCGCCTGCCCGCCCGCCGGAACGGTGATAGTGACATCCTCATCGGTCTGCAGACGCGTGGAACTGGACTCCAGATGCACCTTGACCGTCACGTCCTGATCGAGTGAGGAGACGATCCGCACCGGCAGGTCGGCGGCCGAGGAGATCAGGTTGATGGTGCTAGACGGAGCCGTCGTCAGGGACGCGGTCACCGTATCCCCGCGGGCGCGTGCCTGGGCGATCATGTTGGTGCAGGCGTCCTGGTCCGCGCGCCAGGAAGACGACGCCGTCAGCGCCACCACATCGGTGGACAACCCCAGGGCGCGTTCGGGATCGGTCAGGATCGAGCCGACCGAGTCCAGGTGGGCGGCGGTATCCCGCGCGCTGGTCAGGGTCATCGCCGTCACCTCCCCCTCCCCGGTGGAGAATTCCGGCAAGTCCATACGCAGCATCTCGGTGCCGGCCGTAGCCTCGGCGGCGGCGGAGGCGAGCAGCGAATCGAGGTTCTGGGCCTGCGTCCAGGTGGAGTTGGTCAATGCCTTCAGGCGTCGGCCGAGCGCCTCGGGGTCGGTGACGGCGGCCTGCTCCCGGGGGACGGCCACAATGATGTCGCGGCTCAGGGCCGGGGCCTGGCGGGTCAGGATGGCGGTCTGCCCGCGCAGCAGTTGGAGGGCGTCGAGCTGGGACAGCTCCTCCTGCCCCTGATAGGTGACCAGGACGCCGCCGGCCGCGGCGGACAGCCCCGCATCGGGGATGAGCAGGGTGCGCCCGTCGAGTGTCATGGTTCCCGACGGCGTGTAGGTCAGGTCCACGGCCACGGGTGCGTCATCGGGTGCGGCGACGACGGTGGTCACCGAGGCGGGCAGGGTGGCCAGTGTGGTTCCGTCCAGGGCGCCGGCGGACCAGGCCACAGAGGTGTCGGCGCCGGACTGCGCCACCTTGCCGGCCTCGGTACGCTTGAAGGCGGAGTCGATCAGATCGTTCTCCCCCAGGTGTGCCAGGGCGGTCAGGTCGGCATCCGCCCACGGCAGGGCGACCACGTCTCCGGCCTCCAAGGCCGCAGCCAGCGCGCGGGCGAGCTCGTTGGTTCCGGCAGCGCTCGCATCCGCTTCGGGGGTGCCAGTCGGGTCACCCGCCGGCTCCGAGGGGCTGGGCGCGGTGGTCGCCTGGCCCTGTGCGATGGTATCCAGGCCGAGTACCTCCAGCAGGGCAGGGTCGACAGCCACGACGACGCCGTCGCCGGCCAAGTCCAGCAGCCCAAGTACGCGTTCGTGCAGGGCGGCGAGTGTTTGGGAAGTGCTCGTGTCCGCCTCCGCGACGGCCGTCTTATCCGCCGCGTCTGCGGGAGAGTCCGCAGGAGACGCGGTGGCGCCGGCGGAGGGCACGGCCGCCTCCTCCTCCGACTGCGGTGCGGCGGCCAGTGCCAGCAGCTCAGCCGGAGAGGCGGTCACCGGGACGAATGCGGTTATGCGCGTGGGACTGACTCGCACGCCCGAGTTCCACAGCACTATGGTGCGGTCCTGTGCGAGGGTGGTGTAACCCTGGGTGAGGGCCACCTGAATGCCGCGCGGACCCCACTGACTGGGGTCGGTCAGCGGCAGGTCGTCGGAGTCCACGGTGACTCTGAAACTCATTTCCGCCCCCGGCGCCACCTCATGCTCAAGTGTCTGCAGGGCGACGGTGGTCAGCGTGGTGTCCTGCTCATTGGCCAACCAAGAGGCCAGGCCATTGGTGGCGACCTCGGTGTGTGTCTGCATCTGCACCACCAGCGTAGCTCCAGCCAGTGCCTGGTCGGTGCCGTTGGTGATGGTGCCTGCAACGGTGACGTCCTCCCCGGTGCCCACGACCTCCGGCGCCAGACTCGTCACGGACAGCCTCACCTGCCCGGTGTCCCGGTCGTCGACGTCGGCGACTTTATCGGCTCCGAAGGACACGCCTACCCCTGCTGTCAGGGCGACACCGACAGGGGCCGCCACGAGCCCGCCAACCAGGACGAGCACGGACAGCAGCGCCGTCAGCATCTGCCTGGCGGCGTGCGTTATCTGCGGACGGCGAAGCGCCGGGGTGCGCCTCACCCGTCACCCACCAGGATCTCCCTGGCGGCGGCAACAATCCGACGCTCATTGGGGTAGGCCAGGCGGCGGGCGACGTCTTCCAGGGTCACCCATTCGACATCCTCCGCCTCATGGTCGGGATCGTTCTCGGTGGTCAGGTCGCCGCCGAGCGCCTCCAACAGGAAATGGTGGACGACCTTGTGCACGCGGTGATCCTCACCGGCGAACCAGTAGTCCACGGTGGCCAGATGCCGTAGCACCCGGCCGGTTATGCCGGTCTCCTCGGCGATCTCACGCACGGCCGCCTCCTCGGCGGTCTCCTCACCTTCCAAATGGCCCTTCGGCAGGCACCACTCCAGGCGGCCCCCCCGGTTGCGGCGCGCAATGACGGCGGTTACCGCCCTTCCCTCCTGCACGTCGATGATTAGTCCGCCGGCGCTGGTCTCATCAATGATCGGCAGTTGGCGCGCAGTCGTGTGCTGCGGCCGGCTGCCGGCGCGGGGCATACGAGAGCGCTGGGAGGACATGGGGACACTCTAGGCGGTCCGCCCGCCGATCGGCTTGCTTGCTCTCCGCGTGGCAGGCTTAGGTCGATGACCGACCGCCCGACCGCCCCCGCCACCATGTCCGCCTCCCGCACGCAGTGCGACACCCGCACCGTCGTCGTCCCCGACGAGGCCCCCGATCACGCCGGCCTGACGCCCACCGCCCGCCGGGCGCTGGGTGAACTGCCATCCTGTCTGCACGAACTCGGCCGCCACTTCGCCGACGCCGGACACGAACTCGCACTGGTCGGTGGGCCTGTGCGTGATGCCTTCCTCGGCGTCGTTCCGCACGACCTGGACTGCACCACCTCCGCCCGCCCTGAGCAGACCGAGGTGATCCTGCGGGAGTGGGGCGATGCCTGCTGGGATGTCGGCAAGGACTTCGGCACCATCGGCGCGCGCAGAGGTGAGGAGATCGTTGAGGTAACCACCTACCGCACCGAGGCCTACGACTCTGGCTCGCGCAAGCCCGCCGTCGCCTACGGGGACAGCCTTGTGGGTGACCTCACGCGCCGCGACTTCACCGTCAACGCCATGGCGCTGCGGCTGCCGGATCTGGAACTAGTTGACCCCCACGGCGGCTTCGAGGACCTGCTGGCGGGCTCGCTGCGCACCCCGGTGTCCGCCGAGCAGTCCTTCGATGACGACCCGCTGCGGATCATGCGGGCGGCCCGCTTCGCCGCCCAACTGGGATTCGACGTCGAGCCCGACGTGATGGAAGCCATGACCGATATGGCGCCGCGCCTGGAGATCGTCTCTGCCGAACGCGTGCGGGCCGAGCTCGAGCGGCTGCTGCTGGCGCCGTGGCCGCGCCGCGGGCTAGAACTCCTGGTGCACACCGGCGTGGCCGACGTGGTCCTGCCCGAGCTGGCTGCCCTGCAGGAGACCGTCGACGAGCACAAGCGCCACAAGGACGTCTACGAGCACACGCTTACCGTGCTGGATCAGGCCATCGACCTGGAGACCGGCCCCGACGGACCCGTGCCTGGCCCGGACCTCACGCTGCGGCTGGCGGCGATCTTCCACGACATCGGTAAGCCCGCCACCCGCCGCTTCCTGCGTGACGGCACCGTCACCTTCCACGGGCACGATCACGTCGGCGCCCGCATGACCGCCAAGCGCATGCGCGCCCTGCGCTTCGACAAGCAGACCATCAAGGACGTCTCGCGCCTGGTGGAGCTGCACCTGCGCTTCCACGGTTACGCCGACGCCGCCTGGTCTGACTCTGCGGTGCGCCGGTACGTGGCCGACGCCGGGCCGTTGCTGGAACGCCTGCACCGGCTGACCCGTGCGGACGTGACCACTCGCAACAGGCGCAAGGCCCACATGCTGGATGCGGCCTACGACGACCTGGAGGCCCGCATCGCGCAGCTGCGCGAGGAGGAGGAGCTGGCCGCCATCCGCCCGGACCTGGACGGCAAGCAGATCATGGCCGAGCTCGGCGTCGGGCCCGGGCCGGTGGTTGGTGAGGCGTACCGCTTCCTCATGGACCTGCGCATGGAGAAGGGGCCCATGGGCGAGGACCTGGCGCGCGAGGCGCTGCACTCCTGGTGGGCGGCGCGCGGCGGGAAGTAGGCAGCGGGCGGGGAGACGCGCGTCGTGCACTGCGCGGCGTCGGCGGCACGCGGCAGGCGGCGAGACGCGCGGCCTGTAGCGGGTGGCGGTTGCGGCGTCGGCGTGCCCGGTTGGCGGCGGGGTGCCCGGTTGGCGGCGGGGTGCCCGATTGGCGGGCGCCTGACCGACGCCCAGACCTGGCGCTCAGGCGCTTGCGGGGAGCGCATACCTCGCCTGTGTTCCACTGGCCAGCAGATGCTTGTGTCTGTGCGCCGTTGTAGTCATGATTCCACGCGTCCACTGCGGAGGGCAAAAGGATGCTTGCGGGGCGGCTCATCCTCTATGCAGTGGATACGGCCGCAATATCTCTGTGGGGGCGGTCAGGGCGGAGGCCTGGCCTGCAACTCGTGGTTACGGCTGTTGTGTCAGCAGTGGTGATCGCAGCCCGTCGCCCCCGTCTACTACGCCACTTGGGCGTTGGGTACGCCGGTTAGGCGTTGATTGAAGCCTACGGAGCCCTTCAGCAGAGGCCTAAGTGGCGTAGTAGAGACCGAACCGGCGTAGTAAACGTCAGCGGGGCTGGGTTGGGATGTGCCGGCCGGGGCTGGGTTGGGACGTGCCGGCCGAGGGCGGATTGGCTGGCGCCGGCGTCCGTGACCAGGTCGGCTTCCGGTGACGCGCGTGTCGTTCACTGAGCATCGCTGGGGAATCACCGTGCGGCTTACCGACCCCACCGGTATCCACAGGCAGTGTTCGCGACACCCCAATCCACAGAGTTCGAAGGGCGCGGTGGCGCCGCCGTCGGCCCGAGGTCATCCTGCTGGAATGCAGTCATACCCAACTCCGCCCGAGCGTCCACGCATGTTGTTCACCGCCGATCGCTCCAAGTGCGGCCTGGCCGGGCGGCGCGATCTTGTGCGCATCGCCCGCGGCAGCTATATGGTCGCGCCCCCAACGGACACGCCTCGGTGGCGCGTTAAGCAACTGGTCACGCTGGCGCGCTGCGAGGCGGCGCTGCGGGCTTCGCCGTCGGCAATCGCCCTGACCCACGAGGCAGCGGCGGTGGTGCTGGGACTGCCTATCCTGGAGGCGGAGCCAAACGTTCGTTTGGCGGTACCCGGGAAGCGGACACATGGCGCGATCACCCTCCCGGCCGTCATGTACGCGATGCCGGCGGGCAGGCGTCGCGGGCGCCAGGTGAGTCTGCACCGCTCCACGATTGCGCCAGCGCCCGAGGAGGTCATCAACGTGGGCGGGCTGCGGGTGACGACGCCGCTGCGCACCGCCATGGACTGTGCCTTTGACCTGCCGGTACGTGAGTCGCTGCCCGTGGTGGACGCCGCTCTGCGGGTGGTGTGCAGACCCGATCGCTTCAACCGGCGTTGCTACGGCGAGATGGAGGTTGACGTGGCGCGCGAGCGGTTGATGCAGATGGTTGAGGCGCAGGGGCGACGCAACGGCAAACGTCGTGCCAGGAGAGCGGTGGCGCTCGCGGATCCGTTTGCGGAGTCTCCGGGTGAGAGCGTGTTGCGTTGGGCGGTCGGCGTGGCCGGGGTGCCCGAGGCGGTGACGCAGCGACGATGGATTGGTGACGATACGCGCGAGTACTTTCTTGACGTTGCTGTGGACAGCGCCATGGTCGACCTGGAGTTCGACGGGTACGGCAAGCTGGCTACCTCGGCGGACGTGCATGCGGAGAAGCAGCGGGAAATGGTGCTGCGCCGTGGCGGGTGGACGGTACACCGTTTCGAGTGGCGGGAGCTGGCGGATCCCGAGGGGTTGGTGCGGCGGGTGGAAAGCCTGTTCCCGCCCGAGGTCACGCGCGGGGTGCGACGGCGTCGTGACCTTTGGCTGTAGGGGGCCTGAAGGGGCAGGAGTCCACTGACCGGGGTCCTTATGACTGCACGCGCGGGTCTTAACGATTGGCTTCGCACCTAACCTCACAGTGTGTGAAGCTGATCGTTAAGTAGACTGTGAAGTCCCGCTCCCGCGGTGCGACGCGCCCTCGGCGAAAGGTAATCGAGAAGCTGGCGATCGTGCTCCTGGTCTCGGGCGGTGGTAGGAGAGCTTGGGCGAGGGCCTGCTGGATGACCGCGATTCCGGTTCCGCGATTCTCTGCCGCCGCGCCGCCACCGGGGAAGGTGGTGGACTCCAACAGGATGGATAGGGTCTGGTTGCGGCTCGCGCTCACTCCTGCCTTTCCTAGAATCTCTACCGTAACGGCACCGTAGCGGCCGCCGGGATTTATGATCTCGAGCCGGTCGACGAACATGCTGGCCTGAGTCTGACTCTGGACCTGGACCTGGACCTGGACCTGGGCGCCGCGCGCCGCCGGTGAGTAGTCTCGGTGCATGAGTGCGTTTACCACCGCCCCCCGCACGGCGACGAGCGGCTAGTCCGGCAGGTCTGTGCGGAAGGTGTCTTCCGCCAGGCTGGCTGTGCGTATGTGGCGACAAACGGCATCGACGGCGGATTTGACGAGTTCCGGAATCGGACCGGTCAGAGTGGCGCTGTCGAGCAGGTGTACGCCCTCGGTGACGACACCCCGGTCAGTACCGGGGAAAACGGCGAAAGTGACGCTTAGTCGCGGGAAGAACTGCTGAGGGTACTCGCCGAGGGCCATTAGCGAGGCGAGGGTGGGATGCTGCGGGTGATGCATGGCGTGCGTTCACGGGCAGCGTCCGTCGTCGCTGTTGGCGAAGGTTTTTGGACGCACCGCCCGCTGGTTGGAGATGAAGGCGGCCAGGGCGTCGTCGTCGAGGTTGCCAAGACCGGCTTCAGTCACCGACTCCTCATCCCGTCGGGATTGAGTGTGCTCCTCCGGAAGGCGTTCGACCTCGTACTGGGTTAAGCGACGATCGCCGTCGCCCGATCTGGTGTAGGAAGCTCCGTATTGCCCCTGGTCGGTGACGTAGCAGGGCTTGTGGCAGGGTTCGATCTCCGGAATCGTGGCGACGACGACCGGAGCCCCTTCTATCAGGACGACCTCAATGACGGGACGGACCACCGGGGTCATCTGCTCGCAGCGGGACACAAGCCGCTTCCGGGCGTGAGTCGCGTCCAGTCCCGGGACGGGGGCGAAGCCCTGTGCTTCGTCTAGGCCGATGAGGATGGTTCCGCCCGCAGAGTTGGACATGGCACTGAGGGTGGCGCGGATGTCTTTACCGATGCCCGACTTGACTTCAAGCATCTGCTGGTCGGTGCCAATGATGCGGAGCTGGTCGGTGGCTGCGGTGTTCCACGCGGTGCGGCGGATGAACACCGGAATCGGAGAGGGGTGCTCGACGTCGGCTCGCTACTACGCCACTTGTACTACGCCACTTGGGCGTTGGGTACGCCGGTTAGACCTTTCCTGAAGGCCTCGGAGCCCTTCACCAAAGGTCTAAGTGGCGTAGTAGAGGCCGAACCGGCGTAGTAGACGCCCGCGGGGCGGGGTCGGACGGGTTGGGGTGGGCGGAGCTGGACCGGGCCGGGCGGTGCGTGGCGCCCGAGGCATCTGCGCCAGGGTCCGAGGACGTTCAGCGGGCAGGTTACGATGCCGTCTGGCAGGGTCGCCGTGGGGCCGGTGCCGGTGACCACCAGTTTGAGTACCGGGTCCCCGACCACGGAGGTGCCAATCTGCGGTTTTCTCGGCCGGCGGCCAGCTGTTGACCCGGTCCCTGACCACGGAGGTGCCAATCTGCTGCACGGTGCGGGTCACTCAGCGGGCGCCCTTCTCGAAATGGGAGGCGCCCAGTTTCACCTCGACTGCGGCCTAACTGCCGCGGGGGAAAGATGAGTACGGAGTCAAGCGCGTGGCCATTGGAGTCATAGTAGTGGTACGCCTGGCCGTCGAGCGCCTCGCTGAAAACGAGCAGATGGTGGGCGACGGCGCTGGCAAAGACGAAGCCGGTGATCTCAGGGTCTACCGTGAGTCGTGCGGCGTCCGCGCTCAATGCGGTGACGGCGAGTACGGGGTCGGCCAGGTGGAACATAAGCACGGTGCGCAGGCGGGCGCGTGAGGGCGGCCCCCACAGCCCAGGCGGGGATCTGCTCGACGACGAACAGCCGCTCCAGTAGTTCCACGTGGTGGGCTACGGTCTCGGGGCAGATATCCGGGGTGACCTGGCGAAGGTCCCTGGCCAGGGTGCGCGAGGAGACCTCGGCCGCTGTGGCCAGCGCCAGTGCACGGATGAGTGCGCGCATGACTGTAGGGGCGCGCCGCGTCCGGGCCAGTCGCCCCAGGTCCGTCCGGACGAAGTCGTCCTGGCAGCCGCTCAATGTCACCGCCGTTGCTGCGGGTTCCAGCCTGGTCAGCGCCGGGAAGCCTGTGTGTGCGAGCGCGTCGACGACGTCGTGGTAAGAGCTCGCGGTCGCATTTGCAGCGGGACGGCCGCCAGCAATGAGGGTACCGAAGCTCAACGTGCCCGTAGAGGTGCCGCGTTCGAACCACGTCATGGCGCGTTCGCGCATGCGCAGGAAGCGTCCGGAGCCGGTTTGGCGGGTGGCGTCGTCGAGGAAGGAGGCGCGGGCGGCATACAGACACAGGCGCGGGGGCCCCGATGACGGCGGCACCAACAATCATCCTGTCGGATTAAGCGCCCATCGTAATTCAGGGGCTGGCGCGACAAGGGGGCGGTGGGGGCTGATGACACAGCGGCGCGACCTTCCGTGACAAGGCTGATTTAGCACCACCTATCGTCTCCGGGAGATCGCGCCGCAGCAACACGCCGAACACCCCTAACCACCCCAAACCCAACCAACGACTTTGCGGAGCCCCCATCGTTACTGCTGAAGTCGGTAGGTTTTCCACAGGGTGTTGGTTGGGGGTGGCGGTTGTGGTGGGTGTGTGGGTACGGTTGTCTGGCGTCGGCGCTTTGGCTGGCGTGCCTGTTAGTCCCGTTAGGGTCCTCACCGAGGAGGCCGTGCCCGTTATGTCTACCGTCCCCTTACTCCATTCGATGCCGCATCGGCGCCGGGCTGCGGTCGGGTTCGCTCGTCTGGCGGCCCTGTCCGTGGTGGTTGCCTGGCTGGCACTGGGTGGGGGTTGTTCGCGTGGAAGCGCCACCAGTGGTTTCAGTCCCACCTGGACCCCATCAGCGACTGTTAGTGCTAGTGCCGCGCCCACGCTGTCGCCGGAACAGGCCGCGGCCAGAGCCACCGCCCTGGCCATGGAGCCGCCTGATCCCTACACCCCACAGTTCACCCCTGAAGGCGCCATCACCGCAGCCACATACTTCCTCGAGCTAGTTCCTTACGTGGGAGCGACCGGCGACCTGGACATCTGGCAGAACATGAGCACAGAGGACTGCGAATTCTGCAACGGGGTGGGGTCCGAAGCGGCCGAAATACACGATGCAGGCGGCTGGACGGATCCGTGGGTGCAGGAGATCACTCCGCTAGAGTGGTGGACGGACCAAGAAGACCCCAACCGCTACGTCGTACGCACACAAGTGACATCCGAAGGCTACACAGAACATCCAACGCCTTCCGCACCATCGCAACAGGTCGACAAATTCGATCATGAGTTATTAATCCAACTATATTGGAGCGGCAATGATTGGGCCGTTGAGGCACTCCAAATCACCAATGATGAGGACTCAGAATGAAACGCAACCTATTCGCCTTGTGCGCAGGATTCACGCTCGTTACACTATTGCTAGGTGCACCCACATATGCTGTCGTCCCCACACAGCGGCCTGATCAATACAGCGCCCACGGATCTGGTAGTTCGGTGATTGTTTCTGGTGGGGTGTCTTATGATGTGGTGGTGTCGGTTCCGGGTGCGTCGGGTGGCGGCGGTGTCACTGTTGAGGGCGGCACTGGTGGGGTGTTCGATGAGCGGGCCGCTTTTATGGCGAGTTTGTCTTATGCCATGTGCTTCGGTATGAGAATGGGCGTGAACGTCGGAATGCGTGCTATTGTGCTTGATCCTGACGAGTGCGCCACCGATGCCGCGCCCGCAACCAGCGTCCAAGCCTCCGACGGCACCACCGTGGTGATCACGATCTCCTCCACCGACGTGTCCACCCTACTGGCCGAGGGCTCAGGCATCACCCGCCAACCCCCAGGCCCAGAAGTACTACTGACCAAGGACTTCATCGTCTACACCAGCCCCGACACCCAGGTACTAACCACCACCGTAGCCGGAACCGAAGTAACCATCCACGCCACCCCCACCTCCTACACCTGGAACTGGGGAGACGGCACCACCACAACCACCACCGACCCCGGCGCACCCTGGCCCAACCAGACCCTCACCCACCGCTACACCCGCACAGCCACCGACGTAACCACCACCCTTACCACCACCTGGAAAGCCACCTACACCCCCAACGGCGGCACCACCACCCCCGTGGTCGGAACCATCACCACCACCAACACCACCACCCCATACAACATCGTCCGCACCATCACCTACCTCACCGACCAAGCCGAAACCCAAAAACGACACTAACCAAACCCAGCCCCACCACCACCCCAGGGGCTCGGCAAAGTCGTTGGGTGGTCATGGAGTTGTTAGGAGTTTGATGGCTTTGGTGGGTTTGCGTGTCATGGCCCGGTTGGCTGAGGCGATGCCGGTGGTGATGGGGTCGTCGTAGATGGTGCGGATCAGGCTTATGGCCAGGTTCCGCAGGGTCGCCATCACCTGCGGCCCGGAGCCGGTGCGCAGTTGGTGGCGGTCCTCGTCATAGGTGACATCCCGTACCCAGTGGAGTCGGTTCTCGATCGCCCAGTGGCCTTGTATCCAGGCGGCGACTTGCTCGGGCGGGGCCTGCTCGGGCGGTATGGAGCAGATGAGGTAGACGACCTCGGTGCTGCGCTTGCTGTTCTTACCGCGGGTGTGGGTGGTGCGGGTGCGACGCACCTGAAGCACCTGTGAGGCGCCGGGGAAGTCGATCCAGTCCGGCGTTGCCACGGCTTTGATGGTGCGGCGCACCCGCCGCCCATGAGAGCAGTCAACCCCCGACACGGCGGGGACGTCCTTCCAGGGCAGCGCCTTCAGTTTCGCCCTGAGACTGGGCTGGTTGTTCTTGACCGTGAGCAGGTAGTCGGCGCCCCGGTCGCGTATCCACTGCGCTGTGTCGGTCTGGGTGTGCAGTGCGTCAGCAGTCACGACCGCTCCGGTAAGGTCATGGGGTGCCAGCAGCTGTTTCAGGGCGGGTATCTCACTGGTCTTGTCTTCTACGCGCTGCTGGGCGAGCACCGCCCCGGTGCCCTGGTCCAGCGCCGCCAGCAGGTGCGGGGCCCCACCGCCACCATCACCGCCGCCATCATCACCGTCTCCGCTGTTGTTGTTCTTGGGTTTGGCGCCGCGCATGGTCTTGCCCGTCCACCGCGATAATCCTGCGTCCGTCGATGGTGCCGGTGCGGGTGAGCATCCACGACGCGACCCTGGCGCCGGTAGTCGTCGGCGTCCAGGCCGGCCAGGGCGCGGCGGATCGTCGACTCCGAGGGGATGCCCCGGTCTTGTGGTAGTCCCAGCTGCTGTAGTTGGCCGCCGGTCAGGTCCTGGGCGTGCTCCCAGATCGCCAGCAGGGTGCGGCAGCCGGCCAGCACCCCTACCGCCGCCAAAGCCAGCACCACATCCAGGCGGTGACGCACCCCGCGCCGATCACGCGGGTCCGGGACAGTGGCGAACATCCCGGTCAGGGGCTGGCGCGACAGGGCAGGCGTGGGGGATGATGACACAGCGGCGCGACCTTCCAAGGCAATGGCTTTTTCGAACACCTCCATCGTCTCCGGAAGATCGCGCCGCACCCCCACCAACACGCCGAAAACCCCTAACAACCCCCAACCCAGACACCGACTTTGCCGACCCCCTGACCACCACCCGGCGGCGTCAAACGCCAGGTTGTTCATTGACCCGGCGCTCGGGCCAGGGGACATGGCGGCGCTCCAGCCCTACTATCTGCTCGAGCTGATCGCCCGCGTCAGCACTGTCTCCGTGTGCACCCAGCAGATCGTGAAGTCCCTGCCGCAGCAGGACATGCGCGACTGAACCCGAGTCTCGGTGCGCGCGTTGGGCACTGCTGGTCGGCTGTGGGGCTTGGGCGCGCTCGGTGGTCAGTAGCGGGTTAGCCAGGCCTGCCGGTCGGGATGAATGCTGCAGTCGTCCGGTGCAGTCACCGTGTACCCCGCATCGCGCAGCACCTCTGCGGCGACATCGGGAAGCGAGGCCGCCATGGCGCGCACCTGATCGGTTCGCCAGGCCACACGCTGCTGTTTGAGGACTTCCAGGGCGCCCTCACTGTGGTCCACGCCGAGATCATGGACGAGCATCTCCAGGAAGTCCTCAAGGGTGGGCCGCAGTCGCGGACCTCCCGCAGGAAAGTGGATATCAGACAGCTGAGGGGCTCGCTCTGCGCTGGCTCGTCGGGCCACTTCGCGCCTGGGACTTCCGACGCCGTTACGGGTCATGGCGAAAGTCCAGTCATCGCGACGGGCGTGGACCTGGAGGTGGCAGCACGGCACGTCGGAGTGCGGGTGGCGTAGATACTCCAGCCGTACCAGAGGCTCACTCCCTTGGGCAGGGAGCAGGGTGAAGGCGGACTTCTCGACGAGCATGAAGGAATGGCGCGCTGACGCCGTGCACTCGTAGCGGACCTTCAGCTTTAGCAGGCGCCTCCCGCCCACGGTCAGCGTCACTGGCTTGTCTCCGGGGGTAGCCACTGTCGCCCTCCAGACGCGCTTGCGAATGGCGGCCTGAGCGACGAAATCGGGCGCATCGGGGCACACCGTGCGCACGGTGGCGGTGGTCTGGGCCGCAAAGTCGTGGGTCTGGCGTTCCTGCGCCGAGAAGTCCTCCATCAGTCGGACAGGAGGAAGGTGACGGCGTGGTACTCGGAGAAGAGGGTGGCCTCGTCTTCGTCGTAGTCCCAGTCCTCCTCGCGCTCAAGCGCACGCTCAAGACTGCCGAAGCGACGCGTGAGCTTGTCGACCACATCCGACTCCCGGGCCTTTAGCTCATCCTCCGTGAACACGCGGACCAGGTTGTTCGTGGGTGCTGCCATGCGGACCTCCTTCCGATTCCCCTCACTGTAGCCGCACCGTATGACAGGAACCAGCGCTCCGAGCAGGTCGCCAGCGTCACCACATGCCGTGTTGCGCAACGGCGACACCCACTACCCAATCTGGTTGAGACGCGGCAGTCTCCGCAGCGCCCTGCGTACAGTGTTCCCAGCCGACGCCGAGGATGAGGATCCTTGGGACCCAAGGAAGGGCGGGATGACGGCGAGCGACGAGGTCGAACTCAGTGAGCAGTGGTATAGGAGGGTGGAAACGGGCCACGAGGGTACGCACCTAGCAGAGTCGCGGAGGACGCCGGGGGCCTTCGCCAGTGGCGAGCTGGATGATGACACGAACCAGGTGGTGAACTCTTCGGAGTGGGTAGCAGACGATCCGTACGAAGACGACACGGTTGACGAAGGCAACATGGGAACGCTTATTGCCTGTGCTGTGACCTCTGTTGGAACGGCTGCTATCACATATGTGGCAACAAAACACTTGCATCCCTGGTAGCTGGAACGCGGAAGGCCTGCGGCCGGTCGCCTTTGGAGGAAGGTGACACATCAAGATGAAGAAATACGAGAGGAACTGACGCCGCGGGAGGTCGACGAGGTGGTCGGTAGCGAGGTGACTCCTGCGGACCTGTCCGATGCCGTAAGGCTTGTGCGTGATGACCTTGGTACGGAAGAGGCTCAGCGGGAGCTTCTGAATATCCTCGTTCACGCCGCGGCTATCGCGGCATCACTACGCCGACTGTCGAACGCAGCGGTCGACGACCGCGATCGCACTGTGCTGGAGTGGAGGAAGGCACTGGAGGGGCTTGCTACGGAAGAAGTCGCGGCCTGCATCACCTCTTTGCTTGAGAGAGCCGAGACGGACGATGAACTTGAGTCGCAGCTTGCGGGACTGCTCGGTGTACATGAGGATGACCTCTCGTCGATGCAGTTGGTAGACCGCCAGGCAGTGGCAGAAATCCTGCGACTCCCGGTGGATTAGATCCACTATCTGACGCGAACCCGGTCGCTCTGCTGGATGACTGCCCGGTCGCGCATATGGATGAGACCAGCGCGAACTTCGTCATGGATCGTTGAGGACGTCGAGGTCGCCGTTTCGATCGAGACGACGAGGGCGTAGCGGATGCGTTCAATGGGACCGGTCTTCTGGCCGTCTCGCATGCACTCCACATGAATTGAGAAGGTGGCACCGTCATTGAATGTCATAGCCTTGGACCCGTCGATGACCTCGTGCTGGAGGCTTCCACGCCGTACAGCGTTGTGATAGGCGTCCACGCGGTCTCCACCAGCGAGCTTGGTATCTGGGGTAGTGAAGTAGACCTTCGCAGCCCGATAGGAATTGAGACCTTGCGTTGTAGGCGCCCAGTAGGCGAGGGTGATGACGAGCCGGTGCCACTCGGCCTTGCTGCGGATCGACGAGGGGAGCGGCAGCTCGTACGTGTGACGCTCATCGATTCCGATCTCGTTTCCTGCGACGACGACTGCCCGGTTGACGGCGCCTCGAGCCCGCTCAGGGTCAAGGCGGCCATAGCCGAACAGTGGGCTCAGTGTCTTGCGCGAGGACTGAGGGGCGATGGCTTTTCGCCAGTCACCCCAAGAGCATGAATGCACGAGCAGTGCCCTGACGAGAAGCGGATGGAATAAGGCATTAGGAAGTGTTCTCGCATCCGCGCCGTCGTGTTGTGTCTCCAGAAGGTCGAATAGTGAGGAAGCCTCCCGCGTGACGAGTGCAGTGGCGTGGCTTGTGCCACGATCGAATGTTGTTCGGTTGAGATGCCCACCGTCACCGGGTGCGGCAACCTGCACGCCAGGTCCTATTCGGCTGGCTCGAGCTGCGGACAGGGTGATGTTAGAGTCTGGCGAGTGTGATGGCACAGGTGTCGTAAAAAGAAGTCGTCCGCCAATGTGGTACAAATCTGGTTTGATGGACCGTCCGACGCCCGGGCCGGTCGCCGAGTAGAGGGCGGGTGCGCCGGGGGTAGTGATATCCCAGGTCGTGGAGGACTCGACTGGATCGGGTGCCCCGTCGGCGTGGATCGCGCCAACGGTCAACGCGTTCATGGAGTCTCCCGGTGGAAGGATCCCGCGGAGGAGCTCGGAGTTGTGGACAGCTTGCTCCGCCGCGGATCGGGCGTTTTCCTGATTCTGTGCTGCCTCCGTGGGGATGGAGATTGGTGCCGTGTGGTTGCCGGCGCTGACGATGAACAGGACGTTGTGCTCGACTGTTAGCCAATCCAGAAGACGTCCGACTGGACTCATTCTTTTGATGAGGGGTCTCGCAGAGTCACCGATGGACAGGTTGATGATACGGACAGTCGGCGCCCAGGCCGGTCTCCCTGCCTCTCCCACGAGAAGGCGCCTGACGGCGCGGTGAAGAAGGTCCACGAACAGCGTGTCAGGCAGGACCCGTTCTACGAACTCCCCGGGTGTCTGCTCCTCTGACTGCATGATTGGGCGCACGTAGAGCGGACGTCCCAGCGGCTCTCCCGGTGTGGACAGGTCTCCGTGGATGATGAGGGATGCCATGGCGGTGCCGTGTGAGCGCGCAGCGAGCTGATAGCGGTCCTCAACGCCGTCGGCGTCATCGACAAGGAGCCTGCCTGCTAAAGCGTCGTGGTTCTGCATGGGGAGCCCGTCCAAGAGCGCGATCCGAGGCTTGCCATCTTTGGGGTACCTGGCAGGGAAGGAAGTGGGGGTGGCTTTTGAGTAATGAGGCGAGGAGATGCTCATGGGCTGAAAAGGGCTTACGAACATAATGTCTTCTGCCCTCAGCAACCGAATCGCCTGCGGACCGCGTTCCAGGACGGTCTGCACCTGCTGCCGAGGAAGTTCCGCGAGAAGAGCGTGATATCCGATCTCCTCGATCTGTGCACGACTGACGATCTTCCCACCACAGTCATCCAGGATGCGTGTGATCGCATGCTCAGCGCCGGAGCGCCGTCCTCGGTCGTGGCGGTACCACAGTTCAATTTCTACACGCACTGGGCTGTAGGATTGACCAACCATGTCGAGAGTTTCCCGCCACTTATTGAGGAGGCCGGTCTCTCGCACACGATCCTCGGCTCCCCATCTACGGATGTCTGCGAGTTGGGCGAAGGCGCCCTTGAACTTGCTCAGACCGTGTTCGAACTTGGCATCAGGGTCCTCCTGCCAACGCTTGAACAGGCTGATCAACTGGTCGACAGCCTTCGCGTTGGTCATGGCGAGATAGAGTGAGTGTTGAACCGGCTTGTCGGTGCGGCCCTTCATGTAGAAATCGTTGTCAGGATCGACTTCCTCCCCAAGCATCTCAGCGAGAAACTCCAGGCCCTGGATCTTGTCCACCGCTTTGTGGAAGTCCGGGACTGAGCCTGCCAGGTCGAGCACGATGACCAGCGAGGGATCCACCTCCGTTGGCGTGTCCGCCCCAGCCTCAACCCGCCGGGCGGCGAAGGCCTCAACAAGCTCTGTGAACTTGGGGCCCAGTCGTTCACCCTGGCGCTTGCCTCCGGGACCCGCGACTTTCGGGAGCGGGTGACCCTTTGGCTTGACCCTGCCGCCTTCAGGCACGTGTGGAGGGTTGAATGCCAGGAGGGGACGTATCTGCGCGGTCACGATTGAACTGATCCCTGCCAGTGTTCAAGCCGTTCCTTAACGATCCTGCGTGTGTCCGCGCCAGGCGTCTCTAGGATCGTTCGGCGTCGGACATCCAGAGCGAACTCTTCCAACTCGGCGTAGCTCGCACCTACGAGCTTGTCAGCCAGGGTGCGCGGCGTGTAGCCGAGGTCCCCGCCAAGTCGGTCGGCGAGCCTCTCCAGGAACCTGGTTGCCTGAACTCTCGATGGCGCCTTCAGCTCAGTACGCACCTGGAACCTCCGCCATGCGGCGCGGTCCAGGAGCTCACTGTGGTTGGTCGCCCCCACGAGGATGACATGTGGGGGCAGGCGGTCGATCTGGAGCAGTAGCGTGGAGACGACGCGCTTGATCTCCCCCGTCTCATGCTCATCCGCCCGCTCCTTGGCAATCGTGTCGAGCTCGTCGAAGAAGAGGACGCAACGGCGTGTCCGCACGAACTCGAAGGCGCTGTCTAGCCGGGCCGCGGTCTCCCCGAGGAAACTGGAGACCACGCCTTCGTAGCGGATCACATAGAAGGGCAACATCAACTCGGCCGCGATTGCCTCGGCCACGCTCGTCTTGCCGTTGCCGGGGGGACCCGACAACAGTAGACGATGGCGTGGTTCGATCCCGTAGCTGCGCAGCAGATCCGCGCGCTGCTGCTCCTCAATGAGCTCAGCCACAACGCGGCGAGGTATCGGGGCTAGTTCCAGGTCATCTAGACGCCGTCGCACCACCACCTCATGAACAAGGTCGCGTACCGATGCAGCATGATCATCGCGCGGCAGCCCATGCCCAGTCGTAGTGATGATCTCAGACAAGCGATCTGCGAGCAGGTGATGCTGGTTGGCGCGTTCCTCGGCGATCAGGCCTTCGACCACGATCCGAAAACGGTCGCGGTCGCCCCGGCGCTCGGCCTCAACCAGGTCCAACAGTAGATCCGCTCGTGCCATGCTCTCACCTCCCGGGGCTGAATCTGCGGACATGCAGGTTGGTCGGTCATCGCTAGCAACGCTACCTTGGCTAGCGATGCTGGAGTCGCTAGCAACGCTGCGATTGCCTCTCCCGCTTGCGTTTCCTGTAACGGTAGCGCGGACCACCGACTCAATCAGGGGGCAGCATTCGTCATCAGCGCCTTTACTGGCTCTTCGTGTTTGAGGGTGTGGTGGTGGGGTAGTCGTGGGTGCGCGTGTCGCAGGGGCGGGTAGGGGTCGAGGTCCCCGATGATTGGTGGTTGCTGAACACCACCGATCACGGAGACCTCGACATGGCCGAGACTACCTTTGCTGCCCCTGATTTTGCTAGTTTCCTGGGCCTGGACGCGCTGGGACTGACTGTCACCGGCATGCGCATAGATGGCGGCGGTGCACTGGTGGAGTGTCGGCTGCAGGTCTGCGAGGAGGATGCGTTCTGCCGGGTCTGCGGGGCCCAGGGCGCCCCGGTGGGGACCGTCGCGAGGCGGCTGGCGCATGTTCCGGTGGGCTGGCGCCCAACCCACTTGCTGGTGCGGCTGCGCCGGTGGCGCTGCCAGGGCTGTGGGCGTGTGTGGAGGCAGGACGCGTCTCGTGCGGCCGCCAAGCGGGCGAGGCTGACCTTGGCGGCCAAGGAGTGGGCGATCCGGGCCGTGGGGGTGGAGTTCATGTCCATCTCGCGTGTGGCGGCAGCTCTGGGGGTGTCCTGGCACACCGCCAATGAGGCCGTCCTTGAGCGGGCCAAGGACCGCTTGATCAATGATCCTGGACGTCTGAAGGGTGTGGAGGTCATCGGGGTGGATGAGCATGTTTGGCGGCACACCCGCAAGGGCGACAAGTACGTCACCGTCATCATCGACCTTACACCCGTGCGCGACCGTACCGGCCCCTCCCGCCTGCTGGACATGATCGAAGGCCGCTCCAAGCAGGCCTTCAAGCAATGGCTCCAGGAACGCGACGAGGACTGGCGCAGCCGGATCGAGGTGGTCTCGATGGATGGGTTCGCGGGCTTCAAGACCGCCGCCGCCGAGGCCCTACCCGGCGCGACGGAGGTCATGGACCCCTTCCACGTGGTCGCGCTGGCCGGGGACAAGCTGGATGAGTGCCGCCGCCGCACCCAGCGCGAGACCACCGGGCGGCGGGGCCGTAAGGACGACCCCCTGTACAAGGCCCGCAGGCTGCTGCGCACCGGGGCGGGCCTGGTGAGCGACAAGGGCTGGGAGCGTCTCGAACAACTGTTCGCCGACCCCCACAACACTCCGGTAGAGATCATGTGGGGCGTGTATCAGAAGATCATGGCCGCCTACCGCGCCAAGGCCCCCGCCCAGGGCAAGACCCTGATGGAGAAAGTGATGCAGACCCTCACCACCGGCGTGCCTGACGCCCTCGAAGAGCTGAAGTCGCTGGGCAAGACCCTGGCCCAGCGGCGCGAAGACATACTCGCCTACTTCGACCACCGCGGCACATCCAACGGACCCACTGAAGCAGTCAACGGCCGCCTGGAGCACCTACGCGGCATCGCCCTGGGCTTCAGGAATCTGACCAACTACACCATCCGCAGCCTCATCCACGCCGGAGGCTTCAGACAACAGCTACTACACCCCTAAACGCGAAGAGCCCCTTTACTACGCCACTTGGGCGTTGGGTACGCCGGTTAGGTGTTGGTTGAAGGGTTCGGAGGCCTTCAGCAAAGGTCTAAGTGGCGTAGTAGAGACCGAACCGGCGTAGTAGACGGCTTCGGGGCCGGGCTGGGCCGGGCGGTGGTGTGTCGGCCGAGGACGGGTTGGGACGTGCTGGCCGAGAATGGGCGGCGTGCGGTGCTCGGGTCCGCCATCGCAGTCGTTGGTACCCGCAGGCGCTGCAGCCTTGGTCGCTCCTGCTCATTGCCGACGGATGCAGTCGCCGCTGCCCGCTGACGCCGGTGCCGAGCCCGCCACCGCGCCGTCGGTCGCTCATGGCCACCACCGTCACGGCCGTCGCCGGCGCCCCCTCACGCAGCCGGTGTCGCCTCTTGCACCCCCGCTGTCGTCGCCGGTCTCACAGCCAGCCTCAGCCCCCGCCCCATGAGATGCTTTACGGCCGCGGCCCACGCCCCGGCTATCGTGGAGCCATGCGCGTGTACAACTTCTCCGCGGGCCCCGCACAACTGCCCCTGCCCGTGCTCGAGCAGGCGGCCGCCGAGCTCACCGACTGGCAAGGCTCTGGCATGAGCGTGCTGGAGGTCTCCCACCGCGAGAAGGACTTCGTCGCCTGCGCCGCCGACGCCGAGGCCGCCTTCCGCCGCGTCGCCGGCGTCCCGGAGGGCTACCGCATCCTGTTCCTTGCCGGCGGTGCCACCGGCCAGTTCTCCGCCATCCCCATGAACCTGGCCGCCCGCGGCGCCACTGCCGCCTACCTCAACACCGGCCAGTGGTCAAAGAAGGCCATCAAGGAGGCCGGCCGCCAGGGCGTGGACGTGCGCGTCGTCGCCGACGAGTCTGCCTCCGCCTACACCACCACCCCCGAGCCCGGCTCCTTCACGGTCCCCGCCGACGCCGCCTACCTGCACTACACGCCCAACGAGACCATCGGCGGCGTCGAGTTCCCCTACATTCCCGACGCCGGTGACGTCCCCCTGGTGGCCGACTTCTCCTCCACCTACCTCTCCCGCCCTCTCGACGTCGAGCGCTTCGGCGTCATCTACGGCGGCGCCCAGAAGAACCTCGGGCCCGCCGGCCTGGCGATCGTCGTCGTCCGCGAGGACCTGCTCGGCCGCGCCCGCGAGGACGTGCCCGCCATCTGGGACTGGAAGGTGATGGCGGAGGCCGATTCCATGCTCAACACCCCGCCCACCTTCTCCATCTACCTGCTCGGGCTGATCCTGCACTGGATCGAGTCCACCGGCGGCCTGGCGGCGATGGGTGAGCGCAACCGTGCCAAGGCCGAGCGCCTGTACGCCGCCATCGACGCCTCGGACTTCTACAACAACCCCGTTCAGGCCCGCTCCCGCTCCTGGATGAACATCCCCTTCACCTTGGCCGACCCCGCCCTCGACGCCGAGTTCCTCACCGGCGCCGACGCCGCCGGCCTGACCAACCTCAAGGGCCACCGCAGCGTTGGCGGCATGCGCGCCTCCATCTACAACGCCATGCCCGCCGACGGCATCACCGCCCTGATCGACTACATGACCGAGTTCGAGCGCACCCGCGCCTGAAGGTCCCGCCCGGAAGCTCAGCAGAACCCAGGAGAAGGCACAGCCATGACCAAGCAGTTCCGCATCCAGACCCTCAACGCCATCTCCGGCGCCGGCCTCGCCCGCTTCCCCGACGACCGCTATGACGTCGGCGGCAATGTCACCAATCCCCACGCCCTGCTGGTGCGCTCGGCCAAGCTGCACGACGTGCCGATC
Source organism: Actinomyces qiguomingii (assembly GCF_004102025.1). Taxonomy (NCBI): domain Bacteria; kingdom Bacillati; phylum Actinomycetota; class Actinomycetes; order Actinomycetales; family Actinomycetaceae; genus Actinomyces; species Actinomyces qiguomingii. Next base: position 3,943,441 of record NZ_CP025228.1, on the reverse strand, counting down.
CCCGACTCGGTGATGGCGATCGCCCGCGCCGGCGCCGGCACCAACAACATCCCCGTCGCCGCCATGACCGAGCGCGGCATCCCGGTGTTCAACACCCCCGGCGCCAACGCCAACGCCGTTAAGGAGCTGGTACTGGCGGGCCTGTTCATCGCCTCCCGCAACCTCATCCCCGCCGCCCGCTTCGCCCACGAGCTCACCGGCGACGACGCCGAGATCGCCCGCGCCGTCGAGGCCGGCAAGAAGCAGTTCGTCGGCTTCGAGCTGCCCGGCCGCACCCTGGGCGTGATCGGCCTGGGTGCCGTCGGTGTGCAGGTGGCCAACGCCGCGCTTGGGCTGGGACTGAACGTGGTCGGCTTCGACCCGGGCATCAGCGTGGAGCACGCCTGGCACCTGAGCGCCGAGGTGGAGCGCGCCGAATCCATGGAGGAGGTGTTCCGCCGCGCCGACATCCTCACGGTGCACGTGCCGCTGATCGAGTCCACCCGCGGCCTGGTCTCCACCCAGCGCATCGCTCTGATGAAGGAGACGGCGGTGCTGCTGAACTTTGCCCGCGCCGAGATCGTGGATGAGGCCGCCGTCGTCGCCGCCCTGGACGAGGACACCCTGGGTGGTTACGTATGCGACTTCCCCTCCACCGCCGTGCATAAGCACCCCAAGTGCATCTCGCTGCCGCACCTGGGCGCCTCCACTAAGGAGGCCGAGCGCAACTGCGCCGTCATGGCCGTGGACGAGCTGCGCGGCTTCCTTGAGGACGGCCAGGTCCACAACTCGGTCAACTTCCCCGAGGCGGTGCTGCCGCGCGAGCCCGGCACTCGCCGCCTGGTGATCGTCAACCAAAATGTGCCCAATATGGTTGGCCAGGTCTCTACCCTGGTGGCGGAGCGGGGCCAGAACATCGCCAACCTGCTCAACCGCTCCCGCGGTGACCTCGCCGTCACGCTGGTGGACGTCGAGGGTGAGCTCGGCAAGGACGTGCTCGAGCAGCTGCGCGCCATTGACGGCGTCCTGTCCGCCCGGGCCCTCGAACCGGCTGCCTGAGGGCGGCAACTGGCGCCCCTGGCGCCCGGAACCGTGCCCTTGCGCAGCCACCAGGCCCTTGCGCAGCCACCGGTGCGACACCGTGCGATTGGCTGCGTCCCTACCAATGCCTTGATCAGATCAACTTGATGCGAGACACCTCATTCGTGCGGATGTTCTTGATCTGAAGGACCTGCTCGGGGTCCTTCAGTTCGGCGTCAATGAACTTCAGCAGGCCGGTGGCCTGGCGAACGATGTCGGTGACCGTGGTCCCCTTCTCCTTCGCCAGGGTCCTGAGTGCTTGTGCGGTCTCGTCGGTGATGTTCACGCTCAGTCGCGTTGTAGCCACGATGGTGCTCTCCCTTTTGCATGCCGCAGGACGTGCAGCATGGCACTTCACTTCGTTCACGATAGTACATCCTGAAGGGGGTGATGTCCACATGGGATATGCCTTCTGTGTGGATCATTGGGGGTCGCTGATGGTGTCGTGAGCGTACAGGGTGTGGACAGATAAATCACATCGTTGTAGTATGCGTCACGGTGGGTCAGTAGGCTCACATCGCTTCGCGGGAGCGCTACTCCGGGAGGGGGATGGACGAATGACCGCATCAATGGGGTCCGAGGACGACCAGGATGGAGCCATCGATGAGACGGCAACCGTTCATGCGGAAGGAGGTCTTTATGAGGGCATACGAATTGAACGACTAACACCTCCACCGCGCGAACGGCCTCCCGTACCAGGGTCCGGCGTACCGGATGCGGCGGAGGCCGGTGAGCCTGTAGAGGACATCGGCGGTGAGGTGAGTCCAATCGATGAGGCTGACACGGTCCCTGCCGGGGGACGCTTGGAGGGCAACATTGATAAGGAGACCTACATAGAGTTCCGGCGCGAAGGTATGCGCAGTTGGCTGGCATATGTGCTGGGTGGGACGCTGATCGTCATCGTGGTGGTCGGCGCAGTGGGTTGGCTGTTCTTCGGGCGGTCACTGCAGGACTGGGTAACCTTCACTGCTCCGATCTTGACCATGATCGCGACGGTGGCGGGTTTCTACTTCCGAGACCGCCAGGTTGAACCACGACGACAAGATCAGTGACGTGGATTACTCCGGTGGTTGATGATGAGGGGGAAGATGCGTGGTCCGTGATCCCGAGCCCCTGAATACTGCTATAGATCAATGAAATGAAAGGCCTCCGGGCCGGTGGTGTGGTTGCGCTCAGGCGTGACTGCCACCGGCCCGGAGTGTTGTCCTTGGGTGCGGCCGAGAGTCTGTGGAGGTGGTCCGGTGGGCCGTGAGGGCGGCATGGTGGGCTTCGAGGGCGGTCCGGTGGGCCGTGGAGGCGGTCCGGTGGGCTGTGGGCGGCTCCTCGGGCATGGCCGGAGAACTCCGGCTTGCGATGCCCTTCCCTTCCGCGTCCATCTGATCTACTATCTAGTAACCACTAGATAAGCGGCGAGGGAGCCGCACAGGAGGGCACAATGACGCAGCACTCGGGCCGGCTCATCTTCGGAGCCGCCTACTACGACGAGTACACCCCCGCCGCCGCGGGCCCCGACCGGCTTGAGCGCGACATGCAGATGATGGTGGAGGCAGGCTTCACCACGATCCGCATCGCCGAGTTCACCTGGGGAACCTGGAACCCCGCCCCCGGCGTCTTCGACTTCACCCACGTCGACCGCGCCCTCGACGCCGCGCAGCGCCACGGCCTGGATGTCATCATCGGCACCCCCACCGCCGCCATCCCCACCTGGCTGGCCGCCCGCCACCCCGAGATCCTAGGCGTCACCGCCGCCGGCCCCAACAAGTACGGGCCGCGCCAGAACATGGACATCCTCGCCCCCGCCTACCGCCGCTACGCCGAGGCGGCCATCCGCGCCCTGGCCGAGCACACCGCGCCGCGAGCGCATGTGGTCGGCTTCCAACTGGACAACGAGACCAAGTACTACGACGCCGCCAACCCCGACATCCAGCGCGCCTTCGTCGACCATCTCAAGGCCCGCTTCGGCGACGGGCAGGAGGGCCTTAACGCTATGAACTCAGCGTTCGGCCTGAACTACTGGTCCAACCGGGTGGGCGCCTGGGAGGACTTCCCCGACGTCACCGGCACCATCAACGGCTCCCTGGCGGCCGCCTTCGACGCCTTCCGCCGCGATCTGGTCACCGACTTCCTCGCCTGGCAGCGCGCCATCGTCGACGAGTACCGCCGCGAGGACCAGTTCGTCACCCACAACTTCGACTACGAGTGGCGCGGCTACTCCTTCGGTATCCAGCCCGCCGTCGACCACTTCCGGGCCGCCGACGCCGTCACCCTGGCCGGCGTCGACATCTACCACCCCGGCGAGGATCAACTCACCGGCAGGGAGATCGGCTTCGGCGGCGACATCTCCCGCTCCCTGAAGGACGGCGACCCCTACCTGGTCATCGAGACGCAGGCACAGGGGCAGATGGGCTGGCTGCCCTTCCCCGGCCAGCTGCGCCTGCAGGCGTACTCCCACCTGGCCTCCGGCGCCTGCGGCGTCATGTACTGGCACTGGGGCTCGATCCACAACTCCTTCGAGACCTACTGGAAGGGCCTGCTCAGCCAGGACTACACGCCCAACCCCACCTACCGGGAGGCGGTCACGATCGGCCGCGAACTGGCCGCCCACGCCGACTCGCTCACCGGCCTGCGCAAGTACAACCGGGTGGCCATCATGGTCTCCAACGAGGCCTACACCGCCCTGGAGTGGTTCAGCTTCGAGGCCGGTTTCCCCCGCCAGTACGCCGGCGGCGGCGCCAACTACAACGACGTCTTCCGCTGGGTCTACGACGCCCTGTTCGATCTGAACCTGGAGGTCGACGTCGTCCCCGCCGACACCTCCGCCGACCGCCTGTCCCGCTACGAAATGCTGATCGTCCCCGCCCTGTACGTCACCGCGCAGGCCACCACCGACGCCCTACGCGCCTATGTTGCCGGCGGCGGCCACCTGGTCACCACCTTCCGCACCGGAGTCGCCGACGAGAACCTGCAGGTCTTCACCGACCGCCAGCCCCACGGACTTTCCGCCCTGCTCGGGCTGGGCACCGACCAGTTCACCCGCCCCGACGGCGTCGCCCTGCGCCCGGTGGGTGCGCTCGCCGCGGCCCTGGACGACGGCGTCGCCGACCCGACAGGTCCGGCAGTCCCGACAGAGCTGGCCGCCGCCACCTTCATGGAACTGCTCACCCCCGTCGACGCCGCCTCCCTCCAGGGGGACGCCGAGGTGGAGGTGCTGGCCACCTACGACCACCACGCCTGGTCCGGGCCAGCGGTGGCTACCCGCGCCGTCGGCTCCGGTTCGATCACCCATCTGGCCACCATGACCGCCCCGGCGCTGACCCGCGCCGTGCTGCGGCTGGTGGCCAAGCGGGCGGGCGTGACCGACTGGGCGCAGGACCTGGCCGGCACTGTCACCGTGCGCCGCGGCATCAACGGCCGCGGCCGGAAGTTGAGCTACTTCCTGAACTACTCCCGCGACGCCGTCGAGATCGCCCTGCCGCAGGGTGGTGAGGACGTCCTGGGAACCGTCGCCGCTCCGGGCACTCGCCTGGAGGCCGGCGCCGCTGTCACCGTCCCCGCCTGGGGCGTCCTCGCCGTCGAGGCCTGAGCAGGCCGCCGACGTCGGCAAACCGTTCAACCAACTGCAACGAAGCAAACAAACTCCACCACACCGAGAAGGAACACTCATGACCGCCACCAGTCCCGCCAACACCCCCGCCGCCGACGGCTTCCAGTTCTACGCCACCACCGAGGCCGACCCCTGGTTCACCCCGGATACGCCCGTCACCATTGAGGAGATGCAGACCTTCCCCGGCGCCTTCCTGCGCCTGGACGCGCCCGCCCAGGAGATCGACGGCTTCGGCGTCTGCTTCAACGAGCTCGGCTGGGTGGCGCTGTCCCGGCTGTCCGAGGCCGAGCGCAGCGAGGTGTTGCGGCAGGTCTTCGCCCCCGGCGTCGGCACCAACCTCACCGTGTGCCGCATGCCGGTGGGGGCCAACGACTTCGCCACCGACTGGTACTCCTACGACGAGGTCGACGGCGACTTCGCCCTGGAGCACTTCAGCGTCGAGCACGACGACGCCACCCTGGTGCCCTACATCCAGGCCGCCAAGGCCCACCGGCCCGACCTGACCCTGTGGGCCTCCCCCTGGGGGCCGCCGTCCTGGTTCAAGCGCAACAAACACTACGCCTGCGCCGCACCCAACCCCATGAGCGAGCAGACCGCCTTCGACAACGGCCTGTCCCCGGACAACCAGATCGAGGAGGGCACCGACGGGCTGATCCTGAGTGAGGAGGTGCTGGATGCCTACGCCCGCTACTTCGGCAAGTTCATCGACGCCTACGCCGAGCGCGGCATCGACATTTCCATGGTCATGCCGCAGAACGAGTTCAACTCCGCCCAGATCTACCCCGCCTGCACCTGGACTCCGGAGGGGCTGATCGCCTTCCTGAAGCACCTGATCCCGCAGATGGAGCGGCGCGGCGTGAGGGTCTTCTTTGGCACCATGGAGCGCCCGGACGACACCATGGTGGAGAAGGTCCTGGCCGATCCTGAGGTGGGTCCGCACATCGACGGCGTCGGCTTCCAGTGGGACGGCAAGCGGGCCGTGCCCTTCATCCACCACAACCACCCGGAGCTGAAGATCTACCAGTCCGAGCAGGAGTGCGGCGACGGCAAGAATGACTGGCGCTACGCCCGCTACGCCTGGACCATGATGCGCCACTACTTCAACAACGGCGCCTGCGTCTACGACTACTGGAACCTGGCGCTGGACGAGGGCGGCGTCTCCCGCTGGGGGTGGAGCCAGAACTCCCTGGTGACCGTCGACCCTGAAACCGGCGAGAGCCGCTTCACCTACGAGTACTACGTGCTGCGGCACCTGTCCGGCTTCGTGCAGCCGGGCGCCCGCTTCGTACCTACGCTGTCCTACACCGGGTATGAGAACCTGCTGGCCTTCCACAACCCCGACGGCTCGGTGGTGGTGGCCGCCCAGAACGACATGACCACCCCGCAGGAGTTCGTGGTGGGCGTGGGCGGTAAGAACGTGTCCTTCACCGCCCCGGCCGACTCCCTGGTGACCGTGGTGGTGCCTGCCGAGCACGTGGAGGTGGCCCCCAAGCCGCTGGCCTGAGCCGTGCGCATTCCACGACCTTGGTGACGTTTTACGACCCCGGGGTGCGTTTTACGACCCCCCGGGGTCGTGGAATGTACCCCAAGGTCGTAAAACGCAAAGTGGCCGGCTAACGGTAGTCGTCCCAGACCGGGGAGGGGAACAGCACCGTCTCCCAGCGCGCCCACTCCTCGGTCAGCAAGATGGGCGGACGGCGGAAGAAGCGGATCTGTGCGCCGTCCATGGCCTCGATCGCCATTTCCACCAGCGGCCGCATAGTCTTCCAGCCGCCCGCCGCGACGATCTCGGGCGGCAGACGCCAGGTGAAGGTCGAGTAGTAGTCCCACACCTGGTCGGGCCGGTTGATGAAGCGCTCATAGGCGGGGTGGCGCGGGTCGGTGGCCTCCACGCCCAGCGTCATATACAGCTCCATCAGCTCCGGCCGGGCCTCGTTGAAGGCCACCAGGTAACGGAAATAGGCCGGCAGGCTGATGCCATCGGGATGGGTTGCGGCCGGGTCGCCGGAGTCGATGAAGTCCTGAGGCGTGCCCTGGCGGTCGTAGCGATCGTCTAGCAGCAGCTCCAGCAGGCCGTTCTTGGTGCCGATGTAGTGCAGTAGTCCCGCTTGGGTGATGCCGACGGCGTCGGCCACCTCCTGCAGTGACAATCCGTTGAACCCGTGCTTGGCCACCAGCTCGGTGGCGATCTCCACGATCTGCTCGCGCCGCTCGGCGGCGGACAGGCGGTGACGACTCGGGGCGGACGACGGCATGGCCCGATCCTAAGGCCGGTCGGCGCAATCAAAGCACCGACCGGCCGCGGGCGAAGAGGCGTTCAGCGCACCTTGCGGATGGCCAGGATGGAGAAGCAGCCGATGACGGCGCAGGCGATGGAGATCGGGAAGACCAACGAGTAGCTGCCGGTGCGGGTGACCACGAAGGAGGTGATGATCGGGCCGCACATCTGTCCGAAGGTGGTGGACATGTTGAGGATGCCCAGATCCTTGCCCGCGGTTTCGGGGTTGGGCAGCACGTCCACATTCAGCGCCTGGTCCACGGAACCGTATACGGCATAGCCGAAGCCGGCGATCAGGGCGAACAGGTACATGCCCGTCGTCGTAGGCATGATCCACGGCATGGCCACGCCCAGGGCGAAGCACAGGGAGGCCATGACCACCGGCACCTTGCGGCGGTGCAGCAGGTCGGACAGCGGTCCTCCGAGGAAACCGCCCGCCAAGCTCGCCACCAGGATGATCGTGTTGGTGAGTGCGACGGTGGAGGCTACCTGGCCGGCGGACAGATCCAAATAGTCCTGGATGATGTAGAGCTGGTAGGCGTTGATCATCTGGTAGGAGATGAGCATCGTGAAGCGACCGAAGAAGGCCTTGTAGAAATCACTCGCGCCGTGGGTGGGCGGAATGAAGGAGCGGGCGAGGTCGGCCAGAGACTGGCCCGCCGGCGGCAGGTCTGCGGCGGAGCGCTCGCGGGGCCACAGCGCCACGGCGACGATGCCGGAGATGCCCATGAGGACGCCGCCGACCACGAAGCCCGAGGTTGCGGCCGAGCCTTCGGTGATGAAGGAGGCGCCGATGATCGCGCCGAGCGGATAGCCCATCGCTGCGCCCACACCCCAGAAGGTGGACATGGTGCCTCGAATCGTCTCCGGCACGCGGTCGGACAGCACTGCCACCGCCGGGGCGAGCATCATGTTCAGGCCGACCATGCACAGGCAGTAGTCGAGTGTGAGCAGTTTCGTATTGCCGATGACGCCGACGCCGAAGAGCGTGACTCCGCCGATGATGCCTCCCCAGACCACCCAGGGGGTGCGGCGGCCCAGACGTGAACGGGTGCGGTCGGAGAAGTTGCCGAAGACCAGATTGGAAACCAGTGAGACGACGGCCGTGATCGCGTTAATGGTGCCGAGAAGCGCGTCGGGGTTGTCGACTCCCAGGTCCTTCAGGCGCTGGGGAAGGAGCACTGAGGCGATGATGCTCAATCCCACGGCCCACAGGATGGAGATCAGGAGGAATCCAGCGCCGAAGCGCACCATGGCGCTTCGCTGGAGCGGCAGGCCGGTGTCGGGTGCGAGGTTGGAGGGGACCGAGGTGTCTTCCTCGGTGGGTGTCGCAGGCTGCTGTGCCATATGCTCGGGCCCTTTCGTCGAACGGCTGTGTTCGCCAGTGGGAGTTACTTACTATTTAGTAGGTATGACAGGAAGACTAATCCTCTGGGGGCGGCTTGTCAACCGGCATGAGTAGGCGGTGCAGGTCGGAGCTCCGCGCACCGGGGCGCGGCTCGCCGACTGGTTTTGGGTCGCCGGCGAGGTCGGAGCTCCGCGCACCGGGGCACGGAGGCACCGGTGCGTCCGCGCCAGTGCGGGGACCGCACGAGTCGCCGGATCTCACAGTGGACACCCGCCACCACCGCAGGCCGCATGCGCAAGTCTTGACCCATGCGCCTGACCGACGACCTCAAGGACCTAGCCTCCGTCCCGGCCTTCCGGAACCTGCTCGGCGTCCGGCTGGTCTCCCAGACCGGCGACGGCATGGTCCAGGCGGGTCTGGCGACCCTCTTCTTCTTTCAGCCGCAGAACATGACCAGCGCCGCGGGCGTGGCCGTGGCGCTGGTGGTCATGCTGCTGCCTTTCAGTATCGTCGGCCCCTTCACCGGGCCGTTCATCGACCGCTGGCGCCGCCGCCAGACCCTCCTGTACGGCAACCTGTTGCGCGCCGGCGTCATTGCGCTCACCACGCTGGTGTTGCGCGCCACCGGTGTCGGACCGGCAATCTACGTGCTCGTGTTGGTGGCGCTGGGCATCAACCGCTTCCTGCTGTCGGTGCTGTCGGCCGGGCTGCCGCAGATCATCGATCACCGGCGCCTGCTGACTGCTAACTCGATCGTGCCCACCCTGGGCGGTGCGGCCACGGCCCTGGGCGCCGTCATCGGCTTCGTGCTGCGCCTGGCCCTGCCGGCCGGAACCGCCCAGGACACCGCCAGCCTATTGGCCGCAATGGTCCTTTACGTGTTAGCAGCCGGCGTCGTCTGCCGGTTTGGCGCCGCACAGCTGGGTCCCGAGCGCCCCGCCGACGACGGGCTCGGCGTTGCGCTCGCGGCCACAGCCGGTGACCTGGCAAACGCGGTGCGCTACCTGGTGCGACGCGGCACGCCCGGCCTGGCACTGACCACCATGGCGCTACACCGCTTCGTATACGGCATGCAGGTGATCACCATGATCCTGACCGCCCGCAACCTGCTCGCCGCCCCCGAGGATGCCGACACGGGGCTCGCCATCTTCGCCACCCTGATGGGTGCGATGGTCGCCGGCCATGGCCTGGCGGTGGTGCTCACGCCGATCGCCCATGAGCGAGTGGCGCCGTCTACCTGGATCGTCATGTGCCTGCTCGGCGGCAGCATCGGGCAGCTGCTTGTCGTGGCCACCTACCGGCAGGCCGTGATGATTGTGGGCATCTTCATCTTCGGCGTGGGCGTGCAGGGTGCCAAGATCGCCGTGGACACGATCGTCCAGGCCGACACCGCCGACGCCTACCGCGGCCGCGCCTTCTCCATCTATGACGTGCTGTTCAACACCGCCGAGTGCGTGGCGGCCGGTGTGGCTGTACTGGTGCTGCCCGACGTCGGCTGGTCCCGCCCGGTGCAGGTGGCGCTGGTGGGCTTCGTGTGGTGCGTAGCCCTCACCTACCGGGCGTGCGTGCGGGCGCTGAGTGACCGGCCCCGGGAGGTGGTCGGCCTGCCCGGGCTCGGCTGACAGACCCTCGCAGCGCAATGAGACTGCGCACGACGAGGTCAGATGGCGCAATCGATGACTGCGACTACGGGCTGGCCGTTGGCAGCGGCCCGCTCGATCTCGATCGGTAGCCACTCCTCTCCTCGTCGGTGAGCTCGCAGCACCGCATGCACCTGCCACCGATTCGTGAGTCGGCGTAGGATCGTCATCATCTGGTGACCCGTGATGGGCAAGGAGCGTGACGGCAGTGGCAGCAGACGACAGCAGCGGTCGGTCCGGCGTGGTTCGTGCCGGAACGAGCACAGGAGTCGAAGCCGCTGGGTGCGGCACCGCGAGTCCGGCGCATGAGGCCGCCTCGGTGGTCTCGCCACTACGACGTGTCATGCGCAGTGTCCTGAGGGGCTTCCTCGCGGTCCTGCTGGTGGTGGTGGGAGGCGTGAGCGGTTGGTTGTGGTGGACCAGACCACCGGTGCGGGAGGTGCCGCTGCCTGACGAGCTTGTCGCCAAGGGAGGAACCTACGCACAGGTTCATGTGAGTATCGAACCACTACAGACCGCAGCAGGCCAATTGCAAGTAGGACCATTGCGCTCGGAGAGGCATGAATGGATCGGCACGCTGCTGTGGCGTCACAATGACGGCGTCCAAGAACCCATTGAACTACGACTGGGAGAAACCACCCACATCGACGGACTGGGAACAGTCACTTTGTTCGCCGTTAACCCAGAACCGCTCCTCCCCGACTACCGATTAGGAGGTTGGACCTATAAGGTGTATATCGTCCTCGACCCCGGCGTAGAGCGAATAATGTGAGCACTCACGCGACATGACTTTGGTTAGGGGATTTCTCCACCGATGTCGGTGCGGTTGAAGTATTTCTCGTAGTCCTCCCGGGTGATGCGGATAATGCCGTCATCTTCGGCGTCGGAGCCGTCGGCGGTGTTGTTGTGCGCCCAGGGGTTGCGCAGGGTCACGTACTTCTCGTCTATCGCAATCACCGTGTAGGCGTGGCCTTCGACGATGCGGTAGTCGCCGGTTCTGTCGCGACCGTCGATCGCGGCGTCCGGATGCTGCTTGTCGGCGACGTCGGCGTCGGTGTTGGCGGTCGCATCCGACGCCGTACTTCCATCACTGAAATCGCCACCTGTGCCCGCGACGACCGGCCTGCCATCCTGCACGGCCTGTTCGATCTGGGCCCACTCCTCATCGGTGTACTTATGATCCTCACGCACCGCCCCCAGGAACCCTGAGGTGCCTCTGGTGTCAACCGGGTTGCCGTACTGCCCGGAGATCGCCCGCATCGCATCGGCTGGCCTCCCGTTCGGGAGGTTGTGGTCGCCCAGGTATTGGCCGTAGGCGCGCTCGTACACGCTCATCAGGTTCGGCCCCCGCCGCCCGCCTCCCAGGTCATCACCCTGGTTGCCGTTGGTGTAGTAGTCGGTGACCTTGATCTCCTCCGGAAATCCGAAGAAGTTGTACAGGGTGACGATGAACGCCTGGTCCTCCTCGCTCCACCGCACATGATCCCGCAGAAACTGCTCCCCCTCCTCAGACAGCGAATACGCATCCAAAGTAGCCAGAAAATAGCAGTCGCCAATACTCTCCTGGTCTACGGGGTCCCAGTCCGCGGAGCCGTCCGCCTGCCGCCGCAACCGCCGGATGTCCTCATCACTGAACGCAGTCTTCTCTCTAGTGCCGTCATCCTCGCCCTTACCCGCACCAGCCACGCCACCCCCGTACGCGCCGCCGGCGCCAGTCCCCGACGCCACCCCGGAACCGGCACCAACCGCGTTTAGGGCGGCCGCGGTGTGCATGGCGGCGATACTCACCCGCGCCCGGATCCCTACCGCCGCACCCGCGGCCGCATAACGCACGCCCGCCACCAGCACCGCCGGCGCCGCCGAGTCAACGGCCTCCATTAGCGCCGACACCACCAGCGCCCGCAGCCGCTCCAACGCCTCCTGGGCCTCAACCAGCACCCGGGCGTAGGCCTCCAGATGATGCGCCCCGTCCAGCAGGCCGGTGATCGACTCATCCAGGTCCCGCTCCAGACCCCGGGAGGAGGAGCGGAACGCCTCCGCACTGAGCCCCTGCCAAGACGGGGTCGCCAGGCGCGAGGACACCACCGAGTCGGCGGCCTCGCCCAGCATCCGGGCACTGGCCCGCCAGGAGTCCGCCACCGCCAGCACCCCGCCGGGCGAGCCCGGAACCTCACCAACCACCCCGCCGGCGACCGCGTCCGCACTCAAACCCATACCGGCCTCCCTTTCCTTACCACGCACCACCGCGCCCCGGCTGACAGCACCACAGCCACCAGCCCGGCGAAGATCACGCTCCCATTAATACGCGCTCACTGTAACCCCACCGACACCAACACCACCAGCGTATGGGTACCCGCCTTGCGCCTACCTCGGCGTTGGGAGACTGGCTGCCATGGCATTGGCCGCTTGGTGGCTTCTCCATCAGCGGGCCGTGCTGCTGGTGAGGTTCTTGATCTTCTTCCGTGTGGCTGCGGGGTGGCGGTGCTGGTTGTGCCGGACGTCGGGTGGTCGCGGGCCGTGTGGGTCGGTCTGGTGGGCTTCGTGTGGTGCGTAGCCCTCACCTACCGGGCGTGCGTGCGGGCGCTGGTCGGCCGCCCCCGCGAGGTGGTCGAACTGCTCGGGTGAGGTGTCGGGGGCGCCAGTCGCGCAGGGGGCTTGGCACGGATGCGGTCGCGCGCACTGCACAGGGTTGGGTGCCAGTCGCGCAGGGAGCTTCGGCAGGATTGTGCAAGCGCTGGGCATGATTGGGCAAGGTGAGTGCCTTGGCGTGGTTTGCGCCTAGATCGTATGGGGTAAGTACCGGCATTTGCATTGGCGAATGGACGACGTCCCGGGCGCTCATCTTGTGCAAACGCTTGCGTAAACCGCTCCGTTAGACGTAGGCTCGTGGCGTTCGCGAAGGTCGCTGATGATCTCCGCGCACACCGGCCGGCGCTCACCGGTCGAGCAGCCCCATCAATCTCAACCCGCCACCGCAGCTGGGTTCGGGCCGTTCTGCGGCCAGGCGCGCACGCGCCGTCGTCCCCCCGCGGCCACCAGAAAGGGATCGGCATATGCGATCTGTAAATCGTCGGCTACGTCGCGCAGCGGCGTTAGCAACCGCACTCGTCCTCGCCACCGCGGGAGTAACCGCCTGTTCCTCCGGGGATCGGCAGGCGGCCGACGCGGATGTGGACTGCACCAAGTACGAGCAGTGGGCAGACCTGTCGGGGGAGACGATCAGCATCTACTCCCCGTATGTCGGCGCGGATCAGGAACGGCTGGAGAACTCCTGGGCGGGCTTCTCCCAGTGCACCGGGGCGGAGATCGTCTACGAGGGCTCCACCGACTTCGAGTCCCAGATCCAGGTCCGCATCCAGGGAGGCAACGCCCCCGACATCGCCTTCATCCCCCAGCCGGCACTTGTGAGCGGCCTAGCCCAGCAGGGCGTCCTCATCCCCGCCTCTGACACGGTGGCCGCCAGTGTCGAGGCTGGTTGGTCGGAGTCCTTCGCTGACTACGCCACGGTCGACGGCACCCTGTACGGCTCGCCGCTGACCACCGGAGTGAAGTCCTACGTGTGGTACTCGGTGCCCCTGTTCGAGGCGGGCGGCTACCAGGCCCCCGCCACCTGGGAGGATTTGCTGGACCTGACCGCCCAGATCCACGCCGACACCGGCCAGCGCGTGTGGTGCGACGGTTTCGAATCCGGTGCCGCCACAGGCTGGCCGGGAACGGACTGGCTGGAGGACCTGGTGCTGCGCACCGCCGGTGAGGACGTGTACGACCAGTGGATCGCCCACGAGATCCCCTTCGACGACCCCCAGATCGCCACGGCGCTGGACGAGGTCGGAAAGATCCTCAAGAACACCGACTACGTCAACGCCGGCTTCGGGGACACAACCTCCATCGCATCGACCAACCAGATCGACGCGCTGACCGCCGTCACCGACGGGGAGTCCTGCTACATGTCCCATAGGACCGCCTCGGCCACCTTCGACGAGGACATCACCGTCGCCCCGGACGGCGATGTGTGGGGCTTCTACCTGCCGGGAACCAGCGCCGACGCCCCCAAGCAGCTCGTGGGCGGAGGGGAGTTCACCGTCGCCTTCACCGAAACCGATGCCGTGGAGTCCCTGCGTCAGTATCTGGCCTCGGACACCTGGGCCAATGACATCGTCACCCAGGGGATGGTATCGGCCAATATCGGCGTCGACCCCGCCAATGCCCCAACCCCCCAGCTGGAGAACGCCATCGAATTGCTCCAGTCCGACGGCGCCGTCTTCCGCTTTGACGCCTCCGACCTAATGCCCACCGCCGTGGGCGGGGGCACTTTCTGGAAGGGGATGACCGACTGGGTGCTCGGCTCCACCACCGCACAGGTCCTGTCCGACATCGAGTCCAGCTGGAACGACTGAGCGCGGCCGCGGGCGATGGTCGCCGTCGCCCGCGGCGCCCGGGAGCCGGAGGATAGGAACCATCATGTTGGCAGGATGGCAGGACAAGGTCCTGCAAGTCGGGCTGGCGCTGGTGGCGATCGCGGGTGTGGTCGCCCTGGTGGTGCTCGTGGTGGCGCTGCTCGAGCGACGACGCACTAAGGAGCGCTGGATCGCCCTGGTATTCGCGGGACCTGCGCTGGTGCTGCTGGCGGTCGGGCTCATCTACCCCATGGGCGGCACAGCCCTGATGTCCTTGTACGACGGCGCACAGACGCGGTTTGTCGGTCTGGACAACTACAAGTGGATCTTCACCGACCCGGCCGCCGTGCGCTCGCTGCTGAACACCCTGATCTGGCTGGTGGTGGTGCCCGCGGCCTCCACCGGTTTCGGTTTCCTGTACGCCCTGCTCATTGACGGCAGCCGCTTCGAACGGTTCACCAAGACCCTCATGTTCATGCCGATGGCGATCTCATTCGTGGGCGCTTCCATTATCTGGAAGTTCGTATACGCCTACCGCGATGTCTCCCGGCCGCAGATAGGCCTGCTCAACCAGATCCTTATCTGGCTGGGTCAAGAACCACGCCAGTTCCTCATCGACTCCCCCTGGAACACGCTCTTCCTGATCGTGGTGATGATCTGGACGCAGACCGGTTACGCCATGGTGCTGCTGTCCGCCGCCATCAAGGCCATGCCGGTGGACGTGGTCGAGGCCGCCCGCCTGGACGGAGCGGGCGGGCTGCGCATGCTCACCAACATCACCGTCCCCCTGGTGCGGCCGACCCTGGTGGTGGTGTTCACCACCATCGCCATCGGATCGCTGAAGGTCTTCGACATCGTCCGCACCATGACCGGCGGCCAGTACGACACTCAGGTGATTGCCAACACCATGTACGACCAGTCCTTCCGCTACGGACAACCCGGAATCGGATCGGCTATCGCCGTACTCCTATTGGTGATGGTGGCGCCGGTCATCGCCTTCAACGTCCATCAGCTCCGCCGCAACCGGGAGGTACGAGGATGAGCGCCGCCGCCCCCGCCACGGCGTCGATATGGGCCCGCACCCATGCGGCACTGACGTCGAAGTTCGCCTCGGCGCTGTCGCTGCTGATAGCCCTGCTGTGGACCGTGCCCACCTTCGGACTGTTCGTCTCCTCCTTCAGGGACAAGTCCGACCTCAACAGCTCGGGCTGGTGGACCTTCCTGGCGCGGCCGAGCTTCACGCTGGACAACTACACCGATGTCCTGTTCGGAGGATCGGCCTCCAATCAGCTGAGCAACTACTTCTTCAACTCCGTGTTGATCACCCTGATCGGCGCCTTCGCGCCGATGCTGCTCGCCCTTATGGCCGCCTACGCCTTCTCGATGATCGACTGGCGCGGACGCGACCTGGTGTTCACGGTCGTCTTCGCCCTTCAGATCGTCCCCATCCAGATGACGCTCGTGCCCCTGATGCGCATCTTCGTCGGTTCCGGGGTGTCCAAGATTTTCCCCTTCGTGGCGGTGTGGATCGCCCACACGATCTACGCCCTGCCCCTGGCCGTGTTCCTGCTGCACAACTACATGGCGGATATTCCCCGCGAGATCGTGGAGGCCGCCAAGGTGGACGGCGCCGGACACATAACGATATTCACCCGGATCGTCCTGCCGCTGCTGACCCCGGCCATGGCCTCCTTTTTCATCTTCCAGTTCCTATGGGTGTGGAACGATCTGCTGGTGTCTCTCACCTATGCCGGTGGAACCGCGAAGACTGCGCCGCTGACGGTGCGGCTGGCCGACCTGTCGGGCACCTACGGGGATGACTGGAACCTGCTGACGGCGGGGGCCTTCGTGTCCATCATCGTGCCCGTCACCGTGTTCCTACTGCTGCAGAAGTACTTTGTGCGCGGCATGATGGCGGGGTCAGTAAAGAGCTGACCGCTGCCCCGAACCGGATCCGTGCGGTTCACAGCCGCCAAGCACACCCGGGCGGCACAGAAGGGAAGCGTGGCAGGGGGGAGACCGATGACCACGATTGCCGATGTCGCCCGGGCCGCCAAGGTGTCAATCTCCACGGCATCGCGGGCGCTGCGAGACAGCCCGCAAATATCGGAGTCGACGCGCCGGCGTGTCAAGGAGGCCGCACGCGAACTCGACTATGTCGTCAACACCTCGGCCCGGCGCCTGGCCAGCGGGCGCACCAACGCCGTCGGCCTGCTGGTGCCATATGTGACGGGATGGTTCTTCGGCCAGGCGATAACCGGCGCGGAACAGGTGCTGCGGGCGGCCGGATGGGATGTCCTGCTGTACAACCTGGCAGACATTGACGGACGCCGCAGCTTCTTTGAGCGTATGCCCCTGCGCAACGTGGTGGGAGGAGTGCTGATCTTCTCCCTGGCATTGAGCCAGGAGGAGATCCAGCAGTTCGCCCGCTACCGTATTGCGCTGACCACCGTGGGTGACGCGACGGACCGGGTCAGCTCCGTAATGATCGACGATCGCGCCGCGGCGACGACTGCGGTACGTCACCTGCTCAACCTGGGTCACCGCCGCATCGGCCTGATCAGCGGGGAGCTCGACCATCCGATGGGCTTCAAGTCCTCTCGGCTGCGTCACCAGGGATACCGGGACGCGCTGACGCATGCCGGCATCGTTCCCGATCCCGCGCTGATCGTCGAGGCCGATTACACCGTCCAGGGCGGGTGCCTCGCGGTGGCACGCCTGCTGAGCCTGGCACAGCCGCCGACTGCGGTATTCGTAATGAGCGACGAGATGGCGATCGGGGCAATTCACACGGCACGGTCCATGGGTATCCGGGTGCCGGAGGATCTGTCTGTGGTGGGTTTTGACGACTACAAGATGTCTGAGCTGTTTGGCTTGACTAGCATCCGTCAGCCTGTCCTCGCGCAGGGGCGCACCGGCGCCGAGCTGCTGCTGTCAGCCCTGAGGGAAGAGGCGGGCGTGCCGGCGCACAGGGTGCTGCCGACCGAACTCGTGGTGCGCGCAACCACCACCCGAGTTGACTGATGGGGGCCATGATGCGGTTAGGTGGGGTGGGGCACAGCGCTCCCCGGGAGTGCCGCCGCCCCACCACCGAGTTCGGTCGATATGACCATCGAGTTCGGTCGGCTGGGCTGACGGGTAGGGGAAAGTATCCGGAGTCTGGACACTTTTGACCGTAAGGCCTCATCCCGACCACGGGCAGGCCCGCGCCGTGCGCCGGCGCCAACAACCACATCCGATACGACAACCGCACTAGCCTGAACCAACGCCCCACACTCACCAGCCCCCTGAACCGGTGGGGCCGGAGCAGGTCCGAAGCGGCCCGCCGATGTGGCAGAAGTCACATTCAATGTGTCGTCGCTGCGGGCTGGGCGAGCGCTCGCACCTGTGAGGCCATGAATCGCTGATCGAGTGTGGCCTTCGCGTGATCTTTGGGAGACAATTAGACGGTGAAACGCGTCCTCGTCACCGGCGGTGGTGGCTACCTCGGGTTGAACCTGCTCCCGCGGCTGGTTGCGGCGGACTGGGAGGTGCGGGCCATGGGTCCGCACCAACCGTCCCCCCGCGCCGCCCTCCCGGCGGAGGTCGAATGGGTTACCGGCTCGGTCCTGGATCAGGCAGAGTTGCATGATGCCATGGCGGACTGCGATGCCGTGATCCACCTCGCCGCCCATATCACCCTGTGGAGACGTGATTGCGAAGCCTGGAGCCTGAACACCCGCGGTCCGGCGCTGGTGGCGGCCGAGGCGCGCCGCCGCGGCATCCGCATGGTGCACTGCTCGTCCGTTCACGCCCTGGACTGCTCTGCTGATGGAACCGTGACCGAGGCGACGCGGCCGGCAGGTGTGGACCGCCCGCTCTACGACCGCTCCAAGGCGGTTGGGCAGCAGGCCGTGGCGGCCGAGGCGGCCCTCGGCCTGGACGTGGTGACATGTCTACCCACCGGTATCATTGGCCCCGTCGACCATAAGGAGACTCGGCTCAACGGCCTCATTCTCGCCGCCGCCCGGGGAGTCCGCCGCCCGGTCCTGGCCGGAGGTTTCGACTGGGTGGATGTGCGGGACGTTGCCGCAGGAATCGCCGTCGCCCTGGACTGGGGTAGATCGGGCAGTTCTTATCTGCTGGGCGGTACGCGGGCGCAGCTGGTGACTGTGATGTCGCTCGGTGCGATCCTGGCGGGACGACGACCGCTGCGGGCGGCGATCCCGCTGGAATGGGCGCGGCCGCTGGCACCACTCGGCGAGCGGCTGGGGCGGTGGTTGGGCACCGACCTGTTTACTCCGGCAGCGCTCGGTTCCCTGACAGACAACCCGACCGTGTCCAGTCGGCGGGCCCGCGAGGAACTCGGCTTCTTGCCCCGGCCCCTGGCGATGACCGTGCGGGATCTGCTCGACTCCGCGGGAATCAAGACCGTCGCCTGAGCGCTGTGCGGCCGCGGACGCCGCGCCGAAGCCCCTCATTTAGTCCGAGGCGCCGATATTGAAGATCCAGCGCAGGCCGAAGGGGTCGACGAGCACCCCGTTGAGGTCACCCCAGGGAGTCTCCTCCAGGGGCTCGACGATCTCCGCTTGGCGCGCCAGACCATCCCAACAGTTGACCAGGAGCTCGCGCTCCTCCCCGTTCAGGCATAGTGCCACGGCGGTACCCGTCCGCACCGGCTCGTCCGACAGTGGCCGGTCGGTCGCCCGCAGCACGAAGCCGTCCGATGTGCGCAGCACGCCGTACAAAACGTCCTGCTCGTGGCCCGGAGCGGCGGGAACCTCCCAGGCGGCGAAGGTCTCAATGTCCAGTTCTCCGCCCAGGGCGTCTCGGTAGTAGGTGAGTGCCTGGCGCGCCCGTCCGGCGAAGCTGATATAGGCGCTGAGGTCGGCTTTCATCGCAGTCTCCTCGTGTGACGGTATTCGGCGGCCGGGACCGCGGGCGATGCCCGCCGTCACCGGCTAGGCTCAAGTCTGAGAAGAAAAACCAGACATCTTCTGTCATGGATGGGGAGGGCAGATGCGTGCGGATCGCCTGCTGCGCATGATCTGGATGCTGAGCGGGCGCACAACTCCGACGCCGGCCACCCAGCTGGCCGAGCGCCTCGACGTCTCCGTCCGCACCGTCCTGCGCGACGTCGAGGCCTTGTCCGCCGCGGGGGTTCCGGTCTACACGCAGCAGGGGCGCGGCGGCGGGGTGCGCCTGCTGCCGCACTGGCGCCCGGATCTGCTGGGGCTGGATGAGGATGAGGCCCGGGCGCTGGCCACGGTCGTCTCGTTCGCGGGCGCCGGCGCCCTGGGCCTTGACGACGCCGTCGGCCGGGCGCTGGACAAGGTCGCCGCCTCCGCGGCCGGGCGAGGTTCGTACGAGGGCTCGGGCGATGTGCTACGGCTCGGATCCCGGGTGGTCATTGACCCCGAGGGGTGGTTGCCCGGCATCGGCGGGCGGTCCTGGTTGAAGGAGGTCCTGGCGGCGGTGGAGGGCGGATGCCGTGTCCACTTCCACTACACGGCGGGCGAGTCGGGCAGGACGGGTGAGGTGTACACCCCGGCCCTGGGCCTGCTGTGTGCGGGCTCCGACTGGTATCTGGTGGGACGCGACCGGCACCGGACGCGGTTCTTCCGCTTGGACCGCATTGACGAGTTGGAGACGTGCGGGGCCGACGGCGTGGAGCCGCCGTCGACGTCGGCGGGATCGCAGGAGGGGCGCGGTGACCCGACCGGCTTCGGGAGTGCCGCAGAAGGTGCAGAACCCGTGGATGCCCGGTTCGACCTGCTCGCCGAGTGGCATGCCGCCCGCGAGCGCTTCCGCTCCCGCTTCCATCCCCTGCCCGCCCTCCTGGAGGTGCGGCCCGCCGCCCTGGGACGGTTGCGCGGCCTGGTGAAGGTGGAGGTGGTCGAGGGCGGCGGGGAGCAGACGGATATCGCCGTCGGCGGTGGGACTCTTGTGGTCGCGGCAGACGACTGCGCACCGGTGCGGGTGCGAGTGGTATTCGCCGACATCTCCCACGCCCTGGAGGTCCTGCCACGCCTGGCAGGGGACGTGCGCGTGCTCGAGCCGCGCGAACTGCGTGCGCGCATGCGCGACCTGGCCCTACGACTACAGACCGATCATGAGGACCGGGATGAGACGGAGAAGACAACGGAGTCCTGACGGCAGGCGTCATGGATGCGAGGCGAAGGTGTACCCGTGAGACCCGCCGGTCTCACTGCATGTCTTCCGATGTGCGGTACACGAGACGTTAGGGGCTCTTTGTGTTTGTGGGTGTGGTGGTTCGGTTCGGGTCTTCGTGGCGTGTGCTGGGGGTGCTCAGGCGGGGGGCCGGGGTGCTGGGTGGAGGCGCCATGGGGCGGCCGTAGGGCGTGTTGGGTACGCCCCTTCGGTGTTTACTGCTCCGGTTCGACCTTCGCTGAAGGCTCCAAGGCCCTTCAGCGAAGGTCGAACCGGAGTACTACAGCACGAACCGGAGTAGTAGACGGCCCGGGCCGCGGGCGCGAGGACGCTGCCGACCTCGCCTCGCGGCCCGGGCGGCAGCTGAGACGCCCGGCCCCCGCCGCCCGACATCCTCCTAGACCGCCGGAGACCCGCAGCAGCCCCGCGTACCGGCTCAGCCCGAATCCAGGCCGGACCCAGACCCACGCACTGACCCCGCACCGGTGGACACACCAGTCGCCACCACCACACCCACAAACACGAAGAACCACGTTAGGGGTGAACGTGATGACGCCGACTACGGCCGAGGGCCGGGCGACCACAGACATCAGGGCGCTCGTTGAGGGCTATTTCCGCGCCTGGACCACCGGTGATGTCGCCGGCGCGCTCGCCGCGATGACCGACGACGTAACTGTCACTGCTCCCAATGGGGAGCACCACGGAGAAACCGGTTACCGGGACTTCCTGGAGGGATTCCTGCGCCTGCTCGACTCCATCGAGGAGGCGACGATCCTGACCGGCGTAGACACGGCCGTCGTCTGGTATCGCTACAGCACCAACATTCCCGGCCTGGAGCCGCAGACGGCCGCTGAACGCATCAGAGTGCATGACGGGAGGATCGCCGTCATCGACTACCTGTTCGACCAGGTGCCCTTCGCCAGGGCGCTCGGCGCACGAGCTTGCGCAGTTCGTCCACCCAGAGCACCAGTGAGGCCATGGCCACGGCCACCGCCCAGTGCACCAGATCCAGGCTCGCCGTGGAGAACGCGGCCTGCAACAGCGGCACCTCCACCACCGCGATCTGCAACACCACGCCCAGGGCGATCGCGCCCCACAGCCACTTGTTGACCAGCAGGTGCCGGAAGGCGGAGACCGTCTCCGAGCGGGAGTTGACGGTGTTGAACAGCTGCGCCAGCACCAGCGTGGTGAAGGCGGCGGTACGGGCGGTGGCCAGGTCGTCCACGCTCAGGGAGGTCTCGATGAGCCCGCCGGGCAGGAAGATGTCGAGCGTGCCGAGCGTCGCGGCCGCCATGACGGCGCCCACCAGCAGCACTCCGCGCCACATGGCCCCGTCAATGACCCGCTCATCGGGACGGCGTGGCGGGCGCCCCATGACGTCCTCCACGCTCGGGTCCACACCCATCGCCAGGGCCGGCCCGGAGTCGGTGACCAGGTTGATCCACAGGATCTGTGTGGCCACCAGCGGCAGCACCACCCCAGATTCGCTGTGCCCGGTGAGCCCGATCACGCCCGCCAGCACCACCCCGCCGAATACCGTGAGCACCTCACCCATATTGGAGGACAGCAGGTAGCGCAGGAACTTCCTGATGTTGTCGAAGATCCGGCGACCCTCCCGCACGGCCGCCACGATGGTGGCGAAGTTGTCGTCCGCCAGCACCATGGTGGCGGCCTCCTTGGTGACCTGCGTGCCGGTCACCCCCATGGCCACGCCGATATCTGCCGAGCGTAGGGCGGGAGCGTCGTTGACTCCGTCGCCGGTCATGGCCACCGTGTGGCCCAGCGCCTTCAGGGCCCCGACGATCCGCAGCTTGTGCTCCGGCGCCACCCGCGCGTACACGTTCACCTTCCCGACGGCGTCGGCCAGGGCGGCGTCATCCATGCCGGACAGCTCCCGGCCAGTGAGCACGCAGGCGCCGCGCTCGGCGATCCCCAGGTCGGCGGCGATGCGTCCGGCGGTGGCCGGGTGGTCGCCGGTGATCATGAGCACGCGTACCCCGGCCCGGTGTGCCTCGGTGACGGCGGCGGCGGCTTCGGGTCGGGGCGGGTCGATTATGCCGACCACACCGGCCAGCGTCAGCCCGTGCTCCAGGTGGTCGAAGACGCCGTCGGCGCCCGAGTCGGCGACAGCGGCGGCCTCTTGCGGATCCAGGGTCCGGTAGGCAACCCCGAGGGTGCGCAGGGCCCGCCCGGACATGTCGGCGATATGCGCCCCGAACTCCTCGCGCACCGCGGCGTCCAGAGGACGGGAGTCCTCGCCCACGCGCACCGAGGTGCAGCGCTCCATGAGCACATCGGGGGCGCCTTTGGCCAAAAGGATGGTGGTTGCGTGCTTGGCGTCGGTGTACAGCACGCTCATGAGCTTGCGCTCGGAGGTGAAGGGCACCATGCCCACGCGGGTGAATCGGCCCTCCCGGCTGCCCTGCGTGCCGAGTTTGCGCTCGGCCACCAGGAAGGAGCCCTCGGTGGGGTCGCCGACGACGCTCCAAACCCCGGCGTCCTCAGCCAGCTCGGTGTCGGAGGCCATGGCCCCGCCGGAAAGGACCACGGTGACCTCATCGCGCAGCGCACCCGCCAGTGGCTCGGCGTCGGGGCGTCCGTCGCGGTCGGCGTCGGGGGCCACGTCACCGCTCGGCTCATAACCGATGCCGGTGACCACGGTGGTGCCCGAAGCGGTGACCACCTCCTGGATGGTCATCTCCGAGCGGGTGAGGGTGCCGGTCTTGTCCGAGCAGATCACCGAGGCCGAGCCCAGGGTCTCCACGCTGCTGAGCTTCTTGACTACTGCCTTGTGCAGTGCCATCCGCTGCACCCCCAGCGCCAGCACCACCGACAGGATCGCCGGCAGCCCCTCCGGCACGGCCGCCACCGCCAGCGACACCCCGAGCAGCAGGGCGTCGATGAAGGACTGCGCGGTCCGCTCGGGCGTGAGCGCCAGCAGGGTGGCCACCACGACCACGGCGATGACCACCACGATCCCGCCCAGCATCTTGGACACGCGGGTGATCTCCTGCTCCAGGGGCGTGTCCTCGTCCTCGACGGCGTCGAGCATGCGGGCGATCGCGCCCATTTCGGTGGCGCCGCCGGTGGCTGTGACCACGGCCTGGCCCGATCCCTGGGCCACGGAGGTGCCGCGGAAGACCATGCCGGTGCGGTCGGCCAGGTCGGCATCCGCGGCCACGGCCTCGGCACTCTTGGAAACGGCGTCGGCCTCACCGGTGAGGGAGGCTTCGATCACGCGCAGGGAGGCGGCGGACAGTAGGCGGGCATCGGCGCCCACCTGGTCGCCCTCGCCCAGGATCAGCACGTCCCCGACCACCAGCTGCGCCGAGGGCACCACCATGCGTGTCCCGTCCCGCAGCACCGTGGAGGAGGCCTGTGTCATGGCGGAAAGGGCGGCGACGGCGTCGGCGGCCTTGTTCTCCTGCACGAAGCCGAGGACGGCGTTGAGGGTGATCACCGCGAGGATCACCAGGGAGTCGACGGGCACGCCGTGGGCGCCCTCCAGCACCCAGGCCACCGCCGAGATGACGATGGCGATGATCAGCAGGTAGACCAGCGGGTCGGCGAACTGGGCGAGGAAACGGCGCCAGGCCGGCACCGGCGGCTTGCTGGGCAGCTCGTTGGGGCCGTCGGAGGCCAGCCGGGCCGCGGCCTCGGCGGCGCTCAGACCGGCGGTGGTGTCGGTGCCCAGGGTGGCGGCGACCTCCGGCCCCGGCAGGGACCAGGGTGCGGCCGGTGTTGCCGTGATCGGCGGGGTGGTTGATGGTGCACTCACCCGCTCATCCCACCAGTGACGGTGTTCGGCGTCGAGAAGCGTTCGCCGCAAGCGCGGATTCAGCGCCATCCCACCAAAGTCTCAGCGGTTGCGAACACCAAGGCGCGAGTCTTGGTGTTCCGTGTGCTCAGGTGCGTGTTGCTGCCGATCCGCGGTGGTCGGCCGAGGGCGGGTAGGAGCCGAGGAGACTGCAGCGGGGGTGGAGTAGACGCATCTGACAGGCGAAAATGGTGGCCCCAGGCCGCCTCGGCGTGATGTGATGAACCTGGATGAAGCTGCGGACAGGAAGAGGAGCGCATGCAAGACTCCGCGAATCAGGGTGGCGCCCGGCCCACGGGCCGGAAGCTCGCCCAGGCGGCCAGCGCCGGGCATGTGACCAAGGCGCGTAAGGACAAGAGCCCCAAGGGACGCGGCAATAAGCGTCCCGCGGGCCGCGGGGACAGGGCGGTGGACGGTTCTGCACCCGGCCGGCGCCGACGCCTCAACTATCCGCGTGCCGGCAAGGGGCCGATCCACCGCTGGCTGCCGAGCTGGCGATTCATGCTGGGCAGCTTCCTGCTCCTGGTTGTGATGGCGGTGGCGGGCTTCGCCGTCGCCTACGCCATGATCAGGATCCCCGAGCCCAGAGAGTTCGCCCAGGCGCAGACCACCACCGTCTACTACGCGGACGGCACCACGGTTATGGGGGAGTTCGCGGAGGTGGACCGCACCATCATCGACACCAGCGAGCTGCCCGACTATGTGGGCAATGCCGTAGTGGCCTCCGAGGACCGCAGCTTCTACTCCAACGCCGGCATCGACCCCAAGGGCATTATCCGCGCCTTCATCAATAACATGCGCGGTGGCGCTCTCCAGGGCGCCTCCACCCTGACGCAGCAGTACATCAAGAACTACTACGTAGACACCACCAGTTCATATGTCGGCAAGTTCAAACAGGCGATCATGGCCATCAAGATCGACCGGGAGATGAGCAAGGCGGAGATCCTCGGCTCCTACCTCAACACGGTTTACTTCGGCCGGGGCGCCTACGGAATTGAGGCGGCATCTGAGGCCTTCTTCGGGCATCCCGCCTCCGAATTGACGGTGTCGGAGTCCGCAATGCTGGCCGGT
Organism: Actinomyces qiguomingii; assembly: GCF_004102025.1. Classification (NCBI taxonomy): domain Bacteria; kingdom Bacillati; phylum Actinomycetota; class Actinomycetes; order Actinomycetales; family Actinomycetaceae; genus Actinomyces; species Actinomyces qiguomingii. Next base: position 3,918,077 of record NZ_CP025228.1, on the reverse strand, counting down.
ATCCTGCCCTCCCCGAGTAACTGGGACCCCGCACTGGACCCGGATAAGGCCGCCGAGCGCTGGCAGCGCGGGCTGGACCACATGCTTGAGGACGGCTACATCACCCAGGAGCAGTACGATTCGGCCGAACTGCCTGAGACCGTGGCCACGCAGACGCAGGAGACCTACGGTGGCCCCACCGGCTACCTGCTGCAGATGGTGCGCGCCGAACTGGAGACCGATGCGGGTATGAAGCCCGAGGAGATCGACACCGGCGGATACAAGATCATCACCACGATTGACAAGAAGAACCAGGACGCCGCCGTCGCCGCCGTCAATGATTTGCCTGAGGGGGCGTCACCGAATCTGCGTGCGGCACTGGTGTCCATTGACTCCTCCACCGGCGGGATTCTTGCCCTGTACGGCGGTGAGGACTACTTGACCAACCAGGTCAACTCCTCCACCGACGCCGTCGCCCAGGCCGGCTCCACCTTCAAGCCTTTCGCGATGGTGGCGGCCCTGGAGAACGGGGACACGCTCGCCAACGGCTACAACGGCGACTCGCCCATGGTCATCGACGGCGCCACCTTCCAGAACTACCAGAACGCCTCCTATGGATGGTCGAACCTAGTCAAGGCGACCACCTACTCGATCAACACCACCTACCTGCAGCTCAACCGGGACGTGGGACCGGATGAGACCAATAAAGTGGCGGTGCGCGCGGGCTACCCGGAGGACACCCTGGGGTTGGACGCCTACGTTCAGAACGTCCTGGGCTCTGCCTCACCGCATACGATCGACATCGCCACCGCCTACGCGACCTTTGCCGCGCAGGGCACTAGGCATGACACCCACATCGTCAAGTCGGTCACCAACTCTGCCGGCTCAGTGGCCTACACCGGCTCCACAGACGGGGATAAGGTCTTCTCCGACGACGTTATGGCTGATTCGACCTACGCCATGCAGCAGGTGGTCAATGCCGGCTCCGGGACTACGGCGCTTGCGCTGGGGCGGCCGGTGGCTGCTAAGACCGGCTCGTCGTCGGACAACAAGTCTGCGCAGTTCGTCGGCTACACCCCGCAGATAGCTACCGCCGTCACCCTCTACCAGACCGGGGATGACGGCTCGGAGGAGTCCATCACCCCCTGGGGCTACTACGGAGAGATCACCGGTTCGACGTATCCGGCGGACATCTTCACCGAGTACATGACCACCGCGCTCGAGGACTTGCCGATTGAGTACTTCCCCGACCGCACGCCCGGCTCCTACACCCCCGGCGGCTTGTACGGCACACCCGCCCCGGTGGCGCCGGTTGAGACCAACGATGACAACTCCGATAACACCGGGACCATCGAAGAACCCGTTGAGCAGGACACGCAGGAGACTCCCGCCCCTCAGGAGCCGGAGGAGACCGAACCCGCTGATCCGGGCGATCAGGATAATTCCGGCGGGAATGGGAACGGCAATAACAGCGGCGAGATCGATTCGGGCATCGGCGGCGGCAACGGCAATAACGGTGGTGGTTCCGATGACGACTCGGGCGGAAATGACGGCTCCGACTCCGGCAACGGAGGCGACCAGGGAGGCGGTCAGGGCCAGCAGGGTTGGGGCCAGCAGGGTTGGGGCCAGCAGGGCTGGGGCCAACAGGGCTGGGGCCAACAGGGGCAGAACCGCTAGTTCCGGCTGGGCATCGGCACGGTGCGTGGCGCACCACACGCCGGACGCCGTCGTCGTCGCCTTTCAGCCGACCGGCCGCCTCCGGTATGGTGACCGCGGGCCGCTGCGCCCGCACCCGCACCCGCGGGCCGGCGGAGCGGCTGAACGCATCACCCTCCTGTCGCGGAGAGACCGCGACCGCTTGAGACCAGAGGAGGTGGGTACCAAGCATGCGTCATTACGAGATCATGATCATCCTCGCACCCGAGACGGACGAGCGCACCATCGCCTCCACGCTGGAGAAGATGCTGCAGGTCGTCCCCAGCAACGGGGGCACCGTGGACAAGACGGACATCTGGGGCAAGCGTCGCCTGGCATATGACATCAAGAAGAAGTCCGAGGGCATCTACGTGGTTGTCGACATGACCACCACGCCGGAGGTCGCCCAGGAGCTAGACCGTCAGCTCGGCCTGAACGAATTGGTGCTGCGCACCAAGCTGCTGCGCCCCGAGGCCTGAGCGCGAACCGGAACGGAGACAAGCAATGGCCGGCGATACCGTCATCACGATTATCGGGAATCTGACTGCGGACCCCGAGATGCGTTTCACGCCCTCGGGGGCGGCGGTCGCCTCCTTCACCATCGCCTCCACCCCGCGCAGCTTCGATCGGCAGGCCCAGGAGTGGCGCGACGGGGAAACCCTGTTCATGCGCTGCTCGATCTGGCGCGACGCCGCGGAGAACGTGGCCGAATCCCTGACCAAGGGGACCCGCGTGATCGCGCAGGGCCGCCTCCAGCAGCGCTCTTACACGACCCGTGAGGGTGAGAACCGCACGGTGGTGGAGATGCAGGTCGATGAGATCGGCCCGTCGCTGCGCTACGCCAAGGCGCAGATAACCCGCCAGCCCCGCGGGGGCGGCCAAGGCGGCGGCTTCAATCAGGGCGGTCAGGGCGGCGGTTACAACGCCGGCCAGCAGCAGGGCGGTTACAACCAGGGCAACCAGGGCGGTGGTCAGCAGGGCGGCTATCAGGGCGGCCAAGGCGGTTACAGCCAGGGAGGCCAGCAGGGCAGTTACAACGCTCCGGCCGGCGGCGCCGCGGATGACCCCTGGGCCACCGGCGGCTCCACCAGCTTCGCTGACGAGCCTCCGTTCTGATTCAACAGCTGCCGCCGGCAGCGGACCTTCACAGCCCGGCGTGGCCGGGCAGACGCCCCATCAGGCGTCATCCATATCTCGCAATAGACCTACGGGCGCCAATCGGCGCCGCACCCAAGGAGTACCACCATGGCGAAGCCCCAGCTTCGTAAGCCCAAGAAGAAGATCGCACCGGTCAAGGCCGTCAAGGTCGGCACCATCGACTACAAGGACACCGCCACGCTGCGCAAGTTCATCTCGGACCGCGGCAAGATCCGTGCTCGCCGCGTCACCGGCGTCTCCGTGCAGGACCAGCGCAAAATCGCCAAGGCGATCAAGAACGCCCGTGAGATGGCCCTGCTGCCCTACACGAGCTCGGCCCGCTGATAGGAGGCGCACACAATGACCACCAAGCTCATTCTCACCCACGACGTAACCAATCTCGGCTCCGCCGGCGACGTCGTGGAGGTCAAGGACGGCTACGCCCGCAACTACCTAGTTCCCCGCAAGCTGGCCACGCCGTGGACTAAGGGTGCCCAGCGGCAGATCGACCAGATGGCGGAGGCCCGCCGCAAGCGCGCCATCCACTCTCTGGAGCAGGCCCAGGAGGCCCGCGCCTGGCTGTCGAGCAATGTCATCACCGTCACCGCCGCCGCCGGAGACAACGGCCGCCTGTTCGGCGCCGTCACCACCTCTCAGCTGGCCGACGGCGTCAAGGAGGCCGGCGGCCCGGTCATCGACCGTCGCAAGATCGAGGTCATTCCTCCGATCAAGTCCACCGGGCGCCACAGCGCCTCGGTGCGTCTGCACCCCGACGTCGTGGCCCCACTGGAGGTCAATGTTGTCCGCGCTCGCTGAGAGGGATCGCGGCTGACACGAACAAGTAGGTTGTAGCCGACGCGCCGGACGGTGCGTCGGCTACGGCTTTATGCCAGGACGCCGCAGCGGACGGTGCGTCGGCCACGTGCCCGTGCGGCACTTCCGGGGCGGCCGACGCGGCGGTGGTAGAGCTGGCGGTCAGTTACGTGCCCGTGCGGCACTTCTGGTCCGAGAGCGGGGTTGTCGAGGATGTCCTTGTGACACACCGGGACCGGCACTGATGACGTACTGAGACCGGCACTTGTGACACACCGAGACCGGCATTTGTGACGTACTGAGGCCGGCACTTGTAACACATCGAGACCGGCACTTGTGACGTACTGAGGCCGGCACTAATGACGTACTGAGACCGGCGCTTGTGGCGTACAGGGGTGGTGGTGTTTCGGTGTCGGCTGTGGATCTGCGTGACGGTTCGTGCGTTGGTGTGACGGTTCGTGTGTTGTGGTGGACGGTTCGTCACTTGTTGCGACGGTTCGGCACCTAGAGGCCCGAATCGTCGTGGGAAGTGCCGAAGCGTTGGTGCTAAGTGACGAACCGTCGTCGTTTATAACGAACCGTCGTGCGAGGTTCTGGGGTGAAGTGCCGAACCGTCACCCGGGGTGCACGAGCGAACACGCCCCAGGTCCGCGCCCCCCGCAGCGGTGTACGTGCGCCCGAGGACGAACTTGGCCCGGCGAAGACGTCCTCGTCGGCCCGAGAACGTCCTTGGTTCGGCGAGAACGTCCTGTTCAGCCCGAAACCCTCCCCCCGAAGGTCTACCACGCCAATCCGGGGTCGCTCTGGTTTTGTGTGCAGACCGCTGACTTGCGTGTAGCAAACACCGAAAGTGCGTGTCCAACGCCCGAACAGTGTTCGGTGGTTGAAGGCGATGCACCCGTGGCCGAAGCGGCTTGCGGCGGTACGGCGAGCCGGACGCCCTCAGCCTCCGACACCAGTACCTTCAGGTGTCGGAGGGGGCGGATCGTCTCGATCAGTGTTTGGGGGTACCGTCCGGTCCGAGGGTAAGGATCGCGTCCTCGGTGACGATGGACATTAGCTTCGGGTGCTGACTGGGCGGAAGGAGACGTATGACCACCTGTCCTTTGTCCGCGGAGCCGATTGCCTGAACGGCTCGGTCTATGAGCAGTTTCCAAACTTCATCAGGAAGGTTGTCCCGCGCAGTGGCGGCGTCCCCGCGATCATCCAGCAGCACGACGTCGATACCGCGTGCTCTTGCTGCACGCGCGCAATCGGCAACTCGCGTGCCGGTGAACAGGGGAGCGAGTCGCTCGTCTCGTAGTTCGGCTTCGAGTGTTCTCGCCGCGGTGCGCATGCTGTCGGATATGGGTGCGCCTACGGCGAGGGAGATCAGGAGCGGACTGACTCGTCGGCGCACCGAGGTCATTGCGTTTAGCATCATGGCCTCGCTTTCCTGATGCGCTTGGCGTTCAGCGGCGTACTCGGAGCTTATGGCCTCGGCTGCGGCGGTACGCGCGGTTACACCGAGTGACAGGCGTGCTGCCAGATACCAGATCAGCAGGGAGAGGAACTGGCCGAAACCGAGGGTTAAGAGCATTACCGGGCGTTGGCCGGTGGTCAGAACCCATATGCCCAGTACAGCAAGGAAAAGTCCAGTTCCTGCCCAGGCATGTCGAAAGCGCTCCCTTGCGAGTAGGCCGCAGCAAATTATGGTGCTCGCGCCCAAGCACCAATCAGCGTAACTCGGCCGGCTCATTTGATTGATTTGGAAGAGGACCAGCGCGTTGACGATACCGGTCGCCACAGCAACTGCGGAGGATGCGGTTGCGGGTATGACCTTGCGCGGCCATGGCTTGACTATGGTGAAGGCCGCCATGCCAAGGATGGCGAGGCCAACGATTACCGGGACGGAGTGTCGGTATGAACCGAAGGACACCTCCATGGCGGTTACCAGGATGTACAGGAAGAAGATGCAGCATGACACGATCCACGTTGACGGTGTCTCCATGCACGACGCGAGGGAAAGAGGGGATGTACGGGTCTGTGGCACTGGAACCTCCAATCGGGTCTCTACGTTCCTCGTGCCGAGGCGGAGCGACCTATCGGATAGTGAACTTGGCGCCTGGAGGCCTACGTTACTGGTGCCGGGACGGAGCGACCTATCGGATAGTGAACTTGCTGCCTGGAGGCCTACGTTACTGGTGCCGGGACGGAGCGGCGCCGGGTCGGTTCCGACTACGGGTTTCCTGTTGCACCAGGTCAGTGTGACGGTGGTGCCGCGGCCCGGGGAAGAACTGATATGTGCAGTTCCGCCGACGTCCTGCATGCGGTTGATGATTGACTTGGCGATACCGTGTCTGCCAGCTACTACCCGTGCGGGATCGAAACCGCAACCGTTGTCGGACACGGTGACCGTGATGCCGTGAGTATCGCTGCGCAACTCCACCGCGCGCTCGATTGGGCGGTCTGGATAGGGCGAGGCGTGAACCAGCGTGTTGCGCAGCGCCTCCATGGCGGCGGCGGTGATCGCCTCCGCCGCATCCGGCGCGAGTTCCAAGTCGCGAGTGATCAAGGTTGTAAAAGACACCTTGGAGCCGCCAATGCCGCTCAGCGTCCTGTGCAGTTCGTGGAGGAACGCCGTCGATCCGGTAGCGGGGAGATCCCTAGTTGTGGATTCGAGCCTGGTCAGTGCCAGGCGGGCACCGTACCGGAGTTGAGAAGAGGTGAATTGCGCAGTGGGAACTGCTTTAAGGACGGAAAGGATGTGGTCATGAATGAGATTGTCGGCGCGGCGACGTGCGCGCGAGCGCGAAGTGGCCGTACGTAGCTGAATCACTTCGACGTGGCGGCGAGCATCGGCATCGTCTAACGCGGCGGCCTGGGCCAGCAGCCATGTCAGCATTCCCATATTGCCCACAGAGGGTGCGAGATACACCAGTACTTCCTCGATGGCCACGGCTAAGCCGTCTCCCGCCGGATAGGTTGCCACCAGCAGGGGCGATAGCAGCACGATGTACAGGAAGCGGGAGCGCGGTGACAGGATGAGGGTCGCTGCCACGGCGATGCCGAGATAGCAATTCACCAGGACGTTAGGGGTGTGCACGAAGGTGTCGAACTGGCTGTGCGACGGGAGCACGGGGAACACAGCCGCCAGTAGGACGAGTATGACGTAAACGACCAGGGACAGTGACAGCGCGCCGGTCCAGATGCGATCCGCAGTCACTCCCTTCCGACGATCTGTCACTGGTTGGATGGTGTCACTCGGCCGGAGTGTTGGAGTTGACCCGCGGAGCGCAATGCCAGCGGCAATCCCGGCGACCATCGCAGGAGCAACCAGGGCCGGAAGCAGCAGCCAGAAGACGTTCTGGGCCGTCGCGCCTACGACGGCGCTGATAGTGAAGGCAATGTTTACACCGGTTGCGGCCGTAACGCCGCCAGCAACCACCGTGACAAGTCGTCGCAGGCGCAGGGTGTAGGGCCCTGAGGCATGTGCCGACAGGTGGGCGGCGCGATCGGTTGCCGCACTAACATCGGGAGAATCGAAGGCGGTCACTCGTAGTAGCTGGTCAGGCCGATCTTAGCGGCCGCTTTACTGAGTTCTACGCGGCCTCCGTCTTTGAGTAGACCTGCCGCGAGGAACTTGGCTTTGATCTGCGCGATGTAGTGGGTGACGGTGTTCCTGGACAAGTTGAGACTACGGGCCACTCGGTCAGCCGGCACGCCGCTGGCGTATAGGGAAATCACCTCAATCTCGCGGGGGGTGAGCTGCTTGACGAAGTCGTCCTCCATGTCCAAGGCGCGCGCCCAGTCCATGCTCCCGCTCGGTTCGCCCCGGAGCGCGGCCTTGATGGCCTCGATCAGGTCCTCAATGGGGGACGTCTTGTTGACGATCGCCATCACCCCGGCGCTCATGGCATCCCGTATCCGCTTGGGATCCTCGCCGGAGGTGTAGATGACGACGGGGACGGACCGGCTCTCTAGTTCTGCGATGACCTCCTTGGGCTGTGTTCCGTCGTTCAGCCGCAGATCGAGAACTGCCACAGTCCGCCCGTCGGGCCAGGCAACATCGCTCAGGGCTCGTGCCCACGTTACTTCCCAAGGAAGTCCAAACCGGGCAAACTCGCCCCGGCAACCGGTGGCGACAATCTCGTGATCATCGATGATGACTATATGACAGTCGATACTCATCATTCCTCCAGGGTCCGTAGACCCCCGCCTGCCGAGGGAACAAGCGGGGCGCGGGGAGGCCGTCCTCACCACACGCAGCCACTGTAGATGCCGCGGAGACCAAGCGCTCGGCGTGTCGTCAAGCCACCAGTTCTGGTGGGTAAGTACTGACGCACCACATATGGAGCTGGCGAGGTGGTCGGTAACCTCGATACCTTAGACAGTGGCACCCGTAGGCTGAAGCAATCACTTAAGGTGAGGAGGCATGAAGTGGAGGAATGCGATTATGGAATACGTGGAATACTGCACCGGTGTCCAATCCGCACTATGCGGAATACTACGTAGGTGAAGTTCAGTAAAGGGTTGTATCGTCACCTGTGGGCGCCTACTACCAATAGGTCAGTGAAGGCAGAAGGAGCACTACGAGTGCTTCACCTGACGCTTATGAAGCGAGGTTAGGTGTCTGCCGACGCCGGTCTAAACCTGCAAACCAATTTCAATTAGATCGGATGTTGAGTAGCATGAACGTGCCTATGCGTCTCCCGAGATCATGGTCATCATATGTTGTTCCGGTGACCGCCACTCTCGTGGTGTTCTGTTTCGGATGGCTGGCGATGAAGTCGTTCTGGGAGTTCGGTTATCGAAACGAGTACAGTGGTACCCGGGGTCTGCCGTACTACTTGTCGGCCAACTGGGGAGATCCACTGATCCTGCCGGCGATCGGTTTCCTGATCACCTATGAGATTCAACAAAGCTTGACTGCCTGGACCGCCTTGAAACGGAAGGTAACGCTAGCCGGGGGACTACTCGGCATAGCGGTAGGGGCGGCAAGTCAGTTCCAATGGACCCACAGCGGCAAAACCATCCTCAACTGGACCTTCAACCCGGACGGTTCCTTCAATCCTCCGGGGTGGTATCACGCAGTGTATCTTACCGCCATGTGCGGATTCTTGCTTGGTGGGCTAGCCGCATTGACTGCTCTGGGGTTGGGGCGATCCCGCAGCCAGTGGGAACGAGGAAGTGTACTTCGGTACCTTGCAATCGGCTATCTGTTTGTCCTGTTCTCGTGTCTTCTAGCAACCGACAACAGGCGCGGCCTTCAGGAAGTGACCTGGACTGAGGCGTCAGCAACTGCTCAGACCTTGCTGATCCCGCTCATCATGACTGTGCTCGTCACGCTGATTGGAGTGGCGCTGGGCTGCGATAAGAGACTGCTGATCATGTACGTGAGCGTACTCGCGATAACGTCTGCGACGGTACCGACTGCATTATTGCTCCGAGGCATGACTCCAGTTTCGAACGCGGAGGTGGCATACTGTGGAACAGCGGCGTTGTTTGCACTCAGCTTCGTCACTGCTCCGGCGTCGTCACGGTTGCTTGAACAATTGCTGCGCTCTCTTCCGGGCGCGGTTATAGTATGGGTATCTACGCTCGCCGTATCAGGCATGACTATTGAGTGGACTGTTCCTCGGATCGTGATGGCGGTGTTGGTGATTACCGCCGTTGTTGGTTCAGTCGCACTGCTGCCGTGTGCCTATGATGTTGAAAGAATGACGCAGCGGTTGCTCGCCACCGCCTCTTCAGTGCTTCTATTGGTTATGCTGTTCTGTTTCGCCTTGCTTCCTCGTTTCATTTCGAATGTTTCTTGGTGGGTAGGTGCATATGGAGCGTTTGTGGCGTTGGTGGCCGGGCGTTGGATCGTATGGAATTTCGAAGGTGTGACTTCGAAGGAGGAAGAGGTTTCGTTCACCTGGTATTCAGGTGCCTCCGGAAACGCCGGTGTTGATGGGTCGGAAGTCGCGCTGCGCAACGAAAGAGTGATTAGGTATAAGGTGCTTCTTGGTTTTGCGGCTCAGGCGACGGTCGTGTTGTTGCTATTGGTTGTAGCTTACCTGGCCATGCCGGCGGAAGATTCAAGCAAGGCGATACCGAGAGTAATTGCATGCTGCATACTGGTCATGATCATGACGCAAGGAAGTTACTTCTTCTCACGCTTGTCGTTCAGGAGTAATGTTTATGTCTTGCGTGGGATTGACATGACCGTCGGGAATCGTACTCGGGCCTTCGTGGGCGGATTCACCGCAGCCGTGTTCTCCGGATCCTATGGAGTTGTGTTAGCAGTGTGGTCGTCAACGAAGGTGACACTGCTCCACTGGGCTGTATTTTCAGCTCTATATGTGGTGCTATTAGGCTGTTTATGTCGCATGATGCTCATCGGCGTAGACGGTTGGGATGTCCAGCGATGGCCGTGCCTGTCATCGCCGTTGCGTTCGTTGGCTCAGGATCACGTTGTGAGCCTTGCCCTGATGAACATTCTAGGTATTGGCATTCTGATATGGATATCTGATCGCCTGTCTACTCCTTCAGATGTAGCGGTGGCGGGTTTATTCATCACGCTTCCCTTAGCGGCTGTGTATACATTCTTTGTCGCTAATAATATGCATCATATAGACAGAGAGACTGGGCGTATTCATGAACAGATATCTGGACGCTCGGCGTCGGAGGTGTGGCGCGGCGAGCAGTATCTGGTTGATCTTCGGAATCATTGTATAGCCCAAAATAAGATATCGGCACTGATTGTAGTCTCTGCGATGCTGCCGTTCTTTGCCCGGTATGTGGTTGGGAGCCGCGGAGGCTTGGATGATGCTAAAGGGTTGGCGGAACTGTTCCGCCTATACGGGCACGAAGAGCTCTATGAGGCGATTCATCTGAAGCTCAAGCTATGACTGCCATTGGTGCCCCTGCGATGCATAGTCGTGTTGACTTGAGCGTAGGGGTTCGGTAGATGCGCGGGCCCGGTCGAGACTATTTAGATTGCCCTGGCTTCAGCGCGTTTGACTTGACGTTCTGGGTGCTGATGCTGTTGTGGTTGTGTCGATGTTGGCTGATGCTCCTTGGGGTTCGGCTCGTGTTCCCGCCCATAAGCTGGCGGTCCGCGCTCCGATCACTTAGAGCCGCCAGGCGTCGGAGCGGGCGCGCAGGCCCGTCACCAGGGCACGCGCACCCATGAACACCCAGGCGAAGGCCACCCACAGCCACACCAGACCGTCGCTACCGCCGGCTGGCCAGCCGTGGGCGACGATGACGGCTAGTGGCAGATACGGCACCAGGGTCGCCATCTGCGCCACCGCCAGGTAGCGACCGTCGCCCGCCCCCATGAGCACGCCGTCGAACAGGAAGACCGCGCCGGCCAGCGGCATGGCGGCGGCGGCCACCAAAAGCGCCGGGCGAGCCGTCACGATCACCGCGTCCGCAGACGTGAACAGGTGCGGCAACCACGGGCTGCCGGCAGCCAGCGCCACGGCGATCACTGCTCCCGCGGCCACACCCCACACCAGGCAGCGCCGCAGCACCTCATCGACTGTCGGGCCGCCACGCCGCAGAGCCGGTACGGTGGACGCCTGCGAGGATGCCGAAGAGGGAGCCTGGCGCTTAGCCGGATCCGAACCGGAACGCCGGGTGCCCGGGTCGGTTGGTGCAGAGGCCTGATCCGCAGAAGCCTGTGCCGCCCGCTCTGCCTCGGCCCGACCCAGGGCAGTGCCCACAAGCGCCTGCGCAGCGATGGCGAGCGCATCCAGGGCGAAGGCGGTGAAGTTCCACAGTGCATTGACCACCTGATGCGCCGCCAGCGCCGTCGGCCCCAGAGCGGTTGCGGACCACACGGTCGCCAAGATCGCCGCCCGCAGTGACACGGTGCGAACCAGCAGCGGCGCGCCGGTGCCCAACGACGCCCGTAGACCCGCCGCGCGCGGTGAGACCGGCACGCCCGCCGCCCGCGCCGCCTTCACCACGGGACTCAGCAGCGCCACCGCCATGGCGGTCTGCGTGATTGCCGTACCCAGGCCGGAGCCGGCGATCCCCATACCCACCCCGTACAACAGCGTCGCGTTCAGGACCACATTCCCTACCGCCCCGGCGGTGGCAACCACGAATGGTGTACGCGTATCCAACAGGCCTCGCAGCGTGCCCGTGGCCGCATAGACCACCAGCATGCCGGGCAGCCCCGGCGCGGAGGCACGCAAGTAGGCGACGGCCGCATCTGCCACAGCGCCGTCGGCCCCCATGACCCCCACCACCCATGGCGCACCGAATGCGAGCATGCCCGCCGCCGCCAGCCCCAGCAGCACCGCCAACCAGACGCCGTCGACGCCGGCCCGCAGGCCGCCCACCCGGTCGCCGGCGCCGAAACGGCGGGCGGTGGTCGCCGTCGTCGCATAGGCGAGAAAGACGAATAGGCCCACGATCGTGGTCAGCACACTGGAAGCCAGGGACAGGCCGGCCAGGGGGTCGGCGCCCAGGTGCCCCACCATGGCCGAATCGATCAGCACGAACAACGGCTCGGCTATCAGCGCCCCCAGGGCCGGGACCGCCAGGGCCAGGATCTGGCGGTTCAGGGACGGGCCGGGTGGGTCGCCTGCGCGCACGGCGTCGCCGGCCGGGGCTGGCGCGTCGGCCGAGGCCGGAACGGGAGTCTTAGGTGGTGTTGACGAGTTGGACAAGGGGCACTCCGTGGGTCGGGCGGGGCAGTATCGTACGCGTACCTGAGAGCACCCCAGGTGCCACAGGGGCACATGCGGCAAGGTCAATGAGGGCTTGCCGGGAGGACGTCCCTCAGGTCGAGGTTGAGGTTCATCCACAGGATTACCCACTTATCCACAGATTTTGATTTCGGCTTTGAGCATACGGGCTGTGCCTTGAGGTCGGGCCCCTTGAATGGTGGGATTCCCGCAGAATATCGGGATTCCAGCCGGTACGACGGCGTTATACGGGGGAGGCGGGTCCACACCCAAATCGGCGCGTCGCCCACAGGTGAAGGGGGCTTATCCACACCCCGTGGGCATTTGCCCACAGCCTGCAAGAGATTGGCGTTTGCCACGGCTCGCCCGGGCCGCTAGTGTCGCCGCGCTACCCGTCTGGGCGGGGCGTGGCAGGGAGGGGCAGTGACCGAGAGATGACCGATATCGACACCATCGGAACTCGTACCCGCGGTGAACAACGACCGGTCGAAGCCCGCTACGACGGCGCCTTCGACCGCGTACCGCCCCAGGACCTGGAGGCGGAGATGTCCACGCTCGGCGGCATGCTGCTGAGCAAGGAGGCCATCACCGACGTCATTGAGGTGCTGCGCGGCCCCGAGTTCTACAAGCCCGCCCACGAGTCGATCTTCGACGCGATCGTAGAGGTGTACAACCGCTCGGAGCCGGCCGACCCGCTGATCGTGGCCGACGAGCTGACCAAACGCGGCGAACTCGAGCGCATCGGCGGTGCCCCCTACCTGGCCACCCTCATGGCTACCGTGCCCACTGCCGCCAACGCCGCCTACTACGCGCGCATCGTCAAGGAGAAGTCGCTGCTGCGCGGACTGGTGCAGGCGGGCACCCGCATAGCCCAGCTCGGCTACTCCACCGATGCCGGTGACATCGACGACCTCGTCACCCTGGCAGAGGCGGAGGTGTACGCCGTCGCCCACAAGGAGGGTGAGCGGGAGGACTACGTACCGGTCGGGGAGCTGCTCAACGAGGCGAACCTCGAGATCGAGGCCGGGCAGGCCCGCGAGGACGGGCAGATGCGGGGCGTGCCCACGGGGTTCGTGGAGTTGGACGAGCTGCTCGGCGGCCTGCACGGCGGACAAATGATCATCGTGGCCGCGCGCCCCGCCATGGGCAAATCCACGCTCGCCGTCGACTTCTGCCGTTCAGCGTCCATCCACGCCCGCGGCGCCGACGGCAATCCCATCCCCTCGTGCTACTTCTCCCTGGAAATGGGACGCATGGAGCTGATGATGCGCATCCTTTCCGCCGAGTCCGGGGTGGCCCTGAACAAGCTGCGCGGCGGCAGCCAAATGGACGAACGCGACTGGGAGGAAGTCGCTCTCGCCTACAACCCGGTGTCCGAGGCGCCGCTGTTCATAGACGACTCCCCGAACCTGACCATGCCGGAGATCCGTTCCAAGGCGCTGCGCCTGAAGCAGCAGCACAGGCTCGGGCTGATGGTGGTGGACTATCTGCAGCTGATGAGCTCCGGCAAGCAGGTCGAGTCCCGCCAGCAGGAGGTCTCCGACTTCTCCCGGTCGCTCAAACTGCTGGCCAAGGAGTTGGACATCCCGGTGGTCGCCGTCGCCCAGCTGAACCGCGGCCCCGAACAGCGCACCGGCAACAAGCCGCAGATGAGCGACCTGCGCGAGTCGGGATCGCTGGAGCAGGACGCCGACGTGATCATGCTGCTGCACCGGCCCGAGTACTACCAGGAAGAGGAGCGGCCCGGCGAGGCCGACATCATCGTCGCCAAGCACCGCAACGGGCAGACCCGCACCATCCCGGTGGCCTTCCAGGGGCACCTGTCGCGCTTCGCCAACATGGCCCGCGACATCACCCCCGAGCCGGCCTACGAGTGATACGAGTAAGGGCGCTGGGCACCGCGCGCCCGTGCGCGAGGGCTGCGCACAGGCGCTGTCTGGCGCAGCCTGGGCGGCCCGCTGTGGGCGCTGCCGGTGTCCGCCCTGTGGGAGTTCGGTTGAGGCGGGCGTACTCCACGACCTTCGTCGCACTGCACGACCTTGGTGTACGTAGCACGACCCCGGGGCGGTCGTGGAACGTCCCCCGAGGTCGTGGAATATGCGAAGGCGGCCTCTTCTGTCTCACCGGGGATGAGGCCGCGAGTCACTGCGGATCGGGTAGGCGTATCACCCGCAGACGCCATACCCCCAGCAGCCAGGTCAGCACCACCAGCCCGACGGCGAAGCCCACTCCGTGAAGCAGCCCGCGCCAGAGGTAGTCGCCCGCCTGCGCGCCCAGCGCCTCGACGATGTAGCTGGACAGCTCGCGCGTCGACCACAGGGGTAGGACGCGAGTCCACGCGGCGGCCGGGTCCACCAGAAGCTGCAGGGCCATAACCGCCAGCAGCAATAGGGCGCCCTCCAGGTCCCTGGGTACGAGCGCGGCGGCCACAGAGCCCAGGGGTGCGGCCACGGTCACGGTCAGAAGCAGCATGAGCGGCACAGCAGCCGGGTGGGTCAGCCGGTGCCCGATCGTGAGTAGAACGAGTGCGGAGTAGAGCGCGGCAATGATCCAGCCAAGGCCCAAAACGGCTGCGTGCCGTCCCAGGACCAGCGCCGTCGGGCTGGCCCCGCTCGCGGCCAGCCGTAAGTCGATCGAACGCGAGGACACCGACGTGAACAGGGTGAGCGTCGCCGCCGCCCAGCCCAGTCCGATGGACAGCAGACGCAGCGCGGTCCAGTGCGTGTCTACTCGTGCCAGGTAGAAGGTGAGCGGTAGCAGCAGGGCGAGAATCAGCGCCCCGCGCCGTCGAGACAGCTCGTGGACGGTGACCTTGGCGACCAGCACTG
Organism: Actinomyces qiguomingii; assembly: GCF_004102025.1. Lineage (NCBI taxonomy): Bacteria > Bacillati > Actinomycetota > Actinomycetes > Actinomycetales > Actinomycetaceae > Actinomyces > Actinomyces qiguomingii. The sequence goes on along the minus strand of NZ_CP025228.1, from coordinate 3,902,959 downwards.
CGGTGCGCAGCGGCCGGTGTCCGGAGGCAGGCACAGGCGCGGCAGGTTCGGCGATAACGGCAGCGGTCATGCGGCATGATCCTTCGTCTTGCTGTCCCCAGTCGAGGAATCCGGGGTGGGCAGTTCCACAACGCGATCGACGAAGTCGATGTCTCGCAGCAGGTGAGTGACCAGAAGGACTCCGGCGCCGGAGCCCCGCCAGGCCGAGATGAGAGTCCACAGGTCCTCATACGCCAGGGCGTCCAGGCCCTGGTAGGGCTCGTCCAGGAGCAGCAGTTCTGGGGAGGCGAGTTGAGCCAGGGCGAGATTGAGTTTCTGCTGGGTGCCCCCTGACAGAGTGCGGGTGATTTGACTGCCGTTGGGGCGCCATCCCAGGCGGTGGAGGATCTGATGGCCCGTTGGCACCGCGCGGCTCTGGCTCGCGCCGTCGAGGACCCCGAATAGCCGTAGATGCTCGTCGACGGTCAGCAGCGGAGCGAGGGCGTCGAGTTGCGGCGCGTAGCCGAAGCGCTCGGTCCGCTCCACGCGGCCGGAACTGGTGCGCAGCAGGCCCGCACAGGCCTGGAGGAGAGTGGACTTGCCGGCTCCGTTGGAGCCGACGACGGCGACGATCTCACCCCGTCGTACCGTGAGAGTGAAATTCGACAGGACTGTGCGCCGCCCACGGCGGACGGTGACATCATGCAGTCGCAGTACCACCGGGCCCGGTGTGTGCTCGGTCGCCTGGCTGCCGGCGCCGTCCTCCTTAAGCGCGGAAGCCAGCTCCCGGGCGAACAGGACGGCGGGACCGAAGAGGCTCGCCGGCGCAATGCCGGCGGATTCGGCCTCTGCGCGGGTCTCGGCGACCATGCGCTGCAACTCCCGGGGACTCAGGCCCTGTGCCACCAGCTCCGCGCCAAAGCTTCGGTACCAAGCGGCGTCGGCCGAATCCGGCTCGGAGCGCGGTGAGGATCCGGAGTAGGCGGCGCTCATGAGTGGGCCTCGGCCGCTGCATGGGCGGGAACCGCCCGCCCGCGCGATGGCGTCTCACCCTCCAGGATGGCTGAAACGGCGCTACGGAAGGCAGACCACTCCGCTCGACGCGCGGCGAGTTCGTTTCGGCCGGCGTCGGTGAGCTCGTAGTACTTGCGAGCGGGCCCGGAGTCGGAAGGGCGTGTGGTGGTGGCAAGCAGGCCGCGCCGCTCCAGGCGGGTGAGTGCCGGGTAGAGGCTGCCGCCGGGAACATTCTCCAGACCGGCGGCTTCGAGGCGGCGGGTCAGCGACAGCCCGTAATCGGCACCGCTCTCAAGCAGGGCGAGCAGGCACGGTTCCAGAAAACCGCGCAGGAGGCGTGAAGTCGAGGAGTCCATGTAGTCAGACTATCTAGATAGTAGACAGTCTGTCTACTGGGTGGTGTCGGGTACCTGTCCGGGCGCCGGCGTCGTTGGTCGGCGGTTCGCGGCCGGTCCGGCGCGCCCTCGGGTGCCGTCAGCCCCGGTAGAACCCCTGGTAGACGTAGGTGAAGGGGATGTTGCCGTGCATGCCGGGGTTGACCGACGCGGAGACCACGTTCTTGGCGGTGACGGCGGCCTCCAGTGGGGTGGCGCCCTTGGCCAGCTCCGCGGTGATGGCGGCGGCCAACGTGCAGCCGGCGCCGTGCATGCGCTCGGTGCCGACCGCCGGCACCTCCAGCACCTCCAGGGTCTGCCCGTCGTAGAAGACGTCCAGGGCGGTGCCGGTGCCGAGCGTGGGGCCGGCCTTGGCCACGACGTTGGGCACGCCCAGGTCGTAGATGCGCTTGGCGGCGTCCTTGAGCTGCTCGACGCTGGTGATCTCACCCACTCCGGCCAGGGTGGCGGCCTCGAACAGGTTCGGGGTGGTGACCTTGGCGCGGGGGAGGATCTTGGCGCGCAGAGCGTTGTCGACGTCGAGGGCGGCGCCCGGCTCCTGGCCCTTGCAAATCAGCACCGGGTCAACCACCAGGTTCGGGAACTGGTACTGCTCCAGGGCGGCATCCACGGCGTCGATGGTGGCGGCGGTGCCGAGCATGCCGATCTTGACGGCGTCGATCCGGGAGTGGACGGTGGCGCAAGCCTCGATCTGGTCGGTGATGACCTGCGGATCCACGGGCACGAACCGGTGGTCCCAGTTGTGCTTGGGGTCCATGGAGACGATGCAGGTCAGGGCGGTACAGCCGAATACGCCCACCTGGTGGAAGGTCTTCAGGTCGGTCTGGGCGCCGGCACCGCCGGAGGCCTCGGAGCCGGCGATAGCCAGGGCGATGGGAGGGGTGGCGGGGACAGTGGTGCTTGCGGGGTTGCTCGCGGTGGTGCTTGCCATGCGGCAAAGCATGCCCCGGGTGTGGCGAGTGTCCACAAATCAGTTCGTATGGCGGGACTTCGCCGGCGCGCCGAGTTGGCGAAGCGTTGGCGCCTGCCGGCGACAGCTGTCTCGCCGCCACCGCGACGCGGTGACGGCGAGACACCCGGTTGGGCCAGCTGAGAGACCGGTTATGAGCGGCGCTGGCGCCGCCGTCGGTCCTGCCGACAACTAGGCGCTGGCTACGGCGAAGCGCTCGCCCCGGTGTGCGTCGCGCTCAACCTCGTCGATCAGGGCGATGGCAAGGTCTGCGGGGGACAGCTTCGCTCCAACCGGGTTGTCCTTGCCGACCACGTAGGCGCCGGTGGACTGTTCCGAAGGATAGGTAGGTGCCGGGGAGACGAGAGTCCAGGCCAGGGCGTCCCCGGCCGCGCGGAATGCCTCGAGTACCTCGGAGAATGCCAACGCCTCGGGCCTGACCTCCGCGGGGAAGTCGGGGGAGTCCACCAGCCGGTTGCCGTCGGCGTCAAGCAGTGAGCCGGCGCCTCCCACGATCACGAGTCGCCCCGTTGGGCGGGCGGTTATCAGTGCCTTGAAGGCGTCGACGGTCGGCTGAACGGGGCCGCCGGTGCGGTCGGGAGAGACAGTGACGATGGTCGCGTCGGCGGAGTTGACCAGCTCGACAACAGCGGCGGTGTCGGCCAGGTCAACGATCACGTCCGTGGCGGCACCCTCGGCGTGCCGGCCGGAGCGGGAAGCGGAAGTGACGGTGTGGCCGCGGCGGGCGGCCTCGGCAACAACCGCGGTGCCGGTGTTGCCGGTTCCGCCGATAACGGTGATGTTCATGAGGTGTCCTCTACTGGTTTGGGGGTTGGAACAACGCGAAACTATGTTTTAGATACCAACTACCTCAAGGTGACCATGGAGTTGCTCGTGTCACATCCATCCGGTCCCGACCAAGCCGCCACGGATGCGGCGCCGGACGGAGTCCCGCTCCGGCCGCTGACCTGCTACGACATGCTGTCGCCCGAGTGCCCGTCGTGGATCGGTGGACCCCGCCGATAGTGGCGGTGCTCACCCGCCGGCAGGCCTACGACCAAGCCACCCGTAGCACCCCCACCCGTAGCACCACCGATCAACGAACCCCGCCACACAGCCGAAACTGTCACAAAATGCAGCACTTTCCGCTCGAACCCAGTACAACCGCCCACCACAACCGCGTACTCATGCGGCTCCAAGCAACGACCCCGCAGCGAAACCGATGAAAGTGCTGCATTTTGTGACACCAGCGCCGGCCACCACGGCTTCGTCGTCCGAAAGTGTTCCCGTTGGGCCCCGGAATCGGGGACGATGGAGTCATGACCCCTCCCACGCATGCCGACCCCGCCGGTTCCGCCTCCATCCTCACCACCTGGTCCACTGAAACCGCGGCAGCGGCGGTGCCCCAGGAGGTCCGTGACGCTGTTGATGCCGCCCTGGCGGCCGCCGACCTGTCCCGCGCCGAGCGCGAGATCTTCACCACTCGCGTTGAGCGCTGGTACCCGGACGTGGTTGATGGCCTACTCACCTTGTACGGTGAGCCCGCCGCCGGGCGCACCGCCGTCCGCCTGTTGGCCGAGGCTGCTCGCAGCTATGCCGCGCGCAGCCCTGAGCTGCGCCACCTCGATCTGGCCCGCACCCTCGACCCCGCCTGGGTGCAGGACCCCTCCCGCATCGGCTACTCCGGCTACACCGAACGCTTCGCCGGAGACCTGCGCGGCGTGGAGAAGCGCATCGGCTACCTGCGGGAGCTGGGTGTCAGCTACCTCCACCTCATGCCCCTGCTCACCCCCCGCCCCGGCGACTCCGACGGTGGTTACGCCGTTGCCGACTACCGCTCCGTGCGCCCCGACCTGGGTGACATGGACGACCTGGAGCACTTGACGGGCGAGTTGCGCAAGGAGGGCATGAGCCTGGTCATTGACCTAGTGCTGAACCACGTGGCCCGTGAGCACGAGTGGGCGCGGCGCGCCCGCGCCGGCGAGCAGCGCTACCGCGACTACTTCCTCATCTACCCCGACCGTACCGAGCCCGACGAGTACGAGCGCACCCTGCCGGAGATCTTCCCCGACTTCGCGCCCGGTAACTTCACCTGGGAGGAGGACCTCGATGGCTGGGTGTGGACCACCTTCAACTCCTTCCAGTGGGACCTGAATTGGCGCAACCCCCAGGTGATGGAGGAGTTCGTCGAGATCGTGATGGAGCTGGCCAACCGCGGTGTGGAGGTGCTGCGCCTGGACGCGATCGCCTTCACCATTAAGCGCAAGGGTACCGACTGCCAGGGGCAGCCCGAGGTCCACTCCATCACCGAGGTGCTGCGGGCGCTCACCCGCATCGCCTGCCCGGCCATCGCTCTGAAGGCGGAGGCGATTGTGGCCCCCACCGAACTGCTGCAGTACCTGGGGCAGGGCCGCTACACCGGCAAGGTCTCCGACCTGGCCTACCACAATTCGCTCATGGTGCAGGTGTGGTCCATGCTGGCCAGCCGCAGCGTGAGCCTGGCCGCCCAGACGCTTTCCTCACTGCCAATCGAGCCCTCCACCGCCACCTGGATCACCTATGTCCGCTGCCATGACGACATCGGCTGGGCGATCGACGACGCCGATGCCGAGGCGGTGGGCCTGAACGGCTACCTGCATAGGGTCTTCCTAGCGGACTGGTACACGGGCCAGTACCCCATGAGTGACGCCCGCGGCATCACCTTCCAGTACAACCCCGTCACCAACGACCGGCGCACGGCCGGCACCGCCGCCTCCCTGATCGGGATTGAGGCCGCCGCTGAGGCGGTGGCCGGGATTGACGAGCACACTCCCGGCTGGCGTGAGGAGGAGTTGCGCTCTTGGTTGGAACAGCGCTTGAACGCCATGCGTCTGGCCTACGCCATCATCTACGGCTGGGGCGGCATCCCGGTGCTGTGGAGCGGAGACGAGTTGGCACAGTTCAACGACCCGAACTGGGATACCGAGCCCGGTCACGAGTCCGACTCCCGCTGGGCGGGCCGCCCGCGGCTGAGTGAGGCTGCCGTGGCTGAGCGCCGCGACCGCTCCACGGTGTCCGGCCGCGTCTTCACCGACCTGGCCCACATGGGGAAGGTGCGGGCCCGCCTGCCGCAGCTGAGCGCGGATGTGCGCACCGTCGTGGCGCCCGTCGACGACGACGGCGTTCTGGTCACCTTCCGCGATCACCCGCGCGGCAGCTTCGTGGGCGTGTACAACGTGACTCCGGACTGGCGCTCCGTGCCCGCGACGCGCCTGGCCGAGTACGGGGTGCTCGGGGCGGTGGATGTGCTCACGGACACGGTGCCGGCGGGATCCACCAGCCTGGAGGGTGCCGGCGACGGCCAGGTGCCGGTGCCGCCTTATGCCGCCTGGTGGCTGGTGCGCTCCACCGACTGAGGCGGCCCGGCGGCTGCGTGAGGGTCCGGCTTCAGCTGGCGTAGCGGGGCCTCGCCCCGGTGTCTGAACGTGCGCAGTTCGGAGACGACGTTGGTGTCAAGCAGCATCAGTCCAGCGCCGCGGCCCGCGGGAGGTCGCTGGCGGGCTCGATGTCCAACTCGATCTCGGACAGTCCCGACATGAAGAGTGCCTCCAAGACTCCTTTGTTCTCTGAGGTTAGGCGCCGATACTCCCCAATGGATAGCAAGACATGCGCGGGGACGCCGCGGTCGGTGATGAGGACCGGGCCCTGGCGTGAAGCCCGCTTGGCCGCGGAGACGTTTTGATTGAACTCCCGGCTTGACATGGTGGTGGCTGTCATCGGTTGCGGCTCCTTTCTAAGCACCGACGTTGTAACGACATTACGTCGGTGTGGACTTGGGGCTCTCACCGTTCGGCGGCCTCCTGGCGCGCCGGATCATGAACTGGAGTTGCGAGGCCTTTCTATCCTCACCGAGTTCGGTGAGGATGCTGATCGCCTCAAGGACTGCATCGCGCCCCCGGGTTTCATCACCCCAACCACTGGCGTCGAGAGCCTCAAGCTGCGCATCTGTGAAGAACTCCGTGTAGAGAGGGGTTGTGGGCGTGAGTAGAGCCCACCACAGGACGACGGACAGCCAGCTGAATCTAAACAGTCGCGGAGCCGTGCCTACATCCTTGAGCTCATTGAGTGTGAGGGGACGGCCAAGCAAATCGACGAGCCATGTCGCAACCTCCGCATTGACCCTGTGGCTGATGCCTGTTCCTTCAAGTAGGAGCCGGGCAACCCGCTCCCTGTGGCGGCCGCGTTCCTCCTTGCCGAGGTAGATGCGTCGGGTGTAGGGGAGGAACGGGTGCAGCAACTGTGCACGGAGTCGGTGGCTTTCGTCTGCGTAGAGAAGCGTGTAGAGGATGTTGGCGAGGACTTCCGTGTCGTCGACGAACCCGAGAAGCACGGTGCGCGCAGCCGGGTCAAGGGTGGGGTAGTCTCTTAGGCGGCGTAGGACAACGTCGTGAATGAGGTCGGTGGTACTTCGGTACGTCGCCGCCTCAGGCTGTTGGACGTCGGCTGACTCGCGGGGGACCGGACCGGGTATGCGGCTTCTGTTTGGCAAGGAGGGAACGAGTACGCTGAGGGTGTCAGCCCCGAGTTCTTCGTTCTCGTGCCGCGAGATGATTGTGGCTTGGATAACCGCGTCGGCGACCTGGTCCACCGCATATTTACGCGTCTGCCTGTGTTGGATGCGGCTGGCGTGATCCAGGATGGTTTTGAGGTCGTCAATGGTCACGCACGAACTTGTCGGTGATGAGTGGTCGGTGAGCAGCTCTGCGAGGTCCCTGTACGTGACTCCTACGGAGGTGATGACGTGCTCGCTGACGGGCCGGGGCTCCTCTATGTCTAGGTAGTAGGCCGGATGGAATAGTTGGTCATTGGGCAATTGGCGAGGGTCGCGAAGGCGGCCACGGATGAGATGTGATGCCGGAGAATCGGTGTCGATGTCTTCGATATTGCGGTTGTTGAGCAACTCTAGAAAACGTCGGTCGAGAGAACTGCTGTCGCGTAGCACCTCTTTTAATAGTACAGAACTTACTCGGGGTGCCTTGTCGCTCCTTTGGAGGTATTCAAAGATAACCGACCTCTTCCCTGTGGCAATGTGCTCCGCGGTGTCCCACATCCTTCGTAGGTGGGCAATTCGGCACTGGTAGATGAGTTGAGTCAGGGTATGAGCCTTTTTGCTGTCGCGACGTTCCGAGATGGCGTGAATGAACGTGAAAAGCTTCTCCCCATGTTCGGCCTGCTTGTATATATTTCGTGCACTGCGAGAGTTGAACGTGGCACGCAACGCGTCGTCGAGTTCCTCAGGTTCCCCGTCAGCGCTCTTGCGAAGAGGTCCACGGTCCACTTCGTGAGACCCCGTGTTTTCTCACGCTGTTCCTGGACATCGAGGCGAGTGATCCTCGTCAGGGCGCGGGCGTAGAAGTCCTCGACGTCCCTCTTGATGATATAGCGCACGTAACCCGGACTGAGAAGACGGATCATCGAAGCGCGTAACATCAGCGTGAGGTTAAGCAACAGCGAGACTGCGACGACGGCGAATGCTGAGCACCACAGGGACAGTGTCAGCAGTCGGACAGGGATAACAATGCTAAGTTCCCCGATGATAACCTCGAGGGGACGCGGGAATGTGAGCGTCCACGAGAAACTGTCGGTCAGAAGTGGCTCGGCCGTCGGGACCGTGAATAGGAAGACAATGAGGAGGGGGAAGATGGGAGCCCACAGGAAGCCCGTTATGCCCGAGCGCGTCACAAGGTAGTCGTGCTCGTGCTGACCTAGGTATGTCGTGGTGTTCTGACTTGTCCGGTCTCGGACCGCGCCTGCACTGGTAGTGACGGTGAAGGTGATCAGGACGATTAGACCGAAGGCCGAAGCCAGCATGACCTGACGAGGCGAGGCGTCGGCGCCTGTCACCTCCTGCCAAAGCGGTGACTCCGGGTGACGGAGAACCCAGGTGGTGGCGCCTGCGAGGAACAGCACCGTGGCGACCTGCTCAAGAGGCCCGAGGCGTAGCCCTTTCGTCAGGTTGTCTAGGAACTCGGTAACAGGGGTAAGCCAGCGCCCCAAAAACGGGATTGTCCGCAGTCGGACATAGGTGAAGATGGCGCAGAATACGATGGTGGCGATCAGGGTGGCAAGAAGCATCTGGATAGCGGTCCTTGGGTGGCTTCACTCGTATCGATCAATCAACTATAACCAACGCTGTCAAGCCTGGCAGCAAATGGCCGCCATAGTTGTCGTTACCGGGTTGATCGCGCATCCGCCCAGCAACGATGCTTGTGGGGCGCGGGTTGCCGAGGTGAACGAATTGCGCTGGGGTTCCGCTTCGAGGGTCGGTGTTCCGATGTGGGCGAGCGCTCCGCCGACTGACGATGGATCGCCACCCGCGCTTGTGTCGTACGTCCGTGGCATGATCGCGGTATGGAGAGTACCCAGGCACTGTCGAGTAGCGAGGCCTACACAATCGCCGAGCTACGCGCTCTCGTGAAGTCGGGAGGACTGCGCGTGCCTCAGTTCCAGCGGTCCTTCCGATGGGACGGGAAGGACGTGCTCAGCCTCTTCGATTCGATCATGCGTGGGTTCCCCTTTGGCAGCCTGCTGCTGTGGCAGCGTGAGGCCGAGGCGGAGGATCTGCTTATCGGTGCGCTTCATGTTGAAGCCCCGGCGCGGTCGGATGCGCTGTGGGTTGTCGACGGCCAGCAGCGCGTCACCAGCCTGGTCAACGCGATCGATCCCGAAGGCGCGCAGGATCCGCGCTTCGCACTGGGATACTCGCTGCGGCAGAAGGCCGTGGTGGGCGGCCGCTCGCTCGATGAGCCGCTGGTGATCCCATTGCCAGATCTGTTCGACTTCTCCCGGGCCCTCGCCTGGCTCGCGGACAACCCGGACGCCGCCGATCAAGCAACGCACGTTCAGGAAATGGCGGGCAGGCTTAACCGCGTGACTGTGCCGGCCACGGTCATGAAGCAGGCAGACGAGCAGACGCTCCGTGAGGTGTTCGACCGGATCAATTCTCGCGGTAAGCGCCTGAACGCGGCGGAGATCTTCAACGCCATCCACGGCGGGCCCGAGGCGGGAAACACCACCTCCGGCATCGCCGCCGACGTTGATGCGCAGACCCGCTTCGGCATACTGGATGACAAGGTCGTGGTCCAGGCGATCCTGGTGCGGCGGCACACGGATATCACTAGGGACGTGCACGGAGAGTTCTCCGAAAGTCGTCGTCGCGTGAGCGACTTCCCCGTGGAGAGCGAGGCGGAGGCCTACCGGGCCACGGAGCGCGCGCTCGTGCAGGCGGCGCGTTTCTTGCAGGAGCGCTGCGGGATTCCGCACCTGGTGTTGCTGCCCTTCCGCTTCCAACTGCTGGTTCTCACCCGGTTCTTCGCCCTCTTCCCCGAGCCGGCCGACCGCAACCTGGAACTGCTATCCCGTTGGCTGTGGCGCACGAGCGCGGGAGCCGATACGCTGGGTATCAGTGGCTCACAGACGGACCTGCGCGACATGGCGGCGCGGGTGAAACTGGGCCAAGAATCCACCTCCGTGCAGCGGCTCCTTGAGGCAGCCGATCTCAGTGGGAGCCCGCAGCCGCCGGACCTGAGGGTCTTTCGTGCGACTCGCGCGGACTCCAAGATGATTCTCGCGGCATTGTGGAACCTTCACCCAGTGGATGTGCGCACCAATGAACCACTCACCATCGAAGTCTTGGCTGAGCAGCTGGAGGGGGAGGCGACGCCGCGCGCCGTAGTAGCCGACCTCGTGCCCCCATCGGATCTCAAGGACCAGGATCCGGTGGTGGCGTCGAAGCTCATCTCCGTGCTGGATCGGCGCGAGTTGCTGACGGCCCTAGATAAACAACTTGACCTGGGGTCCCTGCTGCTGGATGAGACCATGCTGGAGCGGCTGCAGGCCAATGAGTTCAGCGACTTCCTGCGACTGCGCGCCGAGGCGTTGCAAAGGTATCTGACCGAGTTTCTGACGGCGCGCACCGCCTGGGGACAGGAGGACACGCCTCCGCTATCAGACTACGTGTTTGACGAGGAGGTCTAGCTGTGAGTGATTCAGTGTATGCGGTGTTGCTGCACGCCGAGCGCGTGGCCTCAATTCACAGGCGCGACCAGCCTGATGGAGGGCCGTTCACTAAGCTCGTATTTGACCCGGACTACTGGGACCGCCCGGGACGAATGGTCCTCGGACGCTGGTTCGAGGACCATCCACGCAAGCAGCCGCGCGCCACCAACCGGGTACCGGCGTGGTTCTCCAACCTAACTTCCCGAGGGTCGCCTCCGCGACCTGATTGCTAAGGAGCAAGGTGTAAGCACGCACCGCGAGATAGATCTGCTCGAAAGGATCGGGACAGATCTACCTGGAGCGGTTGAAGTTGTGCCGGATGCCGTCGAGGATCATGACGCTTCTTTTGAGGGGGCAGAATTGATCCCGCCTCCGGAGTTAAAGCCGGCGGGTGGTATACGACGTGCTTCTTTGGCGGGTATGACCTTGAAATACTCCATGAGTATGAGGGGTGGACGCTTAGTTATTCCGGCTCACGGGGAGGATGGGGACTGGATTCTTAAGATCCCCGATCCAGTGTATCCTGGACTCGCCTCCAACGAATTCGCAGTCATGGAGCTGGCAGGGCAGGTTGGGATCGAGGCCCCGGAGGTCGCGCTGTGGGCTCGGGACAGCATTGACGATCTGGGGCCGGGCGCCTGGCTCTCGGAAGAAACCGACGCCTACGCTGTACGCCGCTTTGATCGGTCGCCGCAGGGCCGTATACATATCGAGGACTTCGCTCAGGTGCTCAACCGCTACGGCGCGGGCGAGGGGAAATACCGGTCCAGTGTGGAGACGGTTGCCGGTTTGGCCTACCGCGGGCGGGACCACTCCTCGCTGCGGGAGATGGTTCGGCGTACGGTGTTCAACCTGCTCGTCGGCAACGGGGACGCCCACCTGAAGAACTGGTCACTGATCTACCCCGACGGGCGGCGCGCGCGGCTTTCACCCGCCTATGACCTGGTGTGTACCGCCGCGTACCCGAACCATGCGGAGCTCGGCCTGCCCTTCTTCGGTACCACCAGGCTGGCTGAGGTCACCCGGGAGCATTTCGTGCGGCTCCAGGCCGGGCTCGCCGTCGGCGATGAGGACGTGCTCGACGTCGTCGATGACACGGTGGACCGTTTCTTCTCCAGCCGGGAGAGCATCGACGCCGCGCCTGCGCCGGTGCGTGAGTGGATTTCCGGCCACATGGAGCAGACGGCGAGCCGCATGCGTCACTGACTGGAGGCAGGCTGCACGCCGACTTCGAGATGTCGAGCGAGCCAGGGGTCGGTGATGGCGTGGAAGCGGTCGGGGAAGGTGCGGCGCACGCAGTGGGGCGCACCCTCGATTACGGTGGTCGTGATGACCGGGTTGGCGCGGCGGGTGATGTTGGTGAGGTTGTTCCCGCGCAGCACCACGCGTTCGGTGCCGGTGACGATCAGCGTCGGCACCGTCAGGGAGTCGATGACCTCCTGCCAGGGGGTAGGCGGGGAGACGCAGCCCTGCGCTATGAACCCCAGGTCGACGCCGCAGGCCGCCTCGACGCTGGCGCGAGTCTCTCGGGGCGACCAGGTGGGATTGTCACGCATCTCCAGCTCGAAGCGCGCCTGTGGGTCGGCGGCGATCCCCTGCAACTCCCGCACCTGCCGTACCGCATTCATCGCCATCAGGCGCCGCCAGATCGGCGTGACGAAGGCGGGGTCCTCGGCGACGGCGGCGTCCACCAGGTCGGGTCGGTGCGCGGCCACATCCAGGCTGGTCACCCCGCCCATGGAGTGCCCGACGACGGCGAGCGGTGCACGCAGCGGTCCCTCGGAGCGCACCCCATGCGCACGCAGATCCTCAAGCACGCCTACCAGGTCGGCGGCCAGGCGCTGGCCGGCCGTCGTCTGGTTGGTGAGGTCCGGCTGATCCCAGCGCGGGGAGTCGCCGTGTCCGCGGGCATCCAGGGCGACGATTCGGTAGCCAGAGGCCGTCCAGCGGTCGATCGCCTCGATCCAGCACGCCGCCGAGTCGGTGATGCCGTGGGACAGGACGAGTACCGGCGCGGCGTCGTCGTCCAGCGGCCCGGCTAGGTGGCGGGCGAGCGGAGCGACGGCGGATGCCTCAGCGGTGGTCATACCCGGAGCTTATGCCGCCGTCACTGATGGTCTCGAACTCGGCTGCCACGCCACTTCGGTGTTGGGTACGCCGGTTAGCGGTCTGCTGAACGGCGTACAGGCATTCAGCAAACCGCTAACCGGCGTAGCAGAGGGTGAACCGGCGTAGCAGACGGGGTGCGTCACGCGAGCAGCTGTTGCCACCAGGCGGAGAAAACGGGGCAGCGTTCAAGGACGGCGGTCAGACCAACCTGCTGGATCAGGGTGATACCGTCCACGGTCTTGATGTAGCGGGGGTAGGCATGTTTGAGGCGCTTGGATGGACTTGTGCTTGCGCCGTCGTTGACGTCCTCGGGAGTGTCCGCCCGCTTTATGGCAGCGCGGAGAGAGCGCAGTGCCCGGCCGGGCATGATCCCATCGCCCGCACCGGCATCGATCGCGGCAAGCACCAGGGACTCGAACTCGTGCTTGACGATCAGCGGGTGAAAACGGTTAACCGAAGCGGTACCGGCATAGCGCGAATTGAGTGCTTCGGTGAGTTGCTGGCGGTCGTCCGCCTTGGGTCGGCCACTGTCCCGTCCGGGGGCTCCGACCGGGTACCCGTAGTAGTCGATCATCAAGCCGACACGATGCCAATGGGGCTGTCGCAGCAGATCATCAAGCAGGTCGTGATATCCCTTCCAACCGCCGCCGCCCCTATGCGACCCGGTTCCTGTGGACGATGTCTCCACGATTATGGGGGCAAGGGTCACTCCTTTGGAGAGAGCACTTGGCGCCAGCAGTGTGGTGACGAAGGCCTCTTCGGTCTGCCCCTCCACCACAAGCGCTATCAGGTGATTACCCATTGCTCTGCCTCCCTGAGAGCGTTTCAGGTGAGGGGCGTCCGCGCAACAGGTTCATCTCCCACAGGCTGCCGACCGAGTAGTCCTCAAGAAAGCCGGCGAGTTCTTCGGGATTCGGACGGCTGATGGTGGTGTTGCCGCCCACCCGGTTCAGCACGGCTACTTCTTCCAGGGAGAACTGTGACAGCAACGGCACCGACTGCGTCGCCAACAGGATTCGGTGTCCGTCGTCGGCGGCGGCGTGCACCATCTCGGCGAGCAGGCCTATCGCCGCCGGGTGCAGCCCCAGCTCCGGCTCATCGAGCACGATCGTCGCCGGCAGATCCGGACCGAGCAGCAGAGTCGCCAGACAGATGAAACGCAGCGTCCCGTCGCTCAGGGAACGCGGCTGGAACACCCGGTCGAGGCCCTGTTGACGCCAGCGCAGACGTAACTGGTCGTTCCGGTTCGGTTGCAGCACGAAGTCCTCGAAGAACGGTGCCGCCAGACGTATGGTTGCCACGATTCGCTGATAGTGCTGCGGGTGGTCGTTCCGGACGCGCAGCAGGTAGGCGGCGATGTTCTCGGCATTGGCGCGCAAGGCGATGTCGTCGCCAACCTCGGAGAAGGAGCGTGGCGGCGCCTCGGGGGAGACGTCGTCGAAGTGAAAGACCCGGCACCCGGAAACCAATGGAGCCACATAGCGTGCGAAGCGTTGCAGCTTGCTGTTCTCCGGGTCCTCGGCGTTGAGGAAGGAGGCGGCCCGACTGCGTGCCACCCGCCATGAGACGTGCTCGTTGTAGGGCTCCGGGTACTTGGTGCGGTCGTGGAACAGGAAGTCCTCGGTGACGAGCGCGGCCTGCTCCTCGCTGTTGCGGTCTACCCGCAGGCACACGCGGTAGCCGGTGGAGTGGTTCTGCGCATCGGGCAGACCGCGAATTTCAAAGACGGCTTCATTGAACGAGGTCTCCGCATTGGCGTGCAGTAGTGCCGGCAGGCCGCCGTGGCGCACCAGGTAGTCCTGGAAGGTGTTGTCCCAGACACGGGCGACAACCTCAAGTGCGCTGACGAGGTTGGACTTGCCTGCACCGTTGGCGCCGATGAGCACGGTGACGGCGCTGGTGAGTTCCAGGTCGACTCCGCCGATCGACGCGTAGCCCTCCACGCTCAGCCCACCGAGCGGTGCTGTGACGTCTTCCATGGAGACCATGCCAAGACTGTACCCCGATCCCTCCAGAGCGCAGCAGCTTGGCCGAAGGGGCAACACCGCAACCCCGACGCATGCTCCTCCGGGCGCCACGGTTCGGTCCTGCGGCGGCGTTCAGTGTCTGGAATCGGACAGTTTCGATGGTCGGGACGCATCGCCGAGACATCAGGGATGATGATTCCGTGCCACAGCCGACGCCGTCCTACTGATATGGAGCCACGCCATGACCGACTTCCAATTCACCCCGCCCCGGCTCGTCGCGCCCGCCGACTTCCCGGCCTCCGCGCTGACCGTCCCCGGCATGCGCACGCTCTCCGCGGTCGACGTTCCCCGCTACGGGGTGGTCCACTTGAACGTGCCCTACGCCGAGAAGTCCGGCCGCACGCTCCACCTGCAGATCATCATGCCGCCGCGTCGCGCCGCCTTCCCCGACACTGCAACCGACGTCTACCCCACCATCCTGTACGTGCAGGGCTCCGCCTTCCACACCCAGCGGCTCGGCCAGGAGCTGGGCAACCTCGCCGCCTTCGCCGCCCGCGGCTACGTGATCGCCATCGTCGAGTACCGGGGCAGCGAGGTCGCGCCCTTCCCGGCCCAGGCCAAGGACGCCAAGACGGCGGTGCGCTGGCTGCGTGCTCACGCCGCCGAGTACCACGTCGACGTCAATCGCATGGCCATGTGGGGCGACTCCTCCGGCGGTCACACCACCCTGATGACCTGGGCCACCGGCACGGGTGGCGCCGACGACGATCCTGCCTTCTCCGACGAGCCCGTCACCGAGGCACTGGGCCTGCGCGCCTTCGTCGACTACTACGGCCCCACACACATCGGCCGCATGAACGAATACCTGTCCATTCAGGACCATTTGGAGGCCGACTCCCCCGAGGGATGGCTCATTGGCCGGGTGCGCGTGGATGAGCACCCCGAGCTGGTGGCCCCCACCGTCATCATGGATCACGTCCCGCATGCCTCGCGGCGCACCCTGCCGCCGCTGCTGGTGATCCACGGCGACAAGGACCGCATCGTCAACTTCTCCCAGTCGGTCTGGCTGGTGCAGGACCTGCAGGCCAAGGGCCAGGACGTCACCTTCTACCGGCTGGACGGCGCCGACCATGGCGGCGCCCCCTTCTGGCAGGACGGCGTGCTCGACGTCGTCGACGCCTTCCTCAAGGAGCACCTGACCTGACCCACGGCCCGCGGATCCTCCTGCGTGACCGCGAGGCCTTCTACTACGCCGGTTCGTCCTCTACTACGCCACTTAGGTGTTTGCTGAAGGACTCCAAAGCCTTCAGCAAACACCTAACCGGAGTACCCAACGCCGAAGGGGCGTAGTAGACGACGGCGTGCACATCGGGTCGGCCGGCGCACCTCGACCGGCGCACCTCGACCGGCGCACCTCGGCCACCGCACCTCGGCATGCGCACGGCTACCGGCGTCTGCGGCCGCCGTGCGCATGCCTGCCTCAGGACTCGGTGGACTGGGTTCTGTCTGCCGGAGCCTGGCCGGGATCGCCGCCCAAGCCGCCGTCGGCCTCGCCAGAGGGCGCCTGACCGCCCTGGCCCTGCCCGCTGACACCGCCGTCGGACGGCGGCTGACCGCCGCGGCCGCCCATACCACCGCCGGGCCCGCCCATGCCGGTGGTCAGGGCCGCGGCGGTGCCGGTGGCCGAGCCGCCCGAGGTGGTGGCCACCGTGTACTCCTCGCCCTCGGTCAGGCCCAGCACGGTCAGGTACTGGGAGGTGAACACGCTGGTCATCTCCCAGGAGGCGCCGTCGGCGCCGGTGACGGTGATGGTGTCACCCGCACTCACGCTCGGGGAACCGGTCACGCCAATCAGTTGGCTCTCCCCATTGACATCCACCGCCCCGTCCATGGAGCCCGCCTGGCCGGAGACAACCACCTGCCCGCCGGTCACATACGCCGACCCGTTGGAGTCGATGCCGTCGGAGTAGGCGAAGGACACCTGCACCTGGCCGCCGGAGATGGTCAGCACCGAGCCGTCGTCGGACTCGGAGTCGACGTTCTCATAGCCCTCGATCACATAGTCGCCGTTGGTGGCGTTGATACCGTCGTCGCCTGCGGTGATGGTCAGGGCGCCGCCGGAGATGTTGATGAAGGCTGCCTGGAGCCCCTCGTCGGCGGCGTCCAGGGTGACGGTGCCCTCCTCCTGCGTGTAGCTGACGCCCGCGTTGATGCCCTTGGGCTTGGCGGCCTCGTCGACGCCGGACTCGTCCTCATCGTCTGTGGTGTCCTCGGCGGCGACGTCGGTGCCGGAGCCAGCCGCGACCCCGCCCTGCTGTCCGGGCGCCCCGCCGAAGTCCGCCTCCGGTGTGGCATTGGCCTGCCCGCCGCCCGCGGTCACGGTCAACGTGGTGCCCTCCACGGTGACGTCGGTGGTGGCGGATACGCCGTCGTCGCCGGAGGTGATGGTGATGTCGGCCGCACCCAGGGCGATGAAGCCCATGGTCTCGTCGTCGTCCTCGGTGGACTTCAGCCCGTCCCCGTCGGCCGTGACGGTGATGGTTCCGCCGGAGATGACCAGGTAGTCCTTGCCGCGCATGCCGTCGTCGACGGCGTTCACCGTAAGTGTGGGCGCCCCCTGGATCACCAGGCCGTTCTTGGAGGAGATGGCGTCGTTGTGGTTGCCGGTAACGGTCAGCCCTCCGGTGCCGGTGATCACCACGGTGTCGGAGGAGAACAGGGCCGCCGTGGGGGCGTCCGCGGAGGTGTCGGCGTAAGTCTGCCCGTCGGTGAGCGTGTTCTCGGACCCCTCGGCCAGCACGACGACGGCGCTGCCGGCGTCCTGGATGTCGATCGCCGGCCCGTCCGCATTGGTGATGGAGGCACCGTCGAGTACCAGCCGCACCTGGGCGTCATCGGCGTTCACGATCATCTCGCCGTCAGTGAGTTCGCCGGACAGCACATAGGTGCCGGCGGCGCTGATGGTGACGGTGCCGCCGTCGACGCTCACCCCGGCCGCGCCGTCGCCCGCGACACTTGCAGAGTCGCCGGACAGGGCGATCGTGGTGGCGGAGGCGGCGTCGTAGGTGCCCGCGTCATCGTCGGCGGTTACGGCCGCGGTGGCCGCGGAGGTGTCGGCGTTGGCCGCCAGGATCTCGGCGGCGCTGGCTCCGGTGGAGGCCGTGGCCACCTGTGCGGTGATGGTGGTCCACGCCGCCCCGGAAGCGGTGGTGCCGGTGGACGATCCGGTCGCGCCGGTGGAGGATCCGGTGGTGCCAGTGGCGGTTCCGGTCGCGCCGGTGGAGCACCCCGCGGCCAGCACAAGTGCGGCTAGCGGGGTCAGAAGACCGGTGCCGATGCGGCGGGCGCGGCGCATGCCACGGTGGCGGTGATCGGTGCGGAGCGCGGCGGGAGGCAGATGTTTGAACGGATTGTTCATGCGTGTGTCCTCATTCTTGGGTGTGATGATCCGGCGCCGACGCTGAAACGGGCGCGGCGAAGCGGAGCTGTTGGTGATCTTCAGATGCCGGGATCGGCATCGGTGCAGCCGTGCCGCGGCCAGAGCCGGCGCCGGCGGTATCGGTGATCGGGTGACGACTCAGGCGGCGTATGCCACAGCGTCGTTATGGTCGTGGCGGGAGGAGGCCAGCTCGTGGCCGAGCACCCGGTGCCACTTGTTGGCGGGCAGTTGCGGGTGCAGCAGCGCCATGCCGGTGGCGTACTTGGAGATCTTTGCGGGGCGGTGCCCGCCGGCCCACAACAGTCGGTCCGCGGGCGATGGCGTGGCCGGGTTCTTCGTCTCAATGATCACCAGGTCGTCGGCCGAGGCGCTCGCAGCGGCGGCAGGGCCCAGGGCCGTCCATACCAGGCCGGTGTCTACCGTCATCCGGGCCTGAGCATGGGGCAAATGCATGGTGCTGCGTTCGTAGGAGGTGCCCAGAACCGGCGCCAGTGCGGCGGCGATCTCCTGGGCGCGCGCCGTTGGGCAGGTCCCTGAACGGATCAGGCAGTCGGCCACGAAGGCGCGTCCGTCCGGGGTGAGGCGATCGGCGTTGTCGGGCGCGTACGGGATGCGCTCCTTGACTGTGGCGCCCCGCGGCCCGCGGGTTTTAACCTCCAGGAAGCAGATTCCGGAGTCCAGGTAGGAGCGGGTGCGCACCTTGAACCGACGCCGCCGCTTGCGGGCCGTCAGCAGATAGCAGTCCAAGCCGGTGGTGTCGAAGTAGGTGGAGGCGTAGGCGAAGCGCCGGTCCTCGCCGATCCGCAGGACGCGGGCTTGTCCGCTCAGGGAGTCGACAACCTCCTGGGCCGAGGCCAGTGGGAGGAGATACTTGCGGTCGATGCGTGTGAGCAGACCGGCTGCGGCGTTCAGTTCTTCCAGGGAGATGGTCGGAAGATGAGAGGTGTTCAGGTGCTGGTTCATGACTGATGACTCCTGTCGCGGTGCGGCACATGCGACGGGCCGATCGCCGTCTGCGATCCCGTTCAGCGGCTGGTGGGCTGGACGGCCGGCGGGAAGGCGTAATCGGCGGTGTTGGCCGGGGCCGCCGTGAAAGCATCGGCCCCGTGCCCGGCAGGAGAGGGATGCGGCGTTGTCGCTGCGGGGGCGACGCCGGAGTAGGCGGGTGCCGCAACATCGGGGGCGACGCCGGCGGTGCCGACGCCCGCGGCGGTGCCGACAGCACTCCCGGACACTCGCGAACGGCCCGATTTGGGCAGGCGGAAGCGCACATCTACGAGTGTGGTGTCGTCCACCAGGTCCAGGCGCTGCACCTCTACGGAACGCACCTGCGCGTCCAGCAGCTGCTCCAGGTGGGCGATGAGGGTGTCCTCGTCGGTGATGGCCCGATCCACCATGATGATCTGATGGCGGTTGCGGCGCATGATTGCCGGATGGTCGGCAATCCACAGGGAGGCGACGACGAGCCCCATGAGCACCGCCGTCATCGGCAGCGGCGCCGCGGTGATGCCTCCAAGCAGTCCCAGGGCCAGGGCGGCGAAGAAGTAGGCGACCTCGTGCTGGGATAGCTCGGTGGAGCGCAGACGGATGATTGACAGCACGCCGAACAGACCCAGCCCCAGGCCCGCCCCGACCGACGCCGTCGACAGCAGGAGTGTCACCGCCAGGACTCCGATGTTGACGCCCACATAGGCGGCTAACAGATCCTTGCGGGAATGCCGTCGCGTGTACAGGACGCCGACCAGCAGGACCAGGGCTACCAGGTCGATGGCGATATAGGCAAGAGTGCTGAGGGACATGGGCTGCTTCCGTTCGCTAGGTGAGGGACGACTGCCGCCGTCTCGGACCAGCTACCACTAAAGGCAACTTTTCTATGCTAACCATGTGAAACACATATCCCGCACATATGTGATGTTTCGTGCGGGCCCTGCGGCCGCAGCGAAACCACATTCCAGTGAGGCGCGCCACGTATGCGTGTCTCGTAATGCGTAGGCACGAGTCATTAGCTGGCATGCCGGGTTTCCGGCGCGGAGTGCTTTGAAGCCCCTTTGACGCAGATGCTCGGCCCCTCGGCCGGATCACCGTTTCCTGCCGATGTCTGAAAGACTCCTAGACTTGCGCCTCGGCGGGGCTGTCCGGCCTCGCCGGCGGGGTCGCTCCCCGCGACCGGATTCGCCGCACCCACGCGACAGGAGCCCACGTGTCCTCCGATCAGCCCTTCAACCTGAACCGACGCCTCCGCGGTTGGACCCTCCACGGCGATGGGCATTCGATCGCCCCCGGCGAGGTCGTCGGCCCCTCCGAACGTTTGAGTTGGCCCCGCACGGTCGGTATCGGTGTGCAGCACGTAGTGGCCATGTTCGGTGCAACCTTCCTAGTCCCGCTGCTGACAGGCTTCGACCCGTCAACCACCCTGTTCTTCACTGGACTGGGCACGCTGCTGTTCATCCTTGTCACCGCGGGACGGCTGCCCAGTTACCTCGGTTCGTCCTTCGCGCTGATCGCCCCGATCGGGGCCGTGACCGGATTCGCCGCCGATTCGGGAGCGCCCTTGCAGGAGGCGCGGGCCTCCCTGGCCCAGGGAGGGATCATCGCCGTCGGGGCGCTGCTCGCCGTCGTCGGTGTGATCGTCCACGTGGCCGGGACCGGCTGGATCGACCGGCTCATGCCGCCGATCGTCACGGGCGCCATCGTCTCCCTGATCGGCTTCAACCTGGCCCCCAGCGCCTGGGACAATGTCAAGACCGCCCCGGTGACGGCGCTGGTGACGGTCGTGTCGATCCTCCTGATCACCGTGCTGTTCAAGGGCATCATCGGGCGCCTGTCCATTCTCATTGGTGTGCTGATCGGCTACGCCACCGCCTGTGTGCGCGGAGAGGTCGACTTCTCCCGGATCGCCCAGACCGACTGGGTCGGCGTCCCCGACTTCCGTGCCCCCGCCTTCGATTTCAGTCTCCTGGGTCTGTTCATCCCGGTTGTGCTGGTGTTGGTGGCGGAGAACATCGGGCACGTTAAGTCTGTGGCCGCCATGACGGGGGAGAATCTCGACGACGTTACCGGCCGCGCGCTCTTTGCCGACGGCGTGTCCACCATGCTCGCCGGGGCCGGCGGCGGTTCGGGCACGACCACTTACGCGGAGAACATCGGCGTCATGGCCGCCACCCGCGTGTACTCCACGGCGGCGTACGTGATTGCCGCGACTACTGCCCTGGGGCTGTCCATGTTGCCGAAGTTCGGCGTCGTGATCGCCACGATCCCTGCCGGCGTGCTGGGCGGGGCGGCAACCGTCCTTTACGGCATGATCGGCATGCTCGGGGTGCGCATCTGGGTGCAGAACCGCGTGGACTTCTCCGATCCGGTCAATCTCAACACCGCGGCGGTGGCCATGGTCATCGCCATCGCCGACTACACCTTCAGCTGGGGGGATATGACCTTTGCCGGCATTGCGCTCGGCTCGCTGGCAGCGATCGTCGTGTACCACGTCATGCGCGTCGTCTCCCGGGTCCGGGGGACGAATCTGGAGGAGGCCTCGCCGGCGTCGGCACCAGCGGGCACCGAACTCGAGGGGCCGGCCTACGCCAAGCGTGCCCGCCGGCAGAGGTGAGGCGGGGCAGCGGGATAGCGGCCGCCATATCGACCGGTCTCGATGGTTATGTCGACCGGTCTCGACGGTTATATCGACCGGTCTCGATGGTTATGTCGACCGGTCTCGATGGTTATGTCGACCGGTCTCGACGGTTATATCGACCGATCTCGACGGTTACGTGGCCGACTACTGCGTGGGCGGGGGCGGGGCGGGCAGCGGGCGGCCGTCGTTGGCGAGTTCGAGTACACGCGCATGGATGAAAGTGCGTCCCTGGAGGGCGGCGCGCAGGGCCCGGTGCAGCCCGGTCTCCAAATACAGGTTCCCGTTCCAGGCGATCACATGGGCGAACAGGTCGCCGTAGAAGGTGGAGTCGTCATCGAGTAGTCCGCGCAGGTCCAGCTGTGCGCGGGTGGTCACCAGCTGGTCGAGCCGGATCTGCCGGGGAGCGATGGCCGACCAGTCGCGCTGCGCAGTGATCCCGTGTGCGGGGTATGGGGCGCAGTCGCCAACGGCCTTGAAGATCACGCCCCCATGCTAACGGGAACGTGCGACACACCGGTATCACCCCCGTTCGGGGTGGCGGCAGAAGGCTTCGCGCGTGTGGCGCCGTGGCCGTGAGCGAGCTTGTGCGCTCAATGGTGCAGCAGCGGACCGGTCAAGTAGTGCTGAATGGTGGGGCCCACCACCTCAACCAGGTGATCGACCGAGGCGCTGGCGATCGGCTCGACACGATAGATGTAGCGGATCATGGCCAGCCCGACCAGCTGACTGCCCGCCAGGGTGGCGCGCTCCCGGGCGTCTGGCCCAACTACCCCCGCCTGATCAAGGGCCTGCGTCACGGGCACGGCGAGCTGGTTGGTGGCGTAGGTCTGCACGGCCTCGGGGGCGCCGTCGTCGGTGGCTACCCAGCGCAGCAGGGCACGGAAGGTCGCCCCGCCGGAGGAGTCGTCCCAGGCGGTCATCGCCAGGCGCACCAGCCGCGGCCCGGCGGTGCGGATGTCGCCGGAGACCACCTTGGCGATCTCCTCACCGGCCCGAATGCGCAGATTCATGGAGGCTCCGAACAGGTCCCCCTTGGACCCGAAGTAATAGGAGACGAGCGCCGGGTCGACGCCGGCCGTACGGGCCACGCCGCGAATCGTCGTCTTGGCGTAGCCCTTGGCCAGGAAGGAGTCGCGGGCGGCATTGAGGATCGCGTCGCGCGTGGATTCGGTGCCAGCCGAAGCGCGGCTGCCCGAGCGGGGGCCGCGGCGTCGCGCCGTGGACCCGGGGGTGGTGTCGGTGCCGCTCGTGGAGGTGAGGGAATCCGAGGACGTGCGCTCCGCCTCGTCCTTCCGGGGTGCGGCCGCATCATGCATATGTCGAGGCTAAACGATTGAGTCGCTGCGGTGTGCGGTGTTAGTGGTCCGTGCGGCGGATCGGGCCGCGGATCCGCCGCGGGGCTCGGGGCCCGGGCGGCCCGCGGGCGGGATTGACTCAGCGGCCTGACGTGATCGTGGACGGCTCAACGCATTGGAATTAAGGGAAGTTGAGTGTGCAATATTCAACGGTGTCCAGGGTGCCGCGTAATGGTTCCGGGGTTTTTCGCGCCACCTCCGTGGAAAGTCCTTGGGCCGGAAGTCCTGGGTTGAGGTAATTTCAACGCCGTTGAACCTGTGGGCGGGCTCGATTACGGTCCTGCACTACCCCGGGTCCCGGGTGGCCCTGGAAGCAGATCGTCCGTACGGGTCGAGAGGTGAAGGCATGATCGACAACGCCGACCGCAGTGGCGTCGAACCGCGCTCCGACGCCGCGTCCGTCTCACAGTCAGTCTCGCAGTCCGTCCCAGAAACCGCTGCCCGTTCCGCCGCGCCCGCAGTAGGTGCGCCGGTGGCCGGCACCGGCCCGTCCCTCATGGCTGTCCCGCTGGGCATGCCCGCCTTCCCCGCCCGCCGCGCCGATGTCGGCTCCGCCGCCGGCGGCGCGGCGTCACACGCAGCCGCATCCGAAGCCGGTGTCACCGACCATGCCGCCAATAATGCAGCCGCCCTGCGCCTGGGCCTGGATGTCGGCTCCACCACCGTAAAGCTCGTGCTCGTGCCCGAACCGGTCGCGGGCGCGCCCTTCCCCGAGCCGGTCTTTGCCGCGTACCGCCGCCACCACGCCGACGTGCGCGGCGAGGTCTCCCGCCTGCTGGGCGAGGTCAGCGCCGCCTTCCCGGGCGCGCGCGTGCGCGGCGCCGTCACCGGCAGCGCCGGGCTCAACCTGGCCAACCTGATGGGCCTGCCCTTCGTGCAGGAGGTCATCGCCGAGACCCGCACCGTGCAGGCCAAGAACCCCGAGGCCGACGTCATCATCGAACTCGGCGGCGAGGACGCCAAAATCACCTACCTGCACCCCACCCCCGAGCAGCGCATGAACGGCACCTGCGCGGGCGGCACCGGCGCCTTCATCGACCAGATGGCGCAGCTGCTGCACACCGACGCCTCCGGCCTGAACGAGCTGGCCGCCAAGTACCAGACCCTCTACCCGATCGCCTCCCGCTGCGGCGTGTTCGCCAAGTCCGACCTCCAACCGCTGATCAACCAGGGCGCCGCGAGCGAGGACCTGGCCGCCTCCGTGCTGCAGGCCGTGGTCACCCAGACCATTGCCGGCCTGGCCTGCGGTCGCCCCATCCGCGGCAACGTCATGTTCCTGGGCGGCCCGCTGCACTTCCTGCCCGAGCTGCGCCGGGCCTTCGAACGCACCCTGGCCGACCAGGTCGACTCCTTCACCTGCCCCGACGACGCCCAGCTGTACGTCGCCGTCGGCGCCGCCCTCCTGGCGGAGGGGGAGCCGACGCCGCTGACCGCCATCGCCGACCGCCTCGCCTCCCGCCGCGCCGCCGGCACGGGCGCCAGCCGCATGCGCCCCCTGTTTGCCGACGACGCCGAGCTGGCCGCCTTCCGCGCCCGCCACGCCCGGGCCACGGTGGAGCGGGTCGGCTGGCCCGCCCCGCCCGCCACCGAGGCCGACGATGTCTGCGCCGGTGCCAACACGCCCGGCGGCACGGACTCCGCTGAGGAAGCCGCACACACCACCGCCCCCACCCGCTACGAGGACTGCTTCCTGGGCATAGACGCCGGCTCCACCACCATCAAGGCCGTCGTCATCGACTCCCAGGACCGCATCGTGTGGGAGCACTACGCCGGCAACGAGGGTGACCCCGTCACCGCCGCCGTCGAGATCCTGCGCCGCATCCACCTTCAGATGCCCGCGCACGTGCGCATCGTGCGCTCCTGCGTCACCGGCTACGGCGAGGGCATTGTCAAGGCGGCGCTGCGCATTGACGAGGGGCTCGTGGAGACCATGGCCCACTACCGGGCCGCCGCCCACCTGAACCCCGGCGTCACCAGCGTCATCGACATCGGCGGGCAGGACATGAAGTACCTGCGCATCCGCGGCGGCGCCATCGACTCCATCTCCGTCAACGAGGCCTGCTCCGCCGGCTGCGGCTCCTTCCTGCAGACCTTCGCCCAGTCCATGGGCCAGTCCATCCAGGACTTCTCCGCCTCCGCACTGACCGCGCAGGACCCGGTGGACCTGGGCAGCCGCTGCACCGTGTTCATGAACTCCTCGGTCAAGCAGGCTCAGAAGGACAGCGCCACCCCCGGCGACATCAGCGCCGGGCTGTCCTACTCGGTAGTGCGCAACGCCCTGTACAAGGTCATCAAGCTGCGCGACGCCTCCCAGCTGGGCGAGCGCATCAGCGTCCAGGGCGGCACCTTCCTCAACGACGCCGTGCTGCGCGCCTTCGAACTGCTCACCGGCCGCGAGGTGGTCCGCCCGGACATCGCCGGCCTGATGGGCTGCTTCGGCGCCGCCCTGACGGCGCACCAGACCTACGACGGCGTCCCCGGCACGCTCATGAGCCTGGCCGAGCTGTCCCGCTTCGGCTACACCTCCGAGACCACGGTGTGCAAGCTGTGCCAGAACCACTGCAAGCTGACCATCACCACCTTCAACGACGGCCAGCGGCACGTGTCCGGCAACCGCTGCGAGCGCGGCGCCACCCAGGAGCGGCGCAAGACCAAGTCCGACATGCCCAACCTGTACGACTACAAGTACCGGCGCACCTTCGCCTACCGGCGCCTGCGCCAGGGGCAGGACACCCGCGGCGAGATCGGCGTGCCCCGGGTGCTGGGCATGTACGAGAACTACCCGCTGTGGTTCACGATCCTCACCCAACTGGGCTTCCGCGTCATGGTGTCGGGCCGCTCCAACCACGAGCTGTTCGAGAAGGGCATGGACTCCATCCCCTCCGAGAACGTGTGCTACCCGGCCAAGCTCGCCCACGGGCACGTCCAGTCGCTGATCGACAAGGGCGTGCAGACCATCTGGTTCCCCTGCGTCTTCTACGAGCGCGGGCTCGTGGACGGCGCCGACGACCACTACAACTGCCCGATCGTGGCCACCTACCCCGAGGTCATCCGCAACAACGTCGAAGCCATCCACGACGGCGCGCCGGGCTCCGCCGCCGCGCAGGCGGAGGCGGTAACTGACAAGGCCGCGGTGCTGGAGGGCGCCGAGTCGGCCGCCACGTCCAGCCGTAAAGGCGCAGCGGCCAAAGACTCCAGGTCTCCTGTCGGCGACGTGGGCGGCGTGCGCATGCTCGCCCCCTTCCTCAACCTCGCCGACCCCGTCAAACTGGCCGAGCGGCTGGTGGAGGTATTCGCCGACTGGGACGTGACCCTCCCCGAAGCCCGCAAGGCCGTGGCGGCGGGCTTCGCCGAGGACGCCGCCTTCAAGGCGGACGTGCGCGCCGAGGGCCGCCGCACCCTGGAGTGGATGCGCGAGCACGGCCGCAAGGGCATCGTGCTGGCTGGACGTCCGTACCACATCGATCCCGAAATCAACCACGGCGTCCCCGACGTCATCAACACCCTGGGTATGGCGGTGCTGTCCGAGGACTCGATCCTGCCCGAGCCGGAACCTGCCCCCGAAGCCGTCGGGGACGGAGCCGAGCACGCGGTGGCGGGCGGCGCGCTGTCCCGCGCCGTTGCCGCCATGCGCCGCGGACTGCGGGCCGGCCTGGGCCACGGCGAGGAGAATCCGCAGGCGCCGGCCGACTGGTCCGACGTCACCGCGGAGGGGCTGCCGGCGCCGACAGCATCGGTCGCCGTCGCCGACGTGTCCCCGAAACTGCGCGTGCGCGACCAGTGGGCCTACCACTCGCGCCTGTACCGGGCCGCCGAGCTGGTCACCCGGGCCGACGATCTGGAACTGGTGCAGTTGAACTCCTTCGGCTGCGGCGTCGACGCCGTCACCACCGACCAGGTGCAGGAGATCCTGGAGTCCGCGGGTGGGGTGTACACCACCCTCAAGATCGACGAGGTCTCCAACCTCGGTGCCGCCACCATCCGCCTGCGCTCGCTCGCCGCCGCCAGCCAAGCCCGCCGTCGGCAAAGTGGTGAAGCCGGCATGGAGGCGGCGGACGCCGTCGGCGAGCAGGCGCAGGAACTGGCGAACCAGCCCGTCGAGATCGATACCACCGCATCCGCCGCCCGGCAGGCGATCGCCGTCGGCAAGGAGGGCGGCGCCGCCGTGCGCGAGAACCCGGCGCCAGCGGATGACGGTGACCGCACGCTCGCCGGGCGCGTGGCCCGCAGCGAGCGGAACCTGCCGGCCGCCACCACCCCGATGTTCGCCGAGGAGATGCGCCAGACCCACACCATCCTCATGCCGCAGATGAGTCCGATCCACTTCCGGCCGCTGGAGCCGCTCATGCGGCGCCTGGGCTACCAGGTGGAGCTGCTGGAGTCCGCCAGCAAGGCCGACCTCGAGGTGGGGCTGCGCTACGTCAACAACGATGCCTGCTTCCCCGCGATCATGGTGATCGGACAGCTTATCGGCGCCTTTGAGGACGGCTCCCACGATCCCGACAAGTGCGTGGTCGCCATCTCCCAGACCGGCGGCATGTGCCGCGCCACCAACTACGCCGCCATGCTCCGCAAGGGCCTGCGCGAGGCCGGCTACCCACAGATCCCGGTGCTGGCCGTCTCCCTGCAGGGCATTGAGGAGAATCCGGGTTTCAAGCTCAGTCCCACCATGGCCTACAAGGCACTGCAGGGGGTCGTAATCGGCGACACCCTGAGCACCTGCCTGCTGCGGGTGCGCCCCTACGAGGCGGTGCCCGGCTCCGCCCGGGCCCTGTACGAGCGCTGGAACGCCATCATTTGCGAGTTCTTCGAGCATAAGGGCCGCTCGGCCACCTGGGGTGGGCGCATCGGCTACCGCCGCCTGCTGCGGGAGATGGTGCGGGAGTTCGACGCCCTGGAACTGGCGGATGTGCCCCGCAAGCCGCGCGTCGGCGTGGTGGGGGAGATCCTGGTCAAGTTCCAGCCGGACGCCAACAACCACGTGGTGGACGTCATTGAGGCCGAGGGCTGCGAGGCCGTGGTCCCCGGGCTGCTGGGCTTCTTCCTCAACGGCATGTCCACCGCCCAGTGGCGGGCCGATGTTTACGGCATCGGCACCGACACCGTCTACCAGAAGAAGGCGGGGGTGTGGTTCATCGAGCAGGTGCAGGCCCCGGCCCGGGCCGCCCTGGCGGCCGCCGGCGGGAAATTCGATGTCGAGTCCCCGATTACGGAAATGGCCGAGAAGGCCAGCCAAATCCTCAGCCTGGGCAACCAGGCCGGGGAGGGCTGGCTGTTGACCGCGGAGATGATCGAACTGATCGAGCACGGCGCCCCCAATATCGTGTGCTGCCAGCCCTTCGCCTGCCTGCCCAACCACGTGGTCGGCAAGGGCATGTTCCGGGAGATCCGCCGCCGCTACCCGCAGGCCAATATCGTCGGCATCGACTACGACCCCGGGGCCAGTGAGGTCAACCAGCTAAACCGCATCAAGCTGATGATCTCCACCGCCTTCATGATGCAGGACGAGGCCGCCCGGGACGAGGCCGCTCGGGCCAAGGCCGGGCCAGACGAACTCGGGCGGATGCCGAGCACGGGCGCGTTGGATGCTGCGGCTAACGACGCACAGCTGGGCGAGGGGACGGGAATGACAGCGGCGGCTGCGGGGCCTGCGCTCACCGGCATCAACAACGCCTCGGACGATGGCCGCACCACCCGGGATCTGATAGCGGGCCTCGGTCCCGCGCCTGACGGCACGCCTACCTCGCCGGATGTCGCCGTTCCCGATCGTGTCGGCGCGGGCACCGGCAGGGCGTAGGACGGTGTCGCAAATGGTGAGGTGGAGTGGCGGATGGCGGCCGTGACGCTCAGTTACCGGCGTTGCGGGCGGTGCCGGTCAGCTCGCTGCCGTCCACGGAGGTCAGGATGCAGGAGACCGCGCGGTCGCCCTGCTGCCAGGTGGCCTTCGTCGGACGCAGCGAGGTGACTGCGTAGCGGCCCTGTGAATAGGCGTCGTTGTAGCTGATGCCGACGTAGGACTCGAAGGCGTCGTAGCAGATGTCCGCAACGTACTGCTCCATGACGTAGCCGACGGGGAAGCCGTCCGCGGAGATCGTGCCCTCGGCGTAGACCTCATACAGGTGCGGGGAGGCACAGTCGACCAGTGTTGCGCTGGCAACGGTTCCGTCGGATTCCGTGCCCTCGGACGCGTCGGCTGTCGCTGAGGCGGTGGCGGGTGGCGTGCTGGATGCGTCGGTTGCGGTAGGAGTACTGGCGGAGGTCGAGTTGTCTCCGTAGATGAGGCAGTCGCCCACCTTGATTTCCATGGCGGATACGGTCTGGGCGCTCGCGGTGGCGCTGGCGTCCTCGGGCAATGCGATCTCGCTGGGGGCGGCAGACACCGATGGCGTTGCCGCTGCGGTGGCGGTGTCAGCATTGGTGCCGCCTTGGCAGGCCGTCAACCCCGGCGCCAGCAGGAGTGCGGCGAGGGCGGTGAACGCGGTGAGGGTTTTACGCATGTATCTAGGCTGACACATATCGGCCAGGACTCAGAACGGCGTTGGATGCGAGTCGCTTACTCAACATCCGGAGCGCACGACCGGCTCCGGGCGCCGCCATCGCCGCCGGGTGCCGCCATCGCCGCCGGGTGCCGCCATCGCCGCCGGGTGCCGCCATCGCCGCCGGGTGCCGCCATCGCCGCCGGGCGCCGCCATCGCCGCCGGGCGCCGCCGGGGCTCGCCCGAGGAGCGGCAAAGTCATGCGAATCGGCCCAATGACTGGGGGCCTGTCATGAAATGCAGCACTTTCAGCTGGCAGCCGCATCCGCCGCAGGGTGAAACCGCATGACCATGCGCTTGCTCTGGTGTCTGCCGGTGCGTAGCCGTGGGAAAGTGCTGCATTTTGTGACAGCTCGGGCGGTGTCGGCGCCCGCAGCCAGGGGCGGGGGAGCTGACTGTCAGGTCACGGCAGCGCTTTGAAGGTGCGGCCGGCACGTTTTCCACAGGATCGTTCTATTCATTGAATATGGATAGCTGTGTTTGACATGATTTAAGCATGGATCCCTATGCTAGGGAGGATCGTCTCCTGATTGAGCTCAGTCGGTCCGGCGCGGTGAGGCGGGCGCGGCTGTGCCGTGATCGCTCCGACTGGCGCGCGCTCGCCCGCCTCGTCTCAACCGGCAGAGTCAAGGCCTATCCCCAGGGTGTGGTGGCGCTGCCGCACGTCGATCGGGCGACGATTGTTGCCAGGCGCGTGGGTGGCCTGCTGACCTGTGGTCGTGCCCTTGCTCATTACGGGATTGCGCAACGCGAGGAGCCGGCTTCGATCCACATAGCCGTCCCACGCGGGCATACGCACATCCCCTCCGGTGTGGGACGCATTGTCATCCACTATGTCGACGGCCTGGCGCCGAAAGACCCGTTGGAACCACCGATCGCCGATCCCGAATCCGTCGTGCTGACGGTCATGCGGTGTGCCGACGAGCTCGATGCGCTGATCGCACTGGATGCCGCTGTGCGAATCGGGCTGGTTGACAAGACCACGCTTCTGGCCCGGTTGGTGGGCCCGCGCAATGGTCGCCTGCGCGGGCTTGTGGGGCGGGCCGATCCTCGGGCCCGATCCCTCTTGGAGACGATCGCACGCTACGACTTGCAGGAGGCCGGGCAGGAGCCGGAGGTCGCCGCCGATCTGGGCTTCGAGGTGGATCTGCTCATGGGACGCCTGGTCATTGAAACGGACGGATACGCCTACCACGGCGACCGGAAATCGTGGGAGAACGATCATCGTCGCGACCAGTCGTTGCTGCGGCGGGGTTATGTGCCGCTCAGGCTGACCAGTTCTCAGGTGCTCTCGCGGCAGACCGTACAACTCGTCGAACCGGTGGCCCGCCGCCTGGGCTGTTGGCGCGAGGAGTGAATACGGGGGCCGGCGATGGGATGACCCCATCGCCGGCTCCGGCTGCATTGTGGCGTGGTGGCTGTGCCTACCGTGCGGTGGTCAGCCGCCGAGGGCGGCGGAGACCACCTGCTTGGCCTCCTCCTGGACCTGAGCCAGGTGCTCGGCGCCCTTGAAGGACTCGGCGTAGATCTTGTACACGTCCTCCGTGCCCGAGGGACGCGCCGCGAACCAGGCGTTGGCGGTAGTGACCTTGAGCCCGCCGATGGGGGCGTCATTGCCGGGGGCGCGCACCAGGCGGTCGGTGATCGGCTCCCCGGCCAGCTCGGTGGCGGTGACGTCCTGCGGCGACAGCGCGGCCAGCTTGGCCTTCTCCTCCTTGGTGGCGGCGGCGTCAATGCGGGCATAGGCGGAGGCGCCGAAGCGCTCCACCTGCTCCTCGTGCAGCTGGGAGGGGGTCTTGCCGGTGATGGCGATGATCTCACTGGCTAGCAGGGCCAGGATGATGCCGTCCTTGTCCGTGCTCCACACGGTGCCGTCCTTGCGCAGGAAGGAGGCGCCGGCGCTCTCCTCGCCGCCGAAGCCGACAGAGCCGTCCAGCAGGCCGGGCACGAAGTGCTTGAAGCCGACCGGCACCTCCACCAGCTTGCGGCCCATGGCGTCCACGACCCGGTCGATCAGGCTGGAGGAGACCAGCGTCTTGCCGACGGCGGCCTCCGCGGGCCAGCCGGGCCGGTGCGTGAACAGGTACTCGATGGCCACGGCCAGGTAATGGTTGGGGTTCATCAGCCCGTCGGGGGTGACGATGCCGTGGCGGTCGGAGTCGGCGTCGTTACCGGTGGCGACATCGTAGGGGGTGTTGCCCTCGGCGTCGGGGGTCATGGCGTTGCGCAGTGACGCCATGGCGTTGGGGGAGGAGCAGTCCATGCGGATCTTGCCGTCCCAGTCCAGGGTCATGAAGGACCAGGCCGGGTCGACCTTCGGGTTGACCACGGTCAGGTCCAGGCCGTAGCGCTCGCCGATGGCGCCCCAGTAGTCCACGGAGGCGCCGCCCAGCGGGTCGGCGCCGATGCGCACGCCGGCATCGCGGATGGCATCCATATCGATGACGTTCTCGAGGTCGGCCACGTAGGTCTCGAGGTAGTCGTGCTTGACGACGTAGTTGCCGTCCAGCGCCTCGGCGATCGGCACGCGCGGCACCTCGCGCCAGCCGTCGGCCAGCAGCTCATTGGCGCGGGCGGCGATCCAGCTGGTGGCGTCGGAGTCGGCGGGGCCACCGTGGGGTGGGTTGTACTTGAAGCCGCCGTCGCGGGGCGGGTTGTGCGAGGGGGTAACCACGATGCCGTCGGCCAGGCCGGGGCCGTTGGTGCGCACGCCGGACTCGGTGGCGGCGCCGTTGGCCAGTAGGATCGAGTGCGAGACGGCGGGGGTGGGCGTGTAGGAGCCGCGAGCGTCCACGGCGGTGGTGACGCCCGCGCCGGCGAGCACCTCAATGGCGGTGCGCCAGGCGGGCTCGGACAGGGCGTGAGTGTCGCGGCCGATGTAGAGCACGCCGTCGGTCCCCTGGGAACGCCGGTACTCGACGATCGCCGCGGTGGTGGCGACGATGTGAGCCTCGTTGAAGGCGGTGTCCAGGGATGAGCCGCGGTGACCGGAAGTGCCGAAGACGACCTTCTGCGCCGGGATCGCGGGGTCGGGGACGAGTTCGTAGTAGGCGTTGACGACCTCATCGACGTCAATGAGATCCTCTGGTTGGGCGGGAAGTCCTGCGCGTTCGTGCATGGATGCAGTGTGTCACGGACCACGGAGCATGTCCTGGGATTCCCGGAGAGCGGACGTATTGGTCTTGCGGCCGCGGGTGCGGCAACCGTTCCTGGGATAGGCGTGAACCAGTCCGGACCGACCGTTTCGAGGCGTCATTAGTGCCGGTCTCGGCGTGTTACTGGTGCCGGTCTCGGCGTGTTACTGGTGCCGGTCTCGCGGGGAACGACGGCGTGGTGGCGGGGGCGCCGGGCAGCCGCGGGGCATCGGGCCACGGGCGCGCGGCTAGGATGCCGACATGTCCACTGTTGCACAGACCGCCATTGCCACCACCAGCGCCCCGGCCGCCGTCGGACCCTACTCCCAGGCCGTGTCCACCGGCGCGGGCAGCGGCGCCACCGTCTACATCTCCGGGCAGGTGCCGCTCGACCCTGCCACCGGCGAACTGGTCGATGGCGGCATCGCGGCCCAGGCCGAGCGGGTGTTGACCAATATCGGCGCGATCCTTGAGGCTGCCGGCCTGGGGTACGAGCACGTCGTCAAGACCACCGTGCTGCTGGCGGACATCGCCGACTTCGCCGCCGTCAACGAGGTCTATGCGCGCTTCTTCACCGGCGCGGTGCTGCCCGCCCGGGCAGCCTTCCAGGTGGCGGCGCTGCCGCTGGGCGCCGGCGTGGAGATCGAGGCCGTCGCGGTGCGCCCCTGAGGGGCGCCGCCGGCGCCGCCGCCGCGGCGGCTGCTCGTCTGCTACTGACAAGCTACTGACAACTACTGTTAATTTCTTTACAGTAGGTCTGTGAAGACGGCTGTGAGAGAGCCGACAGGCAAGATCGACTTCGATGCGCTGGCGGTGGCAGAACCGCGGCAGCGCGGGGTGCTGCTCGCTGGTGCGCCGGAGACCCAATGGTTTGAACGCAAGTCGGTGCGCGTCGACGCCAAGCGGCTCGCTGCCGCGCTGATCGGCATGGCCAATGCCGAAGGCGGCATGGTGGCTGTGGGGGTCAGCGAGGGGCGGATTGAAGGTATTGACGGTGAGACCCGCAAGGTCAACCGACTGCGCCGGGTCCCGGTTGATCTCATCGATCCGCCACTCGTGCTCAGGGTGGAGGAGATGCCGGTCGAACGCTCCGACCACACGCAGGACCATGTCCTGGTGTTTCTGGTGGAGCCGAGTCGTCACGCCCATCAACGCACCGGCGAGGAGGCATTCATTCGGGCGGGTGACTCGACCATCACGCTGAGTCGGACAGCTTGGCAGGAACTCGTCTACGACCGTGAGGCCGATGCCTATGAGGCGCAGCCGGCTCCAGTCGGCCTAGAAGGTGTGGACTCGGCTCGTGTAGATGCGCTTCGGAAGGTCATTGGCGCGGAAGGGGATGACCTGCACGTACTGCGCGCACGCTCTCTAGTAACTCCCGATGATCGATTGACGGTTGCCGGACTGCTCCTGGTGGGGGTGCACCCGCAGCGTTTCCTCCCGCAGGCACTCGTGCGCGTGCTGCGATACCAGGCCGATGAGACCGGTGTGGGATCACGCCAGACGATGGTTGCCGATGGTGATCGCCGCCTGGAGGGCACGATCCCGGAGATGATTGAAGCCGCCTTCTCCTTGGTCGAGGAGTGGGCTCCACGCCGTCGTGCACTCGGCGTAGATGGCAAATTCGGTCCGGTGGATGTCATTCCTCGCGAGGCGTGGATGGAGGCGATCGTCAACGCAGTCATCCACCGCTCGTACTCGATGGCTGGTGACCACATCCGGGTCTCGATCTTCCCGCATCGTATTGAGGTCTCCTCGCCGGGCCGTTTCCCCGGACTGGTCGACCCGTCCCGACCGCTTGAGATCGCCAGATATGCGCGTAACCCGCGTATCGCGCGCGTCTGCTCGGACCTGGGATTCGCTCAGGAGCTGGGTGAGGGGATTTGTCGCATGGTGGGGCAGATGCGCCAGGCGGGTCTCGGTGACCCGGTGTACCGGCAGACGTCGACGAGTGTAATAGTGAGTCTGGATGCCGCCTCGCGAATATCGACGACGGTTGTCGACCGGCTTGGCCGGCCCGCGCTCGATGCCATGGCGTTGCTGCGCAGCACCGGGCCGCTCGGTACTGCGGACATTGCTGACGCGATGGGTGTCACCCGCCAAACGGCGCTGAAGCGCCTCAAGGCTCTGGAGGCCGAGGGATTGGTGATGCGCACCGGTAGGTCGCCGCGAGACCCGCGATCTACGTGGGTCATCCCCTGGGCCTGACCAGCAGGTACGTTCCGCCGAAGGTGTGGATCCCGCAGGCACCTGCTACTGACAAGCTACTGACAACTACTGTTAATTTCTTAACAGTAGTTGTCAGTAGTTGACAGCCCTGATCGGTGGGCGCCGGCCCTCAGGCCCAGTCCTCGACGTCGGTGGTCACGTCCCGCCCGGAGGCGGCGGCCTCATCGATGGCGCAGGACAGCAGATGGTCCTGACAGGCCTGCGCCAGCGGGTAGGGCGCCGGTCCCTCCTCCCGCACCCACCGGCCGGTGTCCTGAAGGATGGTGGCGACGGCGAGGTCGTCCTCGCTCATGCGCGTGCCCACCCACGGGTTGCGGTAGACGACCCGCCCGTCCAGGCTGGCGTGGATCAGGTCGTTGCCCTCGAGGTTCAGGTCGCGCCCCGTGCGCCGGTACTCGATCCGACTGGTCACCGCCCCGGCGTCGGGCACCCAGCGGGTGACGGCGTCGTCGACGATCTCCCCCAGGGTGCCGCGCACCAGCACGCGGCGGGACAGCAGCGGGTTGTGCCACTGATTAGAGGTGAACTCGTAGACGCCGGTGCGCTCGGAGTCGAAGGCGAGGGTGGCGAGCACCGTCTGACCGGGCTCGACCGCGGGTACGGCACTCCAGCCGTCGCGGCCCAGCGGCTGGAGGAGCGGCGCCGGGAAGCTGCGGGCGGTGACGGTGACGGGACCGTCCAGCGGGGCGGCGTCGTCGGCGAGGAGGTGCCGCAGCAGGGAGACGGCGTGGTAGCCGTGCGTGGAGGAGACCTGCGCCCAGGTTGGGGTGCCGATGGTGCCGGCGCGGATGGCCGCGAGGCGGGCGGCGTGAGAGGGCATGCGCGGGTACTGCTCGGCGACCTGTACCAGCCCGGAGGAGCCGACGTCGTGCCACAGGGAGCGCAGCGAGTCGGGTTCGGGCGCGGGCGGAGTCTCCGACAGTACCGGCATTCCGCGTTCCACCAGTTCACGGATGAGGTCCGGCATGGCGGTCCAGCTCACCGACGGCACGACCAGCTCGGGGGAGCGGGCCAGGACGCCGTCCAGGGAGTCGGTGGTGACCACGCCGAACTCCTCGGCCAGGGCAGCGCGCGACTCGCCGCGGCGGGCCAGGACGCCCACGCACTCCAGGTGCTCGGGAGCCATGGCGGCCAGGCGCAGGAAGAAACGGGCGCGCCAGCCGCCGCCGACGACGCCGAAGCGCACCGGCCCGCCCGAGGGCGGGGCCGGGCTCTGGTCGGGCATGGGGGCGCTGTAGGGGCGCGTGGGCTCGGGCGCGGAGGGGTGGCGCGGGTAGCGCGGGGCGGGCTCTGGCTGAGCGGGGGTGCGGGCGGTGGCGTGAGCGGCGCTGCTCATGACGGGCTCCTTCGACTCCGGCGAGGTGGTAACGACGCTATACCCCGGGCCGGGAAGGGACAACGGTGTGCGCGGCGGGCACCGGTACACAGTCGCACAAGCGGCATGCTACACTTGATGCAGTGATTCTGCTTTAAGTGCGTAGCGTTTGCGAGTGTTCCTCTAGGAGGTCGGCATGCTTCGGTACCTGCGGGTGCAGAACTGGAAGTCCTACTACGAGCCGGTCGAGTTCTCCATGGTCGCAACACGTGAGCGGCAGCATGGCGAGCGACTCGCCAAGATCGGCCGATCCCGGGTGCTGCCCGTATCGGCGATCTACGGCGCCAACGCAGCGGGCAAGTCCACCTTCGTAGAAGCCGTGGAGGCACTGCGGAA
The DNA here is from genome assembly GCF_004102025.1 of Actinomyces qiguomingii. Classification (NCBI taxonomy): domain Bacteria; kingdom Bacillati; phylum Actinomycetota; class Actinomycetes; order Actinomycetales; family Actinomycetaceae; genus Actinomyces; species Actinomyces qiguomingii. The sequence continues at coordinate 3,866,477 of NZ_CP025228.1, read as the reverse complement.
TCTGGTGCTCGATACGCGTCCGGCGGGTGCCGCCCTACGCATGACGCCGCATCTGCTCAGGGGCCGGGGTGAGCCCACCGCATTCGGGGTCGAGTTCGTCGCCCCGGTCCACGACGGCGCCGGGGCCGAGCGGGACCAGGTGTTCATCTACGAGGTCGCCGCAGACAGGCGCAGGATTCGGCGCGAGTCCCTGGTGCTGGTGCGCACGCGCACGGAGGAGTTCGTCTTCGATCGGAACGGTGACGACGTCGAACTGTACGGTGAACTCGACGACAATCCGCGTGCAGGAGCGCATGCAACCGTCATCGCTGACAACGAGACCTTCCTGGGCGCGGTCGGCTCCGACGGCGGGCCGCTCATTGAGGCCGCTCGCGCCTGGTTCGCGCATCAGCTCACCGTGATCCACCCCGGTGACCGGTACGTGTACTTGCCGGCGCGCATAGATGCCGACGACATGTTCGCCTCCGCCATGAACGAGGGACTGACCCGGGCCGATACCGGCATCTCGCGCCTGGAGTTGGAGGCCATGGAGATGGCGGCGCTGCCCCTGCCCGCGGAGCGCGTGGACGAGCTGGTTGAGATGCTTGAGGATCGGGGTGGCTCCCTGGTGATCGGCATGGAGGACAGCGACTGGGCTTTGCTGTCCCTCGATGAGGGGGAGCCGACGGCGAGGCGACTGGTGACGCTCCACGAGGCGGACGAACCGCCGGGGGCGGCATCGGCGTCGTTCAGGCTTCAACTGCGCGAGGAGTCCGACGGTACACAGCGCTTCATGAATCTTCTGCCGGTGCTCCTCCAGTTGCGCGACGAGGACACGCGCAGAGTCTTCGTTGTCGACGAGCTGGAGAACTCGATGCATCCCAAGCTCACCGAGGATTTTCTCCGCTCCTTCCTCGAGGGTCTTGATGCGGACGACCGACGCCAGCTGATATTCACCACCCACGAGGTTCAGTTGATGCGCTCCGATGTGCTGCGCCGAGACGAGATCTGGCTGGCGGACAAGGTTGAGGGGCAGTCGCGCCTCACCCGAGTCACTGACTTCTCCGATGCGGGGGTGCGGAAGGACGCCGACCTCCTCTCCTTCTACATGTCTGGCCGACTCGGCGGCGTGCCCAAGATCTAGGGGTGAAGGAGTAGCCGTGGGCAAGCGCAGGACGAGGCCACAAGGACAACGAAAGGACCGGCGCGGGTCGATCCTGGCCAAGGAGCCATTCTTCTTCTGCGCCGAGGGGCAGACGGAGGAGCGTTATGTGCGTGCTCTGCTGCAGTACAGGTACGAAGACATGTTCGCTCCGCAGCCGTCGGGGCCACGCTCCAGGCGGCCGGGGCGGGAGACCTCGCTCGTGAACCTGATTGATCATGCGCGTAGAGCCGAGAAGCAGTGGAAGCGTTCCGAGCGGGGCCAGACCATCTGGATTGTGTGCGATGCTGACGCCAATGAGCCGCACAGAGAGGCGTTGGAGCGCTGGCTCAACGAAGAGGGCGATCACAGGTGTGCGATGCAGGCGGTAGCTATCGAGGCGTGGCTCCTCCAACACTGTGATGGTGCGACCAGACCGTTTACTGCAGAAGAAGCGCTTCGTCGTCTTCAAAAGCAGTGGCCAGGGTACGCGAAGGGTATAGAGGTTCCGAAGTGGCTGATCGACCACACCGATGAGGCCTGTAAGCGAGAACGCGACTTCTTACGGGGCGCGACCAACTCCGGCGCCTGGCCCGTCGAGCGATCCAGTCAGATTCCGTCGCTCATCGCCTATCTCGATGAACTGAAGGGAGAACTCGACAAGCGGAAACGAGAGCTACAAAGGTAAGCCGACTGTGGCGCCTGTGCCGGTTGTGCGGCCGTGACCTCCGTGGCGGCGCCCCGGCGCACTCACCCCTTGACGGCGCCCTCCGTCATACCCGAGATGAACTGCTTCTGCAGCAGCAGGTAGAGCACGACCATCGGCAGCGCGACGAGTACGGCCCCCGCAGCGAGCAGGGTGGATCCCTGTGTGTACTGGCCCTGGAAGAAGGCCAGGCCGAGTGGCGCCGTGCGCATCTTGCCGGACGGCGACATGACTAGTGGGATCAGGAAGTCGTTCCAGGTCCACATGAAGGTCAGGACTATCTGTGTGACGATCGCCGGCCGGCCGAGCGGCAGGAGAATGGAGATCAGGATGCGCACGTCTCCGGCGCCGTCTATGCGTGCGGCCTCCAGGATGGCCGGGTCGACGCCGCGGAAGTAGGCGCGCATCCAGAATGTGCCGAAGGCCAGGGACTGCGCCGTTTGGGGAAGCGCCACCGCCCAGATCGTGTCCGTCAGCCCGGCGTCGCGCAGATCGAAGAACAGCGGCAGGACGATCGCCTCGGAGGGCACCATGATGCCGAGCAGGAAGACATAGAACAGAATGTCGCCGCCGCGGGGACGGAGGATGCCGAGCACGTATCCGCTCATGAGCGACAGCACGAGGGCGAGGGAGACCACCAGTACGGCGATGATGACCGAATTGGTCATGTATTGGGAGAAGTGCCCCTGCCTCCAGGCGGTGGCGAAGTTCTCCAGATGCCAGAAGGAGTCGTCCCCGATCCGTTCGGACTGAAGTGAGAGCAGCAGTACGTAGAGGATCGGGATGAGCGCCTGCGCGGCGAACAGGACGAGAATGACGTAGTTGAGAACCCTCTCGGTGACGGAGGCGCGCATCAGTCCCGCTCCCCGAGGAGATTGATGGCGAGGTTTATTGCGAAGATGACCAGGGTGAGGATGACCGCCAGGGATGAGGCCGTGCCCACACTGCCGAGTCGGAAGGCCTGGTTGTAGACCTCGTAGGAGGGGACCGTGGTGGAGGTCCCGGGACCGCCGGAGGTGGTGACGTAAACGAGGTCGAATGTCTTGAGTGCGGCGATGACGGTCAGTGTGAGCGAGACGAGGATCTCCGCCCTGACTCCGGGAATGGTGATGTGCCAGAAGCGTCGCCACCAGCCGGCGCCGTCGATGGTGGCGGCCTCGTAGTAGTCCTTGGGAATGTTCGCGATGCCGCTCATGAGCAGCACGGTGACGAGCCCGGTGCTGACCCAGGTGCCGATCAGCCCGACGGCGACGAGCGCCGTCGAGAAGTCGCCCAGCCAGGTGCGAGTCAGCGAACCGAGGCTGAATCCCCGAAGAATGGAGTTGAGTAGACCGTCGGGTGCGTATATGCGTCGCCAGGCGATGGCTAGGACCACCATCGCGATCACCTGCGGCAGGAAGACCACGGTGCGGAAGAAGCCCAGGCCGCGCACTTGGGTTCGCGTCAGCAGCGTGGCTAGGACAAGGCCCACGATCAGGGGGATGACGGCGTAGAAGGCGATCAGGACGAGCGCATGCAGGAAGGCCCCCAGTAGTCGCTCATCGGAAAAGGTAGTGACATAGTTCTGCACCCCGACCCATTCTCCGACGCCGAGGCCGTCCCACCGGTAGAAGGACAGTATGAGCACTCGTCCCAGGGGATAGAGCATGAAAAGGCCGTAGACGAGCAGCGGCAGGGCGAGCAGAATCACTGAGATCACCGTGCGCCCCTGTTGCTTGTTGAGAAGGCGCCGGGGTCGGGGGCCGTCCTCGTGGGGTGACTGCGGTGTCGCGGCGGTGCCGGGCATGATGGGTGCGTTCATGATCAGCCTTGGTGACAGTGGGTGGAAGCCGGCACGGTTCCCGTTCGCCGGCGGTTCCGAACCGGAGTCAGTGTCCAGTCCGGAACCGCCGTGGCCGGAAACAGCATCGGCTCAGTCCCCGGTGAACTCGGTGTAGGCGGCCTCCAGTACGTCGAGGAACTCCTGGGGGGTGGACTTGCCGTCCAGGAGCTCTTGGAGCGCGTCCCCGAGGACCTGGTCGAAGGTTGGGGTCGCGTAATCGAGGTACGGGAGTACGTCACCGGTGGTGGTGAGTGTGTCGAAGGCGGTCATGACGTCGTTTGTCACGCTGATGGTGTCCGTGGCGAATGCGGCCGTGTCATTGACGGGTACATTTCCGGTGTCTGCCAGCACCTGCATCGCGTCGGCATTGGTGATGAAATCGATGTATGCGGCGGCGGCGTTCGGCTCCTTCGCCGCCGAGGTGATGGCGAAGGGCAGACCGGTGCCGCCGGTGGTGGCGACCCTCCCGGTCTCGGATGACGCCGGTGGGAGCATGAAGACCACATCCTCGCCGAGGACGTCGGCCAGATCCGGGGCCAGCCACGAGCCGGCCATCAGGTAGATGCCGGCGCCCTTGGCGAAGTCCTGCCAGACGGTGTCGTAGTCCAGGCCGTTGAACCCCTCGTTGAAGTAGCCCTTTTTCGCCCAGTCCTGCAGTTGCGTGGCGGCTGCCAGGTTCTTGTCGGTCACCCATGAGGCCCCGGCGTTCCCGAAGCCGAGGTCGCGGATCTGCTCCGCGGGGACGTGTGCCCCCTGAACGGGGCCGAAGACGTGCAGGGCCGGCCATTTCTCGACGTTGCCGAGCATGAGAGGAGTCTGGCCCGCGTCCTTGATCGTCTGGAGCTGTCCGTCGAACTCCTCCCAGGTGGCGGGCGGCTCGAGGCCGAGTGCTTGCAGTCGTGAGGGGGAGTAGTAGATGCCGACGGCTTCGCCCACCTGGGGCAGACCCCACAGCGATCCCTCTCCGAAGACAGTCCCGTCCGCCGAGTAGGAGGAGTAAGAGAGGATCGCGGGGCTATAGCTCTGATCCCAGCCGTAGGCGCTGACCCAGGGGTCCAGACTGATGAGCTGGCCCGCGGGGACGAATTGGCCCATGGTGTTGCGGCCGTTGTTGGCCTGAACCACGTCCGGAGCGTCATCGCCCGTGAGCGCCAGACGCAAAGTGGTCTGCAGGTCGTCGAATGACTGCGAGACTCGGTTGATGGTTATGTTCGGATACTTCTCCATGAAGGCGGCGTTGAGCCGCTCCATCTGCTCGTTCTGACCGCCGCGGGTCTCCTGATCCCAGACAGTGAGCGTCTGCTCGGGCAGGCCGGCGATGTCGGTTGATACCTCGACGGCGCCGGTGGAGGCTGTGGAGCTGCTTCTGCCTCCGGGGGCACAGGCGGCCAGGAGTCCCAGGGCGGTGACTGTGCCGGATCCGATCAGGAGACGACGACGGGTGACTAAGGTCCGACCCATCGACGTTGATGGTGTAGTGCGGGGACACATCGGCCTTCTCCTTGTCTTAATAGTTGTGGTCGTGTCGGTTGTTACCGGGTTGACTGTTGGCGGGACTTCGGCGGAACTGCTGGCTCGGCCGGGTCGTCGATGAGGTTCAGGAAGTCGGGGATGAACCCCTCCGGCAGGGGCGTGGTGCGGAGCAGTGCGGCCACCTGCGCCGGGGCGGGGGCGTTGAGCGATCCGCCCGGGCGCCCCAGGGTGGCGGCTGCCACCGCACAGGCCAGGGAGACGGCGGGCCGCAGCCCCAGATCATGCAGGTACGCCCACACGAGCCCGGCGGTGAAGGCGTCTCCGGCGCCGGTGCTGTCCACCACGGGCACTCCCAGGGCCGGCAGCGTCAGTAGCTCCTCCCCGTCGCAGGCGACCGCGCCGTCGCCCCCGCAGGTGACCACCACGACGGGCACCCGTTCGGCCAGGGCGCGGGCGGCCTCGGCGGCGGTGTCGGTCCGCGTGTAGTGGATCGCCTCGGACTCATTGGGGGTGAACACGTCCACAAGATCCAGCGGGGCGAGGTCCTCCTCGCTCCAGCGTCCGGTCGGATCCCAGCCGGTGTCGCCGAAGACCATGGTGGGTGTGGGTCGGCCGCGCCAGCGGGCGATCGTGTCCGTGCCTGCGCCGATCGCACCCAGATCCGCTACGAGCGCCGTCGGCGCCGACGCGTCCGGGGACAGAGCGGGCACGTCGTCGGCGCCGCAGGTGGTCAGGGCGCGGTCGCCGTCCAGGGCCAGGGATACGGTGACATTCTGCCGCCGGGTGTGTTCGGCCCGGGACAGGTCCACCTCCTCGGCCTCCAGCATGTCGGTGACGAGTTGCCCGGCCGGATCCGTGCCCAGGTACGTGCACAGCCCGGTCGGCAGTCCGAGGCGGGTCAGGGCGACCGCCTGGTTGGCGGCGCCTCCGGGCATGAGGGCGCAGTCCTCGACCCGCTGCTCCTCTCCGGGGGCGGTGGCATGAGTCAGGCCGCTCATGACGACGTCGAGGAAGGTGGGCCCGACAACGAGGACTCGGCGGTCTGGGTCGGTGAGTGTTGCGCGATGCGGCATGGGACCTCCTCGTCAGACGCACTGGTCGCTGCGACGTGCACCACTATACTCGAAGTCGCTTGAAGCTGCGCAATCTTGCGCGTAATTGATGTCAATGCGATAGGCTACGTGCATGTTGGCTCAGCAGCGCCGCTCGGCGATCGTGGCAATGGTGAAGGATCGCGGCGGCGTCTCGGTCACCGATCTGGCCCGGGAGCTGAAGGTGTCCGCCTCCACCATCCGCCGCGACCTGAACGCCCTGGGCCGGGAGGGCAGACTCCAGCGGGTGCGCGGCGGAGGCACGATCGAGGCGGACGCCCAGCCCTTCGCGCACGTCGCCGCCCGGGCCGCCGCGGAGAAGGATCGCGTCGGCGCGGCGGCCGCCGGGCTCGTACGCGACCGGGACGTCGTCCTGATCGACATCGGCACCACGGGCGCCGCCGTCGCCAGGCACCTGCGGGGCCGGGACGTCACCGTCGTGACCGCATCCCTCGCCGTCGTCGACGTGCTGCGGGAGGACCGGCAGGTGGAGCTGATCGTGCTGGGCGGGGTGCTGCGCCCCTCCTACCTGTCTCTGGTGGGCGGACTGACCGAGAACGCCCTGGCCCAGATCAGCGCCGACATCGCCTTCATGGGCACCTCCGGGGTGCGTCCGGACGGCACGGTCCTGGACTCCACCGGCATCGAGGTGCCCGTCAAGCGTGCACTCCGGGCCGCGGCCGAGCGCACCTGCCTGGTGGCCACGGCCGACAAGTTCCCCGGGGCCGGACTACTGCCGGTGTGTCCCATCAATGAACTCGAAGTCGTCATAACCACCGCCGCTCCCGGCAGTGCCCCACTGCCGGACCTGGCGGGCACAGCCACGGAGGTGCTGTTCGCATGAAACTGCTCATCATCGGCGGTGGCGGATTCCGCGTGCCCCAGGTGATCGAGGTGCTCGCGGCCGCCCGGGCGGGCTCCGGACCCCACCCGGGCCTGGTGGTGGGCGAGGTGTGCCTGTACGACGTCGCCCCGCGGCGCCTGGACGCCATACGTGCCGTATTGGTGGACCTGGACTTTCCGCACGCGCCCGCACTGACGTCAACCACGCACCTTCGGGAGGCGGTGCGCGGCGCCGACTTCATCTTCTCCGCCATGCGAGAGGGCGGCACCCACGGGCGCGTGCTGGACGAACTCGTCGCCCTGGAGCAGGGCGTGCTCGGGCAGGAGACCGTGGGCGCCGGCGGCTACGCCTACGCCCTGCGCACCATCCCGGCGGCCATGGAGCTGGCCCGCACCGTGCGCGACCTCGCCCCCGAGGCCTGGGTCATCAACTTCACCAACCCCGCCGGCATCATCACCCAGGCCATGCGCACGGTGCTCGGCGGGCGCGTCGTCGGCATCTGCGACACCCCCATCGGGCTGGTGCGACGGGCGACGACGGCGGTCGGCGGAGATGCCGCGCGCGTCTCCCGGGTCGGCGTGGGGGCGGGGGTCGAGTTCGACTACGTGGGCCTGAACCACCTGGGCTGGCTGCGCCGCCTCGTCGTCGACGGCCAGGACCGGCTGCCCGGCCTGCTCGCCGACGACGCCGCCCTGGACCACATGGAGGAGGCGCGCGTCATCGGCTTCGAGTGGGTGCGGGCGCTCGAGGCACTGCCCAACGAGTACCTCTTCTACTACTACCTGGGCCGGGAGTCGCTGGAGCGCATCCGCGCCGAGGCGGAGACCCGCGGCCAGTTCCTGGAGCGCCGGCAGGGGGAGTTCTACGACGCCGTCGCCGCCGATCCGCAGCGGGCGGGGGAGCTGTGGCGGCGCGCGCAGGCCGAGCGCGAGGCCACGTATATGGCCGAGTCACGCGACGCCGCCGACCGCGCCGGGCGTCGCGAGGAGGACATCGCCGGGGGCGGCTACCAGCAGGTGGCCCTCGACCTGATGACCGCCCTGCACACCGGGGTGCCCGCCCGCATGATCCTCGACGTCGGCAATGCCGACGCCAATGGCGACGGCGGTGGGCTGCTGGTGCCGCAGCTGCGTGAGGACGCCGTGGTGGAGGTGCCGTGCGTCGTGGACGGCGGCGGTGTGCGCCCGCAGCGGGTTGGGGCGCTCGCGGGCCCCGAGCTCGGGCTGGTGGTCACGGTCAAGGGTTGCGAGGAGCTGGTCATCGACGCCGCCCTCAGCGGGGATGAGACCCTGGCGTGGCGGGCGCTGGCCGGCCACCCGCTCATCGACTCCGTTAACGTGGCGCGCCGGGTGCTGGACGGCTACCTGGAGCGCAACCCGCTGGTGGCCAGGGCGTTCGGGCGGTGAGGGCGGTGGAATCTCCTATGCGTCCTCGTCCCGTCGACGAGCGCGGTCAGAAGGCGAGCTGTGTTCTGTTTGGTCGATGCCGACCCGTGCTGCCTGGGCCGTGGTGATCAAGCCACGCTGCGAACCGGCGGCAGAGGACAGTGTGTGGAGCGCGTCTGCGGTTCTCATGCGACCTCCTGCTGCGTTTGCTACATCAGTGGTGTAGCAAACGCAGCGTGCACAGAAGTCACGGGGTATGTACCTCAGTCCTTCGCCTCTGGGCGGAGCTCCGCACCGTCCAGACGCCTCATCAGGTACGACAGGATGCTCAGGGCGTCAAGACAATCCTCGTAAGTCAGGGCGCCGGAGTCTTGGAGGGCCTCGATCTCCTCATGGCTGATCGGGTTTCGGAAGGAATAGTGGATTCCTGTGGAAAGAAACTGCTGGCCTCGCTCGATGTCTGCTGCTGTCTGCTTCGTGAAGTCTCCGTTCCTTCGAAACTTCTCGAAGATAGTGAGCTTACCCTTGTCGCCGAAAGCCGCATTGAACAACTTCTGCTCGTTGTCACGAGATAAGTGGCCCTGTTTAGCGATGGCCGACGCGTACGCCTTTATCGCCTCGACGATCGCCGAGTGGTATGCGCCTCGCTCGTAAGAGGGTCTTGACGCTTTCTGGATCGTCGGGTCAAGTCTGCGCCACACGTAGTCCGCGTAAGGTGGTGCGAGACTATGGATATCTTTGGTTAAAGTTGCTTCTTGATCCGCTGTTAGGTCGAGGTCCTCAGAATTGATGTAGTCGAGGATCTTCTCGATCGCGCGACGTACCTCGTCGGACATGATCGATCTCGTCCACTCCTCGGTCGAGATGCCGGTCTTCTTCCGGCTTTGGCTCCTGCGCTCCTGCGACCGCCGGGCCCTCCATTCACGCCCGACCCTTGTTAGTAGTCTCCCAAGGGATTCGCGCAGTTTCTCCATCTCCGGAGCGTCCCATACGAGTGCGCGGCGGTCGGTGGCGATCACGTCTTCGTCGAGGGTGTCGACGAAGTCGACGTCCAGGTAGCCGGTGATGTACGAGTAGGCGTGACTGGACTCGGATGCGCCGAAGAACTCCGGTTCATCAGCCATACGGCCGTGGGCGTACAGGGTGACGCCGCGCGGCACATTGCGCAGCGGCTTGGCCGTGGAGATGATGACACCGCTCACCCCCTGGTCCGCCAAGAATGCGTCCTCTTCCGTGAAGTCGTCGGGGAACGCCCACTCGAATTCTTTGTCCAGAGACTGGAGGCGGAGTGACCGTGAGACGCTGGCCCGGTTTCCCTTCGCATCGGTCACTATCAACGTGAAATTGTCGTCGGCGTAGTTGAACAGCCGGGAGAGGCTGGAGGCGAGCTTCTCCCCGTCTATTGGGGTCTTTCGGCGTAGCTGCGTTAGGACAACGGTCGTTCCGTGTTGGCCGGCTGCGATCGGAACGGACTCCTCCTCTGGGTGGTAGTCGCCCTCAGAGTGCATGAGTTTTTCGTATGACATAGTGAGCCTTTCTCATCAGAGGAGGTTGTTGTTCAGGTTGAGGATGACTAGGGCGGTGGCGGTGATTTTGGTGATGGCCGATGGGTCGAGGGTGACTCGCTTGAGGGCCTTGAAGCCCTTGAGCAGGGCGTTGGCTCTCTCGGCGGGGGCTCGCAGGTGGGCTTGGACTTGGTTGTAGGTCTGGTCGGCGGGGTCGGGCTTGGAGCCCTTGACGGGCGTCTTGATACCGATGCCGGCACCGGCGTACCCCTTGTCCGCCAGCGTCACTATGCCCTGGGCCGCTACCGGGTACAGGGCTGGCAGCACATGGGTACGGGCCGCCTCAATGTCGTGGACCGAGCCGGGCTCGACCGGCGAGGTCCACACCGGATAGCCGGTTGAGTCGGTAAGCACTTGGATGTTCCCGCCGAAGGCCTTGTGCTTGCCCGAGTACCACAGGTGGTATCCGGTGTCGGGGTCACGCTCGGCGACCCGGTCGGTGCGGATCAAGGTGCCGTCCAAGCACACAAACGGCTCCCCGTTGTCCTTGAGCCGACGTAGCACCTCGGGTAGGTCCGGCGCCTTTGAGGACACGACGTCCAGGGCCTCATGCAGGTACCGGTAAGCGGTGGCAGGGGACACGCCTGCGTCGCGGGCGATGCCGGCCACATCGGTGGCGTGGATCAGCCAGCGCAGCAGCATGACAGCCTGTACCCAGCTGGTGGCGGCCCGCTGCCAGGGACGCACATCATGACGACGGCGGTGGGCGGCGATCCACCGGGACACAGTCCGGGCAGTGGAAACTGGGACGTCGAGAGTGGCACGATAGGACAGCACGCGGGACCTCTTTCCGGGCTTGGTTTTTTGGTCGAAACACATGCTGCCGGAAGGCCCCGCGTGCACCCACCAACGACACACCCACCTTCCCGCACCACCCCAACGATCCCTAGCCCTCCTCCCTCAACCCCGGTGAGAAAGGCTCAGTGATCCGCGTCGCCGTCGATTCCCCGGTGCGGGCGGTCGTTACTTCAACGACTCTTCCGATGCCGAAGAGGGCGAGTTTGCCGAGCCCCTTCTTGCCGGACACCCAGCGCCTTCCGCTCTCGGTTTTCGCTGATTCCTGCGTCTGACGTCTATTCCTGCCGATGCGCAGGTACTTGTCGGCGACGTCCTGCCTGGACATCCCATGGCCGTCATCCGTGACGGTGATGGAGTGATCGGAGCCGATGATGACCTCTACCTGGGTTGCGTCGGCGTCGTATGCATTGGCCACGAGTTCCGCCACTGCGTTCGGAACGTGGGAGTACATGCGGATGCCGAGGTGCTCGATCGTCCTTGGGTCGAAACTCAGGGTGAGTGGCGGGACCGCGCTCATGGTTAGAACTCCTTCAGGATCCGGCGGGCGATGGCGGCGCCCAGGGGGATGGGGACGGCGTTGCCGATCTGGCGGGCGATGGCCGTGCGGGAACCGATGAAGCGGTGCGTCTCCGGGAAGCCCTGGAGGAGGGCGGCCTCGTAGTGGGTGATGGCGCGGTGTTCCACGGGGTGTAGGTAGCGGCCCTTCTCCGGCTTGAAGAACTCGGTGCGGATGGTCACCGAGGGTCTGTCCCAGTGCAGGCGCCCCATGACGTCCATGGAGCCGGTGGTGTGCCGCAGCCAGCAGGGCGCCTTCAGATGGTCCGGGAGGTTGCTCCGGTTGCCGCCCTCGGGGATGTTCTCGAAGCGCTCCCGCGATTGGTCGCTGTAGTTCCGGGAGATGTGCAGTTCCCGTGGGGAGAAGGCCCCGGGAACCTCCCGCGATCCCACTTGCGTGCGGACCTCGTCGAAGCGCGCGTCCATGTCCGGTTTCGCGGGCACGCCCCGCAGTGCGTCCCGCACTGTCTCATAGGGCTTCAGATCATTATCCCCGTTGGGGCTGTGCGTGGGTTCCGGGAATCCCGGCGCGCTCATGTCGCGATGGTGTCCAATGAGGACGGCGCGCTTGCGCGTCTGCGGGGCGCCGTAGTCGGCCGCGTTCAGCACGCGGAAGTCGAAGGAGTAGTCCTCCAGGAACCCACCGGGACTGGTGGCGTCCAGAAAGTCCCGGTACTGGGGGGACTTGCCGAAGGCGGGAACGTTCTCCACCACGAAGAACTTGGGCTCGGCCCTCCTGATGACCTGTGCGTACTGCTCCCAGAGCCGATTGCGCTCGTCCTCCGCGTCCTGCTTGCCGAGGGTGCTGAACCCCTGGCACGGCGGGCCGCCGACGACGACGTCGATCCCGCTCGGAACCGCGTCCTCGGCGAGCCAGTGCTGGATGGAGCCCGCGTAGACATCCGTGTCGGGGAAGGTCTCGTGGTAGGAGGCGGCGGCGTAGGGGTCCATCTCCACCGCGGCGACGCTCTGGAAGCGGTCCGACGCCTCGTGGAAGCCCGCGGTGAGTCCCCCGGCCCCCGCGAAGAGGTCGAGGACGCGGATCGTAGTGGAGCCCATGGAAACAGGTTAGCCGGCGCTTCTGACACTTATTCGAGGCGCGCGGGCGGGCGACAACTGTGATTCGTGTCGGAGGGCCGCCGTAGAGTAGGTCCAGTTCACAACCGCGGTGGATCCCCACGATCACCGCCGACCGGAAGGACGCCCGTGCCCAGGAAGCTCATCGAGGTGGCGCTGCCGCTCGACGCGATCAACAAGCAGTCGGCGCGGGAGAAGTCCATCCGCAAGGGACACCCCTCCACCCTGCACCTGTGGTGGTCGCGAAAGCCCACGGCAACGGCCCGGGCCGTGCTCTTCTCCCAGCTGGTGGACGACCCCTCCGAGCGCCGCCACGAGTTCCTGGAGGCGGCCCGTGCTGCTGGTGAGGCGGATCCCGAGGACGCCGCGGATCGGGCAGTGGAGGCCGAGCGCCGCCGCCTGTTCAACCTCATCACCCGCATGGTCGACTGGGACAACCTCACCGACGAGCACCTCATGCGCGAGGTCAGGGCGGAGATCCGCCGCTCGGCCGGGGAGGATCTGCCCGCCCTCCTCGACCCCTTCGCCGGCGGCGGCTCCATCCCCTTGGAGGCCCAGCGCCTCGGGCTGGAGGCCCACGCCTCGGACCTCAACCCGGTGGCCGTGCTCATCAACAAGGCCCTCATCGAGATCCCGCCGCGCTTCGCCGGCCGCGCCCCGGTCTTCCCGGGGTCCGACGACGCCGCGTCCACCTGGCCCGGTGCGCACGGCCTGGCGGAGGACGTGCGCCGCTACGGGGAGTGGATGCGCGAGGAGGCGTGGCGGCGCATCGGTCACCTCTACCCGCGGGCCGAGCTGCCAGACGGGACGACGGCAACCGTCATCGCCTGGATCTGGGCGCGAACAGTCACTTGCCCGAACCCCGCCTGCGGCATTGAGACGCCGCTCGTCTCGAAGTGGTGGCTCGGCAAGAAGAAGGGCAAGGAGGCCTACATCGTCCCCACGGTCGTCGGCGACCACGTCGAGTACTCCATCGGCCACGACCCCGCGCAGGCGCCGACGAAGGACGGCACAGTCAATCGAAACGGCGCCCGTTGTCTTGCTTGTGGGACCCACATTGACTTCGGTTATCTCCGTTCGGAGGCGCAGGAAGGTCGTATGGGGGCCGAGTTAACGGCCGTCGTAGCTGAAGGACATAACTCGCGTACGTACTTGGGGCCTGATGAGGGCCACGTTGCCGCGTCGCGGCAGGCGGTTCCATCGAGCGTGCCGGTGGGCGATCTGCCCGAGTCGGCATTGGGGTTCCGAGTGCAGGCCTACGGCATGTTGAAGTACTCCGATCTGTTTACTACGCGGCAGTTGACGGCGCTGACGACGTTCTCGGACCTGGTGGGGGAGGCGCGCGAGCGGGTGCTTCGTGACGCGCTCGCCGCCGGAATGGAGGAGGGCGACCGCCTCGAGGCCGGCGGCACCGGTGCGGCCGCCTACGCCGACGCCGTGGCGACGTATCTAGGTTTTGCCGTGTCCAGACTTACTGACTATTCGTCAGCGCTGAACACTTGGGCCAACAATCCGCAGATGGAGATACTCCGCAATGTGTTCGCGCGACAGGCTCTCCCGATGGCGTGGGACTTCGCCGAAGGCAACCCTTTCGCCACTTCTTCAGGGAGCTTGGCGATCATGCTCAAGGCCGTTTCGGAGGCGGTGAGTCGCGCACCCGCGAGCAGCAAGGCACACGTAGCGCAGACCGACGCAGCCTCACGGGACTACGAGGGTGCCGTTGTCTCGACCGACCCGCCCTACTACGACAACATCGGCTACTCGGACCTGTCCGACTTCTTCTACGTGTGGCTGCGCCGCTCCCTGAAGGACATCCACCCCTACCTGTTCTCCACCATGCTCGTGCCCAAGGCGGAGGAACTGGTCGCCAACCCCTACCGGCACGGCGGCAGGGACGGCGCGAAGGACTTCTTCGAAGACGGCTTCCGTGCCGTCTTCGCCCGCGCCCGCGAGGGCGCCAACCCGGACTACCCGATGACGGTCTACTACGCCTTCAAACAGTCCGAGACCACCGCCGACGGCCGCACCTCCACGGGTTGGTCCACCATCCTTGAGGGCATGATCGGCGCCGGCTGGACCATCACCGCCACCTGGCCCATGCGCTCCGAACGCGGCGGTCGCATGACCAGCATCGGAACCAACGCGCTCGCCTCCTCCATCGTCCTCGTCCTGCGGCCCCGCCCCGAGGACGCGCCCATGACCGACCGCCGCAGCCTCATGCGCGAACTGCGCAAGACCCTGCCCGACGCGGTCGAGACCCTGCGCAGCGGCGGCATCGCCCCCGTCGACCTCGCCCAGGCGGCCATCGGCCCCGGCATGAGCATCTTCTCCCGCTACGCCCGCGTCATCGGCCCCGACGGCACCGACATGACCGTCTCCGAGGCCCTCGCCCAGATCAACACCGTGCTCGACGAGGTCCTCAGCGAACAGGAGGGAGACCTCGACGCCGACACCCGCTGGTGCCTGACCTGGTACGACGCCCACGGCTTCACCGAGGGCCCCTACGGGGAGGCCGAGACTCTCGCCTCAGCCCGCAACGCCTCCATCGACGCCCTCAAGCGCTCCGGCATCCTCAACGCCGGCGGCGGCCGCGTCTGCCTCATCGCACCGTCCGACCTGCCCGACGACTACGACCCCCGCACCGACGACCGCATCTCCCACTGGGAGGTCGTCCTCCACCTCGCCCGCGCCCTGGACGCGCGCGGCATCGACGAGGCCGGAGGAATCCTCGCCGGCGCCGTAGAGCGCGGACTGGAGGCGGACATCCTCCAGTCCCTCGCCTACCGCCTCTACTCCCTCGCCGAACGCCACGGCTGGACCGAGGCCGGCCTCCTGTTCAACGCCTTGGGCGGCTCCTGGCCCGAGATCGCCGTCGCCGCCCGCGCCGGAACGACCGGCGGCCAGGACATCCAGACCGCACTCGACCTCGACACCCCGGAGGAGCACTGACATGCCCGCCCCATCCAATCGCGCCCGGGTCGGCCGGGCCATAGAGATCGTCGCCGGCGCCCTGGAGCCCTGGCTCAACGGCGTCGTCTCCCCGAAACTGCCACCGGGTGTCGCCTGGACCGACCTGCTGGCCCAGAAGGACGGCCGCACGGACAGGACCTACAGTCCCTCCGACCTCCAGTGCCAGCTGCGCCTCATCACCGAGCGCATGGGAAACTTGGGCTTCGTCGTCAGCGGCGTCCTGTCCCGCGGCGAGCAGAACCTCGCCGGCGAGCTGCGCGACATCCGCAACAACTGGGCCCACAACAACCCCTTCAGCGCCGATGACACCTACCGCGCCCTCGACACCGCGGAGCGCCTGCTGCGGGCCGTCAACGCCCCCGCGGAGGCGGACCAGATCCGCAGGATGAAGCAGGACAGCCTGCGTCACGCATACGATGCCGCCACCAGGCGCGACACCCGCGCCACCGCCGTCGCCATGCCCGACCTGGGGGAGAGGGGCCTAGCCCCCTGGCGGGACGTCGTCCGCCCGCATCCCGACATCCTCTCCGGCGACTACGGCCAGGCCGAGTACGCCGCCGACCTGCACCAGGTGGCACACGGCCAGGGGTCCGAGGAGTACGTCGACCCCGTCCGCTTCTTCGAACGCACCTACCTCACCCAGGGGCTCAAGACCCTCCTGAGGATGACCGCCCGGCGGCTGTCCAAGGACCCCAACGCCCAGGCCGTCGTGAACCTCCAGACCACCTTCGGCGGAGGCAAGACCCACTCCATGCTGGCCGCCTGGCACCTAGCCGGCGGGACACCACTCGAACAGCTCCCCCAGGACGTGCAGGAACTGCTCTCCTCCACCGGAATACCGGAGAACGTCAGGCGCGTCGCCATCGTCGGCAACGAGATCTCCCCCGGACAGCCCACCAGGAAGCCCGACGGCACCGTCGTACACACCCTGTGGGGCGAACTCGCCTGGCAGCTCGGCGGTGCCGAGGGCTACGCCCGGATCGAACAGGCCGACCGCACCGGCACCAACCCCGGCGCGGCACTGCGCACCCTCATCTCCGATAACGCCCCTGCCCTCATCCTCATCGACGAATGGGTCGCCTACGCGCGCGGACTTTACGGACGCGAGGGCCTGGCCGGAGGCAGCTTCGACACCCAGTTCACCTTCGCCCAGGAACTCACCGCCGCCGTCCAGGGCGTACCAGGAGCCCTCCTGCTCGTCTCCATCCCCGCCTCCGACATCCGCGAGGACGGCACCGTCACCCGCGCCTCCGAACTGGAGATCGGCGGCGACGGCGGCCGTGAGGCCCTCCAACGGCTCCAACACGTCGTGGCCCGGGTCGCCCACAATTGGAGCCCCGCATCCTCCGGCGAGAGCTTCGAGATCGTGCGCCGACGCCTGTTCACCGACCTGGACGCCGACGGCATCCGCAAACGCGACGCCACCGTCAAGCGATTCGTCGAGTACTACCGGGGACACCGCGGCGAACTGCCCACCGAGACCTTCCAACCCGACTACGAGCGGCGACTGCGCGACTCCTACCCCATCCACCCCGAACTGTTCGACCGGCTCTACGGCGACTGGTCCTCCCTCGAGCGGTTCCAGCGCACCCGCGGCGTCCTGCGCCTCATGAGCGCCGTGGTCCACTCCCTGGCGCAGGCCGGCGACGACGCCCCACTCATCATGCCCGGCTCCATCCCCTTCGACGACGCCGCCGTGCGCGACGAGATCGCCGGCTACCTCGACGACGCCTGGCGCACCATCATCGAGACCGACGTCGACGGCGAGAACGCCACCCCCCTGGGCATCGACCGCGACCGGCAGCTGTTCGGAAAACGGGCACTGACCCGGCGTATCGCCCGCACACTCTTCCTCGGCTCCGCGGCCACCCTGGACACCGCCCACAAGGGCATCGACAGGCAGCGCATCTTCCTCGGAGTCGCCATGCCCGGGGACACGCTCGGCAACTTCGGCTCCGCCCTGCAACTGCTCACCGACCGCGCGACCTACGTCTACACCCAGGGGACCCGCAGCTGGTACGACCGGCAGCCCTCGCTCAACCGCATGGTCACCGACCGGGCCGCATTCATCGACGCCGCCGACGTGTCCGGAGCCGCCGTCGCCATGCTCCGCGGAATCGCGGTCGCCGGCCGGGCGCCAGAGTTCGCTGACGTCATAGTCGCCCCGACATCCACGGGGGACGTGCCCGACGCGCAGGAGGCGACCCTGGTCATCCTCGGACCCGGCCACACCGTCGTCGCGAGGAACGGCAGAGGCTCCCAGCCGGCCGGGCCCGGCCGGGACTTCACCGAGGAACTCCTGCGCAACCGCGGATCCGCCCCCCGCAGCAACGTCAACGCCCTGATCGCCGTCGCCCCCGAAGAGGGACGCTGGGCGGACGCCGAGCAGGCGCTCCGCATCCACATGGCCTGGTCGCAGATGGCCGAGGAGGCCTCGATCCGCGACCACGACCTCACGGTCAGCCAGGCCGACCAGGCGCGGCGCAAGGCCCAGGAGACCCGGGGCGCCGCCGAACGCGCCGTCGCGGCCGCCTGGATCTGGGCCCTCTACCCGGTCCAGGACGACGGTTCCCGCCCGCCCGAGATCGAGGCGCTCAGGATCGAGGGCGAGGAGCAGCGGATCGCCGTCCGGGCCGGGACCAGGCTCGGCAAGCAGGACCTCATCCTCACCGCCCTCACCCCGACCGGCATCGCGCTGGAACTCCAGGGCCCGAACCTGCGTGCCAAGTGGAACGAGGGGAGGATCGCCGTCGGTGAGCTGTGGTCCTACTTCACCCGGTACCCCTACATGCCGCGCCTGCGGGACAAACGGGTACTGCTGGACGCCGTCGCCTCCGTCATGAACGACATCGGCTGGGAGAGCGTCGGATTCGCGCTCGCCGCCGACTACGACGCCTCCCATGGCGACTTCATCGACCTGCGCCTCCCGCTCGAGGACGAGGCGCCGCGGATCACCGACACCACTCTCCTCGTCTCGCCCGCGCTCGCCCGCGCCCAGCGCGGCCGCGAGGAGGAGGAACGGGCGGCCGTGGCGGGCGACACCGAGACCGCGTCCGCCGAGACCGACTCGAACACGGCGACACGGCGCGCCACTACCGGTGCCGCCGCTCCGCGAGGTGGTGGGGCGGCTACCTCCCCGACCGAGAGGCCCCGCGTGGCCAACGCCAGGTTCAAGGGCGTGGCCGAGATCGACCCCGGAAGGGACGTCGCCGCGCAACTCGCGCAGCTCGCCGAGGAGGTGATCGCCCACCTGCGGGCGGGAGGCGCGGACGCCCTCAGCATCGAGGTGGACATCGAGGCCAGTCGCTACAACGGATTCAACGCCGACACCGTACGCACGGTCACCGAGAACGCGCGTACGCTCGGCATCAAGCCGGGACGATTCACGGAGGAGTGACATGGAGGCCATCACCGCCGTCTCATCGAGGACTGTCCCGCCGGATCCGTCGATCGCCGACGCCCTGGGAACCCACCACGAACTCCCCACGGCGCTTGCCGACCTCGTGGACAACTCCATCGACGCCGGCGCCGCCAACGTGCGCATCCGTATCCTCACCGAGGACGACTTCGTCACCGGTCTGCTCGTGATTGATGACGGCCGCGGCATGGACGACGGCGGCATCGACACCGCCATGGCACTGTCCCGGCGACGCGACTACGGAGCCACGGACCTCGGACACTACGGACTCGGACTGAAGGCGGCCTCCCTCAGCCAGACCGACACACTCGACGTCTACGCCCGTGCCATCGGCGGCGTGCCCGTGGGGCGTCGCATCACCAAGGACGAGCCGACCCGCGTGCACACGCTCGATGCCGCACAGGTCGGCAGGGTCCTCGACGGCCCACTGGTACGTACAGGCGGCGGCGCACCCATGAGCGGGACAGCCGTCCACTGGACCGGATTCCACAACGCCCTCACCTCCCCGGACCGGGACGAGCGGCGCTCCTGGATCAGCGGGCTCGTAGAGGACGTCCGCGACTACCTCGGACTCGTGTTCCACCGGATCATCGATCGCGGCGCGGTCGAGATCACCGTTGACGAGTACGACCCCGAATCGGCGCAGGCCGGACCCGCGCGCAGGGTGCGGGCACTGGATCCGCTCGCCCTCGGCGTCACCGCCGTGCACCCACATCGGCTCATGGGAGAGGTGGGCCGAATCCCCTTCGGCCTCACGGCCGTCATCCTCACCGACGGCGCCCTGAACGCCCCCGGAGTGATGGCGTCGCAGCGGCTGTCCTCGGCGGAGGGTGGGCAAGGCCTGTACGTCTACCGCAACGACCGCCTGCTGCAACTCGGCGGCTGGAACTCGCTCACCGAGGGCGGAAGGGACTACGAGAACCTGCGCATCGGCATCAACGTAGGCGATGCCCTGCTGGACGTGGTCCGCATCAACCCCGAGAAGAGCGGCGTAGTCCTGGAGCCGGAGATGCGTCGGGCCATTCACGACGCAGTGGGTGAGGATGTCGGCACGTTCACGGATCTGCTGGCGTCCGCGCGCAGCGCCGCCGTGGCGGGCCGCAGGCGGGAGAGACGCCCGATCGAGCTGGTCGAGCCCACCAGAGGCCTCGATCGGGACGTGTACGACGTCATCGGGGACTCCGTCGAATTCGCCGCGGCGGACCCCATCGCGATCCGCTGGGAGCGCATGCCCGCCGGCCGCCTGGTCGAGCCGGACATCGAGCGGCGTGTCCTCCGGCTCAACGACCGCTACCGCCACGTGTTCTCCACGAGCACCGACCCGGAGGACGCCCCACTGCTCAAGACGCTCGTATACATGCTCTACTCCCGGTTCTTCGAGGGATCATTCCTTGGCGCGCGGGAGAAGCGGGAGGTCGCCGCATATGAGCGGATCATCAACGCCGCCCTCGCCGATGAACTCCTGCGGCGCGGTGCGGAGGAGGATTAGTCAATGGACGATCACGCGGGCGAGTCCAACGCCCTGACGCCCGAGACCCTGGCCGCATACATCGACGCCGGGATACCCACCGAGCAGAGACTCGCGGATGCGCCCATCTGCATACTCGGTATCGATCCGCCGCGCAGAGAACTGACTCTGCGCACACCCGCCACGGAGGCGGACATCGACGTCTCCGCCTACCGGATGATCCGCACCGACCTGTTCGAGGAGCCCGGGGACGAGACCGTTTGGTTCCGGGTCACCGTCGACGCCGAGGGCGTCGAGTACGAGGCGTACTCGCTCCTACAATCGGTGGCCGACCAGCTTCAACAGGGCGACGACATGGAACGCGCCCTGCACGTGGCCCTGGACGCCTACCGGGGGCTGCTCTCACGCGCGCCGCGGCTGAGCGAGGACCAGGAGACCGGACTCTTCGGTGAACTGATCGCCCTCAACCGACTGATCGACGGCGTCGGAGAGAGCAGAGCCCTTGCCGCCTGGTTGGGCCCGCAGTCGGAGGAGCACGACTTCGTGCTCGGAGACTGCGACGTCGAGGTCAAGACCACCCGGAGCGAGCGCCGCGTCCACGTCATCCACGGGCTCGGGCAACTCGCCCCCACGCCTGGACGGCCGTTGTATCTGATGTCCGTGCAGGTCACGCGGGCGGGCGCCTCCGATTCCGGCGCCACCCTCCCCGGCATGATCGAGCGCATCCGCCGCCGACTGCGTGCCGGGCGCATCGACTTCGACGACAAGCTCACCGAGTTCGGCTGGGAGGACGCGCGCGCGGACCGGCTCTACCCGACGCGCCTGCTCCTCCGCAGTGAGCCGCGCTTCTACGCCGTCGACGACGACTTCCCGGCCATCACCTCGGCCGGACTCGGCCGCATCCTGAGCCGACCCGAGCTGGTACGAAGCATCGACTACCGAATCGACGTCACCGACCTCGCCCCCGAGGAGGCACCGCCCGTCGAGTTCGGTGCGCAGGTACAGGAGGAGCCGCAGCCATGAGCGTGGACCAGTACGACAAGGCCCTGGAGCAGGCCCTCACTGGCATGAGCGATCCGAGAGACCTGCATCCCATCGTGTCGGTCTTCCTTCCGACCGGCGAGACGATCGCCCGCGAGGAGATCCCGGACCTCATCCTGGATGCGGACCGCAACGCCCCCGGAAGACGCAAGTTCCACATCCGACTCAGCGAATGGGATGCGGAAAAGGATGCGGCCTGGACCGACGGAACCGCCGCGCGCACGCCCGAACGACGAGCACTCATCATGCGACTGCTGGGGATCAGCGACGATGCGGTCGAGCGCATCCGCGAGGCCTTCCCCGTCTTCGCCGACAGGACCACCGTCATCGCCGCCCCGGACTGGACACCCTGGTACGACGAGGAGCGGCGGGGCGCGCATCACTTCTACTGGGACGGTTACCGGTCGCTGCTCGAGAGCCGACTGCCGGCGGAGTCGGTCGCGGACATCGACGCCGCCACGACCGACATCGTGAGACGGCTCGCCGACCCCGCGGGGAGCGAGGCGTACCAGTCGAAGGGTCTGGTCGTAGGACACGTACAGAGCGGCAAGACCGCCAACTTCACCGGCGTCATCGCCAAGGCCATCGACGCGGGATACCGGTTGATCATCGTGCTGACCGGGACCGTGGAGATCCTCCGCTCCCAGACCCAGCGGCGGCTCGACATGGAACTCATCGGAAGGGAGAACATCCTCGGCGGGATCGACGAGCGGGACGAGGACCTCCTGGCCGACGTCGACTACGTCAGCAACGACGACGCCGACTGGAGGGCCGGGAGATTCGTCTCCTACGGGGCCGGATTCACCAATGCGGGGGTCCCGGCGATACGCCGCCTGACCGGGGCCAAGGACGATTACGAGATGCTCAGGGCCGGTCTTGATGCGCTCGATCCGCGGGCGGGACACGAGCTCAGCGACCCCGCCAGGCCCATGTGGCACCCGGACAACATCCACCGCACCGACGTGCGCATCGCCGTGGTTAAGAAGAACAAGGCCGTACTGACCAAGCTGGTCAACGATCTGCGACGGATCAAGGCGCGCACGACGGAGATACCCGCGCTTATAATCGACGACGAGGCAGATCAGGCCTCCGTCAACACGGTGAACCCGAAGAAGAGCGGGCAGAAGCAGAGAACGGCGATCAACAGGCTGATCGCCGAACTCATGCGCATGCTGCACCGGGCCCAGTACGTCGGCTACACGGCCACGCCCTTCGCGAACGTGTTCATCTCGCCGGAGGACGCCGAGGACGTCTTCCCGCGTGACTTCATCGTCAGCCTGGGCGCCCCGAAGGAGTACCGGGGAGGGCGGGCCTACCACGACTTCGAACAGCTCACGTCCGAGGAGAGGAAGGACCCGGCCGTTTCGAACGAGTGCGCCTTCGTCCGCGACCTGCGGGGCGATGACGACGTCGACCCGAAGCGGGTGGATGAGGAACTGCTCGGTGCCCTGGACGCGTTCGTCCTGACCGGGGCGATCAAACTCTGGAGGGCCGAGGTCAGGCCCGAGTTGGCGGGCTCCTTCCGCCATCACACCATGCTGGTGCATGAATCCGTCAAGCAGGCCGAGCACGCCGAACTGGGGGACCGGATCCGGGGTCTGTGGCGGCGGGCGGGATACGGAGCGCCCGCAGCCATGAATCGACTGCGCCGACTCTTCGACGAGGACTTCATGGTGGTGTCTGCGGCTCGACAGTGGGAGGAGAACCTGCCCCAACCCGACTCCTTCGACGACGTGGCACCGTTCATCGGCGAGGTGCTCGACCTCGTCATGGCGGGCGGCGCAGATCCCGTCGTCATCGTCAACGGCGACAAGGATCAGCAGTACAACCAGGTCGACTTCCAGCGGGACAGGGTCTGGCGGATCCTCGTCGGCGGCACCAAGCTCAGCCGCGGATTCACGCTGGAGGGACTGACCGTCACCTACTTCAAGCGGCGTGCCGCCCAGGCGGACGCCCTCATGCAGATGGGCCGGTGGTTCGGCTACAGACCCGGATACTCCGACCTGGTCCGGCTCTACATGGCCCGGCAGATCAAGGGCCCCAGAGGAGCCGTCTACGACCTCTACGACGCCTTCGGGGCGATCATGCAGGACGAGGAGCAGTTCCGCGACCAGTTGGCGACCTTCGCCAGGATCAAGGAGGACGGCCGCCCCGCCGTCAAACCGATCGACGTCCCGCCATTGGTGTTCCAACAGCTGCCCTGGTTGCGCCCCACCGGCCGCAACAAGATGTACAACGCGAAGCTGGACTTCAGCGGCATCGGGGGCGTACTTCAGGACTTCCCGCGGCAGCCTGATCGCGGGGACGGCGGCACGAACAAGCGGCACTTCGAACTCGTGCGCCCCTGGTTCGAGCGCGACCTGTTCGGTCCGGTCGAGGAGTTCGAGTACCGGGATCCCCGTGGGAACAAGAGGCGCACGTTCAAGGGGCGGGTGGCCGTGGTTCCCGCAGAGGAGATGCTGAGCGTGCTGGCGGGCTTCGAGTGGGTGGAGAAGTTCGACTTCACCCCCACGCTGGAGATGATCCGCCGGGCGATGGCCGAGGGGAAGCTGGAGGACTGGGCCGTGCTCCTGCCCCTGCTGGAGGGGGCGCCGGAGAAGACGGTGGATGGGCTTCGTATACCTATGCTCAGGCGCACCCGCCGCCCCGATCGCGGGGGCTTCTCCGGAAGCTCATTCCGTCAGCGCGACGCCATCGAGACGATCGCCGGGAAACCCGATGCGATTGGTGAGCATTCCCCGGGCGGCGATGCGGCCCTCGCATACCGGACCAGGACTCGGGGCTCCATGCTCCTTACCTTCGCCGCCGATCCGAAGGGCAGGGCGGAGAGAACGCCGAGCCGCATGCCGGAGGAGATGACTGCGGCGGACACCGCCACGATCTTCTCCCTGGCGCTGCCCTACGAGGCCGCGCCCAAGGGCCGAATCGCGTTCAGCGTCAGACGCAGGGACAGGAGCGATGACCCCGTCGTCGACGCCGACTGAACCCGGACCGGCGGCGGATCCGGAACCCGGTGGGCCGCGCCCGACCCGAGCGGAGCGGACGACGGACTCCTGGGCGTCGTCGCCGGGGGTGGCCAGATCCATGCGCTCCAACACGCATCGGGACACGCGACCTGAGCTCGCGATCCGGCATCTGCTGTACGCCCGGGGGCTGCGTTACCGGGTGGACATGGCGCCGTGGCGCAACAAGCGCAGGCGCGCGGACATCGTCTTCACCCGGCAGCGCCTGGCCGTGTTCATAGACGGCTGCTTCTGGCACGGCTGCCCCGAGCACGCGACCCTGCCCGTGACCAATGCCGACTATTGGCGGCCCAAGCTCGCCAAGAACATCGAGCGGGACCGCGAGACCACGGCCATGGCCGAGGCTGAGGGCTGGCGGGTGCTGCGCATCTGGGAGCACGTGCCGCCCGAGGAGGCCGTACGGCTCATCGTCCGTGCCCTCGAGGCGGACCGGGACGAGTGACGCATTGACGGGTCGCACGACTCACTGCTCTCAGTGACACCCTCACTGACATCACTGAGGCGCTCACTCTAGAAAGTGACGCCCTCACTCTAGAAAGTGAGACTCTCACTGACGTGCACTGAGCGTGTGGTTGACGAGGAACTTCAGGGACACGTCGCCCTCATCGCCGGCCTGTTGACGGGCGCACCTTCGCAGACCTCGATCCGGACCTGGTGAGCCGCACGGTGGAAAGGGTGCGGGCAAGCGGCTCGCGTGCACTCGCCGGGCTCGCTCCGGACGATCACGCACCCGCATTGCAGAGGCTCAACGCGCTTACGGCCGACGGCACTCCCACCCCGGCCGGCTATCTGGCTCTCGGTACTTGCCCTCAACAGGAGTATCCCCGGCTGACCACCGATGCAACCGTCCATCCTGGTACCGCCAAGTCCCAGGACCCCTCCATCAGATTCCTGGACCGCCGTAACTGTGATGGTCCACTGCCGCAGGCGATTGACGACGCCGTACACACCGTCATGCGCAACCTGCGCACGCGTCGAATCGTTGAAGGGAGCCGTGGCGCCGACATTCCCACTCCTGACTGCAGCACATCGACGATCGACCACGTAGTCGTTCGCCTTGATCGCTTCGGCCTCATGGATCCGGAGACGGAGGAATGGCTGGGGACGTTGCCCGGACGATCCGGCTTCTCTCGCAACCACGAGGCCGCGCTCGCCCTGGCCAGACGGAATGGCACCGTGAGTGTGGTCGATCTGCGTGACAGCCTGGGACTCGACTCTGACGACTGCCGTGGTGTTCTCGCGCAGCTTGTGGCCGACGGTTTCCTGGTGGGTGTGAATGACGGCCCCTATGCGCTCACCGATAAGACAAGGAGCGTTGAGGCGACGGGAGCTGAGCGGGAGATCCTTGCCGTCCTGAGTGCGGAAGAAGCTCTTTCCATTCGGGATGTAGCAAAGGCCACCGGTAAGACGCTCACTGCGCTTCGGCCCGTGCTGCGAGAACTCGTCGAGCGTGGCCTGGTGGTCGCGACGGCGCCGCCCACGAGCCGCAGCCGTAAGTACCTGCTTGCAGGCGGGTGACAGTTAAGGATCGCGCTGGCCGGTGGGGCCGGGTTGTCTCTCCCGGCCCCACCGGCTTTGGCGGTGAGGTGGCCGCGTCCGGGGGTTCCCACGTCCCCGGGGGCTCTGCCTCCTTCGCCGGAGCGGACTGGCGCGGGCTCCCATGTACCCGGCCTGGTTCTCGGTGGTGGGTCGGTCTTCGGGCTCCCCAACCCTCGCGACCCGCACCGTCCGGCGGCAGGAGTTATATAACCTGCTTCGCCTGGGTGATCACCCCTGTCAGACCTTGGAAAACACGGGGAAGTTGTGCCCGCCCGGGACCGCCCCCGGCACGCCGCAGGCCCAGCAAGCACAGCAGGCGCCGCGGGCACAGCAGGCCCCAGCGTGCGGCAGGCCCAGCCCCAGCAGACCCAGCAGGCGCGGCAGGCACAGCAGGCCCCGGCACGCGGCAGGCCCAGCCCCAGCAGACCCAGCAAGCAAGTGGACAACGGTCTGCAGCCAGCAGGCGACCGCCGACGGGAGGTCTGGCCAATCGAGATCGCAGAAGACTCGTATCGGTTTACGCTCCACTTCCAGATGCCTCGGGCATCTTGGGCGCTGCAAGGGTTTCGGGTGCGCCGAACGCCGCCTCGCCGGTGTCCTCGACCAAGGTCTGTGCGCCCGCCTCGGCGGTGCCGTCCAGCGGGATGAGGTCGAAGGCGAAGGCAAAGTCCTCCAGTCGGGTCCGGTGGGCGCCCAGCGCTTTAGGGCCCCGGGAGTCGGTGCCGAGTGCGAGCACGCGATGATTTATGTTCACCGTGACGGTCTCCCGCGCCACCAGATCGGTGCGGTGGCGGGCTGCGTCAATGTCCCGGCACGTCCACGGCCACACCGAGAAGTCGAAGTCCTGTGGCGACTTGGCCGCCAGCGGGGTGCGGGCCACCCCCAGGCCGACGCCGTGGGCGTCGGTGAGAGTCAGCCAGCGCACGCCGCCCCGGTTGGCGCAGTCCTGCGGCACCGTGTATGGGGTCTGCATCTCCTCCACGCTGGCGCTCCACCTGCCCAGCACGGCCGCGGCGCAGGAGTCGGGGGAGTTGTCGCCCGGCCCGAGCCCCAGCCACTCGACTTGCCGGGCGTAGCCGGGGGCCTCCAGGGTCAAGCCGATGCGCGGAATGGGGTCGTGGTAGTCGCCCCAGGCGCGGCCGATGGCTGTGATCCCTACCGTCGCCCCGGTGATCGTGTAGGTCAGATCCACCTCGAAGCCGAAGGTCTGGGCGGGTGGCCCGATTATCTGCGCTACTTTGACGACGACGGCGTCCCCCTCCCGGCCAAGTGCCACCGACCGGGTGGAGCTCTGCATCAGCCGCAAATGGCGTTGGGCCCACAGCGCAGCGAAGTCCTGGAGGCGGCTGTCGGCCAGCGGAGTCCAGAAGCCGACGGCGGGTGGAGCATTCAGCACCGACCTGCCGCCACGCACCCAGGAGGTAAGGACGCCGGTTACGGTGTCGAAGCGGAGCTCCTGGTCCGCGCCGGTGATGACGACCTCGTCCCCCTGGGGGCGCGCCTCCATGCGGGAGGTGCCCGGGCGCAGGTGGGCGGCGGCGTCGGGGCGGGCGTTATCGGCGACGACGAATTGATAGACGCCCAGCTCATAGCCCTCCGGCGCCCAGGCAGTAGCGGCCGTTGAGCGCACACGTACCCGCAGGTGGGTCAGGCCCTGCGGGGCGGCGTCCACCGGCAGGACCTGGCGCATCTGCTGCTGCGGGGCCAGCGGGCCGGGCTCGATCCGGCCCAGCGGCTCGGCCACGCCGTCGACGATCCGCTCCAGGTCAAGGACCACATCGGCGGCGTCGGAGAAGAATCGGCCGTTGCGCACCCACAGCGCGCCGGCGTCCCAGCGCACCCCGATCGGGCAGATAACCTGCTTGTACTCGACCAGCCCCGGGCTCGGCTCCTGCCAGGGGAAGACGAGCCCGTCGGCACAGAAGTCGGAGTTGTTTAGGCAGTCGCCGTGATCGCCTCCGTGCCAGCCGTAGGAGTGGTACTCGCGGCCGTCCGCGGTCCGCGCCGCCAGCCCCTGGTCGCACCACTGCCAGACGAACTGGCCCTGAATGGAGTCCCAACGGTCGATGACTCGCTGGTACGCGGCCAGGCCCCCGGGGCCGGCGCCCATCGCCCACCCGTACTCGCTCAGTATGCGCGGTTTGAGATGCGGGTGCTGGCCGAAGTCATTCAGTTGGGCGATGCTCGGGTACCTGGTGGAGATCAGGTCCACACATTCGGCGTCCCGGCCCTGCTCGTAGTGCACCGGCCGCGCATCCAACTCCTTGCAACGAGCGTACATGGCGCGGACATTGCGGTCGACGCCGGAGTCGCTGCCCAGCGACCAGGCCACGATGCAGGCGTGATTGCGCTCCTGGAGCACGAGCCGCTCGATACGGTCCACGAAGGTCGGCTCCCAGGCGGGATCGTCGGAGATGCGGGAGATGTCGCCGGAGTTGTCGAAGTCGTGGGTCTTCAGGTCGGTCTCCGCCAGCACCAGCAGGCCCAGTTCGTCGCACAGCTCGTAGAAATGCGGGTCATTGGGGTAGTGACAGGTGCGAACCGCATTGATGTTGTGCAGCTTCATCAGCTCCAGGTCACGGCGCATGTGCTCCACACTTACCGCCCGGCCGCGGCGGTCGTCGTGGTCGTGGCGATTGACGCCGCGCATCTTGAAGTAGGCGCCGTTGAGCAGCAGACATCCGCCGGCGATGCTTACCTCCGCCAGCCCCAACCGGTGCGGCACGGTCTCGGTAACGGTGCCGTCGTGATCATGCACGGACAGGCTCAGGTCGTACAGCACGGGGGACTCAGGGGTCCAGGTGAGCGCACCGGACACGTGCACAGTGCCGGGGGTGGTGTCGGTGGCCGTGCCCTCCAGGCGGGTGCCGTCCGGTCCCGTGAGGGTCAGCTGCACTTCACGGGCGGAGTGCGTACGGACCGACACCGTCACCTCCGCACCGCCGTCGCTGGTCAGGTGAGTGGTGACGTGGAAGTCCTCCAGCCGCACTGGCGGACGCACCAGTAGGTAGACGTCGCGGAAGATGCCCGATGCCCGCCACAGGTCCTGGCCCTCCACATAGGTGCCGTCGCTGAACTGCTGCACCTTCACGGCAAGTAGATTGGAGCGGCGCGTCAGCAGCTCGGTGACGTCGAACTCGGCGCTGAGGCGGGAACCCTTGGTCATGCCGACGAACTCGCCGTTGAGGTAGATCTCCGCATAGGACTCCACACCGTCCAGTCGCAGCACGGCGCGCTCGCCCGGCGCCAGGTCCGGGCGATGCAACTCCCGCTGGTAGACGGCGGTGGGATTGTGGGAGGGGACCTCCGGCGGCCTTACCGGGAAGGGGAGACCCTCGTCGGGGCCCCGCAGCGGGCCCAACCCGTCGACCTGCCACAGGTGGGGGACGCGCACCCGTCCCCATTCGGGATGGGGTGCGGCCAAGTGCTCGGCGTGCACCCGTCCGGGTGCGTCGAAGAGGCGGAAGAACCACAGCCCGGTCAGGTCAGTGAATCCGTGGGACCGGGTGCGGTCGCGCGTGGCGGCCGCCTCGGGGGAGTCGTATCCGAAGAAGTAGGCCCGGGCCGGCAGGCGGTTCCGGTGCGGCAGGGCCGGGTTCTCCCAATCGTTCGCATGCGCCATCGACGTGCTCCTTAGACATGGAACCGCTTCCATTCGTGTGGAAGCGGTTCCACAATGTAGGAGGATGTTTCGGAGAACGCAAGTGGCTGCAAGAATCGAGATGTTCTAGCAGGATGGCCTTGTGACTTCCCTGAGCAGACGCGTAACCATCGCCGACGTCGCCCGGGCCGCCGGCGTGGCGCCGTCGACGGTCTCCCGCGCCCTGAACGGATCGCCCAATTGCACCCCGGCCACGCGTGAACGCGTCATGCGCGCCGTGGCGGAGACCGGATTCGTGGTCAACCGTCGGGGCCGCGCCCTGGCAGTGGGGCGCTCCGAGGCGATCGCCCTGCTATTCACCGATCCCTTGGCCGAGCTGTTCGCGGATCCCACCTATGCGCGCCTGTGCGATGGGATCGTCTCTCGGCTCTCCGATGGGCCGAACCTGCCGATGATCCTGGAGGCGGCCACGCCCACCGAGCGCAGGCGCGTGTTGGAGCACGTCGGGCGTGGTGCGGTGGACGCCGTCATCGTCATTACGCCGTACGCGGGATCCGAGCTGCTGGACCGACTCGCCGAACTGAAAGTGCCGGTGGTTCTTTGCGGCCAGTTGGAGGGGGACCCCTACCGGGGGGTGTTCTCCACCGTCTATTCCGACGACGTCGCAGGAGCCGTCCTGGCCGCCCGAGCCCTGGAGGGGGTGGGGCGGGAAGAGTTCATCAGCATTATGGGCCCGGCCGAGACCCCGGTCTCCGCCGACCGTCTGCGCGGCTACCGACACGTGCTCGGTCTTCGCCTGGGCGAGGATCGGGTAGTGCACACCGGATGGGACCAGCTCAGCGGACACCGTGCCATGCGTGAGATTCTGGCCCACGGAATCGGATTCGACGCGGTGCTGGCGGGCTCGGACCGCATAGCCGTGGGGGTTATTGAGGCCCTGCGGGATGCCGGACGGGATGTGCCCGGCGAGGTCTCGGTTGTCGGCTTCGACGACCACCCCCTGGCGGCTCAGTACGAGCCGGCGATCACCACGGTGCATCAGCCACTGCGGGAGGAGGGGGAACGCGCCGCCGAACTGGCCCTGGAGATGATTGACGGCGCGGCGTCGCGGACCGTGGTCATGGACATGCACCTGGTGGAGCGGGACACGGTATGAGTGCCGGTCCGGTGGGGCCGGGTTGTCTCTCCCGGCCCCACCGGCTTTGGCGGTGAGGTGGCCGCGTCCGGGGGTTCCCACGTCCCCGGGGGCTCTGCCTCCTTCGCCGGAGCGGACTGGCGCGGGCTCCCATGTACCCGGCCTGGTTCTCGGTGGTGGGTCGGTCTTCGGGCTCCCCAACCCTCGCGACCCGCACCGTCCGGCGGCAGGAGTTATATAACCTGCTTCGCCTGGGTGATCACCCCTGTCAGACCTTGGAAAACACGGGGAAGTTGTGCCTGCCCGGGACCGCCCCCGGCACGCCGCAGGCCCCAGCAGGCGCGGCAGGCACAGCGGGCCCCGGCGTGCGGCAGGCACAGCCCCAGCAGGCCCCGGCGTGCGGCAGGCCCCGGCACGCCGCAGGCCCCGGCACGCCGCAGGCCCAGCCCCAGCAGGCCCAGCAAGCGCCGCAGGCACAGCAGGCCCCGGCACGATCCAGCCGGGCAGCGCTCCCCATCGTTCGACTGCCCCCATGTCATTAATGTGGGGTCAAGTACTCCCCGGAGGTGCCCGTGTCCGATCTGATTGTCCGCTGGGGCGGCCTGCGCGCCGTCGTATCACTCGCCATCAAGCTTTCGGTCGTGGTGGTGCTTGGTGTGTTCGTGCCGCTGTACGTCCTGTCACCCTTCAATGCCACGCATACCCCCGTGGTGGAGATCCATGATGAGGCCGGGGTGCTCGACGACGCCGAACTCCACTCCGCCCTGGAACGCGTCGGCTTCCGGAGGGACGTCCGCCTGGCCGTCTTCACCACGAATGACGTCGATCCCTACGCCAAGTCCGACACCGTCTTCAATGACGCCGTCCTAGACTACGCCCTGAACCGGCAGCCGTCGTGGATCTCCACCGCGGACCCCGATGTGTGGGCCGACGGGTTGGTTATTCTCGCGGTGTCCCCGCAGGGGCGCTGGGTCGGCTGCTACTTCGGCGAGGACGTCAAGGTCGGTCTGGCCGCCGAGGAGGGCATCCAGGACGCCGCCAAGGGCGACTTCCGCATGTCGCGGTGGGATGCGGGCCTGGAGGCCATGGCGCGCCGCACCGCCGACTCGCTCGGCAGACCCATCGCGTCCACGGAGCTCGCGATATTCGCGACATTCCTGAGCATTGCCGCCGCCATCTCTGTGCTGGCCTGGATGTTCTGGTCCCGACACAAGATGCGCGACGCCTACAAGCAGGCCCGGCACCACTTCACCCAGATCACCAACGACTACGACGCCACCCAGCTCCGCGCCGGCGCCATCTCGGGTGACGACGCCCACGGCGCCCAGGTGCTCGCCCGCTTCGTCTGGTTCGAGGAGCGCTACGCCAGACTCGCACGCCTGTTCCGCGACTTCGGCTCCCCACGTGGCGCCCAGTGGTTCGCGGGTAGCCGCCGTAGGCGCGCCCAGGCGTTGGAGACCAGCGCCGCAGAACTCGACCGGGTCGACGACGTTATCGCCGCCGCCTCCACCTTCCTCACCCTCGGCCCCGGTTGGGAGAAGGTGTGGGAGAACGAGCAGGGCCCGGTGCACGAGGACCTCGCCTCCTACGCTGCGCTGTGCGACTCCGTAGTTGTCAGCACGCAGCGGGCTCGGATCAGCTTCGATATCGGACCGGATCGCGCCTGGATCCGCGATTGCAGCGATCGACTGGCTGCCATGACGGTGGAGTTGGCGCAGTATGTGCTTACTCCGGCGGCGGCCCTGGACGCGCTCGACACGATCGCCAAGGAAGCGCGCCGTCGCTGCGATGACCTGGCCTGGCGGGCGCTCGCGGCTGACACCTCTCGTCTGGGTCAGGATCGGCTGAGCCGCTACGAATACGAACGGCGTTCGGGCGCCTACCGCAACGTTGACTACCAGGGCTGGTGGAGCGCCCGCAGTGGGCGAGTGCACTACAACCCCGCCACCACAATTCGCATCAACTCCAAGTCGCCGGGCCTGCACGCCCCGGGCCTTTCCGCCTCCGGCCCGGTGCCAGAGTTCTCACGTCCGGTCGCCAAGCTTGTCACCGGTTACAGCAAGGCGGCCACTTACACGCCGTCATCCTCCTCCTCCAGTGGCTTCTCCGGTTCCGGCTCATCCAGCCACTTCGGCGGCGGTGGTGGTCACTTCGGCGGCGGTCTCGGCGGTGGCAGCTTCCACGGATCCGGCTCCTCCTCCCGCTTCTGAGCGAGACAAGTAATGCGCGATAAGCAAAACCGGAGGTGCCCGTGTCCGATCTGATTGTCCGCTGGGGCGGTCTGCGTGCAGTGGCGTCGCTGGCCGCCAAGATACTGCTCTTTGTCTTCCTCGGTGCCGTTGTGCCCCTGATCGCCATGGCGCCTGTTGGCGCCACGCATGCCCCCGTGGTGGAGATCCATGATGAGGCCGGGGTGCTCGACGACGCCGAACTCCACTCCGCCCTGGAACGCGTCGGCTTCCGGCGGGATATTCGCTTGGCGATTCTCACAACGGACGATTTCGACCCCGACTCCGAAAACGACACCGTCTTCAATGACGCCGTCCTGGACTACGCCCTGAACCGGCAGCCGTCGTGGATCTCCACCGCGGACCCCGATGTGTGGGCCGACGGGTTGGTGATTCTCGCGGTGTCCCCGCAGGGGCGCTGGGTCGGCTGCTACTTCGGTGAGGACGTCAAGGTCGGCAAGCACACCGAGGGGAAGATCCAGGACGCCGCCAAGGACGACTTCCGCATGTCGCGGTGGGATGCGGGCCTGGAGGCCATGGCGCGCCGCACCGCGGAGTCGCTGGGCAGACCCATCACCTCCACGCGGACGGCGGCAGTGGTTACGTGCTTGAGCATCGCCGCCGCCCTCGCCTTGCTGGGGCGGATGTTCCTGCACCGCTACGCGGCGCGCGATTGCTTCCAGGAGGCTCGCCGCCGCTTCACCCAGGTCACCACCGACTACGACGCCACGCAAATCCGTGCTGGCACCATCCCAGCCGATAACGTTCACGGTGCCCAGGTGCTTGCCCGCTTTGCCTGGTTCGAAGAGCGGTATGCGCAGTTGGTGCGCCTGTTTCGCGACTTCGGCTCCCCGTACGGTGCCCAGTGGTTCACCGCAGATTGTTTCCGGCGGGCTGCGGATCTGGAGGACAGGGCAGAGGAACTGGAACGGCTCGGCGATATGGTCACGGCCGCCTCCACCTTCCTGACTTCTGGTCCCGGCTGGGAGAAGGTGTGGGAGAACGAGCAGGGGCCGGTGCACGAGGATCTCGGCTCCTACGCTGCGCTATGCGCCTCCGTTGCCTTCAGTACGCAGCGTGCCCATGTGGACTTCGAAGTCGCGCCGGACCGTGCCCTGGTTCAAGAGCGGCGTGCTCGGCTGGCTACCATGACGGTGGAACTCGTATTAAAGATGCTGACACCCTCGGCGGCACTCGATGAACTCGACATGATCGCCAGGGATGTCCAATTCCGTTGCGACGACCTGGCCCGGCGGGCGCTGGCGGCGGACACCTCCAGCACGGGCCGCAAGCGGCTCGCCCGCTATGAGAAGGACTATGCGCAAGGCAAGTTCACCGGCGAGGGCGCCGACTATCAGGGCTGGTGGTCCACCTCGGCGCGCAGCGAGCGCCACCACTACGACCTGGCCACCACGATTCGCATCAACTCCAAGTCGGTAGGCCTGCACGCCCCGGGCCTGTACGACTCGGTTGTGCGCGAGTCGGGCGGGTCCGCCTCGGGCCTGTACGGCTCCGATCTGCACGCACCGACTGCGAGCTCCTCCGGCGCCGGCGCGGTGCCGTCGTTCTTCCGTCCCGTCGACGCCCTGGTCACCGGTTACAGCGATATCGCCTCCCCCTCATCCGGGTCCTCCTCCGGCGGCGGATCCGGCTCCTCAAGCGGTTTCGGAGGCGGCAGCTTCTCCGGCTCCGGCTCCTCCTCCCGTTTCTGAGACCGCGCCGACGCCGCAAGGGCGCAGAGACGGGCGTTGCGGCCGCGGCAACACTCGCCGTCGGACGTAGCCGGTAGGCTGGCGCGCATGTCGAAGAAGAACCGCCAGCGGCGTCGCGACGGCGACCGCAAGGCTGCCAAGAAGCAGCAGATCCCCTTCGTGGCCCGTCCCTTCGCCGGGCTGGCCGCCGAGCCGGACCTGGTGGCGATGATGCAGATCATCCCCGCCGCCTCCATCACGGTCCGCCTGGATGCCGACCACGGTGGCCAGGAGGTCCAGCTGGTCACCCTCCTGCCCGAGCTGGCCCGCTCCCTTAAGCGTGCCGACGGCGAGGTGCTCGTGGCCATGCAGACCACGGTCCGCTCCGGGGACGCCAGTCGCGATGTGGCCGCCGCCCTGCTGGAGGCCCTCGACCTTGAGCCCGGCACCGGCCTGGCGCCCAGCGGCCTGCCCGAGCCGGGAGAGCGCCTCCAGGACATCCTCGACCCCGACTTCACCGCCAGCATCGATGTACGCGAGTCCTTCGACTTCTGGCTCACCGCCGAGCAGGCCGCCGAGCCCGAGGCGCTTCGAATCGTGGAGGACGCCAAGGAGGGGATCGCCCCCACCGTGCCGGTTCCCGGCGTCGAGCACGCCTACTGGTGCCGCATGAACGGCAAGGAGTTCGTCCGCTGGGTGCGCGGCGAGGACGAGGACGCCTTCTTCAACGCCTTTGCGCGCATCCACGCCGCCCGCGAGTCCGACCTGGAGGAGGGCGCCCGTTTCCTCGGCGCCTTCCGCGCCTGCGGCTTGGCCATCCCCGTGTGGGAGCTCGTGCCCGGCACCGAGGCGGAGGAACTGACCGCCCCCATGCAGGCCATGGCGCAGCGGCTTGAGGCCGCCCTCGCCGACGACGCTCCGCTTGACGCCGAGGCGCGCCGCGCCAAGGCCGGCATCATCTCCCGCCAGGTGAACCTGTAGGGGATGAGCAGCTGGCGGCTCGCCACCGCGGACGCCCCGCCGCCTGGACACCCCGCCGCTGTGCGCCGTGAGGGCCGACCGTGGCGGCCGACGGCGCTCACGCGCCTGCGGCGGGGCGCCAGAGTGGTGGTGACTGCGGGCCGCCGCTTGCGCCGGCGCCGGGATTAGGCGTAGCGGCGGGCCACCGCCACCGCCTGGGGTCCGTAGCCGCCCCCGAATAGGAACACGTGAATCATTAGCAGGTGCAGCTGGTGCAGTCCCACGCGCTCGCGCCAGCCGTCCGCCAGCGGGGAGGCCTCGTTGTATCCGGCCACGATCCGCTCCAAATACGGCTGGCCGAACACGCCTAGCGCCGCCAGGTCCGTCTCCGCATGCGCGCCCTGGGCGAGCGGGTCGATGAGCACGCCGACGACCCCGCCGGCGCCGGCGTCGCTGTGACGCCCGCGGTAGGCGCGCGGGTCCGCCGTGACTTCCCGGGGTGTGGCGCGCCCGTGTTCGGCGCCGTCTCGCTGCGGCCCACGCCCGGCGGCGGGCGGCGCCCAATCGGCCACCTCCGCCGTCGGTACCCACAGGACATTGCCGGTCCACAGGTCCCCGTGCGTGCGGGCGACGGCGACAGCGGCGCCCCGCTCGGCGGCGGCGCGGCGGGTGAGCTCGGGCTGCTCGGAGTCGAAGTCGCCGTCGGCCAGGCGCTCGCAGACCCGCTCCAGGATGGCAGCGTCGGCGGCGGAAAGCGTGCCCGCATCCCGTCCCGGGCGGATGTAGGGGGCGATGCGGTCAGCGGCGTAGAACTCGCCCCAGCGGCGCGGGGTACCGGATTCGACCGCGTGTGGGCGCAGGCGGATGTTGCTGCGCCCCATCTGGGTGCGCCCGTCCCAGCCGGGCGGGGCGCACCCGAAGGCCGGCGCCCCGGCGGCGTGAGTGACGGCCAGCGCCCGCCCGAAGCCCTCGGCCGCCGTCGGCGTCACATGGGAATCGCTGAGCCGCGGCTCCTCCAGCCAACCGTCGCCGGCGCGCGCGGGAACCACGTACGCGCCGCCGTCGGCCATGGCCTGGGCGAGCCAGGCCAGCCCCTGCGCCTCCAGGCGGGTGGCGCCGGGAAGGTCGTCGTGCTTGCGGAAGACGGGTCGGGTGCTCACCGGCCCAGCATTCCATGCGGCTGCGCTCAGGTGGTTGAGGCCCGGTAGACCTCTGCGATCGAGGCCTCCAGGGCGGAGTCGAACTCCGCCTGCGTCTGGGAGGCGTCCAGCCCCTCCAGCAGGGCGCGGGAGAAGCTGGCGATCAGGCCGCGGTTACGGGCCAAGCGGCGGACGGCCTCGGCGCGCGTGTATCCGCCGGAAAGTGCGGCCACTCGGGCCACGCGCGGGTGACCCATGATCCCGTGGTAGAAGTCCGTGACCGAGGGGATGGTCAGCTTCAGCACCACATCCCGGCCTTCACGCAATTCGTCCAGATGAGCGCTGAGTGAGGCTAGCAGGAGCAGCTCGATGCCGGTCTTGTCCGGGGCGTTGATATCCACCTCCGGCTCGATGATGGGGGTGAGTCCGGCGTCGAGGATCTGGTTGGCGATCTCGAACTGTTGGTCGACTACGGCGGCCACGCCCTGGGTGTCGGCGTGCAGAATGACCGAACGCATCTTGGTGCCCAAGACGTGCTTATCCGCGGCCTTGGCCAGGGTGCCCTCCAGGTCCGGGATCGGCTTCATAAGACGGGCGCCGTGGGATTCCGTCTCCAGGCCCCGGTCCACCTTCAGGAAGGGGACGATGCCCTTGACGTCCCACAGGTATTCGGCGGTGGGGCGACCGTCCACCTCGGAGTCCAGGGTGCGTTCGAACAGGATGGCCGCCAGGATCCGCTCGGAGTTGAAGGCGGGGCTGGTCATAACGCGGGTGCGCATGGTGTGTACGAGGTCGAACATCTCCTCCTCACTGCTCCAGGCATCGGCCTGGATGCCGTAGGCCTTCAGGGCGCGCGGGGTGGAGCCGCCGGACTGGTCTAGGGCGGCGATGAAGCCGGAGCCGTGCCGGATCCGTTCCATCTGGGACCGGCGATCAGGGTGCGAATGGGTGGGCATGTGTGCCTCCTGGCGGGATTGTGCGGGTGCTCGGGACGACGTTGTCGCGGCGTTGGCGGCTGTGCCAACTCGGACACAATCCAGTATATGAGAGAATGGTTCTCATAAAAAGGGGAAAGGCGTACGGCAGTTGGTGTTGGGCGCTTCGCGGGGCGTATTGGCCGCGTGCCTCGCCTGCCTCAGGCGGCCGCAGGTGCCCGTCGGGGGGAGGCGGCGGGCAGGATCTCGGCGGCAAAGACTTCCCCGGGATGTCCGAAGGCGCCGTCCCGGCTGCAGGCTCCCAGGGTGAACCAGATGGTCTCCACCGTGGCGGCCAGGCGCTCGCCGCAGCCGTCCTTGAATGCGCCCCTGGAGGTGTGCACCGAACGCCGCCACGCCAGGTACTCGGCGGGTTCGCCGTTGGGGCCACCCAGGATGTTCAACTCGTACTCCAGCGGATCCGGTTCCACGGCGTTGGCTACTTCGCTCCACGCCAACCCGGAGCCGCGGGCCTCGGCGGGCCCTGCGGCGGCACCATCCCAGTAGGCGCCCAGGGCGGTGACCAGCCGGGGCACAACCGGGTCGGTGTTGATGCGGCTGAGCCAGCGGCCGGCCTCCTGCCCGGGGTCCGGTGAAGACATACTGAGGAAGTCGAAGACGGCGTCGTGCATCGACATCAGATCGGGGTAGGCGCCGCTGGCGACGCCGTCCCGGTCGGTCCATTTGCCACTCAGGCTCAGGGCGCGCAGACCCAGGGCGAGCTGGTACAGGTGGCCGAGGCCGACGGCGAGGCTGGTAGTAACGGAGTCGCGATTGGCCTCCGCCAGGCCGCCATTGCGCGCCACGCGCACTCCGTTGGCCAGTAAATCCCGCGTTGTCGCGGATCGGAAGCGAAGCTCGAGTTCTTGCTGCTGCGAGAGCGCCAGGACGATCACGATGCGAATGTTATGGTCTCGATGCGAGATCGTGGTGAGGCGCGCCGTGTGTTCGCACCGTGGGCTTGTGCACTAATCGCAGACCGAGTAGTACATCGGCAGCGTCGGGCGCGATCAGCCCTCCGCCGGCTCCGCCGCGGCCGGTGCCTGGACGCCATGGCTCTCCCGCAAGCGCGTATTGGCTCGCTCCACGTCCAGGCGAGAGAGCAGGAACAGGATGACGCCGTTGACAATCGCCGGGATCCACAGATACATGAAGTAGAGCATGGCAATGGCCGACTCCGGCTGCACCGGCGCATTGGCGATGTAGCCGCTCATGGCCAGCAGCCAGCCCGCCAGCGCCGTGCCCAGGCCACCGCCGATCTTCACGCCCAGCGACGTGCAGGAGAACATCAGCCCGTCGATCCGCTTGCCCGAGCGCAGGAAGGTGTTCTCGGAGGCCTCCGCGATTAGCGCGTTGACGGTCCCCTGCAGCGGGCTCATGCCGATGGAGGCGATCCCGGAGAACACCAGCATCAGCGGCAGACTGCCCGCGTAGGCCGCGGCCACCACCCCGAGCCTGCCGGCGACGGCAACTATGTAGCCGACTATGTTCACCCGGTACATGCCGCCCACCCGGGAGACCACCCACGGGGTGGCTAGCAGGCCGGCGATCAGCGGGATGTTGATCGCCCAGGCGAACACGCCCAGCAGGTTCGCGTCACCCAGGATGTAGGTCATGAAGTAGATGCCCATGTTCAGCGTGGCGGTGAAGATCTGAGTCAGCAGGAAGACCACCAGGATGATCAGGTAGTACCTGTTGGCCAGCAGCAGCTGCATGGACTCCTTGAACGGAAGCTTGCCCGCATCGGCCCCACCGGCGTCAGCGGCCGCGGCGCGCTGGGCGTCCTCAGCGGACATATCGGAGCGGTCGGCAAGCTCCTCGGGGGACAGCTCGCGCACGGACAGCACCGACAGCGTGTTCACCGCCAAGCCGATGAGCGCGTAGATGATGGCAATGGCGCGCCAACCCTCGGCGCCTCCACCCAGCAGCTCCACACCCTTGACCGTGAAGGTCTGGATCAGCAGGCTCGTGCCGAAGGCGAACATGAAGCGGATCGATCCCATCTGCACCCGCTCGGCGCTGTTCTTGGTGATCAGGGCCGTCAGCGAGGAGTAGGCGATGTTATTGGCCGTGTAGAACACCGAGTTCAACAGCGTGTAGGCGATGAAGAACCAGGCGTACTTGGCGGTTGCTCCCAGGCTGGGCGGGATGGCGAAGACGGCGATGATCATCAGCGCACAGCCGACGAAGGCCCACAGCATCCAGGGTCGGGCCTTACCCATGCGGGTGCGGGTGCGGTCCAGCAGGGTGCCGAAGAGGATGTCAGAGAACCCATCGAAGAACTTCGACAGCATCATCAGTGTGCCGATCACACCGGGGTTCAAGCCGGCGGTGTCGGTCAGATAGATCATGACGAAGGTGGACAGGAGCGCGTACACCACGTTCCCGGCCACATCACCGGAGCCGTAACCGACCTTGTTGTACCACTTGAGGTACTTCTTGTCGTTCATCAGTTGACCTCACTGTGAGTTGAGCCCGCGAGCACCGATTCGTCGCGGGTGGCGGATGGAAGTAAGAGGAGGTGAATGTCCAAGCCCGTCAGGCGTCGCGGGTCCACCCGATACACCTCGCGCAGCGCCGGTCCGCAGGAGGCCGAGCCGATGCCGGCCATGGCCCGATCCAGGCACAGCACGGTGGAGCCGCACGGCCGCAGCTCCACATCGTGACGGGCGGCGGTGAGGTCCTCCTGGGTGTAACGGGAGGCATTGAAGGACAGCGGCTGTGAACCCGCGGCGGTTAGAGACAGGCCCCCTCCGGCTACGGTGACAAAGTCGCAGTCGGCATGGGAGCCGCCCTCCTGCGGGCGCAGGTAGGGCACATGCAGGGCGTCGACGTCGGTTCTAAAGACGTCGTGATAGCCGGCGCGACGCTTGTCCACGTAACTCTCATGCGGGCCGATCCCGTGGTAGACGACGCGGGTCATGGACTGCGGGAGGAACAGGCGCAGCCCGAGGCGGGGCAGTGCCGGGAAGGCGGGATCGAGCCCGACCCGTGCGCGAAGCTCGATCAGTCCGGAGGGGGAGATGATCCACTCTCCCCGTGCCCGCAGCACCGGCTGCACCGCGGGCGCTCCCACCGACAGCTCGATCTGCACCACGACGTCGTCGCCCCGCTCCTTCGCCTCCACCCGGTAGGCGCGGGCGCAGGTGCGGTGGTACTGGGCGGCCTCCCACTGCTTGCGCACCTCGGCGTCGTTGTCCGTGGGGGCGCGCCAGGTATTGACCTCCATGGGGCGGGTCAGCAGATCGTGCCCACCCACCACCAGGCGGCTGGGCAGGCCGGTGCGGGTGTCGAACTCATAGTTGAAGGACTCCCCGGCCACCACCAGGCCGGTGGCCTCGACGGCGCTCACCGTCGGGGCCGGTGCCTTGGCCCGCACCGGTGAGCCCGGCGCGTTCCCCGCGGCCGCAGCGCCCGCCGTCGGCGGGCAAGCCGCGGCCGAAAGCGCCGTCAGCGTTTCCAATACGTGGTGCTGGGGCGCGGCATTGGCCAGGGGGATCTCATCGAATCCCAGTTGGTGTCCACGCTCCAACAGTGGCGACGCGGCCCTGAGCCGGTAGGAGACCAGCAGGTGGCAGCGGCCGGACTCGGGCACGTTCACGGTGCAGGGGATGGTGACGGCGGTGTGCGGCGGCACCGGCTCCGGCAGCGGCACGATTCCGGAGTCGACAACGAGGCCGTCGCGACGCACCTGGTAGGTGACCTCCAGGTAGTCGGCCAGGTCGGTGGCGTCCAGGTCGTTGCGCAGGGTGAGCGTGCCGGCGTCGGCGTCGAATCCAATCACGCGGGCGGGCCGCTGCACGTTCTTGAGCTCAAGCAGCCCGGTGTGCGGCACGCGGTCGGGGGACACCAGCCCGTCCACGCAGAAGTTGCCGTCGTGCAACTGCTCGCCGGCGTCGCCGCCGTAGAGGTAGACCGGGCGGCCCTCACGGCTCCCGGCGCGGATGGCATGATCGCACCACTCCCACACGAAGCCGCCGCATATGCGCGGATCGGCGTGGATCAGCCTCCAGTAGTCCTCCAGGTCGCCGGGGCCGTTACCCATGGAGTGGCAGTACTCCACCAGCAGGAAGGGCTTGTCCGGATCGGAGTCCAGGTAGGCGCGCACCTCGTCCAGGCCGGGGTACATGCGGCCGTACAGGTCAATGCCGGAGTAGTCGTAGATGCGTTTGGAGTCGCGGTAGAAGGCGCTCTCGTAGTGGGTCACCCGGGTGGGGTCGGCGGCCTTGATCCAGGCCAGCGCCGCCTCGAAGGTGCATCCGTAGCCGCATTCGTTGCCGGCCGACCAGGAGATCACGCAGGGCCGGTTCTTCTCCCGCTCCACGCATAGCCGCACCCGGTCCAGGGCGGGCTCGATCCACTCGGGGTTGTCGGCGATGGGCTCGTTCCAGTGCTCCACCTGGCTCTCCCAGGAGGAGTCCGCCAGCACCCGCACCTGGGTGCCGTGGGACTCCACATCCGCCTCGGACTGGACAAAGAATCCGTAGGCGTCACACAGCTGGTAGAAGCGCGGATCATTGGGGTAGTGGGCGGTGCGCACCGCGTTTATGTTGTGCTGCTTCATCAGCCTCAGGTCGCGCAGCATGTGTTCGACGCCGACCACCGGCCCGGTCAACGGATCGGATTCGTGCCGGTTGACCCCGCGCAGGGTGACGGGGGCGCCATTGACGTACAGGACGGCGTCGGCGGTGGTGACCTCACGCAGTCCCACCCGCTCGGTGATCACCTCCCCGGGGGTGGTCAGGTGCAGGGTGTACAGGTAGGGGTCCTCCGCGCACCAGGGGTGAGGATCGGCCACGTGCAGCACGGCGGCGTGGGTGTAGGTGACGGTGTCCTCTGCGGCTCCGTCGGCACCGGTGGTGGCATTGGTGCCGATTGACCGTTGCCCCGCAGCCAGCTCATTGCCGTGGCTCCCGGCCTCCTCCGTCGGCTCGCCGGCCAACGGTGCCAGTTCACCCCGGGCGACGACGGCGCCCGCGGCGTCGTGCAGTTCCAGGCGGGTGGGGACGCTCCCGCCGCTGAAGGCGCCACGGACTGCGACGGTGGCGCCGTCGTCGTCCAGGTAAGTGGTGACCGCGTAGTCGCGCAGGTGTTTGCGGGGGCGGTCCAGCAGGTAGACGTCCCGGAAGATGCCGCTGGTGCGGAATTTGTCCTGGTCCTCCAGGTAGGTGCCGTCGCACCACTTGAGTACCAGCACCGCCAGCCGATTGGTGCCGGGGAGCAGGTGTTCGGTGATGTCGAATTCGCTGGTGGCGTGGGCGACCTGGCTGTAGCCGACGTAGTGGCCGTTCAGCCACAGGTAGAAGCAGGAGTCGACGCCCTCGAACACCAGGTGGGTGAGCGGGGCCTCGGCCGGCGCGGCGTGCTGGAAGTCGTGCAGGTAGAGGCCGCAGGGGTTGTCATGCGGCACGAAGGGCGGGTCCAGGGGGATGGGGTAGCGGTAGTTGGTGTACTGGTGGCGGTCGTAGCCCAGGTGCTGCCAGCTGGAGGGGACCGGAATGCGGTCCATGCCGGTGGTTGGGAAGTCGGGCGCCCAGAAGGCCTCGGGGACGGCGTAGGGGCCCGGGTGGTAGGCGAAGGCCCAATCGCCGCTGAGCAGTTGGAAGCGGTCGGAGCACTCCCGCTGCCAGGACGGCGGGCCCATGGGGGCGGAGGCGGGGATGTAGTACGCGCGCGGCGGCAGGGTGTGCTCGTGCAGGACGGTGAGGTTCTCGTGGTGCCCGGGAAGGATCATCGCTGACTCTCCTTGATGCGGCGGGCCGGGTTGCCGGTCCGAGGTCGGTTCCGCGGCGGCGCCCGTGCGCGCCGCCTGGGTGGGGACGGGGCGGTCGGAGTTTCGGCGGCGACGTCGTGGCACCCCGTGGATGGCGACGTTAACATACAGGATCGGGCCATGTGAATACCATGCTCCTGCCTGTAGTTAGTGCGATATGTCGAGTTCATGCATGAGGAGGCATACCTATGATGATGACGTTATCATTGAACTGGGGTTGGGGATCCCTCCCGTTGCCGCGCGGACGGGCTGCTAGGCTCGCGAAGGTGGACGGGACGCGACGTGGCAGGGGTGCGCCGTCGGTCGCCGACGTCGCCCGATTGGCCGGCGTGTCCTCGCAGACGGTCTCCCGCGTTTCTGCCGGCGCGACCAACGTGCGCCCGGCCACCCGGGACAAGGTGCTGCACGCCATGCAGCAGCTCGGCTACGCCCCCAACCGCGCCGCCCAGGCCTTGCGCAGCGGCAGTTTCAAGGCCATCGGCGTGCTCACTCAACAGATCCTGCGCACCGGAGAGGCGCAGACC
This sequence comes from Actinomyces qiguomingii, assembly GCF_004102025.1. Lineage (NCBI taxonomy): Bacteria > Bacillati > Actinomycetota > Actinomycetes > Actinomycetales > Actinomycetaceae > Actinomyces > Actinomyces qiguomingii. The sequence goes on along the minus strand of NZ_CP025228.1, from coordinate 3,822,557 downwards.
ACCGATGGGGTGCTGCAGGCCGCGTGGGATGCCGGCTATACGGTCTCGATGGTGCAGGTGGATCGGCCGCAGTCGCAGGACATGGGGGCGGCCGTCCACCGCTTGGCTGCGCAGGCGGTGGATGGGCTGGTCGTGGTCCAGGCGGGGCGGGCGGGGCGTGAGCACCTGGTGCTGCCCGCGGGGATGCCGGTGGCCGTGTCCGACTCGGCCCTCGTGGGCTACTACCCGTCGGCATCGGCCGACCAGGTCGGGGGTGTACGTGCCGCAGTGGGGCATCTGCTTGAGTTAGGGCATCGCACGGTCCACCACATCACCGGTCCGGCCGATTCCCAGTCCGCACTGATCCGCTCCGCCGCCTGGGCGGCCTGTCTGCAGGAGGCCGGGCGGGAGGTGCCCGAGGCCGTGCCGGGCGACTGGGACGCCGTCGCGGGCTACGCCGCCGGACGGTCGCTGGCCGCCGATCCGGAGGTTACCGCGGTCTTGTGCGCCAATGACGAGGTGGCCATCGGGTTGGTCCGCGCCCTGCATGAGGAGGGACGACGCGTGCCCGCGGACGTGTCCGTGGTCGGCTTCGACGGGCTGGCCTTGGCCGAGTACTGCTTCCCACCGCTGACCACGGTCCGCCAGGACTTCCGCCGCGCCGGGGTGGAGATGGTCAACCTGGTGCTGGAGCAGGTCGCCAACGGGGTGCAGGATGGGACGCGGCGCATCGTCATCCCCACCGAACTGGTTGTGCGCGCCTCCACCGCCCCGCCCGCCCGCTGACCCGCCTCCCCTCCTCTCCCTACCTCTACCTCTCCTCCCTCCCTCCCCGAGTTCGGTCGAAATAACCATCGAGTTCGGTCGATATGACCGTCGAGTTCGGTCCGGGCCGGCGTCGTTATTGCGCTTGGAATGGAGAATCACTCCGGTTGCGGGCGTGGTCGCGCTTGCCGACGTCGAGCACAAGTATCGTCAGCCGGGAGTCCTAGATGCCGCAGATCATGCGGTAATCGCCTATTTGGTGCTCTCCCGGTTTGAGGGTGTAGTGGCTGGGTGTGGGCCCGGTCGGCTGCCGGACGCGTACTTGGACCGCGTTCTTGCGGTTGGACCGTCTGAGAGTGCGTTTCAGGTGGTCCAACGGCAGGCAGACGGTCCATCCGCAGCTGGGTGGTCCGGGTGCGGGGGTGTTGGCTGGGGATGGTGCGGTTGCCTTGGACGCGGTGCACCCGCGGTCAACAGTCAGGATGCCGCAGGCCGCGAACGTGGTCAGCAGCTGGCCCGGCCGAACCACGCGTCTGGCCGGGCTGCGCGCATGGCTGATCTGTGCGCCCGGTCGAGCCGTGCGCCCCGCTGATCTGCGCGCCCGGCCGGTCTGGGGGCCCGGCTGGGCCGCGGGCCAGGTTCATCACCAAAGGCGTCCCAGCCGATCTGACAAGCAAGGGCACGGTCGACAATCAGACGCCCCGACCTGCCAACCACATCAGGGCGATAGGTCAGCACCTGAGAGCCAAAGTGTCCAGAATCGACACAAACACCCCGCCCGGTCCAGCACACGCTCTCAGATTCGTTGGAACCATGCGGAGGTAGTGGGCGGCGCCGGGCGGGGGATCCTCGTTTGTGCCGAATCCGGACACTTCCCCCGTTACCTTGTTGGTGGTTCCGGGAAGTCCGGGGCCGGGCCAGCCGCTGTGGGCATGATGTCTTGCCCCTGTCGTTTGATGATCCGGGGGGTGTTGTCACCCATGGTGGCGGGCGGGTGGTGATCGCTGATTAGGGGAACGACCCGCCGCAGCGCGGCGATGTCTTTCGTAACGTGGGTGCGGGGCCGTCTGCCTGACAGGCTGACCCACCAACGCACGAGAGAGGCGCAGGAAAGGTGAACATCGAGGATGTGGAGGTCTTCGTCGGTATCGACGTGGGCAAGGCCGAGCACTGGGCCACGGCCCTGACCGACGACGGGAAGAAGATCTTCGACAAGGCCCTACCCAACGACGAATCCAGGCTTAGGGACCTGTACGAGCGTCTGGGTGAGCATGGCCGGGTCCTGGTGGCTGTGGATCAGCCGGCAACGATCGGGGCCCTGGCGGTGGCGGTGGCTCAGGCGATGGGTATCACCGTGGGCTACCTACCCGGCCTGTCCATGCGCAGGATCGCCGACCTGACCCCGGGCAATGCCAAGACCGACGCTCGCGATGCGGCGGTGATCGCGGATGCTGCCCGCACCATGCCCCACACGCTGCGAGCGATCGACGCCTCGGACAAGGACGCGGCCGCGTTGAGCATGCTCACAGGGTTTGACCTGGACCTGGCCCGCCAGGTCAATCAGACCGCTAACCGTATCCGGGGCCTGTACACCCAAATCCACCCAGCCCTGGAGACTGTGCTGGGCAAGTGGCTCGAACACGACCCAATACTGGAGGTGATCGCCGCCTGGCCCACCCCAGCCCACCTGCGCAAGGCCGGCCGGGCGCGGATTGACGCCAAGCTCAAATCCAAGGGCGCCAAGCGCCATGCCGCCTGGGCAAAAGCCATCACCGACGCCCTGAACAAGCAGACCGTCGTGGTCGCTGGTACCGACGCGGCCGGGGTGGTGCTGCCACACCTGGCCCGCCAGCTCATCGCCCTACACGCCCAACGCGACGATGTCGCCGCCCAGGTTGAGGCCCTGGTGGAGGCCCACCCTCTTTACCCGGTCCTGACCTCCATGCCCGGGGTGGGGGTCAGGACCGCCGCCGTCTTCCTGGCAGAGACCGCGGGCAAGACCTTTCCCTCCGGCGCCCACCTGGCCTCCTACGCCGGCCTGACACCAGTCACCCGGCGGTCGGGGTCCTCCATACGCGGCGAGTACGTCTCCCACGCGGGCAACAAGCGCCTCAAGAGAGCCATGTTCCTGTCAGCCTTCGCCTCCCTCAGATCCGACCCCGCATCCCGGGCCTACTACGACCGCAAACGCGCCCAGGGCAAGCGACACAACCAAGCCATACTCGCACTCGCACACCGCCGCATACTCACCCTATACGCCATGATCCGAGACGGATCCCTCTACGACCCACCAGCCCAACAACTACCCGCCGCCGCTTGACAAACCACATAGGGGCACCCCCCCCACCCCGCCAGCCCCACCAACCGAACTCGATCGTCATATCTACCGAACTCGGTGGTTATTTCTACCGAACTCGATGGTTTCAAACGGAAGAGCTGCGTATCGATGTTGTGGGAAACCTACACAACGGACATAACGTATACAACGTGCGGAGGGTAGATGACGCGATGATGATCCGACTTGTCTGATGTCATAGGTCGTGTACTGTGCGAGCGATGATCAGTGAACAGCACACCTCCGCAGTTCCGGTCGAGGGTACCGACGACACCCGCACCGAGCCGGTTGTCCGTACCCGCCCCCGCCCGGACTCCCCGCCCGTTTACTCGGCGGGATCGGACAAGGTACTCGCCGCGGGCGCCCGCGAATGGGGCTTGGACGACGTACTGGACGCCCTCTTCTTCGCTGTCGCCGCCCTGGGCACGCTCTGGCTCGCGTGGCTCCTGCTCGGCTCGGGAACCCACCTGACCCCGGGGGCGATTATCAACATTGTGGCGTTCTGGGCGGTGCTGTCCTATCTGGCGTTGCCCCGCATGCATCAGATCCTCACCTGGCTGTACGTGCCCGACTACTTCATCGGCCGCACCCGTACCGCCGACGGGCTCTTGGGCGACCCGGTGAACCTCGCCGTGCTCGGTGATGAGGAAGACATCCACGCGGCCATGACGAAGGCCGGCTGGGTGCGCGCGGACCCCATCACGCTGCGATCCTCCTGGGGGATCGTTGTCTCGTCACTGCTGCGCCGCTCCTATCCGGCGGCTCCCGTCTCCGATCTGTTGCTGTTTGGACGCAAGCAGGATTTCGCCTACCAGAAGGAGGTGGAGGGCAACCCGGCTCAGCGGCATCACATCCGTTTCTGGCGCGTTCCGGAGGGCTGGGTCATGCCGGGCGGCCGCCGTGTGGACTGGTTGGCAGGGGCGACCTATGACCGTTCGGTGGGGCTGTCAACGCTCACCTTCCAGGTGACGCACAAGATCGACGCCGATATCGACGTCGAGCGCGACTATGTAGTCGACGACGTCCGCTGGTCTAATACGGCTGCCCTTTTGGAGATCTGGCCGGACTTCTTCACCGCCTACCACCACCGCAACGGCGGTGGCGACCGGATCGTCACCGACGGCGACCTGTATGTGCTGGATCTGGACCGCCTGGTTCCCGAGTCCGGTGGCGATTTGCAGCAGGCGCGCCGGACGGAGGCCGAGGTACGCCGTCGGCGTCCGGCGGAGCTGATTATGGCCATGGGGCTGGTGGTGGCACTGCTGGCGGCCAATATGACGCGACTGTTCACTAGCGGGACCATTGATGACTTGAGCCGGGAACTGGACGTTGCCGACGCCGTCGACACTCACCGGGTCGTCATGACAACGGTGACGGTAACCACTGCCGCCATGACGGCGCTCATCCTGGGCCTGGCGGTTGCGGTCTGGTTCGGCCGCCCCCGCGCCAGGATCGGTCTGATGGTGGTGCTGAGCCTGAATATCGGCTCGGTGATGACCGAGATCTCCGCCATCGGGGTCAGGCAGGCCGGATGGGGACTGATCGCCGCCGCGGCGCTGGGAGTGCTGGCGCTGTTGGCGATGACGGCCAGGCCGGTTCCCCGCTGGGAGCGGGCCCGTCAAGCCGAGCGGCTGCGGACACGCGCCGAATGAACCGCGAGTGAGGTGAGCCTCCGGGCTGTCTCACATGGTCATGCGCTCGTCGAGCAGGCGGCGTCCTCAGCGATCGATGAGCTTCGCCAGGGCCGCGTTGTAGCGATCCCCGGTGATTTCGACCTCGGCGGCGGCCGTCTCGATTTCCGCCAGATCGTCGGCAGTCAGCTCGACGTCGGCCGCGCCCAGGTTCTCCTGGAGCCGATGCAGCTTGCGGGTGCCGGGGATCGGGACGATCCAGGGCTGCTGCGCCAGAATCCAGGCCAGGGCGAGCTGCGCCGGGGTCACCCCCTTGCGCTCGGCCTGCGCCACCACGACGTCGACCAGGGCGTGATTCGCCCGCCAGTTGTCCGCGCTGAAGCGGGGAATCGTGGCGCGGATGTCCCCCTCCCCGAACGTGGCTTCCGCCCCGACGGTCCCGGTGAGTACGCCCTTTCCCAGTGGCGAGAAGGGCACCAGGCCGATGCCGAGCTCCTCCAGCGTCGGCATCACGGAGGTCTCCGGCTCCCGCCACCAAAGTGAGTACTCGCTCTGCAGCGCAGTGACCGGGGTGACGGCGTGGGCCCGGCGGATTGTTTGCGCGCCCGCCTCGCTCAGCCCCCAGTGGAGGACCTTGCCCTCCGCAATGAGTTCGCCTACGGTGCCGGCCACATCCTCGATCGGCACCTGCGGATCGACCCGGTGCTGGTAGTACAGGTCGATGCGATCGGTGCCCAGACGCTTCAGGGATCCTTCGACCGCCCAGCGGATGTGTTCGGGACGGCTATTGAGCGGCCAACCGGTGCGGGATCCGTCGGCCGGGATGTCGAAACCGAATTTGGTGGCGATGACAACCCGATCCCGGTAGGGGGCCAGTCCTCTGCCCACCAGCGTCTCGTTGGTGTGGGGGCCGTAGACCTCGGCGGTGTCGAACAGGGTTACTCCGGCGTCCACGGCCTGGCCGAGGAAGCGCACCATATCATCGGCGTCGGGGAGCGGGCCGTAAGCCTGACTCATTCCCATGCAACCCAGCCCGATGGCACTTACCTCCAGCGCGGCGTCAGCGGTTCCCAGTGTGCGTGTCTTCATGTGTTGGTCCTTCCCGGCGGTGGGCGACGTATGGCTTGTGCACCAGGGCGCGATCCACCCTGAAGCCACCTTAAGGATGGAGCTCCCGGTGAGGGAGGGTCGGCGAGACCCTGGATGGTCCACCGCCGATGCGGCTGGCGGCTGGCGGCCCTTGAGCTTGTCCGGCCAACATGCGTGCGGGAAAGGGCCGCGTCGTGACGGCACTTTTTCGGCGTCGTACCTTTAGGCTGGCCCCATGAGCGAGTACTTCGCGGGAAGGCGGGGCGAAGCGCCCCGAGGCGGCCTTCCGGACGGCCAGACGGAGCCCTGGACTCCTTTCCGCGGTGGTCGGCCCGCGACGTCATCCCGCTCACAGATTCCTGGTCGGTCTTCTTCAGCGCGTGGCCGGTCCCGCGGTCGACACGTGGCCCCGCCGCCTCCCGAACATGTGCGCTTCGGGGTCCCCTTCAACGGCATTGTGCCTCTGTGGCACGACGGCGCCGATATCACCTGGCACCGCCCGCTGGACGACGTCGACTTCTCCTCCATCCTCGGTCTGGGGCACGTTCAGACCGAGCCGGGACCGTCGGTTACGCCCGGCGGCTGGCAGGAACTCGTTGAGGCCGCCACGCTGCTGCCCGCCGCGCCCGACTCCGACGATGGGCCGGTGCTGCGCCTGCGCGCGGTCACGCCGTCGGGCCGCCGCGCCATCAATGACCCCGGCGACGGCGCCCCCATCCGTCTGTCCAAGGCCCTGCCGGTGGAGGAGGCCATGGGGGCCGGTGCAGGTCTGGACGTCATCGGGTTCTCTGTGCATATCGGCCGGCTGATGCTGCGCTCTGCGCGCGACGGCGCCATTCTGTTGTTCACGCTGCGCGCCCCGCGCGACCCGGAGCCGCATCACCTGTTGTCTGTTCCCAGCGAAGTGGACTCCCGTCAGGTCATGCACTTCCACCTGGGCACCTTGCTGGATATGAACGACGGCGCCTGGGCGCGTGCCGAACATGCCGACAATATGACCCTGCTGGACCTGGATGTGCCCTACCAGAGCCTGTTGGGTCGAAGTGGACCTCAGGGGGAGCAGGGGCTGGAGCTCGAGCGCCTGACGGAGATGGCACAGCCGGTGGTGGAGTGCTTGCTGCGCCCGGGATTCCCCTTCGCGCTGGGGTCGTCGGTGATCATGCCGGCGGGGCGGCCGCGCTGAATTCGACGCTGCCGCCGGGGCCGGGTGTTATGACGCTGCTGCGTGCCATGACTTGCCTGGTGTGTGCCGGGGTGATGTCGCCGGATTCGGGCAGGGGCTCGGCAAAGTCGGTGTCTGGATGGTGGGTTGTTAGGGGTTTGCGGGGTGTTGGTGGTCGGTGGTGTTGGCTGGGGGTAGGTGGGTGGTGTCCGGGGCTGTGGCGTGCGGTGCTGGTGTGGCTTGTGTGGCTGGTGGGGTGTGGCGGTGAGGTTGCGATTTGGTCTACGGTACAAAGTTTGGTGCGTTTTGACCCCGACTTTTCCGCATGACTTCGTTGAAAGTTGGTGGCTGGAGGGGGGTTGGGGGGTGTCGGTGGCGCTTGGCTTGTTTTCAACGAAAGGTGGTAGTTTTGGGGTGGTGTTAGCCGGTCTCGTGGGGTGCTTGCGGGGTCGGTGGCGATCTGGCCTCTGGAAGTGGCGGTATGACGCGGTTTCCAGGGGTAGGGGTCAGGAAGCACCTCGCACCTCCAGGTGCATTGAGACAAAAAGCGCGAGCCGCTCTCTTTATTGTCTTGTTCAAGTCAGGAAGCACCTCGCACCTCCAGGTGCATTGAGACTCGGAATTGAAGATCGAAACCTGGTCTTGGGCCAGGTCAGGAAGCACCTCGCACCTCCAGGTGCATTGAGACAGTAAGGGCCGCCAGGTCCCATTGCGCCTCCAACGTCAGGAAGCACCTCGCACCTCCAGGTGCATTGAGACTCCACGCCCTCGACCGCGCTGATGGCGCCCAGGAAGGTCAGGAAGCACCTCGCACCTCCAGGTGCATTGAGACTAGGCGGTGTTTACCTCTACCAGGTAGGGAGTGTTGTGTCAGGAAGCACCTCGCACCTCCAGGTGCATTGAGACGGAGGCGCGCACGCCTCCCCATCGCCGAGTTCGGTTGAAATAACCACCGAGATCGGTCGACGTTCCTGCCCCGGGCGTGCCCCCTGCCCGCCGGAGCAAACCGCCCCGGCTTGAAACCCCGCCCGGACTCGGCCAGGCTCCTGCCATGACCGCGATCTCCGGCCCCACGCCGGCCCCCACCGAGCCCGCCGCCCCGGACACGCCGACCCACTTCGCAGGCCCCGACCTGCCCGCGCCGCATGATCCGGCCGGCCCCTACGGCGTCGTCATGGTGTGCACCGGCAACATCTGCCGCTCTGCCATGGCCCACGCCGTACTCGTGGACCGGCTCGCCGCCGCGGGCATCCCCTCCTACCCCGGGGGCGTTGCGGTCACCTCGGCGGGCGTCTCCGACGAGGAGGCCGGCAACCCCATGGACCCCCGCGCCCAGCGCGTATTGTCCGAGGCCGGCTACGGCGGCGGTGGCGACGCCGCCTCCCGCGCCGTTATGGCGGTCATCTCCCAGCATGCCGCCCACCGCATCAGTGACACCGAACTACGCCGCGCCGACCTCGTTCTCGCCATGACCGCCGCGCACCACCGCGCCCTGACGCGCCGCGCCGCAGGCCTAGACGTCGACCCGGGCCGCATTCTCATGTACCGCCAGTTCGACCCCACCGCCCCCGCCGGCCCGACGACGACGGCCACGCCCGCCTCCCCGTCGAGCCTGGACGTGCCCGACCCCTGGTACGGGACCCTCGCCGACTTTCTGTACACCCTCGACGTCGTCGAACGCGTCAGTGACGCCCTCACCCCCAAGCTGGCGAGGCTGGCGGCCGAGTTCGCTCAATAACAAGGGGCGCCGGCAACCAGCCCCCGGCCCGGGGCGGCCCGACGTCCGGCCGCGGCTCAGCCCAGCCGCTCGGCCAGCCAGCCGGTGAGCGTGGCCAGGTACTCCTCACGCGCCGGCAGAGGGGAAAGCACCAGGTCGTGCACCCCGCCGGGGATCTGCACCACCGTGACGTCCTCGCCCAGGAAACGGGAGCGCTCCAAGATCTGGTCCACCGACAGCACCGTGTCGCAGCGCAGCGCCTCCTCGCGGGAAACGCCCGGCCCGCCCGACGCCGTCGAGCAGCACACCAGCACCGGCACATCAATGCCAAGGCCGTGGCGCACCTCCCGCTGCAGTCGGCGAATGCCCGCCAGGAAGCCGGCTCGCACCGGGAACGACGGCGAGGGCTTCAGCGCCAGGTCCCAGTCCCATTCCCCGCCCCAGCGGCGATGCAGGGTGCGGGTGTAAATATCAACCTCAATCGGCCCCGGATCGGTGACTACCGGCAGGGCGGTTGCGGCGTCGTCGTGCGGACAGTCCGTGGAGGGGCCCCGGGAGGGCGTGGCCTTGGAGGCGGCCTCGGCGGGTTCCAGCTCCTTGTTCTCGTTGGGGTTGTCGATGACCCGGTCGGGATCGCGGCGGGATAGCAGGTCGACGAAGGCCGAGCCGTAGGAGCGCACCAGGCCGGAGGAATTCAGCTGCAACCAAGGGGAGTTGAGAGCGACGGCGTCCACCGATCCGGGGTGGTCTCCGGCCCAGATCACCGCCTGCAACCCGCCGGTGGAGTGGCCGTTGAGTACAACCGTGGAATGTCCGTGCTCGCCGCGGATGATGTGCAGCGCCTCGGCGATCTCCTCGTCGTGCACCCGCAGGTCGCGCACGTCGTGGGGAGACCAGTAGTCCACGCCCGCACGGCCGCAGGCGCGCAGTTCCAGCGCATAGAACTCGTAGCCCGCCGTGAGGAAGGCGTCGGCCAGCCAGGTCTGGAAGAAGTAGTCATTACGTCCGTGCAGGTACAGCACGGCGCGTGCATGCCGGGGGGCGGGCGACTGCCCTTTCGGTTCAGGCGTTGGGATGGCACCGCGCTGATGGACGAGCACGGCGTGATCCGCTCCCGGTGCGGCGGGCGAATCGGTGACCGGGATGGTGCGTGCCACCCAGGGTTCGCCCAGAATGTCGGGCACCGGCTGGGAGGTCCTCCCGGCGGCGGGGGAGAGCGGGGTGGTGGGCGGGTCCGGCTGCTGGCCCGGCGTCGTCTCGGTCGTGGATGCCATGGCGGAATCCTGTCACGGACGACGGCGCCCGGTCGGGCGGTTCGCCGGCTCCGATTCGGAGGCGCCAGCCGATCTCGATGGTCATATCGACCGATCTCGATGGTCATATCGACCGAACTCGGCGGTAACGTCGACCGAACTCGGTGCAGTGATGCGCGCATCGTTTTTGTCCTACGGCTTGCCCCGGACGCCGCTGGCCATTTAGTGTGGGCGGCGACCATCCAGAGCAACCGAGAGACCTGGCTCATCGACGTTGCAGCAACCCCCGTTCGCGGAGAGGGTGCTACCGCCAGGACCGATGGAGGACCACGTGACGCAGCCACCTGCATCCCAGGACCCAGCCCCGGGCGGCGCCGCCGCGCCTTCCGGTGCCGCGACCGCCTCCGCCGCCCAGGAGCCCATGATCTCGCTGCGCGACGTCCACAAGGTGTACAAGCTGCGTGACGGCAGCACCGTACGCGCCTTGGACGGGGTGAACCTGGAGGTGCAAGCGGGCTCCATTCACGGCATCGTCGGCACCTCCGGCGCTGGCAAGTCCACCCTGGTGCGCTGCCTGACCACCTTGGAACGCCCCTCCTACGGTGAGGTGCGTGTGGCCGGTCAGGATATGACCGCGCTGTCCACTCGTAGCCTGCGTGACGCCCGCCGTGCCATCGGCATGGTCTTCCAGCATGCGAACCTGCTCGACTCGCGCACCACCGCCCAGAACATCGCCTACCCCTTGGCGCTTGCGGGGGTGCCCAAGGGGCAGCGGCACGACACGGTCGTGCGCATGCTCGATCTGGTGGGCCTGGCCGACCGCGGATTCTCCTACCCCTCCCAGCTCTCCGGCGGTCAGCAGCAGCGCGTCGGAATCGCCCGGGCGCTGGCGGACCAGCCGCAGGTGCTGCTGTGCGATGAGCCCACCAGCGCGCTGGACCCGGAAACCACCCGTCAAATCCTCAGACTGATACGGGACGTGCGCGACCGGCTCGGTGTCACCGTCGTGATCATCACTCATGAGATGAGCGTGGTCCGCCAGATCTGTGACTCCGTAAGCCTGCTTGAAGCCGGTCGCATCGTGGAGTCCGGTCCCATTGAACAGGTGGTCTCCGACGTCGGCTCCCGCCTGTCCCATGAACTCGTCCCTGCCCCCGAGGTCCCGGATGGGGCCCTGCCCGACGGCGACGTCGTCATTGACGTGGCCCTGACCGCCCACCCCGGGCAGCCTGCCGCCGCCCAGGTGCTGGCACTGGCCGCCGAACGGGGCGCCGACGTCGCCGGCGGCCTGTTCGAGACACTCGGAACCGCCCAGGTCGGTCGCCTGGCACTTACCGTCCCCGCCGAACAGGCGCCGGGCGCACTCACCGCCCTGCGTGAAGCGGGCGTTACCGCGGAGGTACGCGCATGAACACTCTGACAGCCTCCGTGGAGGCGATCGCCGCGGCCGCCTCGGGTGACAACACCTGGTTCAACAATCCCGCCATCCAGCGCAAACTCGGACCCGCCACCCTGGAGACCTTCCAGATGCTGGGCGTATCCGGGGCCCTGACCATCGGGCTCGGTCTACTGCTGGGGCTGGCGCTGGTCACCACCGGCAAGCGTGGTCAGCACAGCAACCGGGTCGTGTACGAGGCGCTCTCCCAGATCGTCAACCTTGGGCGTTCCATGCCCTTCATCATCCTCATGGTGGCGCTGATCCCCTTCACCCGCATGCTCGTGGGCACCTCCCTGGGTTGGGGGGCGGCCTGCGTGCCGCTGACCGTCGGCGCGATCCCCTTCTATGCGCGCCTGGTGGAGACCGCCATCAACGACGTCGACCACGGCAAGGTCGAGGCGGCCCTCATGATGGGAGCCTCCAACCGCCAGATCACCTGGGGCGTGCTGGTCCGCGAGGCCCTGCCCACCCTCATTCAGTCCGCCACGGTCACCGTTATCACGCTGCTGGGTTACACCGCTATGGCCGGGACCGTGGGCGGCGGCGGCCTGGGCGACCTGGCCATTCAGTACGGCTACCGGCAGAACGCCTCAGACGTCATGGTGATCGTCGTCGTCCTGATCGTGTTCGTGGTCGCCGTCATCCAGGTGTGTGGCGACATGCTCAGCCGGCTGGTCGACCACCGCTGAGCCTCGACCAGCCGGAGTCCCGGGGCGAGGCCCCGACGGCTCGGCTCACAAGACTTCGCGCCGACGCCTCCGCCGCGCGCGTCGGCGCCCGCAACCGAATTCGCGCGGCTTTGACGACTTCAAGACAAGGAACCACAGTCATGAACTTCACCATTTCCCGCCGCAGTGCCCTCGTGGGCGGCGTCGCCTCCGCCGTCGCCCTGACCCTGTCCGCCTGCTCCGGCAACTCCGGGGGAGTCGACGGCATCAGCGTCGACGGCGACACGGCCACCATCTCCATCGGCGCGACCTCCCAGCCCCACGCTCAGATCCTCCAGTGGGTGCAGGACAACCTCGCCGCCGACGCCGGACTCAGCCTTGACATCGTAGAAATCGAGGACTACGACATCCCCAATGCCTCGCTCAGCGACGGCTCCCTGGCGGCGAACTTCTTCCAGACCCCCAACTTCCTGGAGCAGCAGAACGAGGAGAAGGGCTACGACTTGGTGGCCATTGCCGACGTGCACATCGAACCCATGGGTATCTACACCGACAAGGGCTACAGCTCGGTTGACGAGGCCGCCGAGGGCGGCACGATCGTGCTCAACAACGACCCCGCCAACACCGCCCGCGGCCTGAAACTGCTGGAGTCCGCCGGCCTGATCACGCTCGACCCCGACGTCGAGATGCCCACCACCCTGGACGTGACCGAGAACCCCAAGAAGTTCGAGCTGATCCCGGTCGACGGCGCGCAGACGCCCATCTCGATGGCTGATTCCGAGTTGGCTGTCATCAACGGCAATTTCGCGCTTGCCGCAGGCCTGAACCCCAGCGCGGATGCGCTCGTCCTGGAGCCCAGTGGGGAATCCCCCTACGCCAACCAGCTCGTGGTGCGCAGTGCCGACAAGGACAACGAGCACCTGGTCAAGCTCGCCGGACTGCTGAACACCGAGGAGCTGCGCGCTTACATTGAGCAGACCTGGACCGACGAGTCGGTGGTTCCCGCCTTCTGAGCTGGAGCCCGCCGATCGTCGTGCCGCCCCGCCTCCTGACTCCAGAGATCAGGAAGCGGGGCGGTAACCTGTCAGCGTGCCGGTGGGCGGGTCATAGCCGATGGCGTAGTCGGTGGCGACCAGGTCGAAGAGGGCGCCGGAGTCAGGGTCCATGCCGGGGAAGGTGATCTGCTCCCCGGTATCGGCGTTGTACATCAGGCGGAAGGTCTGGATGTCCTGGGAGTCGGTGACTCTTGGCCCGGCCGTCATGACGGAGCGGTCCGCAGCGATTCGGATAGCGGACAGGCAGGACGGGCCGTCGGCCGAGTTCGGAAGTTCGATTGTGCGCCCGTAGGTGATATCGACTGACTTGGCGCAACGGTCCTCATCGGCGTTGACTATGCCGAGTACGGTATCCAGAGAATTGTCGGCGAAGCGTGTCCTGAACTCGGCGAGTGAAAGCGATCCGAACACGGGAACCACCCATGAATACCGGGGGGTGTCGAACTGCTCATCGTAAGAATCCGTCGGCTCGCCCCCATCAAGGTCGTAGGTGTAAACCACGGATCGGTCGGAGGTGTCGGTGAGTACGATGAACCATCCGTCACTCGCACCGTAGGCCGCGTAGCTGCGGATATTGTCAGGAGACAGGGGCAGGTTGAGCTGGACTTTTTCACCGGTGTCGATATTGTAGATCTCGCGGTAACTGATATTGCAGTAGCGTTGATCGCCGTGCGGGAACACTGTCGCGTAATGAGCGGACTGGGCGCGTAGGTAGTCGGCGGCATAATCGGTGCTCGTCGTCCACAGCGGGGTGTCTGGGGCGTCCTCTTGATAACCGGTGCATTTGTTTTCGGAGGTGCAGGCGATGGCGATGTCGTCCGCTATGAGGACGCCGTCACTGGAGGACCATTTGGCCTCGCGGGTTTCGCCGGTATCCAGGTCGTACAAGGTGGTGTCGTGGATGAGGGTGTTGTTTCCCCAGAGGAGGTATGCGGGCTTCATGGGGATGTCGAAGTCGTCGCTCGTATCGCCGGAATCGTTGGTTGCGTCAACGGTTGCAGACCAGGACTCCGTTACGCCCGAATCGGTCAGGTCATATGCGGTAAGCGTGGAAGCGGCGGGGTCGTCGCCGGTGTCCAGGGTGAGCAGATGGCCCGGCACGGTCATGACCTGCGCGTTGGCGGCCACGGTTGTGGTCCAGGTTCGCTCGGCACCATTGGTCCATTCCGAGGAGGGGCCGGTGATCGCGAGTTGATTCGGTTCCGCGAGTGCTGCGTAGTTCTTGCCCCGGGCCAGGGCCAGGGCGCCGCCAACAATGAGGCTGAAGGTCAGCACCGCCGCCAGGACGGCAGTCGCGATTGCCCGCGCGCCCAGCGGCTCCGGTGCTGTGGGCGACAGGCCGGACGGGCCGGGCAGTGGCGTCGGGGGAGTCATGTCTTTGATGGTAGGCAGTTCGGCGGCGCGGTAGAAGTGATGATGACGGGGAGAGGTACCCGTTTGCCCCCTTATCCGTGAAGGATTCAACCTGCGGGGCGGTAGCCTGTCAGCGTGCCGGTGGGCGGGTCGTAGCCGATGGCGTAGTCGGTGGCTACCAGGTCGAAGAGGGCGCCGGAGTCAGGGTCCATGCCGGGGAAGGTGATCTGCTCTCCGGTATCGGCGTTGTACATCAGGCGGAAGGTCAGAACATCCTGGGCGTCGGCGGCTCCGAGTCCGGCCGTCATCACGGTGCGGTCCTCAGAGACGTGGATTGCTGACAGGCAGGAGAGGTCGTCGGTGAACTGCGTAACCTCAATCGTTCGTTTGTCAATGACGTCAACCGACTGGGCGCAGTTGCTGTCATCGCGGTTCACTATGCCGAGCAAGGTCTCGGTTGAGCCGTTGGCGAACCGTTCCTTAAGCTCCGCCTGCGAACGTGCCCTGTAAATGTTGACAACCGACTGGTTATTGGCCAGGGTCGCGCTGTCCGCATAGGAGTCGATTGGTTCGCCGCCCTCAGGGGGAAATGCGTAAACAGTGTTCCGGTCGCCGAACTCGGTCAGATAAATCATCCAACCATCGGTTGCCGCATAAGTGGCGTACCCGGCGATGTTCTCCTCCGGGATCGGGATGGTAAGGGGAACCCGCTCGCCGGTGTCGATGTTATGTATAGTGCGGTTCCCGAGAATGCAGTACCGTTGCCCATCACGTACAAATACAGTTTGGTAGAAGTTCGACGCGTACTGGAAGTAGCGCTTGGGGTACTCCATGGTTGCGGTCCACTGCGCTGTATCCGGCTGGTCCTCTCGGTACGCGGTGCACTCGCCGCCGGAGGCGCAGGCGATGGCGACGTCGTCGGCGATCATCACGCCGTCGCTGGAGGACCAGGGAGCCTCGCGGGTTTCGCCGGTGTCCAGGTCGTACAAGGTGGTGTCGTGGATGAGAGTGTTCTTCCCCCACATGAGGTAGGCGGGCTTCATGGGGATGTCGAAGTCGTCGCTCGTGTCCCCCGCATCAGTAGAGGCGTCTACCTGAGCCGACCAGGACTCGGTCGCACCCGAATCGGACAGCGCATACGCCGTGAGGGTCGCATCGGCGGGATTGTCCCCGGTCTCCAGGGTCAGTAGGTGGCCCGGCACGGCTATTACTTGCGCGTTGGCGGCCACGGTGGTGGTCCAGGTCTGCTCTGCCCCGGCGGTCCAGGCCGGGGACGGTGAGATGTAGGTGACCAGGTCGGTGGGCGGAGGAATCGAGTAGTCGGTGCCGCCGCCCAGTGCCAGGCCGCCGCCCAGTACGGCGCCGAATG
The DNA here is from genome assembly GCF_004102025.1 of Actinomyces qiguomingii. Taxonomy (NCBI): domain Bacteria; kingdom Bacillati; phylum Actinomycetota; class Actinomycetes; order Actinomycetales; family Actinomycetaceae; genus Actinomyces; species Actinomyces qiguomingii. The sequence continues at coordinate 3,806,743 of NZ_CP025228.1, read as the reverse complement.
CGAGTAGTCCGGCTGCGATGGCGGCGCCGATGGCTCGCGGGCCGAGCCGGTCCGGCCCCACGGGAGGGGATGCGGACCGTCCGGGCGACGCCGTCTGAGAACTCATGACTCGATGCTAATTGTTCGTGGGAGCGGGTAGAAGTGAGGGTCGAGCTTGATCAGTCCGCCGATTCGGCGGCGTTATGTCGGGCGGTGGGACGTCTTCAGTCCACGATGCCGTACAGGCGGTCACCGGCGTCGCCCAGTCCGGGCACGATATAGGCGTGCTCGTTGAGGCGCTCGTCTCGGGCGGCGGCGACCACGGTTACCTCGGCGCGCTCACCGATGGCCGCCTCCAGGGTGGCGATTCCCTCCGGTGCGGCGATCAGGCAGATGGCGGTGACATCGCGTGCGCCGCGCTCCAGAAGGTAGTTGATGGCGGCCACGAGGGTGTGGCCGGTTGCCAGCATGGGGTCGACGACGAAGCACTGGCGACCCGACAGGTCGTCGGGCAGACGATTGGCGTAGGTCTCAACCTCCAGGGTGTCCTCGTTGCGCTTCATGCCCAGGAAACCGACCTCGGCGGTGGGCAGCAGCCGGGTCATGCCCTCGAGCATGCCCAGCCCGGCGCGCAGGATCGGAACCACGATGGGGCGCGGCTCGGCCAGACGACGGCAGCTCGTCTCCGCCACCGGCGTCTTGATGCGGACCTCCTCGGTGCGTACGTCCCGGGTGGCCTCGTAGGCCAAGAGGGTCACCAGCTCGTCGACGAGCTGCCGGAAGACCGCCGAGGGCGTCTTCTCGTCGCGCAGAACAGAGAGTTTGTGATCGATGAGCGGATGATCGGCAACGTGCAGGCGCATGGGTCAAGCCTAAAGGAATCACTCCCGGATGAGGGGCGCTCAGACGGTTTCGGCGGCGCCCAGGTACTCCAGCCACCGCTCGTAGTGGTCCAGGACGTCGTGGGCGACCTGCTCGCGCGACCAGTCCATGACGTCATAGCCCTGGCCGCCTCCGCGTGGCCGCACCTCCAGGCGGACGGTGAGGTCATCGGCCTCGTGGACGACGACGCCGAAGGCCGGCACCGGCGCCTGCACCATGCGTACCGCGTAGCGGAATCGGGAGCCGGCCACCTGCTCGCCCTGCGCGGCGGCGGTCTGCTCCGGAGACTGCGGGGGCGTGACCACCAGGGTGGCCGAGCCGAGGAAGTTGCGCACGTCGTCGGGATCCTGCGCCTCGGGGCCGGCGATCACCACCTCGGCCACCAGGTCCTCCTTGCGCAGCTCATCGGCCACCGCCTCGAGCGCCGGCACCACGCGGCTGTTCATGGCGCGCTGGGCGCGAGTGGGGGAGACGATGTCGAAGGTGTGGGACAGGCGGTCGCGCCAGGGGATGCGGTTCATGCCGGCGGCGGTGCCGGTGGCGCCGAGCAGGCGGTTGCGGTTGGCGATGCCGCGGGCATGTTCACGCGTGGCCTCGGTGCGCATGGCCCGCCAAAGACCCGCCATGACCGCGATGATGACGAAGGAGAACGGCAGCGCCATGACGATTGTGGCTTGCTGCAGGATGGGGATGCCGCCGGCCACGAGCATGGCGATGGTGAGCACGCCAGTAAGGGACGCCCAGAAGATCCGCAGCCAGGCCGGGGCGTCCTGCGGGTCGCCCCGGTAGGAGGACGGCGCTCGGCTGGAGAGGTTGGCCATCACCAGTGCCCCGGAGTCGGCGCTGGTCACGTAGAACAGAATGCCGATGAACAGGGCCAGTGCGATGAGAATCCTGCCGCCGGGCATGTGGTCGAGCAGCATGTACAGACCCTGCTGCGGCTCCGCCACGGTGAGCTCGGCGAAGTTGAGGTTGCCCGAGCGGATCAGGTCCAGGGCGCTGTTGCCGAAAATCGACACCCACATGGTCACGTAGGAGAAGGGCAGCACCAGGGAGCCGATCACGAACTCTCGCACCGTGCGGCCGCGGGAGATGCGCGCCAGGAACATGCCGACGAATGCGGCCCAGGTGATCCACCACGCCCAGAAGAACAGCGTCCAGGCGTTCAGCCAATCCGTGGGCCGGTCGTAGGCGTAGGTCTCCAAGGTCAGCCCGGGGAACTGGGTGATGAAGTCGCCGACGTTGCCCACCAGCGCATCGAGCAGGAAGGCGGTGTCTCCGGTGATCAGCACCCACAGCGCCAGCCCGACGGCCAGCAGCACATTGATGTTGGACAGCACGCGCACGCCACGATCCACCCCGGATACGGCGGAGACGGTGGCCATCAGCACGCTCAGAGCGATCAGGCCGATCTGAGTCGTGGTCCCCTGCTCCAGTCCGAACAGAATGGTCAAGGCCACGTTGAGCTGCACCACGCCCACGCCGAGCGACGCCGAAATACCCACGGCCCCACCGATCAGGGCGGCGGCGTCGACGACGTCGCCGAAGCGGCCGTTAACCCTCTCGCCCAGCAGGGGGCGCAGGGTGGAGCGCACGGCTAGGGGCTGGCGGCGTCGATAGGCGAAGTACCCCAGGGCCATGCCCAGGATCGAATACAGGCCCCAGCCGCTGATGCCGTAGTGCAGCATGGTGAAGACAATCCCGTTGCGGGCCGCCTCCACAGTCTGCCCGTCCCCGGTGGGCGGCTCCATGTACTGGATCACCGGTTCGGCCACCGCGTAGAACATGATGCCGGTTCCCACGCCGGCGGCGAAGAGCATGGCCGCCCAGGAGAAGGTGGAGAAGTCCGGAGTGGAGTTGTCCGGACCCAGTCGGATCGTCCCGAACTTCGACAGCGCCAGGACGATGACGAAGATGAGGGCCGCGGTGACCAGCAGGATGTAGAAGGAGCCGAACCAGCGCCCGGCCCAGGCCACGGCGGCGCTGAAGGCTGCGGAGACCGTATCCGGGGCCACGATGGCGGCGCCGGCGATGGTGGCGATGATCGCTGCCGAGACGGCGAAGACCACTACGTTCAGGTGGCGCTTTCCGGGGGCCGTTGTTGTTGCGGGTGTGGGCTGATCGGTTGGGGATTCAGGCACTGGCACTCCTTGATGCATTGGATGCACTGGTGATGCATGGTGCGCACGTGGCCGCGAGCAGACGACCGTGGCGACGTTTACGGGATTGTGAATCTTTCAGGGATTCTCCGGTTTCGCAAGTGAAAACGGTTGAAACGAGGTCATCCGGTGGACTTGACAGCCGCATGAGATCGGGGATAAACGGCCGCCCAAGAGATCCTTCCCACATTTCCAGTCCGGTGGGTGTTGACGTGCCGCTGCTGAGGCAGGGTGGTGGCGTGAACATCCCCGGTCTGGTCCGGCAGCGCTACGACGCCGCCATGTGCCGTGCGCTCGAGCTGGCCCGGGAGGCGGGTGTGGCCGGAGAGGTGCCCGTGGGCGCCGTCGTCCTGTCTCCCGACCGCGGCGTCGACGCCGCCCGGGGCGGCACGGTTATCGCTGAGGCCGCCAATGCCTGCGAGTCAGAGCACGATCCGACGGCGCACGCCGAGATACGGGCATTGCGGGCTGCCGGTGCGGTGCTGGGCGGCCCCCACCTGGACGGCTGCACCCTGGTGGTCACTTTGGAGCCGTGCACCATGTGCGCTGGCGCCGCCCGGCTGGCGCGGCTGGCGCGTGTGGTCTTCGGCGCCTGGGAGCCGAAGACCGGGGCTTGTGGGTCCGTACGCGATGTTCTGCGAGACCCGCGCGCCAACCACCAGGTGCAGGTGGTGGCCGGGCTACGCGAGATGGAGGCGCAGGCCTTGCTGCGCAGCTTCTTCGCCTCGCAGCGCCACGGGGAACTATCGCAGCGCGGTGGGGAACTGGGGTAGTGGATCCGACAAAACGGCTCGGCGCCGGCCCTGCCGGGCCGGCGGAATGACGCGCGCAGGGCGTCGGCGTCCACGGCGGGCGGGACTCCGGTCTGCTTCGTGGTCGTTGGTGAGCGACCTCGCAGGAACCCGGGTGCGCTTGAGCCCGTGCGGCGTGTAGGCTCTACCCACGAGGTAGCGTGTCCGAGCGGCCGAAGGTGCAGATCTCGAAAGTCTGTGTGGTTCATAGCCACCCTGGGTTCGAATCCCAGCGCTACCGCCAAACCGATCCCCGGAATCCAGGCGAAAAGTAGGAGTCCGGGGATCTTTTTTCAGGTAGCGCCTCCGGAGGTTCTGGGGTTATTGAGCTATTCGTGTTTGGGGGTGTGGTGGGTGGTGCGTTCTGGCCTGTCCGGGCGGAACTCTCCTGCGTCCGAAGGCGCCGTCCCGTGCCCGAGCGTGGTCTCCCCGAGCCCGAGCATGGTCTCCCCGTGCCCGAGCATGGTCAGCCCGTGCCCGAGCATGGTCAGCCCGTGCCCGAGCATGGTCAGCCCGTGCCCGGACGCTGTTCCTGTGTTTGAGCGCGGCCTGTCGCCGTCGACGGGCGTGGCACCCGCAAGATCGGGCCGCCCCGGTGCTTGAGCGCGGCCTTGGTGTTTGAGGGTGGCCTGTCGCTGTTGCGGTGGATCGTGCTGTGGGGCGTGAGGTGCTGGTTTTCGACATGACCGGCCGTCTTGCACACCATCGCCGGGGGTCTATGGGTGCCACCGACCCCGGGCACAGGGCCAGACAGTTCGTACGTTCCACCTTCGGTTCGTCACCCAGCACTCCAACGATTGGGCATCTGGCACACGCCAACAGCCCACACCCACCAAGCAACGGCACATTGGGCTGCCGCCACCAAGGCGGCACGACATCAAAACCACTGAAACCACCCCAGGGTTGCCCCCCAGGGGCGCCCCACCACCACGTAGTTCCCGGGACTCACTGAGAAGAGGCCGTACCCGGCACACCAGCACCCCACCGACAACAACCACCCCCACCCGAACACAACCACCACACCCACAAACACGAAGAGCCGGTTATCGGCGCGAACGTGGTGCTTTAGATCGGCGTGTTGCGGGCTGTTCTTGTGGGCGCCGCATGGCTTTAACCGTGCCCTTGGGGTAACCGGGTGCCTCCGGTATGAGGGTGTGGGTGGGTGTGGGCCCGGATGGCTGCTGGCCGTGTACTTGGACCGCGCTTCTGCGGTTGGACCGCGTTCTTGCGGTTGGACCGTCTGAGAGTGCGTTTCAGGTGGTCCAACGGCAGCCAGGCAGTCCAACGGCAGCCAGACGGTCCAACGGCAGCCAGACGGTCCAACGGCAGCCAGACGGTCCAACGGCAGCCAGACGGTCCAACGGCAGCCAGGCGGTCCAGCTGGCGGCGTCGTGCGGGACATGGAACCTTCGGTTGCATGCTTGAGGGGGTCGCGCAGTAGCTCCCTGCGTGCTTGCGCGTACCCATAGGATCCAGAGCATGACCGCGTCGAACCCACCCGTACACCCCGCCGATTCAGGACAGGCGTCGATCGAGCTATACCGCCTACTGTGTGACGCCATGGTGGCGGCTGATACGGCCGTCATCGACGCCCTCCTCACTGAGGACTGTGTTCTGACGCATATGACCGGCTACCCGCAGCCCAAGGTCGAGTGGCTCACCGACATCCGCGACGGTACCCTGACCTACCACTCCTCGCAGTTCGTCTCCGCCGAGCCGGACACCATTGATGGATTCCCCGTGGTGCGCGGTCGCGCCCGCACCAAGGCGACGGTATGGGGCACGCGCGGAACCTGGAACCTACAAATCCTCGGTTACGTGGTTCCGGATCCTGTCGCTCCCAGTGCGCGCAATCCGACCGGGTGGCGCTTCAGCCGCCTAGATGCCAGCCGTTTCTGACCTGGCTCCTGAAACCGCCGAGTTCGGTCGTTATTACCATCGAGTTCGGTCGATATGACCATCGAGTTCGGTTGGTAGGGCTGGCGGGCCCGGGGAAAATACCCAGATTCGGCACAAGCGTTGTTCCTTTGCCAAGCCGGGTCGACTGGGGCCATGTCCGCGGCCTGCGGCATCTCGACTCTGACCGCGGGTGCGCCGGTGTAAGAGGTAACCGCACCGGTCTGAATCAGCACCCCGCACGTGGACTACCTGGCTGCGGATGGGCCACCTGGCTGCGGATGGGCCACCTGGCTGCCGTTGGGCCACCTGGCTGCGGATGGGCCACCTGGCTGCGGATGGGCCACCTGGCTGCCGTTGGACCACCTGAAACGCGCTCTCAGGCGGTCCAACCGCAGAAGCGCGGTCCAAGTGCGAGGCCTGCAGCCGACCGGGCCCACACCGCCGCATCCTCACCCTACACGCCATGATCCGAGACGGCTCCCTCTGCGACCCCCAACCAGCACACGACCTACCCGCCGCCGCATGACAAATCACATAGGGGCACCCCCAACCGGCCAACAACCTTGCCGGCCGTCGGCCCGTGAGCTCAACCGATCGAAGTCGATGGTTCTATCAGCCGCACTCGACAGCTGCGTGGTCGAACCGGAAGGGCCGGCAATGGTGTACGCCTAATCGCCCGAGGTTAACGAAGACAAATACTTGGCGAGGGACTGTGCGGCGCTCTCGCTTTTCGTGGCGATTAGGATGGTGTCGTCACCGGCAATCGTGCCCATCACGCCGGGTAGCACGGCGTCGTCAATGGCTGCCGCCAACAGCTGGGCCGCTCCGGGCGGTGTTTGCAGCACGACGTCGCTGTGAGCCGTGCGAATCGACACGGTGAACTGCTCGACGCGACGGTTCAGCTGCTCATGGTACTTGCTCATGGCCGCATCGCGTTGTAGGAGCTGTCCCGGCGCCCCCGCCTCCGGAATGACGTATACGCTTCCATGAGCAGCACTGTGCACCTTATATGCGCGCATTTCTGCCAGGTCCCGTGACAGCGTCCCCTGTGAGACCGAGAATCCGCGTTCGGCGAGCAGGTGCTGGAGCTCGGCCTGGCTGTGGACGCGTACGGAGACAATAATGTCGGCGATACAGCGGCGCCGGGCGGCAGGAGTGCGAGCCGCGAAGCCTGATTGATCCTGAGAGGGTTCGGAATTCATGTCAACAATGCTTGGGATGCCGATGTATGGTGAGAAGTGAGTAACAGTATGTTACCGTGTCTCGGGCTCGCTGTCGGCGGTCCAGTACCTTGACCGGAACCGCCGACAGCGAACACGGACGGTTACCGGTTGCGGCCAGGTGGGCGGATGTCTTCGGGTTGGCCGTAGTTGCCGCCGGGGGTGATGATGGTTCCGGCGGTGCCGTTGATGATTGCGGTGGTGTCTTGGAGGCGGCCGATGGCGGCCATGTCGCCGGTGAGTTCGACGAAGCGGCATACGGCTTCTACTTTGGGGCCCATGGAGCCGGCGGGTAGGTTGAGGGCTCGTAGGGATGCTGGTGTGGCGCGGTCGATGCGTTGTTCGTTGGGGGTGCCGAAGTCGGTTCTTACTCCGTCGACGTCGGTGAGGATGAGTAGGGCGTCGGCTTCGAGGTGTTCGGCCAGTACGGCGGCGGTCAGGTCCTTGTCGACGACGGCTTCGACTCCTTCTAGTTTGCCTTGGGCGTTGCGGATTACTGGTATGCCGCCTCCGCCGGAGCAGATGACGATGGCGCCGGCTTGGAGGAGGGTGCGGGCCATGCGGGTTTCGATGAAGCGTTGGGGTTTGGGGGAGGGCACTACGCGGCGCCAGTGGGTGCCGTCGGGTTTGACGGTCCATCCCCGTTCGGCGGCCAGTGCCTGGGCGGTGGGCTGGTCGTAGACTTCGCCGACGAATTTGGTGGGGTTGTTGAAGGCCGGGTCGCCGGCTAGGACCAGGGTCTGGCTGATCAGTGAGGCGATGTGGCGGCCGGGTAGGGCGTTTTGCATGGCCTGGAGGATCCAGTAGCCGATCATGCCCTGGGTTTGGGCGCCGAGGGTGTCGAAGGGGTAGGGCTCAGACAGGCGCTCGTCGTTGGCTGACTGTAGGGCGAGGGTGCCTACTTGGGGGCCGTTGCCGTGGGTGATGATCAGTTCGTGTTCCTCGGCCAGTGCGGCCAGCGCTTTGGCGGCTCGTTTGACGTTGGTGATCTGGGTGCGTGCGTCGGGGCGCTCTCCCCGGCGCATGAGGGCGTTGCCTCCCAGTGCTGCGACGATTCTCATGGGTGTATCACTCCCAGTCGCCCAGGGTGGCCACCATGACGGCCTTGATGGTGTGCATGCGGTTTTCGGCCTGGTCGAAGGCTATGTTGCGGTCGGTCTCGAACACCTCGTCGGTGACCTCCAGGCCGTCCAGACCGGTCTTGGTGTAGATGTCCTGGCCGATGGTGGTGTTGCGGTCGTGGAAGGCGGGCAGGCAGTGCAGGAACTTCACCTCCGGGTTGCCGGTGCGCTGCACCAGGGTCGCGTTGACCTGGTAGGGCTTGAGTAGAGCGATGCGCTGATCCCACACCTCTTTCGGCTCGCCCATGGACACCCACACGTCGGTGTACAAGAAGTCCACGCCCTTCACGCCGGCATCAACCTCGGAGCCGATGGTGATCCGGGCACCAGACTCCTCCGCCAAACGACGAGCTTCGGTGACCACCTCATCGGCCGGCAGCAACTCGGCAGGTCCGATCAGGCGCACGTCCATGCCCATCAAGGCCCCGGAGACCAGCAGGGAGTTGGCCACATTGTTGCGGCAGTCCCCCAGATAGGCCAAGGAGATCTCCTTCAAAGGCCGACCCGCGTGCTCCAACATGGTCAACTGGTCGGCCAGGGCCTGGGTGGGATGCCAGTCATCGGTCAGCCCGTTCCACACCGGCACCCCCGACAGATCCGCCAACTGCTGAACATGGGCCTGGCTACGGCCCCTGAACTCAATCCCATCGAACATCCGACCCAACACCCGGGCAGTGTCAGCCACCGACTCCTTATGCCCCATCTGCGAACCCGACGGATCCAGATACGTGGTACTAGCACCCTGATCAGCCGCAGCCACCTCAAACGCGCACCGCGTACGCGTAGAAGTCTTCTCAAACAACAAAGCAATATTCTTGCCCTTAAGACGCTGCACCTCCCGGCCCGCCCGCTTATCAGCCTTCAACTGACCCGCCAGATTGAGCAGGATACTCCACTGCGACGCCGTAAAATCAAGCTCCTTCAAAAAAGAGCGTCCATGAAGGGGGTAGGTCATAGTGACTTTCCTTTCTGAATATGTTCGGATGGGTGAGACATGGGGGCGAGGATCCTTCGGTATTCGCCCGCGTCCTCAGTAGTCGATGGCATCCCGGTCGATGGGGCAGGTCATGCAGTGGCCACCGCCGCGTCCGCGCCCCAACTCGGAGGCGGGGATCTCAAGCACCTCGATACCGGCCTTGCGCAAGCTGCTGTTGATGCCACGATTGCGGTCGTATGCGACGACGACCCCGGGTTCGATTACGACGACGTTGTTGCCGTCGTCCCACTGCTCACGGGCAGCGCCGATACGCCCGTAGGAGGAGGCGACGGCGCGCAGGGAAGTGCCGATGGAGTTGCCGACGACTTCGATGAATGAGGCGTCCTCATGGTGCACGCGTACCCCTCCCAACTCGGTTGAAGAGGGAGTCAAGGTGAAGCTGGTCAGCTTGTCCACCACAGGTTCATACACATTGACAACATCTTCCGAGCAGAAGGTGAAGACGGTGTCCAGGTGCATGGTGCTGCGATCCTTCGGCATACGCGCCGCAATGACCTTGGTGGCGCCGCCTCTTTCGAATAGGTTGTGCGCGAGGTGGCTGACTGCCTGATAGGTGGATCGCTCGCCCATGCCCACGAGCACCACGCCGTTACCGATGGGCATAATGTCTCCGCCCTCGATGAAGGAATGGCCGGAGTCGTGCTTGAGCCCGTTGAACCAGGTGGGGAACTTACGTCTGGTGAAGAACGGGTGGAACTTATAGACGGCACGTGTCAACAGGGTCTCTTGGCGGCGCGCGGACCAGTACATGGAGCTGATGGCGACGCCCTGGTAGATCCAGGCGGAGGGATCGCGCGTGAAAACAGAATTCGGCAGTGGCGCGATGAACATCTCCGGCTCGTCGGCGCCCACGTGATACGGAAGCACAGAAGTGCCGAGGATGTCTTTCGGCACCTCATCGGAGGAGAGTCCTCCGATGAGATAGGATGCCAGTTCCCAGCCGGGGAGCTGATCCATCCAACTGCGCAGTTCTTCCGTGATGCCGGCGCCCATGGTCGAGGTGTTGATGCGACGGTCCAGAACCCATGCCCGCTGCTCGGGTACGGCCAGTACATCAGCGAGCAGGGAGTCGAATTCAAGTACGGTTACCCCGTGGTCGCGCAGCAGCTGGACGAAGGTGGCGTGATCCTCTTTCGCCCGGTCGACGTCGATCGTGTCGTCGTAGAGAAGGTCGTGACAGTTCTGAGGTGAGAGGAAGGTGTGGGCGCGTCCGGGTGAACAGACCATGACGGTGCGGAGGACTCCCGCCTCGGACCACACTCCGTTGTTGGTTGCGTTCATGATTGCCTTTCGATTGGATGGTCGATGATCAGATGCTGAGTGTGCCGGTGGCCAGGCCGTATACCGCGTATCCGGAAGCCAGGACAAGGACGATCAGGATTGCCGTCTCCACGGGCGTGAATGGCTTCTCTCCCGCCTTCCGCCTGGCCGCGACGTAGAAGGGCGTCCCGGGAAGATAGAACAGACCGACGAACAACAGGTACTTCGGGCCCGCCGCATACAGCAGCCAGATGGAGTACACGGATGCGAGTACGCCCACGGTGACTTCCGCGAAGTTGATGCCGCTGCGCGAACGCACGGAATCGATCAGGTAGAAGAGTGTGGAGAACACGTAGGGGAGCAGTATGAGCGCGGATGCCAGGAGGATGAGGTCGGTATAACCGGCGCCGCCGATTCCCGCCCACAACAGCATCAGCTGCACCATTGAGGAGGTCAGCCACATGGTGCCGACCGGGGTGCTGTGCCGGTTCTCCCGACCCAGCCATGACGGCAGCGTCCCGTCGGTGGCAGGCACGCGGAGAATCTCCGCGCACATCAGGAACCACGCTAGTAGTGAGCCGATGAGGGTGATGATCAGGCCGGCGGCGATGAACTTGGCGCCCCAGGGTCCGGCCGCGGCGGTCAGGACTCCGCTTAGCGAGGGGTCCGGTAATCCGGCGAGCTCGTCACGGGCGAGAACTCCATAGCTCAGCAGGTTGACCAGTAGGAGCAGGGCGAGCACGGAGGCGAAGCCGATTATGGTCGCCCTGCCCACGTCGCTGCGGCTCTTGGCGCGTTCGGAGAATACGGACGCCCCTTCTACGCCGATGAAAACCCAGACGGTGACCAGCATCATCGCCTTGATCTGGTCCACGGTGGAACCAGCATCGGCGGACTGCCCCCAGAAGTCGGCGGAGAAGGTGTCGATGTCGAAGGCGATGGCGGCCATGACTCCGAACACCACCAGGGGCATGATCTTCGCCACCGTAACGATGGTATTGATGACGGAGGCCTCATGGATGCCTCTGAGAATGAGAATGTGGTAGCCCCACAGGATGACCGATGCCACGGCAATGGCCAGAGGTGTATTGCCCTCTCCGAATCCCGGAAGGAAGACCCCTACCGCACTCATGAGCAGTACTAGGTAGCTGACGTTCCCCATCCAGCCGCTGACCCAGTATCCCCAGGCGGATGTGAATCCGATATAGGTGCCGAATCCCTCCTTGGCGTATCCGTATACGCCCGCCTCGATCTCCGGCCGCTTCACGGCGAGGGACTGGTAGACCTTCGCCAGCATGAGCATGCCGATGCCGGTTATGAGCCAGCCTATGATGAGCGGCCCCGGTGCCGCCACGGCCGCCATCTGGGACGGCAGTCCGAATATGCCTCCGCCGATCATCGAGCCGATCACGAGCGCGATGAGTGCGGGCAGAGAGATCTTCACCGGTCTCTTCTTGGAACCGCTTTCACTCTCCGACGTCTTGTGAGCCGTGCTTGTTGACATCTCCTGCCTCTCTGGAGGATGCGTAACTGGACGACTGGAGATTCGTTCACGAGGCGTTCCGCCGCCGGATGGATAACTCCGGTGCCCTCCGTGTTCCCGCGGGAGGGATTTAGAGTGTTTCCATGCGTCCGGCGTCGTGAGCGGATCTCCTGAAGACAGGTTAGCCGGGGAGGGAAGCCCTCTTCAATACGAGGAATGACGTCTGATGATATTAGTTGGCGTGAATGATTTGAAGATGTATTAGTGTGGATCGGCCAGATCTCAGCGTTCTTCGGTAAAGGTTTCGTATTATATTCGCGACGCCCGATGAAAGTCACCCGAGTCGGGTGGGACTAAAGTCCTGGAAGCTGGTTGAGTTTGGTCTGCTGGCGGCCGCTGCGGGGGCGCTGCCGGAGCTCAGTCCGGGCTGTCGGTGGCCGCGCGTTCGCGCAGCGCCCGCTCCGCCTGTGGGTAGCCCTCCTTGATCTGGATGAGCACCTTGGGCACGATCTGTTTGCTCGCGCAGACTATGGCGACCGAGTCGTTGCCGGCGATGGTTCCCAGTACATCGGGCAGCTCCATGTGGTCGATCAGGGCGGCGGCGTACTTCGCACCGCCGGCGACCGTGCGCAGCACTATGCGGTTCTTGGCCGCTTCCGCGGAGATCCACAGGTGGCGTCGGTCCTCGTGGGACGGTCCGGCGGATTGTCCGTGCCGGTCGGATCTGAATGTGGGGGGCATGTGGCTACCGATCGTGTTGGCGTGGGGGCCGACGTCGGCTCGGCGACACGACGCGAGGCGGAGCGTCGCCGTTGTACGGAGTCCATGCGGCCCTGGTAAGGGGAATGGTAATGATTCTGTTGTTCATATTCATCTCCGGAGTGCAACGAGTTCGGCCGATCATCGTCGTCGTCCGGCGGAGCGGGTGGCGGGCGCCGTCCACGGATCCTCCGGCCAGGCGTGCTTGGGGTAGCGCCCGCGCATCTCGGCGCGCACCTGCGGGTAGCCCTGGCGCCAGAAGGAGCGCAAATCGTCGGTGATCGCCACCGGCCGCCGCGCGGGCGACAACAGGTGGATGACCACGCCCACGCGCCCGTCCACGATTCGGGGCGTGTCCGACCAGCCGAAGCACTCCTGCACTCTTACCGCCAGCACCGGCCGCTCCAGCGGCTCGCCGCGCTCATCCAGGTAGTCCACGCGCACCTGTGATCCCGAGGGTACTTGCAAACGCTGCGGCACCAGCTCTTCCAGACGCGAGGCCGCGGGCCAGGGCAGGAGGGTGCGCAGGCAGTTATCCACATCCAGCACGCCCAGGTCGAAGCGTCCGCCCGACGCCGTCGCCAGCGCCTCCACCCCCGGCACTAACCACTCGTGCACGCGTTCCATCAGCGCCGCATCCCCGACATCCGGCCAGGGCGGCCCCAGTGTCCGGTGCAGCAGCGCCAGTCGCGCCCGCAGGGCGGCGGCGCCCCGCCACGGCAGCGCCCCGAGTCCCTCGGCCCGGCATCGCTGGACGACGGCGGCTGCGGCCTGTTTCGGCCCGGGCGCTTGGCCGGTGCGGGCCATTTCGATAGCGCCCAGACGGCGCAGTGTCTCAACCCGCAGCCGGTCTCCGTCCCACACGGAGCGCGTGTGCTCGGACAGCCAGTCGGCGGCCACCTTGCATGCGAGTGCCTCATCTATCGGTGCGGCGGCGCGGATGGTTGCCTCACTCATGCCCGGGGCGCGTTCGACGTCGGCAACCGCCAGCCACTGCGACGCGGCCAGGGGTGAGTCGGCGGGTAGACGCAGTCCGGTTCCACCGACGCCGGCATAGATAGTGGGATGGCCCGCACCGGGCACGGGTCCGCGGCGTCGTGCGAGCCACTCCGGGTGCGCCAGGGCGGCGACGAGCCCGGCGGCATCGGCCGCCCCCGGGCCAACCAGGTCGTCCAATTCGGCGGCGTGCGTGGTGGTGCCTGAGATGGAGCGCCGTCCGCCGGGATGCCGCCCAGCGGCGGCTTCCAGACGACGGGCCTCGGCGCGCCAGGCTGCTTGCTCGGCGCCGCGGCGCACATTCCGCGCCAGGGCGCCCAGGTCGGCGCGCGGCGCGCGCAGGTCACCGGTCAGCAGTGCGGTCGCCTCGGCCGCCCGCCGCAGGCCGATCATTTCGGCGGCCGCCAGCAGGGCGCGCGCGGGGCGCACCTGCGCCGGAATGGCGGCCACAGCACGGCCCAGTTCGGTTACGGCTCCGGCGTCGACCAGTCCCAGCCGCGCCAGTGTCGCGGTGGCGACTTCCATAGCGGGGGCCGGCGGCGCGTCGAGCCAGGCCAGTCCCTCGCCCCCGGAGGCGCCCCAGACGGCCAGCTCCAGGGCGGTGCGGGTCAGATCCGCGGTGAGGATCTCGGGTGCTGGCGCGGCAGCGGCCCGCGCCCAATCCACCGGGGTGCAACAGCGGTAGACCACTCCCGGGCCGCTTCGCGCCGCACGTCCGGCGCGTTGAATACCGGCCGCCCGGGACTCGCCGACCGTCACCAGGCCAGACATGCCGCGGGCCACATCCAGGCGCGGTTCTCGCGCCAAGGTGGCATCCACGACGATCCGCACCCCTGGCACCGTCAGGGAGGACTCGGCCACAGCGGTGGATACGATCACCCGCCGCACTCCGCGCGTCGGCGTGAGCGCGGCGTCCTGGACGGATGCGGGAAGGCGCCCGTGCAGCGGCAGCACCTCGACGGCGGGCCGCGCCCCGCCGTACCGGAGGCCTTCACGTAGCCGGGCGACGACGTCGTCAACCTCGCGGGTGCCGGGCAGAAAGACGAGTGCATCCCCTTCACGTTCGGTAAGCGCCCGCCGCACCGTGGCGGCTACATGCGCCAAAAACTCCCGTGGGACCCCGCGCGGTCCGAGCCGGGTCACGCCGGAGGGCGGCGGCGCCCAGATCTCCTCCAGCGGGTACAGCACCCCCGGCACCTCCACAACCGGCGCGGGCGCGGCGGCCTCGCCCAGCAGCACCGGCAGGTGTTTCAGATCCAGGGTTGCGGACATCGCCAGTACGGCTAAGTCCTCGCGCAGGGCGGCGCGCGCCTCCAGCAGCAGGGCCAGCAGCAGATCGGATTCCAGGGAGCGCTCGTGCACCTCGTCCAGCACCACGGCGGCCACCCCGGGCAGCTCGGGGTCGGCTTGGAGGCGACGCAGGGCAAGTCCGGCGGTGACCACTTCAATGCGGGTGCGCGCTGAGGTGCGGCGCTCCCCGCGGACCGCGTAGCCGACCGTTTCGCCTACGGCCTCGCCCATTAGCGACGCCAGGCGCCGGGCGGCGGCACGTGCGGCCATGCGCCGCGGCTGAGTGACGATGACGCGGTCGGGGCGGGTTGCGTCGACCTGCGGGCCGGCGCCTGCGGTCTGGCGGGTCAGAACGTCGGCGACTACCGGAGGCACGAGCGTGGTCTTGCCGGTGCCGGGCGGGGCAGTGACCACGATGGCGGCGCCCGGCATGGCGACGCCACATTTGGACGGGTCCTCCAGCAGTGCGCGCAGGCGGGGCAGGGCGGCCACGACGGGCAGATCTGGCGGGTCGGCCAGGAGTCGGGCGACGGGGTCCGCGGTCTGCTTCACCCACCCATCATGCCTGTCTGAGCCGGTCTGTCGTCTACTACGGGCTCTTCCGGGCTAAGGGGGTGATGGGTGGGTGTGGACCCGCCGGGTGCCGGCCTCGTACTGGGACCGGGTCTCTATGCTCGGACCGCCTGAGGGCGCGTTTCAAGCAGTCCAACCGCAGCCAGGCAGTCCAGCTGCCGATCCCCCGAGCCTCCCCGGCATCCGCGCGATAGAGGCCGAGCGTCGTGCGGGGGGTGGTCGTCTTGCCGGCACCGTTGCGGCCCAGCAGTCCCACCACTCGGCCTTCGGCCACGTCGAACGTGACATCCTCGAAGACTCGTTTTCCCCCGAAACTCTTGCAAAGTCCCCGCACGCTAATTATGACTGCCACTCACTGCGATCGCTCCTCACGCGCAATCTTGGCGACCAGGTAGAGCATTCCCACCATTGCGGCTGCGCAGATAAAGATGCGCACAGCGCCCTGGAGGTACAGTCCGGAAATAGTAGACAAAACCACCAGCAAGACGACTCCCGTGAGATATTTAGCTGCAGACTGAGACATGATGACAACATCCTTCCTAGGTGGCCGAAGATAGTCGAATAAATAGGACAGGGGGTCGGGAGTGGTTCTCCATCGGAGAGCTTCGGCGTCGGTGGGGGGCGCGCTGGAGTTGTCACCGCCTTGTGAGACCCACCCCGAGAAGTGGGGATCTGGAGGGCCGCACAGAGGGTGGTTGCCCGCGCGGCAATTACGTGGCCGCGACGTCAATCGCGGTGACACCGATCGAGAATGAGCCACCAATGCTGAATCCCATCCAGAAACCAGGCGCCTTCATGGCGTTCAGCTCCGGCATGCCCAGCTCAAGGCTCTTACCTGCTCGTCTCCTCTCCAATTGGAAATCTATTCCTAGGCTCTCCGACAAGGCAAGGATATCGCCAGAAACTACGAAAAAGTGTGTGATGTACGTCACGCCTGCGATCGTGTCAATGTCGATGCCGGTCCAGACCCTGGGGCACTCACGGGCGCCTGCCCCTGCATGTCCAGCTCCAGCTTCTGCGTCTCCTTGTTCGTGTCCCCTCTCTGGGCCGGCTGCCCGGCGCCGACGTGTTGACCTACGGGCAGAAGCAGGAACTGATCGCCTACCGTAACCCCCTGGGCCCTGCCGCCATCACCTGCCGCATCGGCGTACTCAGGACGCGCTCACAACTTTGGTCAAGGACGCAACCGACCAGCCCTATCTGTCCCAGTTCCCCGGCGTCCTGTCCGACGCCGCGCAAGGGCATCCTTGCCCTCGCGCGGCGCATGCCGCGTCAGATGGAGCTGTTCCGCAATGAGCCTTTCTCTCCAGGAGCCCCGAAGCGACCAGGGTCTGCGTGGTGACGGGGATGATCCGAGACCATGCGGTGGCACTGCGGTCCTCCGTGGTGTCAATGCGGTTCTTCGGGTTTGAGGGTGTGGTGGTGGCGTTCGCCCTGCCTCCATGTGCTGCACGACCCTGGTGTGTTGCACGACCACCGCGGGGTCGTGGAACGGGCACGAGGGCTGTGTAGCGTCGCCGGCGATCGCCCGCCCCAGCACGTCCGCGGTCGTGGAACGCGCACGAGGGCTGGGCGCCCTTTCGTCCAGGGATTTGGACCGCCCGCTCCCAGTTGGATCGCCTGCCTGCGGTTGGACCGGGCTCCTGCGGTTGGATCGCCTGTCTGCGGTTGGACGGTCTCAGACGCGCTGTTATGTCTCGGACGCGCTTTCAGACGGCCTAACAGAAGAAGCCTGCTCCAAGTGCGGGGGTTCCGGTGCGAGTGCGGGGGTCCCGGTGCGAACACCGAGGGGTTGACGGCGGGCCTGCCCACGACACGGCGGACCGAGGCACCGCGCTCGCGTCGATAGCCCGTGGTGGTTCGGCGCAGGGCTTGGCTGCGAGGGTCGTTTTCGGGCTGGCCAGGTAGTTGTCGCTCCCGGGCCGAGGATCGTTCGAGGACATGGGTTAGACCTCCAGGACGCCGGCCGGCCGTCGACAACGCCCTCCCGGGCGGCATCCTGGAAGGCCGGGCCACATCGTCGCCGGCCAACCTCACCTCCTCGACGCGTCCCCACCACCGCGCCCACCCGGGCAAATAACAACGCCCAACACCGACAACCACCCCACACACCCGAACCACCACACCCCCAAACCCGAAGAGCCATCGACCTCGGTGGTTATTTCGACCGACCTCGGTGGTTATTTCGACCGAAGTCGATGGTTATTTCGACCGACCTCGATGGTTATTTCGACCGATCTCGTCACGCTAGGCGGATGCCGCGGGGAAGCGGGCCCGCCGGGACCCGCAGGCGGCGGGCCGCGGCCCAGGCGCCGCCCGCGCCGAGCAGCAACAGCAGTGCCGCGCTGGCCGGCCAGAACGGCACATGACCATTGGCGGACTTGTCGTGCGAGCTCTCGTAGTCGTCGTCGCGGTCAGCGGCCCGCTCGGCGCAGGGGTTACTGACCGATGGTTCTGAGGACTGCGGGTCGCGCATCGTGTCTATCGCTCGGCCGAGCCCCTCCAGGAAGCTCTCGGCGTTGTAGCGTCCCAGAGGCGCGCGGGCCGAAACATCTCCCAGTGCTACAAAGGGATTGGGAATGAGCATCCACCAGATCCGCTCGGCGTGAGTGACCGTGTTGTGATACCTATAGGGGTCCTCGTAGCACACCAGCTGGTCATCGGTGGAGGCGTTGTAGTCGATGCGGTAGGTGATCTGCTCCCGCTGCTCCTGCACCATGGGAGTGGCGATTGCGGTGGCCATGGGTGTGCCGACCGTCAGCGCCGCCACCACCAGGTAAGTCAGCACAGCGGATGCCGAGGTGCGCGCCGTCAACGCGGAGAAGCCCAGGCCGATGCCGCAAGCCGACCCCAGCGTGACCACCAGCAGCAGGAGATGCCCCAGCAGCGCCGGCAGACTCGCCCCGCCCACCGCCGCCAGTATCAGCAGGAACGGCAGCGCCACCGCCAGAAAGGCCATGGCCGCCAGCCACGCCGCCAGCAGCTTCCCGACGGCGATCTCCCGGCTGCGCAGCGCCGTCGCCTGTAACAGCGCCAGGGTCGCGTCGGCGCGGTCCCCGTTAATGGAGGTGGCCGACAGCGTGGGTGCCACGATCAGGCCGATCCCAAGCACGAAGCACAGCACCATGTCATACAGGACCGGTGCGAACTCCTCGCGCTCCATGCCCGCGGAGACGGCCAGCCCCGTCATGCCCACGAACAGCACCACGAGCACCAGCGCCCACACCAGCAGCATCACCCACCAGCGGGTCGACCGCACTCGCTGCCGCAACTCCAGCACCATCACGGTGCGTACGCCCAGTCGGCTCATGCTCGCTCCTCCTCCATTGCGAGATACGCGGTCTCCAGTGCACCGGTCACCGGAGCGAAGGACACCACCTCGACCCCGTCTTCAACGGCCTGCCGCACAATGCGTGCCGCGGCGGCGTCGTCGGGCACTTCCAAATGCACTGAGCCGTCGGGATCGACAACGGCGCCCGGCGGCGTTCCCGCGCGCGCCCACGCGGCCAGCCGTTCAGGGCTCAGGGCCCGCATCCGCCAGGTGGTGCGCAGCGGCGTCGGGCGCACCGGCACCACGCCCCCGGTGGGCGCCGCAGTCCCCGTCCCGGACCCCGCCTCAGAATCTTCTGCGGCCTGTTCTGCCGCTGCGACGGCGTCGGCGGTGCCGGCGCCAGGCGGCACAACCGCATGTCCGCGGGACATGAAGATGACGCCGTCGACCATCTCCTCCAACTCGCCCAGCACGTGGCTGGAGATCAGCACCGTCGCCCCCTGGTCGGCCAGGTCCCGCAGAATGCCGCGCAGATCGGCGCGTGAGCGGGGATCCATGCCGGCGGCGGGCTCGTCGAGCAGCAGTACCTGCGGGGAATGGACGAGTGCTCGTGCCAGGCCCAGGCGCTGCTTCTGCCCGCGCGACAGCACCCGCGCCGGGGTGCGGGCCATGTCCTCCAGATGCACGAGGGCGAGCATGTCGGCGGCGCGCTCGCGGGCGGTCACGTCGTCGAGTCCCTGGGCGGCGGCGAAGGTCAGCAGGATCTCCGTGCAGGTCAGCGAGTCCCAGGTGCCGAAGGCGTCGGGCATCCAGCCCACCGCCTGGTGCACCTGACGCGGCTGGGTGACCGGGTCCAGGCCCGCAACCTTGATCGTGCCCGTATCCGGGCGCAGCAGTGCCGCCAGCATCAGCAGCAGGGTGGTCTTGCCCGCCCCGTTGGGGCCCACCAGGCCGGTGATGGCGCCGGCGGGCGCGGACAGGCTCAGCCGCTGCACGGCCGGCGCCGACCCGAAGAAGCGTGTGACCTGGCTCGCCTCAATGCTCATGGGCTTAATGTAACGGTTGCGTCATGGGGTGGCGAGATTGCCGCCCGGCACGGCGCGTGGTGGTCGGCCCGGACGATCTGCGTATCCGTGAGTTGTTCGCCCGGGCGGGGAACGGCGCGATGGACGAGGGCAGCTGGATGACGGGAGACCGGAGCCGAGGATTCGGCCGCACCTTCCGTGCACACCCCCACCCGTAATCGCGAAAAGCCCGGTACCCTGGACATGATCATTATCGGCTCAAGGTTGAAGATGCCCTGGGTGCGGGAGGGGAGAATTATGCCTGCCATCGGACGACGTAACGCCCTCAGAGCGGTACTGATTGCCGGTGCCGCCGCTACTGGGGTCCCGGTTCTGATGGGGTGCTCGACTTCGACGTCGTCCGGCGGCTCGGGGACGCCCTCAGCGGGCCCGCAGGCGTCCGGCGGTGCTGCCTCCGGGGACTCCGTCGCGACGCCGGCGCCCTCCAGCGATGCGAGCGCTGAGGGGGAGCTGCTCACGCCCCGCGACGACCTGGTTTCGCCGTCGCGAATCCAGTGGGACTCGTGGAGGCTGATCGACCCGACGACGGTGGAGGTGAATTTTGTCGGCGGCTCGCCCACATGCGAGGGCGTATCGGTGGAGCTGCAGGAGACCCCGCAAGACGTCACCATTAATCTCAGTGCCGGGGTGCTGCCGGAGATGGTCGACGGCGATTGCCCGGCTATCGCGGTGCTGTCGGCCGTGCGAGTCTCGCTCTCCGAGGACCTCGGTGAGCGAGAGGTGCGCCAGGACGACATCTCGGAGTGAACCGCCGGTTCCCGGCGCCGAGGCCGGATGACGGCGCGCAGGCGCTAGGTGTCTCGCCGGCACCAACTTCGGGCCCTTGGCGTCGGCCGACCTGACCTTCTCGCCTCAGATCAACGTGTTTGTCGGTACGAACAACACCGGCAGGTCCATGCTCCTCAAGCTGCTGTACGCCATGACGGCGGTGGCCTCGGAGAAGTCGAACCCGGCACGTACGGGCGATTCGGACGTGGGGTGGTCTGGCTCCTTATTTGGCTCTTCGTGTTTGGGGGTGTGGTCGGCGGTGTGTTCTGGTCGGCCGTGTGACGGCCTCTTCGCTCACTCGAACGTAGTCTCCCGCGTTCGAACGCGGTGCGGCGCCCGAGGATGGCCTCCGCGTGGTTGTTCCGGGCGGCCGCGCCCGCGGAGGTGAGGTGCTGGTTCTCGACATCCATGGGGCGGTTTCATCAGATGGCATCGCGGGGCGGAGGGTTCGTCAGGTGTCACCAACGATTCGGTATGAACAACCACGGCTCGTGCAACCCGACAAACCGCCGAAACAAGCGGCGAATCGTCGACCGCAACACACCAACCGTCGGGCCAGCACCCGAACCGTCGGGCCAGCACCCGAACCGTCGGGCCAGCACCCGAACCGTCGGGCCAGCACCCGAACCGTCGGGCCAGCACCCGCACCATCGGGCCAGCACCCGAACCATCGGACACGATCCGCCGCGAGCCACCAAGACTCACGGCGAGCCATCCCGTCCCCGCCCACCGCGCCCGCCGGAGCGTACACACAAACCACCACCCACACACCCCACCCATCCACCACACCCTCAAACACGAATAACCGCTAATGGTGGAGTTAGAGGTCGACGGCGCCGTCTTCACCTTCCCGGACGGCTGGGAGGTGAGTAAGTACGACGAGTGGTCGTACTTCAGGAATGCTCTCAGCAAGACCAGACCCCGCCAGCAAGGCGCTCCATGGCTGCGACGTCGTCGCCCTCGACGGACGTTGTATGTAGCGCTACGCATCGACCTGCCCGGCGCACAGCCGCACGCGGGGCGAGGTCGGCGAGCCGACGCGCAGCAGACGATGGCGAACTATCGGCAGGAGCTCCGCAAGTCGCTCCGCCGCGTCAGCAACGGCAAGGTTCACGTCATCACAGGCCGGGAGAACCCGCCGACTGTTCCGTGGACCGCTGGATGGAGCGAGGCAGGACGTCGGGTTCACCGGCAGTAGGCGTGCCTGCGAGGGACGCCGCCGCGTCGACGAGGACGATTGAGGGCGGAGCGCCAACGCGGGCGCCGTTGCGGGCCGGAGGCCGCTGTCCGGAGCCGCTCGCCCACGTCGGGCTGCCGGTCGCCCACGCCACCGGCCCCGCGCCCACCTACCGGTCGCCGTGACTCGCCGTAACACGCGGGCCGTATGCTAGGCCCCGACGCCACGCCGAGGACGCCGGGACGCCCTGCCCGGGCGCTTCCGCCGAATCAACGTTGGCCATACCCGCACCGGCATGAGAACGGCAGGATCCCCCACATGGCACTGGTAGTGCAGAAATACGGAGGCTCATCCGTCAGCGACGTCGAGGCGATACGCCGCGTCGCCAGGCGCGTCGTCGCCACCCGCAAGGCGGGCAACACCGTGGTGGTGGTCGTCTCCGCCATGGGCGACACCACCGACGACCTGCTGGACATGGCCGGCGCCATCTCCGCCAAGCCCCCCGCCCGGGAGATGGACATCCTCCTGTCCGCCGGAGAACGCATTTCCATGGCACTGCTGGCCATGGCCATCGGCGAACTGGGCGTGCCCGCCCGCGCCTACACCGGCGCCCAGGCGGGCGTGCTCACCGACTCCAAGTATGGGCGCGCCAGCATCGTTGGCGTCATCCCCGAGCGCGTCGCCCGCGCCGTCCAGATGGGGGCCGTCGCCGTCGTCGCCGGTTTCCAAGGTATTAACGAGGTCGAGGACGTCACCACCCTGGGCCGCGGCGGCTCGGACACCACCGCCGTGGCCCTGGCCGCCGCCCTGAACGCCGACGTCTGCGAGATCTACACCGACGTCGATGGCCTGTTCACCGCCGATCCGCGCATCGTCGCCACGGCCCGCCGTATTGAGGCCATTTCCAGTGAGGAGACCCTGGAGATGGCCGCCAACGGCGCCAAGATCCTGCACTTGCGCGCGGTGGAGTACGCCCGCCGCTTCGGCGTGCCCCTGCACGTGCGCTCCTCCTTCTCTGACAAGACCGGCACCTGGATCTACGACGGCCGCCGGGAGGGCACTTTCATTCCGCCCCTGGTTCCCGGGGCCGACGACGACGCCCCCTCCGCCCCCACGCCCGCGGTCGCCGCCGACGCCCCGGCGCCCGCCATGGACGCGGTCACCGGCCGCGTAGTGGCCCCCGCCGGCGCCCTGCCACCAGATGGCGCCTGGGTCGGCGCCGCCCACTCCCGGGCCGTCAACGCTCGTGCCCAGGCCCGCCCGCACCCGTCCGCTAAGGAGGATCACGTGGAAGCCCCCGTCATTTCCGGCATTGCCCACGACCGCAGCCAGGACAAGATCACCCTGGTAGGCGTGCCCGACATCCCCGGCGCCGCCGCCCGCATCTTCGAGATCGTGGCCCGCACCGACGCCAATATCGACATGATCGTGCAGGACATCTCCGCCGAGGGCACCGGGCTTACCAATATCTCTTTCACCTGCCCCGACGGCGACTCCGCCAAGTCACGCGCCGCCCTGGAGGCCGCCCAGGATGAGCTCGGCTTCAAGACCCTGCACTTCAACCCTAATATCGGCAAGCTCTCCCTGGTTGGCGCTGGCATGCGCTCCCACCCGGGTGTATCCGCCAAGCTCTTCGGCGCCCTGAGCGAGGCCGGCATCAATATTGACATGATTTCCACCTCCGAGATCCGCATCTCGGTGGTGGTCGACGACGCCGTACTAGACGAGGCCGTGCGCGCCGTCCACTCCGCCTTCGGCCTCGACGCCGAGGCCGCCGAGGCGGTCGTTTACGGAGGTACCGGAAGATGAATAACACCAGCAACCAGAACAACCAGGCCGCCCATCCGGACACGGGTGAGTACGTGGGACCCGCGGACGAGTACGTGGGACCCGTGGACGGGTACGTCGGGCCCGCGGACGAATACGTGGGCCCCGCAGGCGAGTACGTGGGCCCGGACGACGGCGTGAGCATCGCCGTCGTCGGCGCCACCGGGCAGGTAGGCCGCGTCATGCTTGACATGCTCGCCCAGCGTGATTTCCCCGCCCGCAGCCTGCGCCTGTTCTCCTCGGCGCGTTCTGCCGGGAGCGTCGTGGAGTTCCGCGGCGCCCGCATCGAGGTGGAGGACGTGGCCACCGCGGACCTGGCCGGCATCGACGTGGCCATCTTCTCCGCCGGCGCGACCGCCTCGCGCGAGTACGCACCCCGCTTCGCAGCCGCCGGCGCCGTCGTGGTGGACAACTCCTCCGCCTGGCGTCGCGACCCCGATGTGCCGCTGGTGGTCGCCGAGGTCAACCCGGAGGCGCTGGCCGACCGGCCCAAGGGCATCATCGCCAACCCGAACTGCACCACCATGGCGATCATGCCGGCACTGAAGGTGCTGCACGAGGAAGCCGGACTCAGGCGCCTGATCGCCTCCACCTATCAGGCGGTCTCCGGCTCCGGGCGCGCCGGGGTGGCCGAGCTGGCCGAGCAGGTGCGCGCCGTCGTCGAGCAGCAGCAGGACGTTGAGGGCCTCGCCCTGGACGGGCGGGCCATCAACTTCCCCGAGCCGATTGTCTACGTGGACACCATCGCCTTCAACGCCGTCGCCTGGGCTGGAGGCGACGCCGGCGACGGCTCCGGGGAGACCGACGAGGAGCAGAAGCTGCGCCACGAGTCCCGCAAGATTCTGGGGCTACCCGACCTGCGCGTATCCGGCACCTGCGTGCGCATCCCCGTGTTCGCTGGCCACGGGGTGAGCGTGAGCGCCGAGTTCGAGCGCGCTCTCAGCCCCGAGCGGGCCGTCGAGCTGCTGCGCACCGCCCCCGGCGTCACCTACGACGACGTGCCCAGCCCACTGAAGTCCGCCGGCCGTGACGGTACCTTCGTGGGCCGGGTGCGCGCCGACCAGGCCTGGGATGACGGCCACGGTATTGCGCTGTTCGTGGTGGGCGATAACCTGCGCAAGGGTGCCGCCCTCAACGCCGTCCAGCTGGCCGAGCTGGTCGCCGCCAGCCTCCGCCGAGATCGGTCGAAGTAACCATCGAGTTCGGTCGAAGTAACCATCGAGTTCGGTCGAAGTAACCATCGAGATCGGTCGAAGTAACCATCGAGTTCGGTCGAAGTGGCGTCGGCGGGCGAGCGCCGGTCGGCTTCGGGCGTGCTACTGCGCGTCCCGCATCACCCGCGGGTCCAGACCGTACTGCGGCGGCACTCCCAGGTGCTCGCGCAGGGTGGTGCCCCGGTAGCCGTCATGGAACAGTCCGCGTTCGCGCAGGATCGGAATCACCTCGTCAACAAAGGTGTCGATCCCGTCCTGGTTGACGTCGGGAGAGATCCAGAACCCGTCGCAGGCGCCGGCCTCGAACCACTCTTGCATGTGATCGGCCACGACGGAGGGCGGGCCCACAGGAGTGGGGTGGTAGTCGATGACGCCGTGTGCCAGGATGTCCCGAATCGTCCAGCCCTCCCGGGCGATGCTCAGGGCCTGCTGGGAGCGGGGATCGAAACCGCTCGGGCGGGCGTCGGCCAGCTCTCCGGCCGTCAATGGACGGTCAATCTGCTCCGGCTCCAGGGCCAGTCCCAGCATGGCTCCCAGATAGGGGACCCGCTGGGGCGCACTGACCTCATCCAGCTGGCGTCGTCGAGCCAGGGCATCCTTTACCGTGGCGCCAATTAGGGGCATCAGCCCGGCGAAGAACTTGACCTCCTCCGGGTTGCGGCCGTACTGGCGGGCGGCCCGGCGTACGGCGTCGCGCTGGGCGCGGGCGTCCTCAATGGTGAAGGCAGCGCCGATGACGCCGCTGGCGTAGCGTCCGGCAATAGTCAGGCCGTACTCCCCGCCCCCGGCGGAGAAGATGACCGGCTGCCCCTGCTCGGAGGGCGGGATTGGCAAGGGGCCCTGGGAGGCGACGTGCTCCCCGCGCAGGTTGACCGGGCGTACCCGGTCCATGTCGACGAAGCGGCCGGTGGCCTTGTCCTGGGTCCAGGCGTCCTCGCCCCAGCTGCCCCACAGGGCCTGGACAGTCTGGATCACCTCGTGCGCGCGGCCATAGCGGACCGGGCGCTCGGCGATGGTCTGGCCGAAGTTCGCGGCGGCGGCCGGGTCCGCGGTGGTCACCGCGTTCCAGCCGAAGCGGCCGTGAGTGATCACATCAAGGGCCTTGTACTGGCGGGCGATGTTGTAGGGCTCGTTAAAGGTGGTGGTGCCGGTGGCCACGAAGCCGATCCGGGAGGTCTCGCGGGCCAGGGCGGCGATAGTAACCACCGGGTCCATGGTGGCCTGGGGGATCCCGCCCCCCATAGAGGGAGTGATCGCGAGGTTGTCAGGCAGGAAGAGAAAGTCGAGGGTGCCGCGTTCCGCAGCGCGGGCGTAGCGGACCTGGGCCTCAATGTCGGCATAGGCGGCGGGGTTCACACCGGGGGCGCGCCAGGCATTGGCCTGAGAGCCGTAACCGGTTCCCAGATGCATGCCCAGGATCATCTGTCGTTTGGGGGCAGTGGTGGTCATGGTGCTCCTGTGAAGTTTGTGGCGGGCAGTGCGTTTTGTGCGCTCGGCGCAATGCTCATCACTGCGGGTGTTTAGGGTGGTGGCGGGTAGCGCTGGCCTATCTCCGGCGCCGACGGCGGGGTCAGGCGGCGAGGCGATGCAGCTGGCGCGCGTAGAAGACCAGGGGGTCGATGTCCCTGTCCTGCTCGACTTGGAGTACCCGAAGGAGGGCAAGGTCGTGGTCTCCCGCCTCAATGATCCTCTCGGGTGCCGCGCTCAGGGTGGCGGGGGATCCCAGCAGAGCGGCGTCTTCGCTGCGCAGGGCGCACTCCAGGCCGACAAACCGTTGGGCGGTCGGGCCGGCGAGCTGGGATACCAGGGCGTGGTGCTCGGTGCCCAGGACGCTGATCCGCAGGAGCGATGCGTCGCGCAGCAGTGGCCAGGTGGACGAACTGCGAGCGAAGGCCAGCGACACCAGCGGCGGGTCCAGCGACACGGAGGTGAAGGAGTTGGCCAGCATTCCTACAGGTGCGCCGTCGAAGTCATGGGCGGTTACCAGCACGATGCCGGTGGGGAAGCTGGCCAGGGTCCGCCGCAGGGCCTCGGGGCTGACGGGGCTGGCTGGTTGTGGTGGCAACACGCATCTCCGTTCGCCTAGGATCATTATGGTGTCACTCCGAACGATACGGAGAGGCTCTCCGCTTATCAATGGCGCAGGAGTGTGATCCATGTCTGACCCGGTGTTTCAGGGCGACGCGCCTCAGACGAGGAACGGGCGCCGAGTGGTGCGCGCCGACGCGCGGCGCAACCGCGACAAGATCGTTGAGATGGCCGCGCAGATCTTCGCCCGGGAGGGGCTGGAGGTCCCTATGGACGCCATCGCCAGGCGTGCCGGAGTGGGGGCTGGGACCCTCTACCGTCACTTCCCCACCAAGCAGGACCTACTTGGCCAGGTGCTGGCGCAGCGCACCACCGATCTGACGCGCAGGTGCCGGGAGATTCAGGGCGCTGCCCTGGAGCCCGGTGAGGCGCTTGAGCGGTGGCTGGATGCGCTCGGGCAGTGGATGCGCTCCTATGACGGGCTCCCCGGGCCGTTGCGGGAGGCCTACAACAGTTCCTCCTCGCCGCTGGCCCCAACCTGTGAAGAGGTCATTGAGATGACGAGGGGCTTCCTGGAACCCGCGCAACGCGCGGGCGTGGCCCGTGCCGAGGTCGACGCCGCCATCCTGTACCAGGCCGTGCTGGCCGTGGCCTGGGTTGCATCCGCCGTCGACGGCGCAGGAGGCGGCGCCGACGACGTTGCCGCCGACTTCCCCGGGCAGGGCCACGGCGGCGAGGAGTCGCGCGGCGGGCTCGCCGCATTGGTGCGTCGGGGGTGGCAGCGCTCCTGAACCCCGGGGCACCTTCATGCGGTCGGGAGCAGCCGGCAGAGCCCAGCCGGTCTCGGTGGGTCGTTAGTGGTTCTTCCGGTTTGAGGGTGTGGCGGTTCGCCGGGTGTGTGCGGCTGGGTGAGGTAACACGCCGAGACCGGCACTTGTAACACGCCGAGACCGGCACTAATGACGTACCGAGGTGGTAGTGCTTTGGTGTCGGCTTTGGAGTGGGCCTGACGGTTCGTTTGTTCTGGTCGGCGGTTCGTCACTTCCCACGACGGTTCGGCACCTAGAGGCACGAACCGTCGTGGGAAGTGCCGAAGCGTTGGTGCCAGGTGACGAATCGTTGCCGTTCATGACGAACCGTCGTGCGGGGCACACGGGCGGACACGCCCTAGGTCCGTGCCCCTCAGTGGCGCATGCGCGCCCGAGGCGCCTGGGGTCGCGGCATTATTAGCAAGCAGCGGAATCGCTGTAAGTACTGAGCGGTGCCGTCGACGGCCGCTGCTCCGGTCGGCGTTCGGATGGTCTCAACGGCCCTAACGAATCGTTCCCGCAAGGCCCTCCACCGCCGGCCCGACAACATCCCCGTCGGCCGGAGAACGTCCCTGGTTCGGCGAAGACGTTCTCGTCAGCCCGATAATGTCCTTACCGGCCTGAAACCCGCCCGAATGTGGAGGGTTTGGGGAGGAAGAGGTCGTCTGCGGCAGATCGACACCCATCGAAGACGACTTCCCACACCCGAAAACGACCACCACACCGCAGCCCCGGACCCAACCACCACACCATCAAACCGGAAGAGCCTCGTTAGTGCCGGTTTCGGTGTGTAACGAGTGCCGGTTTCGGTGGTTAGAGGGCTGCGGCGCTTGTGGTTGTGGTAGTCGGGACCTCGCCGGCATACAGATACACGCCGACCCGGTCCGGCAGGTCGGGCACATCCAGCCGCAATTCCCGCGAGGCGGCGCGCACCAGCCCACGCTGTTCACAGAACTCGTAACTGCACAGAGAATCCGTGTACAGGAAGAAGTCCTTGCGGCCGTGGGTGCGCAGATGGTTCATGAACTCGTCGTAAAGGCGGGTGCCGACCCCACGGCCCTGACAGGCCGGATGCACCGCGAGCAGAGTGATCTCGTCGGTGAGGGCGGCGCAGCCGGCCATGAGCACGTCCTGGCGCAGTTCCGCGCGCCGGTAGTCGAAACCGAAAGCCTGAGCGAGCGTCTCCCACTGCGGCATTCCCGCCGTCGCCAGCCAGGTCAGAGCGGCGAGCCTGTGGACGTGAGCGAGCGGTCGGGCCGGAAGCGGAGGCTCGTCCTCCACCCGGCCCATGAGGATGCCCATGACCCGCTCGGTGCCGGGCCCCTCGCCGTCGTCACTCGGTGGGGCGTCCTCGGTGGCCACGGCGACCTGCGCGTAGGTGGAGCCGAGCAGCCGCTCGGACAGGAACACCTCTGCGGCGGAGCGCTCCAAATACGGCCGCGGCGCATAGCAGCGGATGTTGAAGGCGTCAAGGACGATCGCCATGACCCCCTCGGCATCCCGGGGCTCGTAGGGGCGGTAGGTGATGGTGGACATGGTGCCTCCTGGCATCGTCGGAACCAGCGTTCGTCCTCCCGACGGTAGGCGGGTGGGCTGGGGGAGGCCGGGGAGGCACCTTCGTGTTTCCGACGTCGTCGAAAGGGGATGACAGGCGGCTGTCGGCTACGGCCTCCAGGTGCCTGTCGGGCACATACTGGTGACACGACGCGCAGGAGCTCGCCATCGTCAAGGGCGCCTCACGTGGCGCCGCTGCGACAGGGCGCCCCCGCGCGACCGCAGCGCTGCGAGAGGATGATGTGGACGTGGCCGCCAAGGCGGACAGGCTCGAAAGACTTGTGCGCGAGCTGCGGGCCGCCAGTCGGCCGATGTCGGCGCGAGCGCTGGCGGCCATGCTGCAAGTCACCGACCGCTCGATCCGCTCCTACGTCAAAGAGCTCAATGCGGGGCAGGATGAGGTCCTCATCCGGTCCACTCCCTCCGGATACCAATTGGACCACCGCGTGTACCGGATCAGGCGAGAACGTGAGGCCCGCCGTCCCGCGCGGCAAGGCTCCGACCCCCGTGGCCGACTGAATGAGTTGACCCGCATCCTGCTGACCTCCCCCCAGGAGTGCGAGGTGTTCGAACTGGCCGATCGGCTTTTTGTGAGTCCGTCGACGCTTGAAGGCGACCTTGGCCGCGTCCGCCTGATCCTGCGCGATCACGAATTGACCCTAGTGCGGCGCGGCGCGTATGTGAACGTTGACGGTCCGCTGCGGCGACGACGGCGACTCATCCGCCAAATCCTGCTCGCCCCGGTCAATGACGAGTTGGAATCGGATCGACGACGCACCCACCTGACGCGGCGGCGCGAACTCACCCGCGGCGTCCGCACCGTGCTAGCGAACAACGACATCGTCCTGAATGAGTATGTGCTCCTCAACCTGTGCACGCACCTCTATGTCGCCGTCGAGGGGTATCCCGCCGAATACGCCGGGCGCGCCGCATACGACGCCGACATCATCACCGCCGCCCGCGCGGTCACCGACTGGGTGAACCGGTGGGCCGAGCATCGCCTGCCGGAATCGGAGACCGACTTCGTCGCCTCCTTCCTGGCGGTCTCCACCCACCGGGACGCCGACGGCGAGGGCCTTAACCCTGCGGTCCTGGCCGCCGTGCGCGACTGTGTGCTCCGGCTGGACGATCACTTCCTGCTGCGGCTGTACGACGGCGATGACTCCCTGATCGGTCTGGCCATCCACGTGCAGGCCATGGCGGCGCGGCTGCGTGCCGGGCAACGTATAGACCGGCCCTTCGGCGCCGATCTCCAGCTGGGGCACCCGTTGGTGCATGAGCTGTCCGTCTACTTCTCCCACGCCATGGAGTCCGCACTGAAGGTGGAGATACCCTCCGCCGAGACGGATTTCCTCGCCCTGCACCTAGGCGCCCGCCTCCAGCAGCTCATGGACGCCGAGCAGCAGGTGACGATCACGCTGGTGGTGCCCAGGTTCGGTTCCGTCGCCGATGATGCGGTGCGCAGGCTGAATGAGGGCCTGCACGCACTGGCCGTCGTCGAGCGCCTGGTAACCGAGATCGACCCGGAGGTCTCCCGCCGGCCCAGCGACGTCGTCGTCACCGCCGTCGACCTCGACGTCGATCCTTCGGTTCCGGTGGTGCGCATCAGCCCCCTGTGCACCCGGGAGGAGGTCGACGCCGTACGACAGGCGGTCCTGGAGGAGCGGGTCCGTGCCCAGCGGCACCAGGTGTGGTCGGCGCTGGTCGCCTTCACCGACGAGCACCTGTTCACCCACATACGGTCGCCGCTGAGCCGGGAGGAGGCCATAGGCACCTGTCATTCGCTGCTGGTCAGGGCGCACGCCGTCGATGAGCAGCACCTTGCGGATGTGATGGATCGGGAGCGGCGCGCCTCCACCGCCTTCAGCGACAGATTCGCCATGCCGCATTCGCTGTACATGGACGCCGCCCGCACCGCCCTGGCCGTTTTGACCTGTACCCGGCCGATCCCGTGGGGAGACCATGAGGTCAACCTCGTCATCATGCTGGCCGTGAGCCCCAAGGACCGCGCCGTATTCCGGGACGTGCTCGACGAACTGGTACGCATTTTGTCCGATCCGGTCGGAGTCGATGCGCTCATCGGCGCGGGGACCAACTACAGCCGCCTCATGGAGACCATGCGTGAACTGGTGATCGGCTGACACCGGGGCCAGCGGTACGGGGGCGCGACGGGTGGCTTTCCGGCCCCCGGAAGATTTCCTGATGGATCGGGGGCGCCGCGCCGCGCACACTTGAAGACGTCATGCTTCAAGGTCCAATGGAGGAACAATGGCAGACGACATCCGCGTCCTGCTCGTATGCGGCACCGGCGCCAGCAGCGGGTTCATGGCGGCGAATATGCGCAAGGCGGTTGCGGCGCACGGTTACAACATCAAGGTGACCGCCCGCTCCGAGAGCGAGATCGAAAATTTCATCGGGGAAACCGACGTTGTCATGATCGGCCCGCATCTTTCCTACGTGTTCGATGATATCGACTCTTTCGTTGGGGGCGCCGACGTCACGGCGATCCTCATGCGTCCGGAGTACTACTCCTCACTCGACGGCGAGGCCGCAATTCAGCACCTGGTCGATGTGCTTAATGAGGACGCCTGATGGACGCTCTCATCGGCTGGCTGGAGACCAGCTTCTCCCCGCGCATGGCCAAGGTGAATAACAATGTCTGGAGCGTTTCCATCAAGGACGCGATCATGCAGGTGCTGCCCTTCATTCTTGTCGGCTCCGTATTTGCCATGCTTGCGATTCTGAACGACTACTTCCCGACGCTGCCCAGCTTCTGGGTGCCCTACGGCTGGACCATGGGCATGCTGTCCCTCCTGGTGAGCTTCCTCATTCCCCTCAACCTGATGGAGAAGCGCGGCTACCGCAAGCAGCGGCTCATTGCCGGGGGCTGCGGCACCATCCTGTTCCTGATAATCATCACCCCGCAGGTGGTGCAGGACGGGGAGGCGGGCTTTGGTCACTCGGCCCTCGGGGCGGGCGGTATGTTCATTGCCATCCTGGCGGGGGTGGTCACCGGTGCCATCATGTCCCTGTTCGGGCGGTTCAGCCTGTTCAAGGAGGATTCCGTCATTCCCGAATTCGTGCGGGCCTGGTTCGATGCGATGATCCCGGTGGCGCTGGTGGTCACGCTCGGCTGGGTGAGTGTGGACCTGCTGGGGTTGGACGTGCACAACGCGGTGTTGGCGGTGTTCCGCCCGCTCGCCGGGGTTATCGAGTCGCCGTGGGGCTTCCCGCTGATGTGCTTCATCTACTGCTTCCTGTACTCCATGGGCATCTCCACATGGGTGCTCACCCCCGTCACCACTCCGGTGCTGCTGGTCGCCATTCAGGAGAATATGTCCGGCACCGCGCAGAACCTGGTCACCTCCACGATGCTGTTCTCCACCTACCTCTGGTTCGGTGGAATCGGCAACACGATGGCGCTCGTAATCATGATGGCCCGTTCCAAGTCGAGTCGGTTGAAGGCCCTGGGAAGGGCCTGTATCCCGCCGATGATCGCCAATATCAACGAGCCGGTGGTCTTCGGGGCCATCGCTTGGAATCCGGTACTCATGATCCCCATGTGGCTGCAAGGCGTGATCCCACCGATCATCATTTGGCTGCTGACCAAGACGATCCACTTCGCACCGATCCCAATGAACCAGTATGAGCTGTGGTACACGCCGTACCCTTTGGCGACCTGGATCACCACCCGATCCCTGGCCGCAATGATTCTCATGCTCGTCGTCTTCGCCGTCTCCGCGGTCATCTGGTACCCGTTCTTCAAGGTCTATGAGCGCCAGTCTCTGCTGAAGGAGGTCGACACGGCGCGGGAGAGCGGCGGTGGCACGAAGGCCGAGGAGACGACCGTATCCGGAGCCGTGGCCGCTAATACCGCTCGGCCCGGCGTTCGTCGGGGCTCCAGAAGACTGGTCGTCACGAGCGGTGGGCCTCGATCCGAGGGAGAGTGAAACGTGAATCAGAGCATTATCGATGCCTCCATGCAGATACTCATCCACTCCGGCGACGCACGGCGTGAGACCTACCGGGCCGTGGAGGCCATGGAGCAGTCGGACTTTACCGAGGCCACCGCGTTCCTGGATGCGGCCGATGGGTGCATCCGGCGGGCTCATCAGGTACATACCGCGCTGATTCAACAGGAGGCGGAGGGCGAACGAATCGCCTACGCCGCACTCTTCTCCCACGCCCAAGACACCCTCATGACTGCTTACAGCGAATTGCGTCTGGTGCGCAGGCTCCTGTCCGTATTCCGCGCCCAGGATGGGCGCATCCGTGCTCTGGAGGACCGAAATGACTGAAACAACAGACCCGACTGATCCGCTGGACGTACCCGTCGGCTTCCCCGAGGGCTTCCTGTGGGGCGGCGCCATCGCCGCGAACCAGGCGGAGGGCGCCTGGCAGGAGGACGGCAAGGGCTGGTGCCTGGCCGACATCAATCTCTACCGGGGTGACCTGCCGCCCGAGAGACGCTCCAACAGGGAGATGACTACCGGCCAAGTGCGTTTCCACATGCGCGATACCGAGGGACGCTACCCCAAGCGCGACGGCATCGACTTCTACCACACCTACGCCGACGACCTGCATCTGCTGGCGGGTACGGGCATGAACGCCTTCCGCACCTCGATCAACTGGGCCCGGATCTTCCCCAACGGGGACGACGCCGAACCCAATGAGGAGGGACTGGCCTTCTACGAGCGAGTAGTCGATGAGATACGCGCCCAGGGCATGGAACCGGTTATCACCCTGTCTCATTATGAGATGCCGGTGAACCTGACCCTGTCATACACCGGCTGGTACAGCCGGGAGACCATTGACTTCTTCGTACGCTACTGCGAGGCGGTGATGCGGCGTCTGGCCGGGAAGGTGCGCTACTGGATCGTCGTCAATCAGATCAATCTGATCACCCATGAGTCCTTCAACCACCTCGGCGTCGCCGCGGATAAGGTGGACAACCTGGAGCAGGCCAAATACCAGGCCGTCCACAATGAAATGGTGGCGGCCGCCAAGGTCACCTCGCTCGGACACGCAATCGACCCGAGCTTCGAGTTCGGCGTCATGCTGTGCCACGGCAACGCCGACCCGGCCAGCTGCAAGCCCGAGGACGTGCTCGCCGCGCTGCAGCAGAACCAAATGGAGTACTTCTTTTCCGACGTAGCCCTACGCGGCGAGTACCCCGGCTACGCCAAGCGGCGGTTTCGCGATCTGGGCATCCGCGTCGAATTCGGCCCGGGGGACGCCCAGGCTCTGCGCGACGGCGTGGCGGATTTCATGAGCTTGTCCTACTACTACACCCGGATTATCGACGCTGAGGCTTGGGCGGCAGGGGACACGGACGGCTTCGCCAACCCGCATCTGCAGGCCTCCGAATGGGGCTGGGCGATCAACCCGACCGGTCTGCGGGTGGCGCTGAACCAATACTGGGACCGCTACCGGAAGCCGATCATGATCACCGAGAACGGGCTGGGATCCAGGGACGTGCTGGAGGCCGACGGCACCGTGCACGACCCCTACCGCATCGACTACCTGCGTCGTCACCTGGAGGCGATGCGGGAGGCGATCGTGGATGGGGTGGATCTGCGCGGCTACTTCGCCTGGGGTCCGATCGACATCGTCTCCTGCTCGTCCTCGGAGATGTCCAAGCGGTACGGGTTCATCTACGTCGACATTGATGACTACGGCCGAGGGACCGGCAGACGCATTCCCAAGGACTCCTACGCATGGTACCGGCGGGTGATCGCGAGCAATGGGCAGGACCTCGGCTGAGTTCCTCCCATGCGGGCGCCGGGACCGCCGGGTGGTCAACCGCCGTGCCCGCCACATCGACCGACCTCGGCAGTAACGTCGACCGACCTCGGCAGTATCGGGCTCCTCCGGTTGAGCCGTGTTCGTCGAGTTCGGTCGAAATAACCATCGAGTTCGGTAGATATGACGATCGAGTTCGGTTGGTGGGGCTGGCGGGGTGGGGGAAGTGTCCGGATTCGGCACGAACGAGGATCCCCCGCCCGACGCCGCCCACTAGGTCCGCATGGTTTCAGCGAGTCTGAGGGTGTGGGCTGGGCGGGGGTGGGGTGTTTGTGTCGATTCTGGGCGCTTTGGCTCTCAGGTGCTGGCCTGCCGCCCTGGTATGGTGGGCAGGTCGGGGCGTCTGGTTGCCGACCGGGGCCTCCCCCTGTCCGATCGACTGGGACGCCTTTGACGACGAACCGGGCCCACACTGAAGCCGGCCGCCAGGCCGCCCCCGCCACCGACGCGGCCGGCAGCCGACCGGGCCTACACCACCACCGCCAACACCCTCAAACCCGAGGAGCCCCTTCACCGAAGCTCGGCATCAGAGAGGAGTCGGTCACGCAACCACACACCGAGGTCGGTCGAAGCCTCGCAACTTCGACCGACCTCGGTGGTTATTTCGACCGACCTCGACGGTTATATCGACCGAACTCGGTGGTTAGATCGACCGACCTCGGTGGTTATTTCGACCGAACTCGGTGGTTATTTCGACCGAACTCGGTGAGGGTGAGGGTGGGGACACGCTCGACCGGGATGACCAGGCCCACGGAATACCTCGCCATCTAGGACGGTTGTCCCGGGCGTCGGCAGCGCCAGCGCGTGCCCGGCAGACAACACTTCAATCCCTCCTACCGGAAGGAAGATCCGTGGCCCCCAAAGACATCACCGGCGCAGAGTTCAACCAGACCGTCCGTGGCGATGGCATCACGCTCGTCGACTTCTGGGCCTCCTGGTGCGGCCCTTGCCGACGCTTCGCGCCGATCTTCGAGAAGGCCGCCGAGAACAACCCCGACATCACCTTTGCCAAGGTCGACACCGAGGCCGAGCAGGAGTTGGCCGGGGCTCTGGGCATCTCCTCGATCCCGACCCTCATGGTTTTCCGCGACGACGTGCTCGTCTACCGTGAGGCCGGGGCGCTGCCCGCCCCCGCCCTGGACTCCCTGATCACACAGGTGCGTGAGCTCGACATGGATGACATCAAGCGCAAGATCGCTGAGGAGGAGCCCGCCGGCACCGCGCAGGCCTGACGGTGCGCCAACGCGGCCCGAGCCCGAATGGATTGGAATCGTCTGGGCCCGGGCTGATCGGCCGCCCGACGCACGCATGCGCTATCTGCGGCGTCGGGCGGCATCGTGCCATGGACGCCATGCGGGTGCCGTTCAGGTTCCTTCACGAGCGATAAGCCCTACCGTTCGAACTTCCGTGATTGTAAACTCCGACTCATGAGCAATCACCAAGTCAAGAATCCCGCAGTCATTCCGACCTTCACCGCCTCCGAGACCCTCGCCGCCGACCTGCAGCGCGCGCTGGTGGACATCACCGCGCTCAGCCTCGTCGGCAAGCAGGTCCACTGGAACCTGGTCGGCCCCAACTTCCGCGACCTGCACCTGAACCTGGATGAGGTTGTCGACATTGCTCGCGAGGGCTCCGACGAGCTCGCCGAGCGCATGCGCGCCATCAATGTCTTCCCTGACGGTCGTCCCGGCACCATCGCCTCCCAGACCACCGTCCCCGAGGCGCCCGAGGCCGCCGTCATCACCGCCGACGCGGTCGATTACATCGTCTCCGCCATCAACGCCGTGGTCACCACTCTGCGTGACATCCACGACGCCGTCGATGAGGCCGACCCCTCCTCCTCCGGCATCCTGGAGGACTACACCCAGCGCCTGGAGCAGCAGAGCTGGTTCCTCTCGGCCCAGAACTACTCCGCCAACTGAGGCCGCCAACTGCGCCCTGCGCGCCCGTGCGTCGGCCGCCCCTGCCCGCCGACGCGGCGGCGCGCCTAACCTGAGCGCATGCCGCACGCCCCTTCCGCCGACGTCGCCCGCCTGCACCGCCTTACCCGGCACTTCGCCACCGAGGCCGTCCAGGCCGGCGACGTCGCCGCATTCCCGCCGCCCGCCGCCTTAGCCGAACTCCCCCCGGTGGAGCTGCGGCGGCTGCTGGACGGGCTGCTCACCATCCGCCCGCCCCGCGAGATCCCCGACGACGACGTTCGGGAGGACCTGGATGAGATGCTCGCCGCCGAGGCCGCCCAGCGCGTGCACGACGCCGGCGCCCCCGACGCCCTGACGCTGCCCACCCTGGCCGCCACCCACGGGGTGGCAGGTCGGCTCGGCGAGCAGGTCGCCCTGTGGCGGGGCGACCTGACCACCCTGCGGGCCGGGGCGATCGTCAATGCTGCTAATGCGCAGATGCTGGGCTGCTTCGTCCCCGGACACACCTGCATCGACAACGTCATTCACGCCGTCGCCGGCCCCGGCCTGCGCGCCGAATGCGCCGCCCACATGGACGCCCGCGACGGCCGCCCCGAGGAGACCGGCCGCGCCCTGCTCACCTCCGGCTACCACCTGCCCGCCGCGCACGTGGTCCACACCGTCGGCCCGATCGTCGCCGCCGGCCGCCCCACCGACGCCGACCGCGACCTGCTGGCCTCCAGCTACCGCAGCGTCCTGGACGCCGTCGCCGACGCCGGCCTGGACTCGGTGGGCCTGTGCTCGGTGTCCACCGGCGAGTACGGCTATCCCAAGGATGAGGCCGCGCCGCTCGTGCTGGACACCCTCATCGACTGGCTGCGCACGCACCCCGAATCCGAGCTGCGGATCGTCATCTGCGCCTTCGCCGACGTCGACGTCGCCGCCTATGAGGCCGCGCTCGCCACCCAGGATGGGAGCTGGGTTCAGCGCTCGTAGGGGCCGGGCATGAGCACCCAGGCGGTCACGTAAACCACCCACATAGGGCCCGGTAGCACCGCCAGGGCGAGTGTCGCCAGCCGCACCAGCGTGGGGCTCACGCCCCAGTGCTCTGCCAGTCCGCCGCAAACGCCCGCCAGCAGACGTCGGTGGGACCGCCGCGGCAGCCGCGAGCGCCACGGCTTGGCGCGCCGGGAGGAGGACGAGTTGCGGCTGTAGGGGTTGGTGGGACGCTGCTGTGTCATGGTGCCAGCCTGCCCAGTCCCGCCACCTGGCGGTATCCGGGATACCCCTGACGCGGCCCTGGTAAGGGCCGACGCTGAGTTGGTGCGACCGGGTTGGCCGGTGGTTCGGAATGTGCCCTGTGCGCGGGAGCCTGTGGTACCCACCCCATGGCTTGCAGGCACGCTACAGGATTACTCCCCGGGGCGCGCCGCGGCGGCGGCCCGGGCGGCCGCCGGCGCGGCCGCGGCGATGCGTTCCAGCTCGGCGTCCCCGTGGGCGGCCGAGACGAACCAGGCCTCGAACACGCTGGGCGGCAGCGCCACCCCGGCGTCCAGGAAGGCGTGGAAGAACGGGGCGAAGCGCCAGGTCTCCTGGGCGCGGGCGGCGTCATAGTCCCGCACGCCCGCCGCGGCGGCCGCGGGGCCGAACATGACCGAGAACAGGGAGCCGGAGTGCTGCACCCGGTAGGGAACGCCCTCATCCTCCAGTGCCGCACCCACGATCGCCCGGATCTGCCTGGACGTGCGGGAGACCGTGGAGTAGACGGCATCGTTGGCCAGGGCCAGCGTGGTCAGACCGGCGGCCGTCGCCAGCGGATTGCCGGACAGGGTGCCCGCCTGGTAGACCGGACCGAGCGGTGCCAGCAGCTCCATCACCTCGGCGCGGCCGCCCACCGCCGCCAGCGGCATGCCGCCACCGAGGACCTTTCCGAAGGTGAACAGGTCCGGCACCCAGGCCGCCCGCTCGCGCCAGGCGGTGTTGTTCCCATCCCGGCCGCCCGGCCACGATGGCGTGGGCCTGTCAAGGTCGGCGTCCGCCCTCCAGCCGTCGACGGCCTCCAGGCCCCAGAATCCGGCCGGGCCCACCCGGAAGCCGGAGAGCACTTCGTCGGCGATCATCAGGGCGCCGTGCGCGGCGGTGATCCGACGGATGGCCGCGTTGAAACCGGGTGCGGGCGGCACCACACCCATATTCGCCGGCGCCGGCTCGGTGATGACGGCGGCGATCTCCTCCCCGCGCGCCGCGAAGCACGCCTCCAACGCGTCCACGTTGTTGTAGGGCAGGACCAGCGTCTGTGCGGCCACCGCCTTAGGCACACCCGCGGAACCGGGCTGCCCGCCCGTGGCCACACCGGAGCCGGCCGCCGACAACAGGCCGTCGCTGTGACCGTGATAGCAGCCGGCGAACTTGACCACCAGGTCGCGGCCGGTGGCTCCGCGCGCCAGCCGCACCGCGGTCATGGTGGCCTCGGTGCCGGTTGACACCAGGCGCAGCCGCTCCACCGGCGGCACGCGGCGTCGCACCGCCTCGGCCAGCTCGGTCTCGGCGGCGGTGGGGGCGCCGAAGGACAGTCCCCGGCCGGCGGCCTGGCGCACCGCCTCGACCACCGCCGGGTGGGCGTGGCCGAGTAGGGCCGGCCCCCAGGAGCCGACCAGGTCCACTAGAACGCGCCCCTCGGCGTCCTCCACGTGGGCGCCGAGGGCATGCGTGATGAAGGTGGGTGTTCCGCCTACGGCTTGGAAGGCGCGTACCGGGGAGTCAACACCGCCCGGGATCACGGCGCGGGCGGCGGCGAACAGCTCGGCGTTGGTGGGCATTGAAGGCATGGTGGGCTCCTGAAGCGATCGAGGTGGTCTGGCGGCAGCCTACGGCCTGATGGACCACACTTTCACCGCCCTGCGCGCAATTGTTCGGCGACCTCGCGAGCCCAGTAGGTCAGCACGCAGGCGGCGCCGGCCCGCACAATACCCAGCAGCGACTCCATGATCACGCGCTCGCGGTCGATCCAGCCGTTGGCGGCGGCCGCCTCCACCATCGCGTACTCGCCGCTGACCTGGTAGGCGGCCACCGGCACCGGGCTGGTGGCGGCAACGTCGGCAAGCACGTCCAGGTAGGGGCCGGCCGGCTTGACCATCACCAGATCCGCGCCCTGTTCCACGTCTAGCAGCGCCTCCCGCAAGCCCTCGCGGCGGTTGGCCGGGTCCTGCTGGTAGGTGCGGCGATCGCCCTTCAGGGTGGAGCCGACCGCCTCCCGGAAGGGCCCGAAGTAGGCGGAGGCGTACTTGGCGGAGTAGGCCAGGATGGTGACGTCGTCGTGGCCGGTTGCGTCCAGGGCGGCGCGGATCGCCGCCACCTGCCCGTCCATCATGCCGGAGGGGGAGACCATATGCGCCCCGGCCTCCGCCTGGGCCACGGCCATCGCCTGGTACAGGGCGAGGGTGGAGTCGTTGTCGATCTCGCCCGCGCGCCGGTCCCCGTCGGGGCGCACCAGGCCGCAGTGGCCGTGCGATGTGAACTCATCCAGGCAGGTGTCGGCGCATATCACCAGCGCGTCCCCGACCTCAGCGCGCACCGCCGCCACCGCCCGGTTGAGGACGCCGTCTTCGGCCCAGGCCTGCGAGCCGGTCTGGTCACGCGTGGCCGGCACGCCGAACAGGTCGATGCCGCCGACGCCCGCCTCGGCGCAGGCGGCGGCCTCCCGCCGGATCGAGTCCAGCGTGTGCTGTACGACGCCGGGCATGGCGGCGATCGGGTTCGGGGCGGTGATGTCCTCGCGTACGAATGCCGGCAGGATCAGTTGGCCGGGGTCGATGCGGGTCTCGGCGACCAGCCCGCGCAGCGCCGGGGTGCGGCGCAGGCGGCGCGGGCGGACGGTTGGGATGGCGGGCGCGGGCACGCCCCGCGAGGTGAGCAGGTCGGCGGCCGGAGAGGTGGTGGGATCACGCGGGTCCGGCAGGGGGAAGGCGGATGTCGTCTGGGTCATTGCGGCGGCCTCCTTAAGCATGCGGGCGGGTATAGAGGTTATGGAGGGTGTGAGTTCAGGGTGGATCAGGCAGTGTCGTGATTAAGGCGTCGCGGACTCCCGCGGGTGTTGGGCGGGCCGCGACGGCATCCACGCGCAGTCCGGCAGTGCGCGCGGCCGCGGCGGTCGGGGCGCCGATGGCTACCACGCGCGTGGCCGGCGGAGGCGGTCCGACCAGGTCCACCAGGGCGCGTGTGGAGGAGCCGGCCACCAGCACGACGGCGTCGAAGCCGCCGGCCGCCCAGTCGGCGGCGAGGCCCGCCGGCAGCTCGGCTAGCGCAACCGGTTCCATGGTGTAGGCGGCCACGGCATCGACCTGCCAACCGGCGTCGATTAGGCCCTCGCGCAAGGCGGGGGAGGCCAGGGCCGAGCCGGGCAGCAGCAGTCGACGCTCCCGAACCGCCCCGACCCCGGTCGCCCCGGATCGGCACGCGGGTGAGGACGTCGCAGGGGCGCCCGGCCCGCCGCGCAATTGCGGAAGTTCCAGCAGGGCGGCGCCGCTGCCGGCCGCCACCAGGTCCGGTTCGCGGCCCAGCCGCTCCCGCACGGCCCGCGCGGTGCCGGTGCCGACCACGGCAATCCCGGTCGCCGGTGCGGCGGCGGATGCGCCGGTGGGTCCACTCAGCGCGCTCAGGTCGAAGAAGTCCAGGGTGCGCGCCGAGGTCAGCACTACCCACGCGTACCCGCCGGCGGCCAGTGCGGCGGCGGCCCGCTCGCGGGGAGCGACGGGTCCGGGGGCCGCCCGGGTCACGCCTACGCAGACCACCTCGGCACCAGCCGCGGCCAGCGCGGCGGCAATGCCATCGCCGGGCTTGGCGCGCGGCAGCAGCACGCGTCGCCCGGCCAGGGGGGTGGTAGCGCGGCCCGTCGTGGCGGTGGCCTTACTCATGGCGCCTCCCGACGGCCGCGACCTGGCGGTGCGGCGCGCAGATCGACCAGGTCGGCGGCGCCCGCATCCAGCAGCGCCGTGGCCACCGCCTTCCCCAGCGCGGCGGCATCCGCCCGTGCGCCGATGGCCGACTCCCGCAGCATCCGGGACCCGTCGACGGCGGCGACCGCCCCATCCAGCCGCAGTCCCGCGCTCCCGTCCGCCAGCGTCGCGGGAACGGCCACCGCCCCCACCGGCGCGGCGCAACCGGCCTCCAAGGCGCGCATGAGTGCGCGCTCCGCGGTCACCGCCGCCCGGGTGGGCGCATCATCCAGTTCGACCAGGGCGGCGGCCAGCGCGGCGGCCAGG
The DNA here is from genome assembly GCF_004102025.1 of Actinomyces qiguomingii. Taxonomy (NCBI): domain Bacteria; kingdom Bacillati; phylum Actinomycetota; class Actinomycetes; order Actinomycetales; family Actinomycetaceae; genus Actinomyces; species Actinomyces qiguomingii. Next base: position 3,764,637 of record NZ_CP025228.1, on the reverse strand, counting down.
CCCGGGTCGCGGGCGGGGCCGCCCACGAGGGGTTCCACGCCGGGTGCGACGCCGCCCGGGTCCGGGTCCGCTCCGGCCCCGGCATCGGCCCGCGTCTCCAGGGCCAAAGCCCCCTGCGCGGGCGCCGGCACCATCACCGGCGCCGAGGCGCGCGGCCCGGGCTCCGGCGACGTGCCTGCCCCGCCCTCCCCGGGCAGCGCAAGCACCTGAGTGGCGTAGCCGTCCAGGCCCAGGCGGCGCAATCCGGCCAGGGCCAGCACCACCGCGTCCAGGTCGGGTTCGCGCACGGCGCCCAGCGGCCCGTCCGCGCCCACCACCGCGCCGACCACCCGGGACAGCCGCGTGGGCACATTCCCCCTGACGCCAACGATCTCCAGGTCCGGGCGCGCGGCGAGCAGCTGTGCGGCCCGACGCGGCGAACCGGTGCCCACTCGCGCCCGGCGCGGCAGGGCGGCCAGTCCGACCCCGCCCGCGGCGCACAGGGCGTCGCGCGGGTCCTCGCGGGCGGGGAAGGCGGCGATCCGCAGCCCGGCCACGGGGACGGTGGGCAGATCCTTGCAGGAGTGCACGGCCAGGTCGCAGCTCCCCTCCAGCAGCGCCTTGCGCAGGGCGGCCGCGAACACCCCTATCCCGCCGAGCCGGGTCAGTGGGGTGGCATCCACGTCGCCGCGGGTACGGATCTGGACCAATTCCACCTGAAGGTCGGCGCCGATACGCCGGGAGGCGGCGACAATCGCCCGCGCCACCTGCGTGGACTGGGCGATTGCCAACGCCGAGCCGCGGGTGCCCAGGCGCACGGTCCGCGCCGACGGTGAACCCGCCCCGATCATCGTTGTGGTGCTCATGCATGCTCCTCCTGCCGGACGGGTGGTGCGGGCCTGACTCCGGCCGTCATCGGCTGCCCGCCGGACAGCCCGGCCGCCTGCTCGCGGGCATGGGCGACGACGGCGGCAATGCCCGTTCCAGCCACCCACGCCCCGGTCACCGCCAGCCCCGCCACCGGGGCTACCTGCGCCAGCAGACGCCGGGTGCGCTCGCGGTAGGCGGGCGTGACCGGCGGCAGCGTCCCGTCCCAACGCACCAGCATCGAATCAATGACGTCGCCCTCACCTATGTGTACGCCGGTGAAGGCCTTGACGTCGGCGAGCGCGTCGGCCAGGCCCACCTGCGGCCGCGGCTCGCCCGGCCGCCCATAGGACAGGCGCAGCGCGTGCACCGCCCCTTCCTGTGCGTCCGCGTTTGCGGGGCCGTGCAACTGCCGCAGCTGCTCCCCGATCCACGGCCACTTCACAGAAAGGTGCGACAGCGCCTTCGCCTGCACCGGTGCCCGCCCGGGCGCGGCGGGGGCCACCAGCAGTCCGGAGCCCACTGGTGCGCCGGCCAGCTCCGGGGCGCGCACCACCAGCAGATAACGGGCGATCGGGGCGCCGACCGGCACCTGCACCCGGGTGTCCACACCGGGGACGCCCGCCAGCAGCCGCAGCGCCGCCCCTGCCGAGCAGGCCAGCACCACTCGCGGCGTGCGCACCACCCGCTGCGGCCCGGCCGCCACCGGCTCGTCCGACAGCGTAGCCCCGCGGGTGGTGGGGGCGATTCCCACCTCCCAGGTGCCGGTGGAGCCGGTGCCGGTGGCGCGCGTGGCCGGCCGCAGCCACTGCGCACCGGTGCGGGTGAGCACCCGGCCGCCGGCGGTCTCGATCGCCTCCCGCAGCGCATCGGTGAGGCGGAACAGGCCGCCCTCAACGGTTACGTCCGCGGCACCGCCCCCGCGGCGCCGGGCCCGGCGACGTTCCAGCAGCTCGCCGACGGCTGCCTGCAAGGACCCCAGCCGGGCGGTGTCACGGCGCAGCCCCGGGGCGACGGTGTCGGCCGCCAGGTCGGCGGGGTCTGCGCTGTGGATGCCCGCCACGATCGGGCGCACCAGGCGGTCTAGGACCGCCTCGCCCATGCGGGTGCGCACAAAGGAGGCCAGGTCGGCGGGATCTTCGGGGCCGGTGCCCACCGCCCCGTCGAGTTCGGCGTCGCGGGCCGCCCGGGCGGCCGCCTCTGGGCCGATGACAGCCACGACGTCGTCGGCGCGCGGGTCGGCGGGGATGCCCAGGAACCCGTTGCGCAGGAAGCGGTGTAGTTGCCAGCCGCGAGCCGGATCGGGGGCCACGCCCGCAGCGCCCGCGGGCCTCACGGCGGCCGGAGCGGCGGTGTTGTGGGCGTGTTCGGCCCCCAAAGGGGGCAGGAACAGGCGCGCACCGCCGCCGGCGGGGCCGACCACTTCCAGCCCCAGGGCATCTACCATCTGCGTGATCGCTTCGCCGCGGATCACGAATCCCTCCGCCCCCAGGTCCATGCGCACCCCGCCGATGTCGGCTCCGGCGACGAGCCCCCCGGTATAGCCGCGCGCCTCGATCAGCAGCGGGCGGTGTCCGGCCCGCGTCAGCTCCCAGGCGGCGGCCAGCCCGGCGACGCCGCCGCCCACCACCAGCGCGTCGTGCCGTTCGATCATGCCGTCGGCACCCGCCCGCTGTCGCTCCTTCATGCCTCACCATCCCATCCGGCCAGGGCCGTACGCTCCCATTCCTGCGAGCCGTGCACGCGCGCCACCACCCGGGTGAGCACATCCGGGTCGGTTGACGGCGGCACGCCGTGGCCCAAGTTGAACACGTGGGCGCTCGCCGCCCTGCCCGCCTCCAGGCAGGCGTCGACCGCCCGGGCGAGCGTAGGCCACGGCGCCCCTAGCAGCGCCGGGTCGAGATTGCCCTGCACCGGGCGGGTGCCGGCCCCATCGTCCCGAGGTCCCGCACCGAGGGCGGTGGCCGCGCGGGCCAGGTCGGTGCATTCGTCCACGCCGAGGATGTCGGCCCCGGTGCGGTGCAGCTCGGGCAGCAGGTGTGACGCCCGCGTGGCGAAGTGGATCGTAGGGGCCGCGACGCCGGTGGTGGCCGAGACGGCGTCGCGGACCACATCCAGTGCCAGCGCCGAGTACGGGGCGACCTTCTCACGGTAATCGGCGGCGGGCAGGGCTCCGGCCCAGGAGTCGAAGAGCTGTACGGCGGCCGCGCCCGCACGCACCTGGGCGGCCATGAACTGTCCCGTCAGGTGGGCGGCCCAGGTCATTAGCGACTCCCAGGCGGACGGGTCGGCGTGCATGAGGGTGCGGGCGGCCAGGTGGTCGCGGGAGGGGCGGCCCTCGGTCAGGTAGGCCACCAGGGTGAACGGTGCCCCGCCAAAGCCGAGCAGTGGGGTCCAGTCGGAGGTGCCCCGTGAATGCGCCAGACCCGCCTGTGCCCGGGCGGACAGGCCGACGGGGGCGGCTGGCATGCGGGGCGGTTCCCCGCGTTGGTGGCTGTGGGCGCGGTCCGCCTGCTGCGGTGGGCGTGCGCCGGCACCTGGCTGCCCCGGACTGCCCAACTCCGCCACAACCGCCTGCACGGCCGCCTGGATGGCGTTCACTGCGGCGGCGCCGTCGAGCGCGCCGCCGTCCGGCCCTGTCCCGGCTCGGTCGGCATCACCGAAGCGGTGCGCGGTGAGTCGGCGCACACCCGCACTGTCGCGCACGGGGGTGTCCAGGACCGGGCCGGTGCCGGCTTCGATGCGCACCGACACGCCCGCCAGCCGCAGCGGCACCATGATGTCGGAGAAGAAGACGGCCGCATCCACCCCGTGGCGGCGCACCGGTTGGAGGGTCGCCCGGGCGGCCTGCTGCGGCCACAGGCACACATCCAGCATGGGCGCCCCCGCGCGTTCGCGCAGTGCCCGGTACTCCGGCAGGGAGCGGCCGGCCTGACGCATGAACCACACGGGCGTGCGCGCCGGCCGTTGCCCGGCCAGGGCCTCCAGCAGGGCCGGCCTCCGTGTTGGCGGGGTGTTGGCGCCCGCGAAGTCGGCGCTACCGCCTGCGCGGCCCGCCCCGCCGGAATTCTGCACGGAAGTAGTCACGAAATACTCCTCGTCCTGATGGGTGCGGTAGGAATGACATGACATGGCGTCGTCTGAGAACGCCGTTCGAACGCTGTGTCGCCCCGCCCCGGAACGTTCGCGCCGTGGCTGCTTTCGCCCGCAAAGGAGCGGCTCATCAACCAGGTGACGTGACGTCGGAAAAGGGTTCTGACGCTGCGTCGGAATAGTTGAGGGCGGTACCGGTGATAATAGTGCCCCGACCAGCAACCAATGCTTGACTACCACCCGCTGTGACCATCCATCTGCTCTCCGCCGACCACCGCACCCAGGGCCTCGACGCGGTCGCCCACCTGGGTGCCACCGCGGCGCGTCTGGGGCCGGACCTCATGGCCGCCATCCCGTCCCTGCGTGGCGTGGTCGTCCTGGGCACCTGTAATCGCCTGGCCCTGCTCCTCGACGCTTCGCAGGCGCTGCCGGCCGGCGCCCTGCGACGTGACGTAACCGGCTTCCTCGCCCGACGTGCGGGAACCCCTCCCGTCGGCGAAGCGGCCGCGGACCCGCCTGGTGACCCCGCCGGGCGCGCCGACTCCGGGCCGGAGCCCGTGGAACTGACCGCCTGGAGCGGGACCGGCGCCGTCAGCGAACTATTCGCCACCGCGGCCGGACTGGAATCGATGGTTGTGGGCGAACGGGAGATTGCCGGGCAGTTGCGCCGCGCCATGGGCGTCGCCGCCGAGGAGGGCACCCTGTCGGGGGACCTCGCCCGCGTCGTCGAGCACGCCTCCACCGCCTCCCGTCGCGTCGCCCATGAGACCGGTCTGGCCGGTAACGGCCGCTCCGTGGTTGCCGTCGGCATCGACTTGGCCGCCCGCCACCTGCCGCCCCTTGAGGGCGTGCGGGTGCTGATCGTCGGCACGGGCGCGTACGCGGGCGCCACCGTCACCGCCCTGCGCCGCCACGGCATCACCGATATCTCCGTGTACTCCCGCTCCGACCGCGCCACCGCCTTCGCCGTCGGCCGCGGACTGAGGGCGGTTGAGGAGACCGAGCTGGCGTCCGCGCTGGCCGGAGCCGACCTGGTGATCACCTGCCGGGGTCTGGGCGCTCCGGTGCTGACCCGTGAACTCGTGGCTCCCGCCGCGGATGCTCGCGCGGCTCTTGGCGCCGCCGGCGCCTCTGGTCGGCTCCCGCTGGTGGTGCTCGACCTCGCGCTGACTCGGGACGTGGAACGGGCCGTCGGCTCCCTGCCAGGTGTGCGCCTGATCGACCTGCCCAGCGTGCAGCGCGCCGTGCCCGCGGCCCAGGCCCACCAGGTGCAGGCCGCGCGCGCCATCGTGGAGGAGGAGACCGCCCTGTTTGACCGGATGCTGTCCGGGCGGCGCATGGATCCGGTGGTTTGCAGCCTGCGCGAGCATGTCGCGGAACTGGTCGAGGAGGAGGTCGCCCGCCTGCGCGTGCGTGACGGCCGGGTGGACGCCGGTGACGCCGCCCGCGCCCTGCATCACCTGGCCGCCCGTATGCTGCACCACCCCACGGTCGCCGCCCGTGCCGCCGCCGAGGCCGGGCGCGGCCAGGACTATCTCGACGCCCTGGACCTGCTGTTGGGCGTGGAGATCGCCGCCGACCTGCGCGCCGCTGTCGGTGGATTCGAGCGCGACTGCGTCGAGGATGTCTTCGTCCTGTCCGCTCCGGCCCCGGGAGGAGCCCAATGACCCCTCCGGCAGGCGTCGCCGGCGCCCCCGTGGCGCCCGCCGCCGACCCACTGGCCCCCTACGACGCCGTCCTGCTGCTGTCCTACGGCGGCCCCGAGGGCCCCGACGACGTGCTGCCCTTCATGCGCAACGCCACCGCCGGGCGGGGCGTGCCCGACTCCCGACTGCGCGAGGTCTCCGGCCATTACGGGCGTTGGGGCGGTGTCTCCCCGATCAACGCCCGCAATGCCGAACTCCTGGATGCTTTGCGCGCCGAGCTGGCCGCACGCGGGAGCCGGGTGCCGGTGGCGATCGGCAACCGCAACTGGCATCCCTTCGTCTCCGAGGCACTGCGCGAACTCGCCGACGCCGGTGCCCGCCGCGTCCTGGCCATCACCACCGCCGCCTACGCCTCCTACTCCGGCTGCCGCCAGTACCGGGAGGACGTCGCCGGTGCGCTGACGCTGCTGGCCGCCGGCGCCGACGGGGCCACCGGGAGCGGCCGGGAGGCCGACGCCGCCGCCCGCGTGGGCGGGCCCGGGGGCGCCCCGGTGGAGCTGGTGGTGGACAAGACCCGCCCCTTCTACAACACCCCGGGCATGCTTGCCGCCAACACCGACGCCGTAGTCGCCGCCTTTAACCAACTGGTGGCCGACGGCGTGAGCGCCGACGGCATCCGGCTGGTGCTGGTCACCCATTCCATCCCCGAGTCCATGGAGCGCCTTTCCACGCCCACCGCCGAGGAACGCGCCTCGGGAGGGGCGGGATCGGGCAGCGCCACTGGAGGGGCCGGAGAGGTCTCCGAAGGCGTGGCGGGGCTGGCGGGAGCGCCGCGAGGAACGAGCGGCGCGGATGGTAGCCGAGGAGAGCTCTCCGGCCCCGCCCGCGCGTCCGGGGGGACTGGGGAGGCCCCCGAAGGCGTGGCGGGGCTGGCGGGAGCGCCGCGAGGAACGAGCGGCGCGGACGGTAGCCGAGGGGGGCTCCCCCACCCTTCCGCCCTGGAGCCCGGCGTCGCGGCGGACCTGTCCACCGAGATCTCCTACGTCACCCAGCACAAACGCTTGGCCGAGGTGCTGCTGGACGCCGTCGCCGCCCGCCTGGGGCGGCGCCCGCAGGCGGACCTGGTCTACTGCTCCCGCTCCGGACCGCCGCAGGCCCGCTGGCTGGAACCGGACGTCAACGACCACCTTCAGGCCCTGGCCGCCGGGAACCTGACCGATGGGCGGGCCGTGGATGTGCCGGCGGGCGTCGTCGTCGCCCCCATCGGCTTCGTCGCCGACCACATGGAGGTCGTCTTCGACCTGGACACCGAGGCCCGCGAAACCGCACAAGCACTGGGACTGCCCTACGTGCGCGCGGCCACGGCCGGCACCCACCCCGCCTTCGTCGCCTCGCTGGTTGACGTGCTCGCCGAGCGGGCCGCCGTCGCCCGGGGCCAGGACGTGCGCCCGCAGTCAATAACCGGCACCGGCCCCTTCCACACCGTCTGCCCGCCCGCCTGCTGTCGGCCCGCCACCCCGCCCGGCCCGCATGCCGGCGGGCACCACCAGACCACCTCCCACCAGTAACCGTGACCAAGGAGAACCCATGAGCGAGCACGACAGCTCCCGCCCCGACGTCGACTCCGGCCAGGGCGCCCCCCGCCTGCACCGCTTCGAGGATGAGGAGCGCCGCCCCCACCGCGACCCGCGCGACGCCGCCGAGGTCGACTTCGACGCCGTCAATGACAACAACCACTACGCCCTGTTCGCGGTCTACCGGCTGACGGCGCCGCTGCCGCCGCTGGAGGACACGCGCCGTCGGCTGGTGGGGGAGTCCACCCACTTCATTGACGTCTCCGAGGCGACCACGCGCGGCTGGTACGACGTGTCCGGCTTCCGTTCCGACGCCGACCTGATGGTCTGGTGGCTCGACGACGACCCGGAGAAGCTGCAGGACGCCAACCACCGCCTGCGTGCCAGCGCCCTGGGCCGCTACCTGGAGCCGGTGTGGTCCTGCATGGGCCTGCACACGCCCGCCGAATTCAACAGCAAGCACATCCCCGCCTGCTTCGCCGGCGTGGCGCCGCGCGACTGGTGCATGGTCTACCCCTTCGTACGCAGCTACGACTGGTACCTGCTGCCCCCCGAGGAACGCTCGCGGATCATGGCCGCCCACGGGCGCAACGGCTTCTCCAAGTACCCCGACGTCAAGGGCTCCACGCTCGCCGCCTTCGGCATGAGCGACTACGAGTGGGTGCTCGGCTTCGAGGCCGACTCCCTGGACCGTCTGGAGGGCGTCATCCACCACCAGCGCTACACGGAGGCCCGCCTGCACGTGCGTGTGGACACCCCCTTCTACACCGGCTGCCGCGTCAGCCCCCACGAGTGGGCCGAGCGCCAGCCCCGCGCATGACCATGGCCCCCCAGCCCCGCACCGCCCGGCCGGTGCGCGTGCAGCGCCACGACCCGGCGCAGCGCCCCATGCTGGTGACCTGGGAGTCCACCCGCGCCTGCCAGCTGGCCTGCCGCCACTGCCGGGCCGTCTCCCGGCCCCTGCGCGACCCCCGGGAGCTGACCACCGCGGAGGCCAAGGCGCTGATGGATGAGGCCGCCTCCTTCGGCAAGCCGGCGGTCATCTTCATCATCACCGGCGGGGACTGCTTCGAGCGCCCCGACCTGGCCGAACTGGCCGCCTACGGCACGAGCCTGGGCCTGCACATGGCGGTGTCGCCGTCGGGCACGGACAAGCTGAACAAGGACTCCCTCGCCCGCATTCAGGACGCGGGTGTGGGCGTGATCTCCCTGTCGCTCGACGGCGCCACCGCCGCCACCCACGACGCCTTCCGCGGCGTGGAGCGCACCTTCGATAGGACCATCGCCGGCTGGCAGGCGGCCCGCGAACTGGGCATGAAGGTGCAGATCAACTCCGTCGTCGCCCGCCACAACGTCCACGAGCTGCCCGACATCGCCGCGCTCGTGCGCGAGCACGGGGCGATGACCTGGTCCGGATTCCTGCTGGTGCCCACGGGCCGCGGGGTGGACCTGGGCAGCCTGGACGCCGCCGAGATCGAGGACGTGCTCAACATCTTCTACGACATGGGCGAGGCGGTGCCCGCCAAGACCACCGAGGGGCACCACTTCCGGCGCGTCTCCCTGCAGCGTTACGCCCTGGCGCAGCGGGGCATCGAGGGCGAGGACATGATCGCCGCCATGCACCTGGGGCCGCTGTACCGCAGCCTGCGCCAGCGGGTGGTGGAGCTGGGGCTGGACCACGGCGAGCGGCGGCGTCGGCCCCCGATCACCGTCTCCAGCGGCAACGGCTTCATGTTCATCTCCCACATCGGCGACGTCACCCCCTCCGGCTTCCTGGAGAAGAGCGCCGGCAACGTGCGCGAGGCCTCGCTTACGGAGATCTACCGCCACAGTGAGGTCTTCACCGGGGTGCGGGACACCTCCCGGCTCAAGGGCAAGTGCGGGGAGTGCGAGTACAACCGCGTGTGCGGCGGCTCGCGTGCCCGCGCCTTCAACACCACCGGGGACCTGCACGCAGAGGAGCCCCTGTGCGCCTACCAGCCCGGCTCCTTCCCCTACCCCGAGGACGTGAAGGCCCTGCTGCGTGCGCCCGCGCGTCCGGGGCGACCGGGTGCAGGCGGCTGAGTACACCGTTGCTGCTGATGCTGTTCGGGGGTGTGAGGGGCTTGGCAGAAGTCGGCTAGGGCGTGTTGTGTGAGTCGTTTGAGCCAGTGGTCGGTGCTGGTGATGTGGGTGGTGGCTTGGTAGCGGACGGCGAGTTTGTCGTATCTGGTGGCCAGGGCACGGTGCTGTTTGAGTTGGCCGAAGCAGCGTTCCACGGTGTTGTGGTCCTGGTAGGCGATCGGGTCGAAGGCGGGCGGCCTGCCCCCGGGCGCTGCCGCGTCGGCGGCGGTTTTCGGCCAGGTCTGCCTTGATGGGGATGGTGGCCCTGATGTGGTGGTTGCGCAGCCGGTCCCGGTTGGCTTTGGAGGAGCAGGGCCTTGTCGGCCAGTACCATCTGCGGGCGCGTGCGGGGCCTTCCCGGGCCCGCACGCGCCACCCGGATCTACTCTAGGACGGGGGCGCGTGTGCGCCGTTGCGGGGCTGCGGACCTGGGGCGTTCGCTCGTGTGCCCCGCGCGACGGTTCGTCATGAACGGCGACGGTTCGTCACTTGGCACCAACGCTTCGGCACTTCCGGTGACGGTTCGTGCCTCTAGGTGCCGAACCGTCGCAAGAAGTGACGAATCGTCGATCACAACGCACGAACCGTCGCAAGAAGTGACGAATCGTCGATCACAACGCACGAACCGTCGCAACAAGTGACGAATCGTCGATCACAACGCACGAACCGTCGCAACAAGTGACGAACCGTCACCACAACGCACGAACCGTCAAACCCCGACCCGCAACCGACACCAAGGCACCGCCACCCCGGTACGTCACAAGTGCCGGTCTCAGTACGTAACAAGTGCCGGTCTCGGCAGGCAACCCGCCAAGCCGCGCATACACCCGGCGCACCGGTGTTGCTGATGCCGTGCGGGGGCGGGGTCTTGGCAAAAGCTGGTTAGGAGCGACCGACCCTGATCGTTATGTCATCGTTGTATGCAAATGTTGAATACTGTCTGTGGCGAGGGTTACACTCATCTTAGCTCCGTTGACAACGGAGCTTGTCTCAGCTTGTCTCACTGACTAGTCCTTGACCTTTATGGGGTCAGTTGAAAGAGGTTGATTGCCATAGTGAAGTCAAGTCCAGCTTTGCGAGGTGTGCTCTCAGTCGCGTTGGCAGGGTTGTTGACTGTAGGCGGGTTTGCTGCAGTTGCTCCAAGCGCAAATGCGTTGTCTGGGAACTGTGCTGCCTGGCTGGAAACCACCGTTGGGGCAACCCGTGCCGCTGGTTACTGCTCTCACTTGGGGAGTGACACGAAGGCGCGGGTGACTCTTGATCTCGCTAATGGGCCGGATTTTCATTCATCGTGGTTTACGAGGACCGGCAGGACGTACAGGACCCTCTACTTCACGACAAATCCCAACAGCGCAGTGTGGCCTCGCAGTGCGCGTGTTGATCTGGCGCCACGGTGATTCGAACCGCTACGCAATGTCTGAGCGTCAAAATGTCATTCTCGATCGCATGGGCTTCGCCTACGGCGGTGCGGGTGAGCGCGTCATCTACCGGGGCGTCACCTGCAGGCTCGCGGCCGGGCGGCTGCATGCGGTGATGGGCCCTTCGGGTTCGGGCAAGACCACCCTGTTCCGCCTGATCACCGGCGAGCTCGAACCGGATACCGGCACGATCGAACTCACGGGCACCGGCGGTGCCCGGCGCGTGTCCCAGGTCTACCAGGACTACCGGCTGGTCCCGTATCTGACCGCGGTCGAGAACCTGAAACTGGCCCAGGAGTTCGCCTCCGCGGGTGGCGGCGTCGGTACCTTCCCTGATGCCGCTGCGCTGCTGGACAAGCTCGGGCTCGCCGGGCAGGCCAACGCCGCAGTGGGCAGCCTCTCGGGCGGCGAGCAGCAGCGAGTGGCCATCGCCCGCGCACTGGCCACCGCTCCGCAGGTGCTGCTCGCCGACGAGCCGACCGGCGCGGTCGACGAGCAGGCCACCCGGGAGATCGCCCAGCGCTTCGCCGACCTGGCCCACGACGACGGCCTGCTGGTGCTCGTGGCCACGCACGACCCGGTGGTGGCCGGATACGCCGACGTGGTGCTGCGCATCCACGACCACGATCTCGTGGCTGAGCCTCCCTCGGCGGACGCCATGACGGGAGGGGCCCAGCGGTGACCCGCCTGCAGTTGAGGGTGATCACCGGTTCGGTACGTGCGCGCCCGGGACTGTTCACCGCGGCGCTGCTGCTATCCGGCGTGCTGGCGCTGTTCGGTGCTCTGCTGCTGAGCGGCAGGGCCACGTTCCTGGCCACGGCGGAGGCCGGGGCGCGCGCCGAATTCGGCGGCTACCGCTACCAGGTCAGCGGCGATAGCGACGAGCTGTCCGAGCATATGCGCGCGCTGGCGGATGACGGCCAGGCGGTGGCGGTGCTGCGCGCCAGCGCGGCCCTCAGCGGGCCGCGGGGTGCCTCCGATGCGCAGGTGTCCGTGCTGAGCGGACCCTCCCGTACCGGCCTGCTCGCACAGGGCGAGTACCCGCGCGCCGACGGCGAGGCCTCCATCTCCGCTGAGGTAGCCCGGCGCACGGGCCTGAGCGTGGGGGACAGATTGGAGTTCACCTCGGAGGACTTGCCTGCGGGCGTGGCGCAGTTCTCGGTTACCGGCATCACCCGCAATCCCGCCGCCCCGGACGAGCTCACGGCCGTCGCGGTATCCGGTGAGGTTATGGGGGGCGATGCCGGTGCGGCGATCTTCTCTTGGCTCAGTGACGCCGACCCGTGCGAACAGATCGGGGTGGGTAAGCAGTGTGGTAGCGGTGCGGTAACGGTAGCTGGGGTCGACTATGCCGTGAACTCCTCCGTGCAGGAGGTCAGTTCCCGGCAACTGGCCGGGTTTCCGGTGCTGCTGGCGCTGCTGCTGCTTAGCGCCGGCGCCGCCTGCGGCGCCGCCCTGGCCGCGGATCGGACCCATGCCGGGCGCGTCGCCGAGGCGCTACGGGCCGCGGGGGCGACGCCACGGCGTGCAGCGGTGCTGGCCGGCTCGGGCATGCCGCTGACGCTCCTGACTGGCAGCGTTCTCGGGATCATCGCCGCCCAGGTGGCCCTCGGCCTCGGCCATGCGACGATCGGTTCCGCGCTGGGGCAGTACTGGGACGGCTACCGCCCGGCACTGTGGCAGAGCGGGGGCCTGATCCTGGCCTGGCTGCTGCTCGCCGTCGTGGTGGGGGCACTGCCGGACCGGCTGCGCCGCTGGTCGGCCGACACCCGGGGCGCGGCCTGGCACCTGCGTCCCGCCTACGGGGTGGCGCTGGGCACAGTGGGCGTGATCGCGGCGGTGGTGCTCGTGTACCTGCGCGTCGCCGAGCCCCACCGCGTGCTGACCGGTCACATCCTGGGTGTGATCGTGGGGGCGCTGGCGGCCCCGGTGCTGCTGCTCAGCCTGCCGTGGCTGCGGCGCACGCCCACTGCGGGCACGGCCGTGCGCCACTGCCTCACGGTGGTGCTGCCCGTGCTCATGGCCACCATGATGTTCACCGGCTTCGCCGCCTTCTATAGCGCGAGCCTCCACTTCGCTAACGGGACCGATGGGCGAGAGGATCAGACGCTGACGGTGGAGAGACTGACCATCCAGGACGTCGCCATGCTGACCGCCGCGTACCCGCAGGCCATGGAGTCGGCCCTGGTATTCACCGAGTTGCGCGAGGACGAGCGGCTGCCGCGGGTGGCTCCGGCGGGAGAGTCTGGCTGCACCGACATGATGTGCTTCACCACCCTGGGGACTATTGCGCTTGCTGCTGAGGACGGGCCCGCCTCTGCGCTGGCCGGTACGGCGGCAGCCGAGTTGCTAGGCGGGGGTGCCGAAGACAGGGCGACGCGCGTCTTCTTCACTCCGGTCACGGGCCAGGTGGAGGAGACCGCCGAGGTGACGGGGCTGTCTGCGTCGAGCCTGCTGGACATCCAGTGGCTGCCCGACGCGGTGCTCGCCGCCGGTGATCCGCAGGTGGAGGCGCTGGGACTCGAGCCATCGAACGTGCGCACGATCTACCTGCCGGAATTCGGCTCCCTGCCCGAGGACCAGCGCGATGCCTTCCGCAGCGACGTCATCACCCGGGCCGGCTACGCCTTTGTCATCGAGCCGGACTCCCCGGAGCGGCGTCAGCTGACGCGACAGGCCCTCGCCGTGCCGGTCGCGGCGAGCCTGGTGGCGGTGATCGGCCAGGGGCTGGCGGCGATCACCTTCCTGGGGCGGCTGCGGCCGGTGCGTATGCAGGCGCGGGACTATGGCGTCGGCAGGCGTGGCCAGTGCGCCCTGGTGGCGCCGCTGGGCCTGAGCGTGGTGGCGTGCACGGCCGTGGCGGCTCTGCTCGGCCGCTTCGGGGCACAACCGGCGCTGATAATGAACAATCCCCTGGTCACCGGCTCCTTCGGCTGGTGGTGGGCCATCCCCATCGCGGCGTCGGCGGCGGTGGCCGTCGGCCTGCTGGTGGCCGCGGCGCGCGCGCCCCGCAGCCAGGGTGACGAGTAACCGGGGCGGGGTGAGCCCGCTAGCTTGCGGACCTCGGCGCCTCGCGCACGCCCGCCAGCCACGGGCAGCGGCGTCGCAGCAGGTGCTCGAAGCGCGCATGCATGGTGATCACGGCCGCCGGGCAGTCCCGGCAGGCGCCCTCCAGGGCCACCTCGACGACGCCGTCGGCCACCGTCCGCACGTTGAAGGAGCCGCCGTGGGCCGTGGCGATCGCCCCCACCGGCCCGGCCGCGATCTCCCGGGCCGCCGCCTCCAACGCCTCGTCCGGCCCCACCCCGACGGCGCCAGCCGCCGGCTCCCATGACCCGGGTACGCCGAGCGCGTCCACCAGGGCGCTGCGCACTGCGGCGCCGTCGGCCTGCCAACTGTGGCCCTCGCCGAGGAGCGTGAGCACCGCCCCGGGCACCGCCTCAATGCCGGCCAGGGTGCCGTCGTCGAGCAGGGCCTGCAGCAGGTGCGGGGCGCGGGCCACTGACCCGGAGAAGCCCAGCAGCCCGTCGGGGATTACCCAACGCAGCACGTCCGGGTCCGGGGTCGCCACGGGATGCGTGGGGACAACGCCCATGTCGGCTCCTTTCGGTGGCTTGGTGTAGGGTGACCCGCACGTGTCGCGAGTCGGTCGAGTAGGCACTCTGTGAGCGGGTGTTGCCGTCGCGGAACGGATGACAGAATGTCGGCGTCCCCCAGCGATCCGCGAGCCTGTCAGCAAACTCCTTCTCTGGAAGACCTACCAGATAGTCCTCTTCCGCAAGCCGACCGAACAACGCATCAAGATACGGCTTGTAGAACTCCGATGGTGCGTACTGGAACGGCGTACCGCCCGCCCCAACCTCGTCTCCTACCTTCCGCAGTTCGCCCGCCCAATCCAGCACCGGGCTCATGAAACGCCGATGAATCGAGCGAAGATAATCAAGGTCGAGCCGATCAGGGATCGGCTCAAGCTGGAAAATCGCCCACTCCGCCGAGGCGCTGATGTTCATCGCCCGATCGACACCGGCCTGCGTGATCAACCCAAGCTTGTTGCGGAGTACTCCTCCGCTACCAGGGATCGTGTAACGGTCGTCCTCAGCCACGACCGGTAGCACACTCGTTCGCGCTAAGTCGCGCCAGCGCATCCCGAACTTCTGCGCGCGCCGCCTCCGGCGACAGCTCGCCCGTCAGGATCCGGCGCGCGCGCCCCATGTCTTCGGCATCCGGGAAGTGACCGGCGAGCTGCTGGCCCTTCTCGATCAACGCGAGCGACTGCTCAACATCAACAATCGGAACGGTCCTTACAACCATCTCGAGGCTCCTCTCCTGCGTCCAGGCTACCGTCATGAGTACAAGGGGCAAAGGATGGGTCCGGGTAGTTTCGGTGCGGCGGATGCACGGCCTGGCCGCGTCCGCCGAACCGATCTCAGTACGTAACTTCTACCGATCTCGGTGAGGGGCGGGGTGTGGGGCCGGTCGCCGGGTCCGGGTTAAATGAGGGCGGCGACGACGGCGTGGGCGGCGGCCCCGGCCACCCACGCCAGCACGAACAGGTAGCCGTAGGCGATCGCCGACCACTTCCAGGTGCCGGTCTCGCGGCGTATCGCCCCGGCGGTGGCCATGCACTGCATGGCGAAGACGAAGAATGCCAGCAGCGCCGCGACCGTCGCCGGGTTGAACAGAGGCTCGCCAGCGCGGGCCACCAGCGTGTCCTCGGAGTAGGTCATGGCCGCCAGCTGTGCGCCCGGCTCCTCCGGATCCCCGGCGGCGGCGATCTGGCCGAGCGTGGCCACCGCCGTCTCCCGGGCCACCAGGGAGGACATGACTGCCACATTGATCCGCCAGTCGAAGCCGAGCGGCTCGAACACCGGCTGGATTGCCTTGCCGACGGAGGCTGCCAGCGAGGAGTCCATGGTGTAGCTGGTGCGCTGGGCGTCCAGCAGCGCCTGCAGCTGTTCGGGGTCGGTCACGATCGCGTCGTCGTCGTCCAGCACCGTGGAGGAGGCGGGGTCGGCCGCGGCGGCGGCGAGAACCGCGCACTCGGCGCTGGCATCGCAGTGGGCGGTGAACTCCGCCTCCGAGCGGGCGGGCACGTTCAGCCCCACCCACACCAGGATGGTGGCCGCCAGGATGATGGTGCCCGCCTTCTTCAGGAAGCCCTTGCAGGCGTCCCACACCATCAGGGCCACCGTGCGGGCGCGCGGCAGCCGGTAGGGCGGCATCTCCATGTAGAAGGGCAGCAGCACGCCGCCGCGGTCGGTCAGGCGCTTGACCACCCGGGCGGCCAGCATGGCCGCGACCGCCCCGGCCAGGTACAGGCCGAACATGATCGTGCCCGCCGCCCCGAAGGGGCCGATGCGCTGCTCGGGGCCGACCAGCAGGGAGATCATGATGATGTACACGGGCAGGCGCGCCGAACAGGTCATCAGCGGCGCCGCCAGCATGGTGGCCAGGCGGTCCTTGGCGCTGGGCAGCGTGCGGGTGGCCATGATGCCGGGGATGGCGCAGGCCAGGGAGGACAGCAGCGCCACGAAGGCCCGCCCCTCCAGTCCTGCCCGGCTCATCACCCGGTCCATGAGGAAGGCGGCGCGCGACATGTAGCCCACGCCCTCCATCAGGGCGATCAGCAGAAACATGATGGCGATCTGCGGCAGGAACACCAGCACTCCGCCGACGCCGCCGATCACGCCGTCGGCCGCCAGCCCCGCCAGCAGCGGTGCGGGGCCGTCCAGCCAGGTGTGGACGGCGTCGCCCAGGGCACCGAAGCCGGCCTCAATGGCCTCCTGGAAGGGGGCGGCCCAGGTGAAGATCGCCTGGAAGAAG
Organism: Actinomyces qiguomingii; assembly: GCF_004102025.1. Taxonomy (NCBI): domain Bacteria; kingdom Bacillati; phylum Actinomycetota; class Actinomycetes; order Actinomycetales; family Actinomycetaceae; genus Actinomyces; species Actinomyces qiguomingii. Next base: position 3,748,134 of record NZ_CP025228.1, on the reverse strand, counting down.
GTGAACATGAGCGCGAAGAACACCAGCGTGCCCCACAGCGGGTGCAGCAGCACCCGGTCGACGGCGGCGGTGCGCGAGTCGGGCACGGGGGCGGTGTAATCGGCGGCGGCCAGGATTGATTCCACCCAGGAGGTGCGCTCCGGGCCGCCGGTAGGCGGCGCGATGGGCGTGAGTGACCAGTCGCGCCAGGAGGCGAGTGTGCGCCGCAGCTGCGGAATACCGGTGGCGCGGTTGCCGATCACCCGCACCGCGGGCACGCCGAGCGCCGCGCCCAGGGCCTCGACGTCGACCCGGCCGCCGCGGCGGGTCAGCTCGTCGGTCATGGTGACCGCCAGGGCGGTGGGCAGGCCCAGGGCCAGGGCCTGAGCGACGAAGCCCAGGGAGCGGGACAGGGTGGTGGCGTCCACGACCACCAGCAGCGCGTCGGGCGGGGCGACGCCGTCGCAGTGGCCGGTCAGGACGTCGTACACGACCCTCTCATCGGGGCTGATCGGCTCCAGCGAGTAGGCGCCCGGCAGGTCCTCCAGAGTGAGCGCGGCGGCATGTTCGTCGGTGTCGGTGTCTGCGTCGGAGAGGTGGCAGGTGCCCAGGGAACGGGAGACGGTGACGCCCGGATAGTTGCCGGTTTTGGCGCGCAGGCCGGTGAGCGTGTTGTAAATGGAGGTCTTGCCGGCATTAGGGGCGCCCGCCAGGGCGATGCGGGCGGCGCTGGCGTCGATGGGGCCGGAGGCGGCGTCGTGGTTGGCGCAGCCTCCGTGGCAGGAGGGCTCGTGGCAGGCGGGCAGGTCTGCGGGAGCTCCGATGGGAATCTCCGTCTTGCCTGCGGCGGGGCCGGTCTGGACGGTGGTGCTCATTGTGTGGCCTCCGGTGCAGCGGCCATCGGTGGCGCCGGATCAGGTGAGGCGGGTGCTGCGCAGGCGGGTGCTGCGTAGGCGGGTGCCAGAACGTCCACGGACACTAGCTCTGCGTCGCGGCGGCGCAGGCTGATCTCGTAGTCGGCCACGTGGTAAACCGTCGGGTCGCCCAGCGGGGCGCGGCGGCCCACCTTGATCACGCGGCCGGGCTCGAAGCCGAGGTCGGCCAGGCGCCGGGCGAGGGCCTCGCCGCGATCGGCGGATACGGCGGTGATGCGGGCGCGCGTGCCGCGCCGCAGGGCGGGCAGGGGCACCGTTGCGGCTGTGGGCCCGGATGGTGCTTTGTTGGCCGTGGTGGATGCGGCCATGTTGATCTCCTTGCTCCTGATGGCGCTCGCGGTGCGGGTCGGTCGGTGCAGGCCCGGGCTAACCGGACGGGTCGCTATGCGGGGTGGGCGCCGGCGCCAACTCGCGCAGTCAAAGATAGGCTGTGGTAAGCGCTTGCGGAAAATCATGTGGCTGGGGGGTGTGTTGGTGGGTGGCTCCGAAGGGTGTGTTGTGGTGGGTGTCACATAGGGTTTGGGTGGTGTGGGGGTTATGGGGTCGTTACTGTCGTGGGTGTGGGTTGGGATGAGGTTTCGCTTGAGGAGCGTTTGGCGCGGATTCATGCGGATGTGGAGCGGTCGCAGCGTGATGCGCGGGCGGCTGTGCGGATGCGGGAGCGGGCTGAGGGTATCCGGGTTAAGGGTTCCTCGCGGGGGCGTGAGGTGAGTGTGGAGGTTGATGTGGCGGGCCGGTTGTTGGGGATCACGTTCTTGCCTGCCAGTGAGGGCCTGTCGTTGCGGGGTTTGTCGGATGCGGTGATGATGGCGATGGCTGATGCGCGTAGGCGGGCGGGTGAGCAGGTGCGGTTGGTGGTTGATGAGACGCTGGGTGCGGATTCTGTCCTGGGTAGGCAGGTGTTGGAGGAGTATGAGCAGTCCATTACTGGTGTCGGGGCGGGTGGGAATGCGGGTTCCCGGCCTGCTGGCAGCGCTTCTGGTGGGCGGCCTGGTGGTGATGCGTCTTCTGGTGGGCGGCCGGCGTGGATGGTGACGCCTTTGCCGGTGCGGCCTCCGGGGTGGGACGGCCCGGACGCTTCGGGTGGGTCGGGGAGGCGGTGATGCCGTGGTGTCGGCTGGTGTGTCTGAGTGAGTGTCTTCTTTTTTTTCTGGTTGGTGGGGAGTTGGTTGTTGTGAGTGTCGGGTCTGGTATTGGTGTTGATACTGATGTGCTGCGTTCGGGTGGTGGTGATGCTTTGGGTGTGGCCGACGGCGTGAGTGTGGCGGTGGATGCTGCGGGGCAGGCGTTGCCGGGTGATGCGTTTGGGACGTTGTGCTCGCCGTTGTTCGTGCCGGCGTATGCGTTGTTGTCTACGGCTGTGAATACGGTGGTTGTGGCTGTGGGTGAGAGTGTGGAGGGTGACCTGTTTCAGCGTTAATGTCCGCTTGGGGCGGTTGGATCAGACATCATCGTGGTCTTCTTGGTTGGTTTGATTGTCTCGTTGTTTGCGGTTGTAGGCAAGGCGCTGCTGAGCGGCCCGTTTCAGGCCTTCCTGGCGGGCCTTGCGGATGGCCGGCCCGCGCCCGGTGTGCTCGTCCAGGGGTGTGACGTAGCCGATTCCGGAGTGCAAGCGCTGGCTGTTGTACTCGGTGCGCACAGAGTCGAGTTCGGCCCTCAGGACAGCGGGATCGGTGATTGCCAGCAGGTGAGGCCACTCGGCCTTGAGTGTTCCGTTGAGGGACTCGACCCCGGGCCTGGTCGGCCGCGTGTCGCCGGCCGTCCGAAGTGCTGGGCGATGGCGACCATGGCCATGAACCTGCGGGTGTTGGCAGCAATCATCTGGGAGCCGTTGTCGGACACCGCCAACAGGATCGGGGTCAGTTCATCGTCTCCGTCAAGCGTCAGCTGGCGCTTCAGGGCCTGGGCTCGTTCCAGGGCGGCCTCGAGCAGGCCTTCGGCGTCCAGGGCCTGCTCGAAGGCGAGGCGGACCTGGTGGTGGGTCTCCTCGCTGGAGACCACATGGGTGATCCACTTGCGTGAGACCAGATCCTCGATGATCAGCACAGTCATGCCGCAGGCGGTGAAGTGAGTGGAGTCGTAGATCCAGATCGAGTTGGGCTTGTACGTCGCCCAGTCGGGGAACGGACGACGCTTGGAGCGCGCTGGCCGGGCGGGATGCCTGAACCGAAGCTCGTGGTCATTCAGGACCCTGCGGACGGTGGAGGCCGACGCCCAGAACAACCCGTTGTAGGAGCCTCGGTGAGCCAGGCGACGGTGAGAGAAGTCCTTCTCACCGAAAGTCTCGAAGGCGTCCACAATCGCCTCGATCTCGCACGGCATCAGGGCATTGACAGCGGCGCCAGGCCGGGCGTCGGCCAGTCCTACCCCGTTCTGGCGCCGTTTCCAGCGCCGGTAGCGTCGCTCGGCCAGTCCCAGGACCTCACAGGCCTTAGCCACGGTCCAGCCCTGACCGGTGGCGTAGTCCACCAGCTCCAAAAGCCCCTGTTTGACGGGCGCATCCACCCGGGCGGGGACCGGGGCACCGGGCATCAGACCGAGCCCCCTTTTTTCTCCAGCACCACCAACTTCACCGCCTGCTCCGTCACCGTACGGGTCAAGCGGTCGATCTCGGCCCTGGCCTGCTCAAGCTCGACATCACGAGCCGACTTGCCAGACGAACCCGGACGCGAAGCCGACAACGCGTCCAAGGCGCCTTGCCTGGCGACCTGCCGCAGCCTCACGATCGTGGAGCGGTCCACTCCGGCCTCGGTCGCAGCCGCCCCCACCGTGACCTCCTCTCGCATCAGCCTTACGTAGATCTCATACTTCTGCGAAGGCGACAAGAACACCTTGGCCCGACGCCCAGAACCCCTCGTCGTGTCAGCATCACTGCTCATCGCGCACCCTCCTCAAGGTGTCACGAAGACCCTACCCATGCGGTCTGATCCTCAGCCCAAAACCGGACACGAACGCTGAAGCAAATCAGAGGGTGCGGGTGTGGATCTGCGCACCGTGGCGCAGGCGCTGGATGAGACCGACGCCGAGTCGGCCGCCGGGGCTCGGGCCCTGGGCGGCTGGTGAAGGGGACGACGACCGCGTCCTGTGTTAGTGACCTGAGTTGGAGGGTGTCCCTGTGAACAAGTACGACGAGATGCTGGGTGATGACTACACCCGGAGTCGGCGCGCCGCGGCCGCCGTGCCTGACGACGCCACCGGCGGTCCTGCCACTGCTACTGCTACTGCCGGGTCTGGTAGTAGCAGCGGCTTCGGCGGCACCGGTGGTGGTTTTGGTGGTCGGGGTGGCAGCTTCGGCGCCGGTGATGGTACTGGTGGTGGTTTGCCTGTCGGGGAGTACGGGGGCGGTACCGGCGTTTTCTCGGGCGGTGGTTACGCCGGTGGTGGTTCGTTGGTGGTGGAGGCGCAGGAGACGTCGACGGGGTTGTCGGGGTTGCGTCTGGTTGAGGATGGTCAGGATGTTGTTGATGCGTTGAAGACGGATTCGTGGGTGGATGATGCGCTTGCGGGGTTCGGTACGGCGGCGGATGCGGTGGCGTTGGTTACTGATCCGATTGGTGAGGCGCTGGGCACGGTGATCGGGTGGGCGATTGAGCATCTGGATCCGCTCAAGACCTGGTTGTATGAGCTGACCGGTCATCCGGGGCAGGTGGCTGCGGGTGCGGGGACGTGGGCGAATATCGCCGCCAAGCTGGACACGTGCAGCACGGATCTGACCGACTCCATTAGGGTGCGGCTGGGCGGGCAGTCCTCCGAAGCGGTGAGGGCGTATAAGTCGTTTCAGTTGGATAATGCGGTGCGGTTGTCGTTGGTGGCGTCGTTGGCGGAGGCTGTCTCCAAGGGGTTGACGGTGGCGTCGGTGATCGTGCAGGTCGTGCATGACATGGTGCGTGACGCGATCGCCGATGTGCTGGCGAAGCTGAGTATCAAGTTGGCGGCCACGGTGGCGACCGCGGGGCTGGCGGCGATCTGGGCGGCGCCGTCACTGATGAAGGATGTGTCCAAGTGGGCGGCCCGTCTGCGTCGTGAGGTCACCGCGGTGGTCAAGTCCGCCTCCAGCCTGGGGAAGCTGTTCAAACGGGCCAACACGCTGATGGACAACCTGTCCGACGGCCTGAAAAGCCTCGGACCCCGCCCCGCCCTGGCCACCGCCGGCACCACACCTCGCGCGCCCCGCAGCCCGTGGGCCTCACGGGCCTCCAGCACCCCGTCCCGTCCTAAAGGCGGCGGGACGGGCACCGGCAGCAGTGGTGGGCGTCCGCGTGGAGGTAAGGGGGCTGATTGTCCTTATGTGCCGCGGGACGGGAATCACTATCCGGGTGTGCGCAAGCCCACCCGTGGTGCTAGTGATGGTGGTCCGGGCGAGTGGGGGCCGGGTAAGAATCATAGTAAGTCTAATCGTTCCCAGGCGTATGAGGAGCAGGTCACCGGCGTGACTATTGAGGACTCCTACTACGTCGACGGCGTGGAGTTCGACGGCTTCTACGACGGTATCCTCCACGACGCCAAAGGCTCCTACTACAACCTCACCCAAACCCCATTCGGCAACAAGGTCATAAACGAGTTGGTAAAGTCTGCGCGGAGACAGGTAGGGGCAGTGCGGGCGGTTGGCGCCAATACGCCTATACGCTGGCATGTGGCCGAACCCGAAATGCTCGACCTACTCAAAGACTTGCAAAGCAAAGGGCGATTCCCTGCTGGGATTGAGTTGGTGCACACCCCACCGGACTTCTAACCCACACCGGGCGCATTCACCTCTGATACCATTAACCGAGACAAGGAACACGAGGGAAGGGACACCTACTGATGACCGTGAAGTGGGAGCTTGCGTTCAGGATGCATCGTCCGGGGCAGGAAGAGCATATGGAGGAGGAGGCCGGGCGGTCCTGGGAGCTGATCCAGCAGTTGCGGGGCCTGCACCCCACCCTGAATCCCTGGCGGCAAGCCAATCACGTCAAGGCGAAGGCCGCGGCGAACCCCGAGATCACCACCCTGGAGGAGTTCCTCGCCGTCATGCACGCCAACATCGAGCCCGACCTGTCCGGCGTGATGTTCTCTTTGTTCTCCGGGGATGTGGACCGCGCCGACGGCGCCTCCATCAGCATTGCGATCGGTGGCTGGCAGCCCGATAAGGGTCACGTGGAGCTTGATTTCCATAGTAGTGAGTTCGCTGAACTCATAGCCACCAACGGCGCGTTCGCCGATCGTCTGGTCGCCTTGGGTGCGGACATCCTGGAGCCGGAGATCGGCGCCCTTCGGCGTCGGGGGCATCCTGTCAAGGATCATCCTGAGCCGTATGACTATGTGCAGGGGTGGAAGCTGTTCTTCCCCACCACCTCACCCCACTGGGCGCAGGCCGGTGCCCTGGCCACGGCCTCCTCCCCGACCGCTAACGGTGCGGTGTTCACCTACGGCACTCCCGACACCTACCCCACCATCCTGAACACCTGGCCCACCAACGCCTGAACCCCCGCTCCAGCCCCACCGACTGTGGTTCCAAGGCCCGCCCCGGGCGCTGACACGCGCCCCGGGGCGGGCCATCCCGTCTTGCCTGACTCAAGCCCGGCAGCGCACGCTACGGAGGACAACAAGAAGCATTCGACAACCTGGTCTCGCCGGACAACCCCGCCCGGGTGACGCTGCCGGACGGACGCATCATCGAAAACACCGATGTTGAAGTTCTTCAAGCACCCAGACAATACTGACCAACCGCCTCAGAGCATGAAAGGAAGCGAATAGTGAATTACTTCGTAACTTGGAATGCGGATGCTCGTCACGGGCGAGGGGAGCGATTCAAGGTTCGTCAGACTCCGGAGATGATCGCCGACCAGATGCAAAGACAGCTCACCTACCCCACGTACCTCACTGAAGGCGCCTATTTTTCTTTAGGGGTTCAACCTCTTCCCGAGGGGGTGAGGTTTCCTGATGAGTTGGCTGATGATGATCCGGAGCGGATGCGGTATATGCAGGCGGCTGGGTCTAATCGGGCGATGACGATCGAGGCCCGCGTACCCGACCCGGATGGCTCGTATGTTCATTACGTGTTGGAGCGTGAACCGGTTGCGGACCCCGACCGGTGGATGCCGCTGTCCTGGGATAACGGCTCGCCCGAGCCCTACACCATCGACCTGCACCCCGAGGAGATCTTCACCGGCGAACAGGCAGTGCCCGTGTTCCGCGACTACATCATCAACGGCCAACTCCCAGAACCCCAACTCCTACGCACAATCGACGTCTGACCCGACTGACGAGTGCGTGAGCACCTGACTGGAGGGCGTGGCTCCGTCTGTTGCGAGCTTTTGCACCCTGGTGTGCGGATATTTGCCATACACCAGGGTGCAAAAGCTCGCAGTAGGCGACAAAAGCTCGCAGTAGAGGACAAAGGCTCGTAACAGCGACGCCGCGCCGTGGTCCGCCAGCTGAAGCGCGCCTGGGCGCCGCGTCGGCTGACCGCACCGTGCCGTCGTCCGTCAGCGGGAGCGCGTCACGGAGCCCGTCACCGGAAACTTGGACCGACTTCGGGAAACGCGAGCCACGCCAGAGCGGTGTCGATGCGCCCCGGGGTCGAGGCGACCAGCGGGGTCGGCAGCGCGTCCGGAGCAAACCAGCCCACCGCCGTCGACTCATCGTCGGCCACATGTGCCTGCTCGACCTGCGCGGCATCCGCTCGGGCGGCGAAGGTGATATCCATGAACACGCAACGGTCCCCGTTGGGGAAGGTGTGCGGCTTCCCGGCGCTCACCCCGGCCACCCCGATAATCTGCGGGTCGACGCCGGTCTCCTCCAGGCATTCGCGCCTTGCCGCGGCAGCCGGCTGCTCGCCAGGCTCGGGTATCCCGGAGACCACCGCCCACGCGCCGTTGTCTGAGCGCTGACCCAGCAGCAGCCGACCGTCCGGCGCCACTACCACGACGCTGACGCCGGGCAGCCACAACTGGTCGTGCCCGATCTTCTTGCGCAGCTCGATAATGAACTCAGGCGTGGCCACAGCGCGTCACCTCGGCCGGGAGGCGGCGACGTTGCTGGCACGGCGGGCATCGGCGTCGTCGATCGGCAGCGGATCCCAGGCCCCGCCACGCAGCTCGACCGCCCGCTCAAGCAGCCAGTCGGCCACCGCGGGGTTCTTCGGCAGCAGCGGGCCGTGCAGGTAGGTGCCGATCACGTGCTTGAACCGGGCACCCTCCACGCCGTCCTTGCCGTTGTTGCCATCGCCCAAGCGCACCGCCCCCAAAGGCTCGGCGCCGGGGCCGAGCGTGGTCAGCCCGGAGTGGTTCTCATAGCCGACCACCCGGCCGAACTCGGGGGAGTCCAGCACAATGTTGCCGATCAGCCGCCCCGGCCCGGCCGTTGTCTCGGCGTCCAGCAGCCCGATCCCGGGAATCTGGGAGCCCTCACCGGTCACGAAGCGGTGCCCGAACAACTGGTACAGGCCGCAGATGACCAGCATGGGCACGCCATCCGCCGCCCACTGCCGCAGACACGGGCCGATCCGCACCAGGTCGTCCTTGATGCGTTCCTGCCCGGAGTCCTGGCCGCCGCCGCCCAGCACCAGATCGACCTCCTGCGGCAACTCATCGCCGGGGTTGTATGAGAAGCGCTCGACGTCGTAGCCGTGCCACTGCCCACGACGGGCCAGGGTGAGCAGATTCCCCCAGTCGCCGTAGATGTTCATGTCCCGCGGATACAGCTGCAGCACGCGGATGCGGCCGCGGGCAGGGCCGTCGCCGGTATGGGGGTAGACGGTGGGTGCGGTGCTCACTTCATGACCTCCTCGACTTCGGTCAGGTTCCCGAGGCGGGCGCGCAGCGCCAGCATGGCGGTGTAACTGGTGTAAATGCGCATGGGGCGGTCCGCGGCGGCGGCCCGCTCGCGCAGGGCGTCCAGCGCGGCCTCCAGATCCGGTTCGACGACGTCGACGGGCACCTCGTCGTAGCGCAGCCGCAGCGCCATGTCCCAGGCGCGCACGCCCGTGACGACGGCGACCCCGGCCCGCTTCAGGGAGGTGAAGTCCACATCCCACAGCCAGGACATGTCACGGCCGTCGGCGTACTCGTCATTGATGGCGATCATGATCAGCTCGTCGGGCCGAGGCCGGTTCGCGGCGGTTGCAGTGTCGGCGCGGCTGGTGGCGCCGGCTCGCGCGGCGTCGGCCAGGGCAGTGGCGTCGGCCCGGGCGGTGGGGGCGGACAAGAGGCTCATGCGGAAGCCGGCCGGGTTCTTCACCAGGGCCAGCTGCACCGGGCGACCATCCAGGGTGATGACCTCGCCGCGGCCGAAGGCCGGGCGGATCTCGGCCAGGGTGTCTAGCAGACGGGGCAGGTCGGCCCGGTCCCCGAGCACCTCCAGCACCAGGGTCAGAGCGGCGCAGGCGTTGAGCACATTGTGGATGCCTGGGATGGCGAAGGTCGCCCGGTGCTCAGCGCCGTCAACCTCAATGGAGGCCTCGTTGCCGGCCAGTGCCACCAGGCGCACGCGCGGCGCCGGGCAGGGAGAGGCGAGAGCGTTCCGGTCGGCGTCGGACTCGGCCGCGGCGTCCGCGAGTGCCCCGGGTGCGGCGGCGGAATCGGGTGCGTCGTCGTCGTTAGGTGCGCGGTCGTCGGCGGTGGCGGCCTGCTCGGCGCGCAGATCGTCGTCGGACAGGAACACCGAGCGCAGGGCGGGGCCCACCCCGAAGGCAGCAGTGCGGGCGGATAGTCCCTCCAGGAAGCGCTCCCCGTTCAGGCGCGGATCGTCGGCGTTGACCACCACCACGTCGCGCGTGGACAGGGCGGCCTGGCGCAGCAGGGAGGCCGTGTAGTCGATCTCGCCGAAGCGGTCCAGCTGGTCGCGCATGACGTTTAGCATGAGGGCGGCTCGCGGCTTAACGGCGCGGACGAAGTGGACGGCGTGCGCCTCGTCGAGTTCGAGCACGGCGACGTCGGCGTCCAGGTGGCCGGCGGCGTCGACCTCGGTGAGTAGGGCCGCCAACACGCCGCGCACGAAGTTGGAGCCGGTGCGGTTGGTGAATACCTTCAGGCCCTGGTCGCGCAGCAGCTGCACCACCATCTTGGTGGTAGTGGTCTTGCCGTTCGTGCCGGAGACCAGCACCACCCCGTGCGGCAGCTGGCCCAGGGTGCGGGCGAGGAAGCCGGGGTCCGCGCGCTCCATGACCAGGCCAGGGAAGGCGGTGCCACCGGAACCGCCGCCGCGTAGACGGGCCAGGGTGCGGGCCGTACGGCCCAGTGCGACGGTGAGTCGTGAACGCATGGGGCTCCTGCCTGTGGTCATGCCTGTAGTCGACGGCGGATCGCCCCAGTTTAAATGAGTGCCGGGTGAGATGAGTGGGGGTGGGACGAGTGCCGGGTGAGATGAGTGGGGGTGGGACGAGTGCCGGGTGAGATGAGTGTCGGCGCCCGCCTCCCAACTCGTTGAGATCGGTCGACGTTACCGTCGAGTTCGGTCGATATGACCATCGAGTTCGGTAGATATGACGATCGAGTTCGGTTGGTGGGGCTGGCGGGGTGGGGGAAGTGTCCGGATTCGGCACGAACGATGTTCTCGCATCTGAAGCGGCCCACTAGGTCCGCATGGTTTCAGCGAGTCTGAGGGTGTGGGCTGGGCGGGGGCGGGGTGTTTGTGTCGATTCTGGGCGCTTTGGCTCTCAGGTGCTGGCCTTCCGCCCTGGTGTGGTGGGCGGGTCGGGGCGTCTGGTTGCCGGCCGGGGCCTCCCTTGTTCGATCGGCTGGAACGCCTTTGACGACGAACCGGGCCCGCGGCCCAGCCGGGCCCCAGACCGGCTGGGCAGGCTGTTGACCACGTATGCGGACTACGGCATCTTGACCGTTGGCCTTGGATGTGCCGGTGTCCAAGGTAACCGCACCGGTCTGAATCAGCATGCCCACCCGGATGGACCACCGGGCTGCGGTTGGACCACCTGAAACGCACTCTCAGACGGTCCAAGCGCAGAAGCCCGGTCCAAGCGCAGAAGCCCGGTCCAAGCGCAGAAGCCCGGTCCAACCGCAGGAACGCGGTCCAAGTACGCGGCCGGCAGCCGACAGGGCCTACACCACCACCGCCAACACCCTTAAACCGGAAGAGCCGGTTATTTCGACCGAACTCGACGGTTATTTCGACCGAACTCGACGGTTATTTCGACCGAACTCGACGGTTATTTCGACCGAACTCGATGGTTATTTCGACCGAACTCGGGGGAGGGGACGACTATGTGTAGGGCGCCGGGCTCGACCTGGGCCACCAGTTTCCGGGTGCGGCCCACGGGGTCGCCGTCGAGCTCGAAGGGTACCGGCTCGGGGGTGGTCAGGGTCAACTTGCGGGCCTGGTGGTGGCTGACACCGTCCACGTCCTGGCCGATCAACAGACCGGCACCGACCTTCGCCCAGTCTGCCACCCGGTTGGGACCGGTCAGCAGCAGGTCCACAAGCCCGTCGTCGGGCACGGCCTGCGGGAAGATCGTCATCCCGCCGGTGATTGTGCCGACGTTGCCCAGCAGCGCCATCACCACCCGCTGCCCGCCGGCTTCGGCTAAGGCGCCCGCGTCGCCGTCGAGCTCCACATCGACGGCGAATGGGCGCGGAACCGCGTTTTGCACGGCGGCCAGCACATAGGCGCCGGAGCGGATCACCTTCTTAAGGTCGTCGCTGGTGTCGGCCATGATGCGCGCATCCAGACCGAGCCCGGCCATCACCACGAAGAGGTCGGTGCCCCCGTCCCAGGTGCAGCGCACCACGTCGATGGCCCGGGTGGTTCCGGAAAGCGCCAGCCGCAGGGCGGCATCGGCATCCAACGGCACCTGCAGGTTGCGGGCCAGTAGGTTGCCGGTGCCTGCGGGAAGTAGCGCCATGGGCACCTCGCTTCCCGCCAGCTCGCCGGCGACGGCGCGCACGGTGCCGTCTCCGCCAGCTGCCAGCACCAGGTCGACGTCGGCGTCCAGGGCGCGCCGCGCCTGCTCGTGGCCGGCGTCGTCGGGAGTGGTCTCCAACCAGAGCGTGGGCTGCCAGCCGGCTGCCAGCACCTTGGACTCCACACGGCGGCGCAGTAGAGAGAGGTCGTCGAACTTGGTGGGGTTGTAGATGATGGCGGCACGTTTGTCCACGGTGGTCGGTGGCAGACCGATATGCGCCCAGGAGGCCAGGATCTCCTCGACCCCGCCCACGCTCAGGGCGAGGTTGGCCACGGTGGCGCCCAGCAGAACTCCTCCTAGCAGATCGGATACGGACTGCAGCCCCATGGCCCACTGGCTCATGCAGGTCAAGACGACGGCGAGAACACCGGCTCCCCGCCACAGGCGCACCTGGGAGGTGGGGCGGCGTCGGGCCCGGGTGAGGGTGACCAGCACCCATGCGGCCACAGTCATGGCGACGGCGTGTCCGGCGGGGTAGGCGAAGCCGCGGTAGGACAGCGAATCGGCGAAGGCGGAGGAGGGGCGGGCGTGGTCGATCCAGGTGGCGATGACTATCTGCAGCGGCAGGCCGAACAGGGAGGTCACCAGGGCGGTGGCCAGGCGCCGCATGCGCTGCTGGTAGGCGATGATTGCGGCGAACCCGATAGCCGTGTAGATCAGCAGCGGGTGGGTGAGCAGCGAGATCGCCTCAAGTACCTGCCCTCGGCCCGATCGGGGCGGCAGCGGGGGCGCGGTCAGGGTGACGTCGAGGCGGTCGGTGTAGCCGGCGTGCACTAGGACCGTCCAGGTGGCAAAAACCGCCATGCCCAGGATCCAGGCGCCGTAGCCTAACTCCCAACGGCGGCGCAGGCGGCTGAGGCCGGAGAGCGAGCCGGAAGGGACGGTTGGACGGGTGGACACGGGGCTCCTTCGGGCGCGGATGCTGGCTGTGCTGCGACGGCGGCGCTGCGTCGAATGCTGTGTCGACGCAGTGAGCCTTGCGTAGCCAAGTTACCAGTGCCGCATATGGGTCAGCTGAGTGTCCGTCCATCCTGGGGAACAACGGCGCCCGGTGGTGCCGCCGGCTGTGAGCCGGGGTGCCACCGGGCGCTTTGCCGGCCGTCCGTCCGTTACCGGGCGGCGGCCGCAGCTGGTGCGGCTACTTCACCTTCTTGATGAAGATGGCCAGCACGCCGCCAACTATGGCGCAGATACCGGCGAAGTAGCACAGCGCCGGGTAGTTCGTCTTGTCGGCTGAGCCGATGCCCAGGAAGAAAGGCGCCATGTACGGGGCGAGCGACTGCGGCAGGGCGTTGGCGATGTTGAACACACCCAGGTCCTTGCCGGCGTTGTCCGGGTTGGGCAGGACGTCCACCACGAGGGCCAGGTCAACGGAGATGTAGACGCCGTAGGCCAGGCCCATGACGGCTTCCACCATGTAGAAGCCTGAAACTGTGGTGGTGTGTGCCAGCATGAGGGTGCCGACGCCGAACAGGGCCGAGGCGGCGAAGACAAAGGCCTTGCGGCGGTGGAGTCGGTCGGACAGCTGCCCGCCCACGAAGCTGGCGGCCATGAGCGCAATCGTGTAGATGAGCACGGATGTCGCGATGACGCCCAGAGCGTCGTCCCTCGTCAGGCCGACCCGGTTGACCAAGTACATCAGGCGGTAGGTGGTGAAGGCGAAGGAGCAAAGGGTGATGAGGAAACGCCCGGCCCAGGCCAGAGCGTAGTCGGGATGCGCGATCGGGTTGACCCAGAAGGTCTTGAGCAGGCCGATGAAGTCCAGCCGCGGGGGCTTAATGGTCAGCTGCTTGTCCGGCAGGACGAACGCGAAGAAGGTCATGAACAGGATGGCCGGGATGGCCGGGGCGATGTACAGGACCTCAAGGTTGTTCTTAAGACCGTTGGAGAGGTAGGTGGCGATAAGGATGGCCAGGTTCTGGGCGATGGAGATCATGGAGCTGATACGGGCTCGCTGGAACTCCGGCACCTGGTCGGACAGCACTGCGACGAAGGGTGCCAGGGCGGCGTTGGCGCCGATCTGCGCGATGAGCCAACCGATCGCGACCAGTGGGACGGTATTGGTCAGTCCCATGATGACCAGGCCGACGGTCATGCCCAGCATGCCGATCACCAGCCAGGGGCGGCGGCGTCCCCAGCGCCACATGGTGCGGTCGGAGATCTGCCCGAAGATCACATTGGCGAAGACCGCACCCAAGGCACCCAGGCCGGCGATCTGAGAGACGGCGCCGGCCTGGGCGGCGGTGTCGTCCGGGAACATGGCAATGGCCTTGTTCTGGATCGACACAATCGCCGGTCCCATGAGGGCGATGAAGAAGAAGAGCTGGGCGGCAAGGTAGGCGGCGATGAAGAACGGCCCCACCTCTTTGGTGGGCGGCGCGAAGAAGGCGTCGATCTCCTCCTGGGTGGCGCGTCTGCCCGCTGAGGGTGCGGCTGCGGTTGGTGGATTCGCCATAGGGAACTCCTCGTCGAGATGGAAGGGGAAGTGACATGCACTACATGTCGCAGCCTAGACCCCCTCGGGCCGCGTTGTCATGAAATCGTTTGTCAGACTTTTGTTTTGCGCTGCCCGGCGCGCGGCGCTCCTCCGCCTACCGTCCCTCGGTCAGCCGCTTATTCGTGCGGGTTGGTAGGGTGCGGGCATGCCACCACTGAAGCTGCGCTCGCGGGTTGTGTTTCCGCGGGGTGCGACGTCGGTTTGCAGGCGACTTGCGGGCGGGCGCGAGTTCGAACTCGCCTATCTGCGCAGTGGGCCGAGGTCGGCCAGTCCAACGCTGGTGATTCCCGGCGGCCCCGGGCTATCGTCATTCACTCCGTATGCGGGGCTGCGGGCCCAGGCGGCTCGGCGCGGCATGGACCTGCTCATGGTCGAGCACCGCGGTGTGGGCAGGTCCCGGCGTGACAGCACCGGCACCGACCTGCTGGTATCGGACGTGACCGGTGTGGAGGCGGCCGACGATCTCGCGGCCGTGCTCGACGCCGAGGGCGTGGAGCGGGTCACGGTCCTTGGGGCTAGCTACGGCACCTATTTGGCGCAACTGTTAGCTGTGCGGCACCCCGAACGGGTGCAGGCGCTCGTGCTCGACTCACCCATACTCGATCCGGTCGGCGACCTGGCCGCAACCCGTGAATGCCGGCGTCGTCTCCTGTGGGACGGCGACGACGCCGCAACCCGCGCCGTCGCCGCACAGATTCGGGCGCTGGCCGAGACCCGGCCGGCCGACGAGCTCGCCCAGGTGATCCCGGCGGTCTACGAGGTCGCGGGCGTGCAGGCGCTCCAGGCGCTGGTCGACGCCTGGCTCGACGGGCGCATGGGATGGCTGTGGGAGACGCTGGTGTGGGGCGGACGCGAGGAGATCGATGAGGGGATTGCGTCCGTGGTGGAGCCGGATCTCGTATGCGGCATAGCCTACGGCGAGCTCGGTTACGGGCTGCCCCCGGACGGTGGACCGCTGGATCCCCAGCTCGTCTCCGCCGAGGCCGCCACGCGGGCGCCCGATTTTCGCGGAACCCCCGTGGATCTGCGTCGCGCCGTGTCCGGTTACGACTTCCCGACCGTCGTCGTCTCCGGGGAGCGGGACCTGCGCACTCCTCGCCCGGTCGCCCAGCAGATCGTCGCCCTGGCTCCCGACACGGTCCTAGCGCCGGTCGCTGATTTGGGGCACAGTGCACTGGACACCCATCCGCTGTTGGCATTGGCCATCGCCCATGCGGCGGGCAGCGGCCACGCCCGCCTGATCCCTGCGCGGCTGAAGGAGCTTGCACAGCTGCCGCGCAAGGGAGCGCTTAACACGGTGGGGACGATGCTTAAGGCGGTGGGCGCCGGGCTCCGGTTGTGAGGGTTGATTGCCCGATTTCTCCCTCTTGACCCGGGCCGCGGTCCAGATCCTTCAATGACGTCATGGCTGCTCCTTCACCCTCGATCTCGTTGGTTATATCGACCGATCTCGTTGGTTATATCGACCGAACTCGGTGAGGGAGAGCGAGGGTGAGGGAGGAGGGGGAGGAGAGGGAGGAGAGCGATGAGGGGGTGGAATAGAAGCGGGTCGTTTGGGGTTGAGCCGGTCAGACTCAAGGCTGCGGGGCGTGGAGTTGACAAGACCACGCTCAACCGCGATCCTGAGTGCATACCACTCAACTTCAATACTACGAGACATCAAGGAGCACCCATGGCACGTGCCGTCGGCATCGACCTCGGAACCACCAACTCCGCCATTGCCGTCCTGGAGGGCGGGGAGCCCACCATCATCCCGAACGCGGAGGGTGGACGCACCACGCCATCCGTGGTCGCCTTCTCCAAGTCGGGCGAGGTGCTGGTAGGTGAGGTCGCCAAGCGCCAGGCGGTAACCAACGTCGAGCGCACCATCTCCTCCGTCAAGCGCCACATGGGCACCGACTGGTCCGTCGACATCGACGGCAAGAAGTACACCGCCCAGGAGATCAGCGCCCGCATCCTGGCCAAGCTCAAGGCCGACGCCGAGGCCTACCTGGGTGAGAGCGTCACCAACGCCGTCATCACCGTCCCCGCCTACTTCAATGACGCCGAGCGTCAGGCCACCAAGGAGGCCGGCACCATCGCTGGCCTGACCGTGGACCGTATCGTCAACGAGCCCACTGCCGCGGCACTGGCCTACGGTCTGGACAAGGGCAAGGAGGACGAGCTCATCCTGGTCTTCGACCTGGGTGGCGGCACCTTCGACGTCTCCCTGCTGGAGGTCGGCAAGGACGAGGACGGCTTCTCCACCATCCAGGTGCGCGCCACAAACGGCGACAACCGCCTGGGCGGTGACGACTGGGACGACCGCATCGTCAACTGGCTGGTCAAGCGGGTCAAGGACTCCTCGGGCGTGGATCTGTCCAAGGACAAGATCGCCATGCAGCGCCTGAAGGACGCGGCCGAGCAGGCCAAGAAGGAGCTCTCCAGCGCGATGAGCACCGACATCAACCTGCAGTACCTGTCCATGAGCGAGGCCGGCCCCATTCACCTCGACGAGCGCCTGACCCGCGCCCAGTTCGAGGAGATGACCGCGGATCTGATCGAACGCACCAAGGTGCCCTTCCGTAACGTCATCAAGGACGCCGGCGTCTCCCTGTCCGAGATCGACCATGTGGTTCTGGTCGGCGGCTCCACCAGGATGCCGGCCGTCACCGAGGTCGTGCGTGAGTTGACCGGGGGTAAGGAGCCCAACAAGGGCGTCAACCCCGATGAGGTGGTTGCCATCGGCGCCTCCCTGCAGGCCGGCGTCATCCAGGGTGACCGCAAGGATGTGCTGCTGATCGACGTTACCCCCCTCAGCCTCGGTATTGAGACCAAGGGCGGGGTGATGACCAAGCTGATCGAGCGCAACACGGCTATTCCGACCCAGCGCTCCGAGGTCTTCTCCACCGCCGAGGACAACCAGCCCTCGGTGCTGATCCAGGTCTACCAGGGTGAGCGCGAGTTCGCCCGCGACAACAAGCCCCTGGGCACCTTCGAGCTGACCGGCATTGCCCCGGCCCCCCGCGGTATCCCGCAGATCGAGGTCTCCTTCGACATCGACGCCAACGGCATCGTGCACGTGTCCGCCAAGGACCGGGGCACTGGCAAGGAGCAGTCAATGACCATCTCCGGCGGCTCCGCCCTGCCCAAGGAGGACATCGACCGCATGGTCAAGGAGGCAGAGGCCCACGCCGAGGAGGACAAGAAGCGCCGCGAGGAGGCCGAGACCCGCAACATGGCGGAGCAGCAGGTCTACTCCATCGACAAGCTCCTGAAGGACAACAAGGACAAGCTGCCGCAGGACGTCAGTTCCGAGGTGGCCGCCGCCGTCGACGAGCTCAAGAAGGCCCTGGAGGGCACGGACATTGAGCCGGTCAAGGCCGCCCAGGAGAAGCTGAACGAGGTGTCCCAGAAGATCGGCCAGGCCCTGTACGCCTCCGAGCAGGCCGCCCAGGCGGCCGGCGCCGACTCCGCTCAGGCGCAGTCCTCCACCGAGGACGACGACGTGGTGGATGCCGAGATCGTAGACGACGAGGACGCCAAGTGAGCACCGACCCGGACAAGCGCCCCGAAGACGAAGGCCCCGCCTGCGCAGCATCCGGTCCGGACCGGGACTCAGCCCCGGACGGTTCTGCGCCCGTCCCCGACGCCGACGGGATCGATCCGGCGCTGGCCGATGAGATCGAGGCCGCCTTCGACGGCGTCGACCTGAGTTCCGCGGCACCGGCCGATGCCCCGCCGGGAGAAGCGGACTCCTCGGGGGAGGGCGGAGCCGATGGGCAGGCGCCCTCGGAGCTCGAGCAGGCCCGGGCCCAGGCTGCACAGGCCGCCGAGGAGCTGGCCCGCGCCCGCGCGGACCTGTACAACCTGCAGCAGGAGTACCAGGGCTTCGTGCGCCGCTCGCGTGAAAGTGCGGCCGGGCACCGCGAGGCCGGGCAGGCGAGCGTCGTCGAGACCCTCATCCCGGTTCTTGATGAGATCGAGCTGGCCCGCCAGCACGGCGACCTGACCGGCACCTTCGCCACCACGGCGGGCAAGTTGGAGCAGATCCTGGCTGACAAGTTCGGCCTGGAGCGCTTCGGCGAGGTCGGGGAGGTATTCGACCCCAAGCTCCACGACGCCCTTATGGCCACCGAGTCCAGCGAGGTCACCGAGCCGAGCATCGCGCTGGTTCTCCAGCCCGGTTACAAGCTCGGCGAGCGCGTGGTCCGGGCGGCCCGAGTACAGGTCGCCAACCCGGCGTGAGGTGGAATCCGAAACGGAAAGCAGGAAGAGCAACAGAGAAAGGAGGCGGTGAGCCATGGCCAGTCAGGACTGGATGACTAAGAACTTCTATGCCGTCCTCGGCGTCGCCAAGGACGCCGACTCCGCGGCCATCAAGAAGGCCTACCGCAGCCTCGCCAAGAAGTACCACCCCGACCGCAACCCCGGTGATGCCGCGGCGGCGGAGAAGTTCAAGGAGATCGGCGAGGCCTACGCGGTGCTGTCGGATCCCAAGGAGCGTCAGCAGTACGACGCCATCCGCTCCATGGCGGGCGGCGGGGCCCGTTTCACCTCCGGTTCCGGCGGCGCCGGCGCGGGCTTTGAGGACATCTTCTCCTCGATGTTCGGCGGCGGCGGTCCGAATGTGCGCTACTCCACCTCCGGCGGTGCCTCCCAGGAGGACCTGGAGGATCTGCTGCGCATGTTCGGGGGTGCTGGCGGGGGCGCCCCCACCGGCGGCGGGAGGCGGGCGCGCGGCCCCTTCGGCTTCGGCGGTTTCTCCTCCCAGCCGCAGCCGGTCAAGGGACCGGATGTGCTGACCGGTGCCACGCTGTCCCTGCGCGACGCCGTGGCCGGCACCCTGGCCGAGTTGACGGCCGACGGGCGCACCATCACGGTGCGTATTCCCGCCGGTGTGCACGACGGGCAGAAGGTCCGTTTGCGCGGCAAGGGGCGGCCGGGTACGAACGGCGGGGAGAACGGGGACATGGTGGTGACCATCTCGGTGGCCAAACACCCGGTGTACTCCATTGACCCGGGCAATACCGCCAACCTGCGCATGGATCTGCCGGTCACCCTTAAAGAGGCGGCCCTGGGCGCCACGGTTGAGGTGCCGCTCCTGGACGGCGGTACCAGCCGCGTGCGTATCAAGCCGGGAACCTCCTCCGGCACCGTGCTGCGTCTGCGCGGCAAGGGCGTGACCACCGCAAAGAAGACCGGCGACCTGCTGGTCACCGTGCAGGTGGCGGTGCCCAAGAAGCTGTCCAAGGACGCTAAGGCTGCTCTGGAGGCATTCGATAAGGCGATGGAGTCCGATCCGCGTGCCGACCTCGCCCAGGAGGCGGCCAAGTGACCACGCGACGATTGACGGGCCAGGGCGTCGACTTCCTCGCCGAGGACGCCGACGAACGGGCCGTCTACGTCATCTCCGTGGCCGCCGAACTGGCGGGCATGCACCCCCAGACCCTCCGGCAGTACGACCGGCTGGGGCTGGTCACCCCCGCCCGCGCGTCCGGGCGGGGGCGCCGCTATTCCCACCGGGATGTGCAGCGGCTGCGGCGTGTGCAGATGCTGAGCCAGGAGGGCGTCAACTTGGAGGGCATCCGCCGCATACTCGATTTGGAGCGGCGGCTGGAGCGCCTGGAGGAGGAGAATCGGGCGCTGCGCGCCCGGCAGGAGGCCGTCGAGCGGGTCTTCGCCGCGGCCGCCGACGGCGAGGTGCAGGTGCTCCCGGTTCCCTCCGGTCGGCGCGCCCGCTCCCGAAGGGGCGCTGGGGGAGGACCGGCGGGCAGCGCAGCCGATGCGGGGGACGCCGTGTCCGCCACGCAGCGGCGTCCCGGCACCGCTATTGTGGTGCGCCACTCGTGGCCAGGCGGGCGGGTGCCCGGATTCTGACGGTAGGCTGATGGTGTTACTGCAACACGAAGTGAAGGACTGCACCAAATGACTCAGCCCCCCAACCCCGGACAGCCGTACATCCCGCCATCGGCCGGCTCTGCAGCCGCCAGCTACAACTCGCAGCAGCCGACCCAGTACCAGGCTCAGCCCGGCCAGTACCAGCAGGCGTCCTATGCCGGCGCTCAATACGCGCAGGCCCCCGCTGCGGTCAAGACCGAGTCCCTGATGAATAACCTGTTCGACGGCGCGCGCGACTTTGCGTCCAAGTACGGCAAGACGATCTTCACCATTGGGCTCGTCTTGTATGTGGTGGCGTTGGTCTTCAGCGCATTTTATGTCAACTTCAACACCTTCACCAACGAATTCAACTTCGTCGGCTTCCTGCTCAGGCTTATCTTCGACCTCCCGCAGACCCTGGTGAATATCCTTATTCTGCGCCTGATCATTGAGATTGCGGCGAAGGTCGGCTCCCCGAAGGCTAACGCCGCCTGACGCGCGGCTGAATCAGGGATCGTCGGTGGCGGCTTACGAGACCGAGGACGGCCAGCCCCGCTACGGTAAGCGCGTCAGCCCGGAGGAGCTTGCTGCCCACCTGCGCGAGCAGGGCATTGAGCCGCCGTCCGGGCGCACTACCGGGGTTCGGCGGTCCGGTGCAGATGCAGCCAACGATGCCGGTCGAAGCGGTCCTGCCGGCCTTTCGCTCGGCTCCGCGCGTCGGCGGGGCCGAAGGCGGTGGCGCACCCTCGGACTCGGCCTGGTGCTCATGCTGGTGGTACCGCCACTGCTGCTGGTGATCGGTGTGCTGACGGTGGTGGACGGATCCCCCACTCGGGGCGTTCAGCTGGGTTCCGACGGCGCCGTCTACCTCAGGGCGGGCACCACAACGGGGCTGTACGGCAGTGCCGTGTCGGCGACCTCCGGGTGCGTGGTCACAGGGCCGGACGGCGTTGCGGGTGTGCTAGACATCCCGCAGGAGGGCGTGCCCTACGCCGTGTTCACCGCATCGCAAACCGGCACCCACACCGTCACCTGCCCCGCGGGCACCACGGGGCTGATGGCCGGGCCGGCCATGAACTTCGATCGACTTCCGGTGGCCACCGCGCTGATTCTGGGCGCCGGCGCCACTGGTGTGGCGGGGCTGGTGGTGACTGTGGTTGGCGCCTTCCGCGCCCGCCGCTGAGGCGTTTGCTGGGATCGGTGCCGGGCCCCTGACCGCCGCGCCCGGGCCTGGTATGTCAGCGATTCGTCGGTGGTCTGGTCAGCGCCCGCCAGGCGAACTCGTGCTCCAGGGCGTACATGTAGGCCCTCTGGGCATTGGTGGATGCCCGGCCGTGACCGCCCTCGCTGTTCTCGAAGTAGGTGACGTCCTGCCCCAGTTCCAGCATGCGGTAGGCCATCGTGCGTGCATGGGCCGGGTGCACTCGGTCATCCCGGGTGGAGGTCACCAGCAGCACCGGCGGGTAGGTCAGCCCGGGTTGAAGCAGGTGGAAGGGAGAGAATTCGCGAATAAACTCCCACTGCTCCGCCTCGTCCGGATCGCCGTACTCGGCTTTCCAGGAGGCGCCCGCCAGCAGGCGATGGTAGCGCCGCATGTCCAGCAGCGGCACCTCGCATACCACCGCTCCCACCAACTGTGGGTAGCGGGTGAGCATGACCCCCACCAGCAGCCCGCCGTTCGAGCCGCCGTGCACCGCCAGGCGCTGCGGGGTGGTAACGCCCCGTTCCACCAGCGATCGAGCCACGGCCGCGAAGTCCTCATAGACCCGATGCCGGTGCTGCTGCAATCCCGCCCGGTGCCAGGCGGGCCCGTACTCACCGCCTCCCCGTATGTTGGCCACCACGTAGGTGCCGCCCCGCTCCAGCCAGGCCCGCCCGGTGATGGGCGGGTAGCTGATGCCCAGTGACACCTCGAATCCGCCGTAGCCATACAGCAGTGTTGGCGCCGGTTGCCGCTCGCCGTCCTGATCGTTCCCAGGCCGGCCGATCTGGAAATAGGGCACCCGGGTGCCGTCATCGGAGATGGCCACGTGCTGGCTGACCGCGACGCCGCTGGCATCGAAGCGCGGGGGCGCCTCCCGCAGCACCTCGACGTCGTGCAGTTCGCCGTCCGCATTCAGCTCACCGACCGTGAGAGTGGTAGGCCGGGTGAAAGAGGAGACGGTGAGCCACAACCGGTCGCTGCGGTAGGGGTCGACGGCGCCTGCAGAGACGTCGATCAGGGCTCGTCCGGGCCGCAGCAGCGTCGGGTCCGCGGAGATGGATGGAGCGGCGGGGGCCTCCTGCCCGGCCAGCGGGCCCAGCTCTGGGCGATGCCGTGACCAGGGGCCGGTGCCGTCCGGTGCGGCGGGGGTCAGCACCTCCAAGGCGTTCACGCAGTCGTCCAACAGTGTTAGCACCAGGTGGTTGGCGGTGATGGTGAATTCGCTGAGCGAGGTCGACGGAGTGGGGGTGAACAGCACCGTCAGGTTCCGGGAACCTTCCAGGAAGGCATCGATCGGGGCGGTCAAAAGCGATCCTGCCGGATAGACGCGTCCAGTGTCGAGCTGCCAGTCCTCGCGCAGCTCGATCAATAGCAGGTCCCAGGCGGGAGTGACCGCCGCAGATGCAGGCACTTCCACATGTAGGGCTCCCGGGGCCACTGCCGTGCCCGCCTGCGCCAGTTGCCGGGCGCCTGCGTCAGCGGTGAAGGTCGTGGCGCCGTCGGGCAGCAGCCACAGCTCCTCGGTGTAGAAGTCCGGGTGCGTCAGCAGCCAGGTGCGTCCCCACGGGTCGTGGTAGGCCCAGGCACCATTGTCGTCGGCCGCCGCGGTGAGCAGCACCTCCGCCTCCTGCGGGCTCTGGCCGCGGCGCAGGCGGCGTACCTGCCGCGGGTAGCCGGCTGGCGACAGGGAACCGGTGCCGAAATCATCGGCCAGCAGCGCCGTCTGGCCGGCCTCGTCGCCCCAGGCCAGGAAGCCCTTGGAGGGCTGGCGGGCAAAGCCGGCCGCGGCGTGTGAACCGGCGGGGACGAAGCGGCGCGTGTCTAGATCGAATTCGCGGGTGACGTCGGTGTCGGCGCCGCCGTCGGACAGGGTTACCAGGGCGCGGCGGCCGGCCAGGGGCCCGGTGCGAAGAACGGAGGCGCCGTGCCATACCCAGGTGGTGTCCTCGGCCGCGCCGAGCGCATCAAGGTCCAGCAGCACCTCCCAGTCGGTGTTGCCGGCGGCCGTGGAGTCCGGGGCGCCGACCCGGTAGGAATCCCAGGTGGTACGCCGCCACACTCCCCGCGGGTGGGCGGCGTCGGTCCAGAAGTTGTACAGGACGCTTACTGCCTCTCCGACCCGGGGGATGCGGTCGGGAGCGTCCAGGATCGCCTCGATATCCGCGCGTAGTTCAGCGAAACCGGGGGAGTCGTCGTAGGCGGTACGGGTGGCGGCATTGCGTTGCGCCACCCATGAAAGCGCCCGCTCCCCCTCAATCTCATCGAGCCAGTCGGGGACGGGCGCGAGTTCGGACGGAGGGGAGGCGGGCGTTGTAGTCACCTGGCCGACTTTACGGCCGGTCGGTGCCTGGCGATACCCCTGCGGGCATCATTCGTTGCCGATGGCCTTGTCGGCGGCGTCGCGAGCGGAGTCGATCTTGGAGTCGAATTTCCCGCCGGTCACCTTCTTGGCGGCCGCAGCTGCAGTGTCGAGGACCTTGTCGGAGACCGCCTCGGCCTTCTCGGAGCTGACGACGCCCTCGGCCTTCTTCTTCAGGTCATCCAGTCCCATAGCGCTTCCTTTCGTCGACCAACGGGAAGCCGGTCGGCATCCCTGCCGTGCAGTATGACACGGTTTGACTGATGTCGGCTCACAGGGAGGCGAGCACGGCGTCAGCGATCTCCTGGTTGCGTTCGGCTCAGGAGGTGCGGAAGACGATCATGGGCAGGATCAGGCCACGGCGATCAGGCCGGTTGCGGTCAGGGCCAATGGGCGGGGCATGCGATTGGAGCGGGTGATGATGACTTTCTCATGGGTGAGTGGGGCAGGCGTTGCTGAGGCGCGTATTGTCAAACGGACGCAATGACGACGTCGGCCAGCTCACGGGCGCGATCGGCAGAGGCTGCCTCAATGAGGACGAAGGTGACTGTGCCCGCGGCAGTGCCGGCATCCCCCCGGACCGCCAGGAAGGCGATGTTGAAGGAACCGCCAGAGCTGCGAGCACCGCCAGCCGTGTAGAGCGCCGCCTGCCCGCCGCTACCGGTGGTCCGTTGCGCGTAGTCGCTGTAGTCGACCTGATGGCCTTCGGTCACCTCGGCCAGCTCCTCCTCGGGCGGCAGACCATCCTCAAGCTCATACTGAGAGACCACCAGATTCTCTGCGAAGTCGGTCGCGTCCGCGTCCACGCTGATCAGGTGGAAGGTCTCGACACTTTCGCGCAGCGAACCTGGATCCTGGTTGAGTGCGCCAGCCACCGTCTTCACGAGCTCGTCGTCGTCCAGGTCGTCGTGGGTCAGCGTGGTCCAGCCGGCTGGAACCGCCAGCGAGAAGCTAAATCCCGGAACCTCGGTGAGGGTGTATCCGTCGGGCGCGGTCGGCCCGGGGGACGGCTCGGCGTCAGAGGTGGAGTCGCAGGCCGCCACAGTGAGTGATACGGCGGCCGTCAGACCGGCAGCCAGACCAGAGGCGAGGACCTTTCGGCGGGAGTGGTGGGACATGGGGCTCCAATCCAAGTTAATCCGGCAGGTCGGGACTTTGGCTCCCGATCGACACCGAGGGACGGTGTCTGCATGAGCTCCCGCCCCAACGGTGACGAAACAGGGGCCAGTATGTCTTGGATTAGATCGATCCGAGAATCGCGTCGGCCAGCTCCTGGGTGCGCTCGGCGGAGTCGGTGCTGGTGACGGCGAAAAGGATGATCCCGGGGGCATCCGGGTTGAGTGTGTTGAGCAGGGCCGTGTGCGTCTGCAGCGCATCCAGGGAGTAGGACATGCGCCTGGCCTCAGCACCGCTGCCCGTCGTCGCGGTACTAATGCTGAGGCCATCGAATTTGAGGCCGCTCTCCTCCATATCTGCGGAGATCTCCTCCTCCGTACGCAACTTGGTCATCCGACTGTCGGTCTGGACGCTGATCTCCTCGGTTGCGCCGGACTGCGCGCCGCTGGTGGCAAACACGGAGTGCCCCTCGAGCTTCAGCCGCACGGTCTCTGCGTCCAGGCCCGTGGACTGAACGAAGGCATTCAAGCGCTCGTCGTCATCGATATCGTTGCTGGCGAGCACGCTCCAGTCGGAGGGAACCGCAAAGGTGACGGTGGTGTCCGGGATCTCCACGGTCATGTACCCGTCGGGGACGGTGGTGGTCGAGTTCGAATCGCCGTCCGTCTCGGCCGGAGCCGTGGCCTCGGCGACCTCCGGGCTGGCGGCGCTGGTGTTCTGCGTGTCGTCGGAGTTGGAGCAGGCGGTGAGCGAAGCCGCCAGCACGCCAGCGAATGCGGTGGTCAGAGCGGTTCTACGGGAAAAGTAGGCCATGGGGAGTCCTTCTCGGCGGAATGGTCGTGGTCGATTGCTGCGTTCATTTAGTCGACTTGAAGCCGTTGGGGCGGGAACGCGTGCGCGCCCCGCCCCAACGGTAACGAAACGGGCGCCGGGGTGTCTCAGATCAGAGTGAGGCAAGGACCACGTCAGCCAGCTCCCGTGTACGTTCGGCGGTTGCCGTGCTGATGGCGATCAGGGCGTAGGCGTCACCACCCTTCGCCGGGACGACTACGTAGGCGCCCTTGGTGGTGTTGTCGCCGATCTGCAGGGTGTAACTCTGCAGCACGGCGTCGTCTCCGCTCGCAGTGGTGGTCGTGGTGTAGGAGTCGGGAGTCATGGTCGTGTTTGCGGACGCGTTGGCCTGGTTTTCCAGCACCTGAGCCATTTCGTCCTCGGTGGGTACCGCGTACCGCTGCTCCACGAGCTCGACATTCAGGTTCTCGTCGTAGTCCTTGGTGCCGCTGGTGTCCATACTCCACAGGGCCAGGGACTCCATTGCGGTGCGCACCTCCTCGGAGGTGCGCCCGGTGGTTGTAGCGATGGCGTCGACCAGTTCGGTCTGTGAGGATATCTCGGCGCCGGTGACGGTGCTCCAGTCGGAGGGAACGGCGAGGGACAGGTCGGCGTCGGGCACCTCGGTGAGGGTGTAGCCGTCGGGGACGGTGGGCTCGGACTTGGCCGCATCGTCACTGTCGGCGTCACTGTCCGCGTCCGCGTCCGCGTCGGTGCCGGCGTCACTGTCGGTGCCGGCGGTGACCTCCTGATCGGCGTTGCGATCCTCGGAGTCGTCGGAGTTGGAGGAGCAGGCGGAAATCGACGCGGTCAGCGCGACTGCGGTCAGGGTGGTGGCGACTACGGTCACCATGCGGGGCAGGCGTTTCATGGGGGTCTCCAGATCTCAGGTGTTCAACTGTTATTGCGGACACCGGTAGGTTACGGAATCGCAGCCGGTAACGAAATGGGTAGGGCTGCCCATGCGGTGAATGTCACGGGGCCGCTGTGCTCTCGTTGTAGATGCGAGTCTGGTTGGTTTTTCCGCTTTCAAGGGCGCGGCGGGGCGTGGTGCTTGCGGGCATCCACCCGTAAAGTTGAGTGGAATAGACTCAAGGCTACGGCGGTTGAGGCGTGCAGAACATCGGACCGCATGAGTCCGGGCGCCCACGTCAAGGAGGTCCCGTATGGACACCAACTTCACCACCCGCTCACAGGAGGCGATCTCCGGGGCCATGCAAGCGGCCGCCGCCGCGGGCAACCCGCAGGTCGACTCCGCCCACCTGCTTGCTGAGCTGCTGGCCCAGACCGACGGTGTTGCTGCCGGACTGCTCGCCGCCGTCGTCCCCGACGCCGCGGCCCGCCAGGCCGTGGGCGCGGCCACCCGCCGCGTCCTGACCTCGCTGCCGGCCAGCTCCGGCTCCTCGGTCACCCAGCCGCAGCCATCGCGCGCCTTCCTGGCCGCCCTGGAGGCCGCCGGCAAGGAGGCCAAGCAGCTGGGAGACGAGTACGTCTCCACCGAGCACCTGCTCATCGGCCTGGCTGCCGGCAACCCCGCGGCCGACCCCGTCGCCAAACTGCTGGCCGACGCCGGCGCCACCGCCCCGAGCCTGCGCGAGGCCCTGCCGCAGGTGCGCGGCTCCGCCCGCGTCACCTCACCCAATCCCGAGGGCACCTACAAGTCCCTGGAGAAGTACGGCACGGACCTAACCGGAGCCGCCCGTGAGGGCAAGCTTGACCCGGTGATCGGCCGCGACGCCGAGATCCGCCGGGTGGTGCAGGTGCTGTCGCGTCGTACCAAGAACAACCCCGTCCTGATCGGTGAGCCCGGCGTCGGCAAGACCGCCGTCGTGGAGGGACTGGCCCAGCGCATCGTCGCCGGCGACGTCCCCGACTCCCTGCGTGGCAAGCGCCTCGTGGCCCTGGACCTGGCGGGTATGGTCGCCGGCGCCAAGTACCGCGGCGAGTTCGAGGAGCGCCTGAAGGCGGTGCTGAAGGAGATCAAGGACTCCGACGGCGAGATTGTCACCTTCATCGACGAGCTGCATACCGTCGTCGGCGCGGGCGGCGGTTCCGAGGGCGCCATGGACGCCGGCAACATGCTCAAGCCCATGCTGGCACGCGGCGAGCTACGCCTGGTGGGTGCCACCACGCTGGATGAGTACCGCGAGCACGTGGAGAAGGACCCCGCCCTGGAGCGCCGCTTCCAGCAGGTGTACGTGGGTGAGCCCTCGGTGGATGACACGGTTGCGATCCTGCGCGGCGTCGCCCCCAAGTACGAGGCCCACCACCAGGTCACTATTTCCGACGGCGCGCTTGTGGCCGCCGCCACGCTGTCCGACCGCTATATCTCCGGCCGGCAGCTGCCCGACAAGGCCATCGACCTGATCGATGAGGCCGCCTCCCGGCTGCGCATGGAACTGGACTCCAGCCCCGTGGAGATCGACGAGCTGCGCCGTCGCGTGGACCGCATGCGCATGGAGGAGTCCTACCTGGCTGACTCGCTGTCCTCCGAGCGCGGGGGCGACTCGGACCCCGCCGCCGTGGACCGGTTGGAGCGGCTGCGCGCCGAACTGGCCGACGCCTCCGAGCGTCTGGCCTCCCTCAATGCCCGCTGGGAGGCGGAAAAGGCGGGGCACAACAAGGTCGGCGAGCTGCGCGCCCAGTTGGACGAACTGCGCACCAAGGCGGACCTGGCTGAGCGCGAGGGCCGCTTCGAGGAGGCCGGGCGCCTGCGCTACGGGGAGATGCCCGCCCTGGAGAAGCAGATCCGCGACGCCGAGGCGGCCGACACCACCGTCGTCGGCCCGGACGGGATCGAGCGGGAAGGCGCCGCCCCCGAGCCAATGATCGCCGAAAAGGTCGGCCCCACCGAAATCGCCGAAGTCATCTCCGCCTGGACCGGCATCCCCGTCGGCAAACTCATGCAGGGCGAGCAGGCCAAGCTGCTGCGCATGGAGGAGGTTATTGGCGAGCGGCTGATCGGTCAGAGGGCCGCCGTGACCGCCGTCGCCGACGCCGTGCGCCGTTCCCGCGCCGGCGTGTCCGACCCCGACCGGCCCACCGGCTCCTTCCTGTTCCTCGGACCCACGGGCGTGGGAAAAACCGAGCTGGCCAAGGCGCTGGCGGACTTCCTTTTCGACGACGAACGCGCCATCGTGCGCATCGACATGTCCGAGTACTCCGAGAAGCACTCGGTGGCCCGGCTGGTCGGCGCCCCTCCGGGGTACGTCGGCTACGAGGAGGGCGGCCAGCTCACCGAGGCCGTGCGGCGCCGTCCCTACTCGGTGGTGCTGCTGGATGAGGTGGAGAAGGCCCACCCGGAGGTCTTCGACATCCTGCTGCAGGTGCTCGACGACGGCCGCCTGACCGACGGCCAGGGCCGCACCGTCGACTTCCGCAACACCATCCTCGTGCTCACCTCCAACCTGGGCAGCCAGTTCCTGATCGACCCGCTGCTGTCCCCGGATGAGAAGCGTGAATCGGTGATGACGGCGGTGCGCGGCGCCTTCAAGCCGGAGTTCCTCAACCGCCTGGACGACACACTGATCTTCGACGCGCTCACCAAGGAGGAGCTCGGCAAGATCGTCGACATCCAGCTGGCCCGCATGTCCGAGCGGCTGGCGAACCGTCGGCTCACGCTCACGGTCACCGACGCCGCCCGGGAGTGGCTCGCGGACGAGGGCTACGACCCCTCCTTCGGCGCCCGGCCGCTGCGCCGCCTGGTGCAGCGCGAGATCGGTGACCGACTGGCCAAGATGCTGCTGGCCGGCGAGGTACTCGACGGTCAGGAGGTCGTCGTCGACGTCAGCCCCGAGGGTGTGCTCGCCGGCCTGGCGCTGAGCGCTCGTGGGGAGGCTTGGGCGCCGTCGGCCGCCACGCCGATGGGCTGATCCGAAGGTTCCGGGGCCGCGGAAGACCCGGCGCGGCAACTGTGGCAACACGGCGCCCGGGTCCACCGCGTACCAATGCCAGAATAAGGCCATGTCTGTAAGCCCGGCTCATCATCCCGCCGCCCCGATAGCGGCCAACACTCCCGCGTCTTCGGGTGGGCGTTGGCGCGGGCCGGGGCGCCCGCCGGCCGGCAGCGAGGACAAGCGCGAACGTATCCTCAACGAGGCCGTCGCCCTGTTTGGCGCTCACGGCTACGCGGGTACATCGCTTGCGGATATCGCCGCCGCGGCCGAGATCTCCAAGGCCGGGCTGTTGCATCACTTCACCTCCAAGGAGGCGCTGTTCGCCAAGGTGTTGGAACGGCGGGACCGTGAGGATCGGGCTAATCTCCTGGGCGACGACGCGCTTAAGGACGACCCCTGGCGGCTGCTGGATGCCTTCACCACCTTGGTTGAGCACAACACCCACCACCGTGAACTGGTGGCCATCTACACGGCCACCACCCCCGCGGTCCTGACGGCCGAGCACCCGGCGCACGCCTGGCTCGCCCGTCACCTGTCCGATTCCATTGCGCAGATCGAAGAGAGCCTAGAGCGCGGAAAGCTTGCCGGCACGGTGCGGCCCGAGGCGCCCTCCCGACTGATTGCGCGCTCGGTGGTGGCCCTGTCCGACGGGCTGCAGATCCAGTGGCTGTGCGCCACTACGCCCGACACGGCCGCGGCGCGGAGCGTCGCCACTGGGATGGTCGAAGAGATGCGCCTGTACGTGGCCGACCTCGAGCAGCGCTGGCGTATCGCCTAAACCTGCCGAGTTCGGTCGACGTTCCTGCCGAGTTCGGTTGATGTTCCTGCCGAGTTCGGTTGATGTTCCTGCCGAGTTCGGTTGATGTTCCTGCCGAGTTCGGTTGATGTTCCTGCCGAGTTCGGTTGATGTTCCTGCCGAGTTCGGTCGAAATAACCATCGAGTTCGGTAGATATAACCATCGAGTTCGGTCGATATGACGGTCGAGTTCGGTTGGTGGGGCCGGCGGGATGGCTCGCCGTGAGTCTTGGTGGCTTGCGGCGGATCGTGCCCGATGGTTCGGGTGTTGGCCCGACAGTGCGGGTGCTGGCCCGACGGTGCGGGTGCTGGCCCGACGGTTGGTGTGTTGCGGTCAACGGGTCGTCACTTGTTTCGGCGGTTTGTCGGGTTGTACGAGCTGTGGTTGTTCATGCCGAATCGTTGGTGGCACCTGACGAACCCTCCGTCCCGTGATGCCATCTGATGAGACCGCCCCATGGATGTCGAGAACCAGCACCTCACGCCCAAGGATGCGGCCGCCCGGAACAACCATGCGGAGGCCGTCCTCGGGCGCCTGGCCGCGTTCGAACGCGGGAGGCTGCGTTCGAGTGAGCGAAGGGGCCGTCACACGGCCGACCAGAACACACCGCCCGCCACACCCCCAAACACGAAGAGCCACTAACCCTCACGACAGGCCCGCACCGCACACATTCGCGCCGATAGCCCCCGCCGATAACCCCTAAAGCAACACGTCCGCGCCGATAACCCCTAACCCCGGAGCCTCAGGAAAGAAGAGTTATCGGCGCGAACGTGGTGCTTAAGATCGGGGTTTTGGTTGCTGTGGTGCGGGAAAGTCGGAGTGATTATGGTCTGGGAGGTTAATCCGGGGCGGTGCTTGACATTCGCGGGTAGATGTGCGTGCCGTGAGAACACGGTCCCCACGAGCAAGACTCTGCCCGATCTGCCAGACCCCGATGAAGAAGTCCGGCCGCACCGCCGCAGGCACCAGGCGGTGGAAGTGCACCGCCTGCCGGTCCTCAACCACCGCGCCGCGCCCACCCTCGCCGGGTAGGGCCGAACAGGCGGTGCTGGGCGAATTCATCGACTGGGCGACCGGCAGCCGCTCCCAGGCCGACATCTCCGGTGGTAGCGGCAGGGCGTTTCGCCGCCGGACGGCCTGGTGCTGGGACATCCCAGTACCCAAGCCGCCGGTCACCGGCGAGGTGTACTCCCAGATCTTCATCGACGGGATGTGGCTGGCCCACAAATGGGTGCTCCTGGTGGCCCGCAGTCCCACGCACGTGATCGCCTGGCAGTGGGCCGCGTCCGAGAGCGCGGCGGCCTACCAGGCGCTGCTAGCCGACCTGGCCCCGCCCGACCTGGCAACCACCGACGGGGCCGGCGGCGCCTTGAAGGCCATCGCCGCCACCTGGCCGGGCACTCCCATCCAGCGGTGTCTGATCCACGTGCACCGCGACACCGTCCGTGACCTGACCCACCATCCCAAGACCACCCCCGGCAAGGCCCTACTACGCCACTCCCGCAAACTGCTGACCTGTTTCAGCGTTAATGTCCGCTTGGGGCGGTTGGATCAGACATCATCGTGGTCTTCTTGGTTGGTTTGATTGTCTCGTTGTTTGCGGTTGTAGGCAAGGCGCTGCTGAGCGGCCCGTTTCAGGCCTTCCTGGCGGGCCTTGCGGATGGCCGGCCCGCGCCCGGTGTGCTCGTCCAGGGGTGTGACGTAGCCGATTCCGGAGTGCAAGCGCTGGCTGTTGTACTCGGTGCGCACAGAGTCGAGTTCGGCCCTCAGGACAGCGGGATCGGTGATTGCCAGCAGGTGAGGCCACTCGGCCTTGAGTGTTCCGTTGAGGGACTCGATCCAGGCCTGGTCGGTCGGAGTCGCCGGCCGTCCGAAGTGCTGGGCGATGGCGACCATGGCCATGAACCTGCGGGTGTTGGCAGCAATCATCTGGGAGCCGTTGTCGGACACCGCCAACAGGATCGGGGTCAGTTCATCGTCTCCGTCAAGCGTCAGCCGGCGCTTCAGGGCCTGGGCTCGTTCCAGGGCGGCCTCGAGCAGGCCTTCGGCGTCCAGGGCCTGCTCGAAGGCGAGGCGGACCTGGTGGTGGGTCTCCTCGCTGGAGACCACATGGGTGATCCACTTGCGTGAGACCAGATCCTCGATGATCAGCACAGTCATGCCGCAGGCGGTGAAGTGAGTGGAGTCGTAGATCCAGATCGAGTTGGGCTTGTACGTCGCCCAGTCGGGGAACGGACGACGCTTGGAGCGCGCTGGCCGGGCGGGATGCCTGAACCGAAGCTCGTGGTCATTCAGGACCCTGCGGACGGTGGAGGCCGACGCCCAGAACAACCCGTTGTAGGAGCCTCGGTGAGCCAGGCGACGGTGAGAGAAGTCCTTCTCACCGAAAGTGGCTCTTCGCGTTTAGGGGTGTAGTAGCTGTTGTCTGAAGCCTCCGGCGTGGATGAGGCTGCGGATGGTGTAGTTGGTCAGATTCCTGAAGCCCAGGGCGATGCCGCGTAGGTGCTCCAGGCGGCCGTTGACTGCTTCAGTGGGTCCGTTGGATGTGCCGCGGTGGTCGAAGTAGGCGAGTATGTCTTCGCGCCGCTGGGCCAGGGTCTTGCCCAGCGACTTCAGCTCTTCGAGGGCGTCAGGCACGCCGGTGGTGAGGGTCTGCATCACTTTCTCCATCAGGGTCTTGCCCTGGGCGGGGGCCTTGGCGCGGTAGGCGGCCATGATCTTCTGATACACGCCCCACATGATCTCTACCGGAGTGTTGTGGGGGTCGGCGAACAGTTGTTCGAGACGCTCCCAGCCCTTGTCGCTCACCAGGCCCGCCCCGGTGCGCAGCAGCCTGCGGGCCTTGTACAGGGGGTCGTCCTTACGGCCCCGCCGCCCGGTGGTCTCGCGCTGGGTGCGGCGGCGGCACTCATCCAGCTTGTCCCCGGCCAGCGCGACCACGTGGAAGGGGTCCATGACCTCCGTCGCGCCGGGTAGGGCCTCGGCGGCGGCGGTCTTGAAGCCCGCGAACCCATCCATCGAGACCACCTCGATCCGGCTGCGCCAGTCCTCGTCGCGTTCCTGGAGCCATTGCTTGAAGGCCTGCTTGGAGCGGCCTTCGATCATGTCCAGCAGGCGGGAGGGGCCGGTACGGTCGCGCACGGGTGTAAGGTCGATGATGACGGTGACGTACTTGTCGCCCTTGCGGGTGTGCCGCCAAACATGCTCATCCACCCCGATGACCTCCACACCCTTCAGACGTCCAGGATCATTGATCAAGCGGTCCTTGGCCCGCTCAAGGACGGCCTCATTGGCGGTGTGCCAGGACACCCCCAGAGCTGCCGCCACACGCGAGATGGACATGAACTCCACCCCCACGGCCCGGATCGCCCACTCCTTGGCCGCCAAGGTCAGCCTCGCCCGCTTGGCGGCCGCACGAGACGCGTCCTGCCTCCACACACGCCCACAGCCCTGGCAGCGCCACCGGCGCAGCCGCACCAGCAAGTGGGTTGGGCGCCAGCCCACCGGAACATGCGCCAGCCGCCTCGCGACGGTCCCCACCGGGGCGCCCTGGGCCCCGCAGACCCGGCAGAACGCATCCTCCTCGCAGACCTGCAGCCGACACTCCACCAGTGCACCGCCGCCATCTATGCGCATGCCGGTGACAGTCAGTCCCAGCGCGTCCAGGCCCAGGAAACTAGCAAAATCAGGGGCAGCAAAGGTAGTCTCGGCCATGTCGAGGTCTCCGTGATCGGTGGTGTTCAGCAACCACCAATCATCGGGGACCTCGACCCCTACCCGCCCCTGCGACACGCGCACCCACGACTACCCCACCACCACACCCTCAAACACGAAGAGCCCCGAAAGTCTCGAAGGCGTCCACAATCGCCTCGATCTCGCACGGCATCAGGGCATTGACAGCGGCGCCAGGCCGGGCGTCGGCCAGTCCTACCCCGTTCTGGCGCCGTTTCCAGCGCCGGTAGCGTCGCTCGGCCAGTCCCAGGACCTCACAGGCCTTAGCCACGGTCCAGCCCTGACCGGTGGCGTAGTCCACCAGCTCCAAAAGCCCCTGTTTGACGGGCGCATCCACCCGGGCGGGGACCGGGGCACCGGGCATCAGACCGAGCCCCCTTTTTTCTCCAGCACCACCAACTTCACCGCCTGCTCCGTCACCGTACGGGTCAAGCGGTCGATCTCGGCCCTGGCCTGCTCAAGCTCGACATCACGAGCCGACTTGCCAGACGAACCCGGACGCGAAGCCGACAACGCGTCCAAGGCGCCTTGCCTGGCGACCTGCCGCAGCCTCACGATCGTGGAGCGGTCCACTCCGGCCTCGGTCGCAGCCGCCCCCACCGTGACCTCCTCTCGCATCAGCCTTACGTAGATCTCATACTTCTGCGAAGGCGACAAGAACACCTTGGCCCGACGCCCCCAACCCCTCGTCGTGTCAGCATCACTGCTCATCGCGCACCCTCCTCAAGGTGTCACGAAGACCCTACCCATGCGGTCTGATCCTCAGCCCAAAACCGGACACGAACGCTGAAGCAAATCACTGCTGAGTATCTCCACCACCGAGCAGGCCACCAGGTGGCTGGTGACCCTGAACGACTACGGCATCCAGTACAAGGACTGGCTGAATCAGCGCACCACCGCCCAGCAGGACCCCCAAACCGCCGCCCGCACCGGCCGCAAGTGGTGGTACACCCACCCCCGGGCGCGCCGCGCCTGGCGGCGCCTGGAACGCCTGGCCAAGCAGGGCCAGCTGTTCGCCTACCTGACCGACCCGGACGGCAAGCCCCGCCCCACCCCCGCCGAGCGCACCACCAACCCCATAGAGTCCATCAACTCCCAGGTCCGCGACCGGCTGCGCCACCACCGCGGCGCCACCACTGATCACCAGGCTGCCATCGCCGAATGGACACTGCACACCTACACCCAGGCACCGGCCACGCCCGCGGTGATCCTGGCCGACTGGCACACCCAAGGCCGCCCCCAGCGCGCCCGCACACCCAAACCCAAAACAAACAAGCCCACCACCAGCCACCCCGCCGGATGGGGCACCACACCCACCCCCGAAGAAGGCCTCTGGGCCCGCAAAGGCTGGGCCGGACGAACCAGCTAGAACACCACGACACGCCGGTCTAAAGCACCACGTTTACGCCTATAACCCGGAAAGAAAAGGAGGCCCCGCGCCATCGGCGCGGGGCCTCGGTCGGACTTTGGGGGCGCGGTCCCTGAAACGCGTCAACCCCAAACGCACCGGCACGTCTTCGGAGTCCCTGAACCTCCTCGATACCGCGTGCGTTCCGACGGAGATAATCATAGGGCGTCCCGCCTGGTTAATCCATTCCAGAAACCCCGGAATTTCGCGGAATCTTCGTAACGGATGGGTTGCGTTTGCGCGGGACGCCCTCAGATCCGCAAGTCAGTTGCGGCTCCGCAGGGCCTGTAGGGCCACTCCCGCAGCGACTGTTGCCAGCGCCATAAGCACGAGCAGCGGCGTGGCGACACCCGTGCGTGCCAACGGACCGCCCCCTCCTCCGGGTGCGGCCACCTGACCGGACGGCGCGGCCGACGGACCTGTTGAAGTCCCTGCGCTCGGAACGCCCGGGGTGGCGGAGGCTCCGGGTGAAGTGGCAGCCCCTGTGGGCGCGGCCGTGGGGGTCGCGCCCGGCGCCGCGGACGGCGACGGCGACGGCGTCGGCCCGGGGGAGTCATCCCGGTAGTCCGACAAGTGCCGTATGCGCAGCTGGGTCGCCGTGGCCTCGCCGCCGTCGGCGAACAGGGACACGCCCGCCGCACCGGGTTCGGGGTAGACGACGTCGGTGATGGTCACCGCCCCCTCAGCGGCGAACACTTCCACCGAGGAGGCATCCACCAGCACCCGCAACCGCACCCTGCCGTCCGCATCGGG
This sequence comes from Actinomyces qiguomingii, assembly GCF_004102025.1. Lineage (NCBI taxonomy): Bacteria > Bacillati > Actinomycetota > Actinomycetes > Actinomycetales > Actinomycetaceae > Actinomyces > Actinomyces qiguomingii. The sequence continues at coordinate 3,711,871 of NZ_CP025228.1, read as the reverse complement.
ACTGACCGCCGCGCGCTCCACACTCGGGAAGACCGTAGAGAAGCTGGTGACACCGGAAGCGGTGCGGTCCAGGTAGACCTCCCCCGCCTTGGCGTCGTAGCCGACTGCGGTGCCCTGCCCGTCGGCCGCATGCACGACGACGCCGCTGGTGGTCGCCGAGGCCGGGTCCAGGGTGAGGGAGATGTCCAGGGAAGTGCCCGCGACGGTGTCGTCGAGAGCGGTGGTGCCCTCGGGGATCGCGGTGCCGTCCAGGACCACCGCATCACCGGTGTACAGCGATTCGATGCCGGCCACGGGCTCGGCAGTCAGCCGGGGCGCACCGTCCAGCGAGTGCAGCTCCAGTCGGCGCGGCGTGGTCATGGCGGTGCGCCAAGGGCCGGGCGGGACGGCGCCCGCATAGTCCCAGTTGGCCATCCAGGCGACCGTGTAGCGCTCGCCGTCGGGCGCCCCGTTCCAGGTGACGGCGGCGTAGTAGTCGCGCCCGTGATCCAGGTAGGGCATAGCCTGGTTCTGGCTGAACCCGGCGATGTCGGAGGCGACGATCGTGTCCACCAGCAGGTGGCCCCACTCTGAGGTCTGGTTGTAGTCCTCAATGACTATGGTGGCCTGCCGACCCTTCCACTGGCGCAGATCCAGGCCCGCCCAGTCTAGGGTGCCGGACTGGGGGCCTGTGGCCGAGGCCACGACCTCGCCGTCGACCACCACATTGACGGAGGTGTTGTTGGGGATTGTGGTGGCGGCGCGGTCGGACAGTCGCACCTCGTCGAGCAGGATGTGCCCCCAGCCGGAGGTGTTCGCGTCGATCACATGCACCCTGGCGGTGGATCCGCGCAGATCGCGCACGTCCCAGCTCTGCCAGTTCAGCTCCTCCAGGTTGCGACCGGTGGCGGTGCGCACCATCTGGCCGTCCACCAGCAACTGCACCACCGTGGCGCCGCCGGCATCCGCCTCGGGATGGTTGCCGCCACCGATCAACAGGTTGAGATAGTCGGCGTCAATGGTGAACTCCGGGGAGGTGGCGGTGCCCGTGGAGGCGTCGGTGCCCTGGCCGGTGGTGGCGTCGTAGAAGGAATTCAGTACGCCCGTGCCCCGCATATTGATCAGCTCCTGCTGCCCGGGCGCGGTGCCGGTCAGTGGGGCGTCGCCGAAAGCGTTGCCGGTAACGGTCCACCCCTCCCAGTGGCCGGCGTCGAAGCCGGTCAGGAGTCTTCCGCCGCCGTCGTCGCCGGTTGCAGTGGCGTCATAAGGATGGTTGCCGCCGCCGATCAATAGGTTGAGGTAGTCCCGCTCAATGATGAAGGGTGAAGAGGTCAGCGTGCCGGTGTCGGCGTCGCCCGAGCCCCAGGAGTCGGCGTAGTAGGAGCCGACGTGTCCGGCGGCGTCCCCGGAGGCCGGGGCGTCGCCGAAGGCGGTGCCGGAAGTGGTCCAGCCGTCGTAGGTGCCGGACTCCCAGTCCTCCAGGACGGTGCCCTCACCGGTGTAGGCGGGAAGCTCATCGGCGGTGAAGGCGGTGCCGTCCCATTCGCCCGTAAAGTACCGGCCCATGCCGGCCACGCTGAGCGACAGCACCCATTTGACATTATTCGGGTCGCCGTCCAGCGCCATGGGGAACAGGTCGGGGCACTCCCACACAGCGCTCGTGTCACCCATGGGACCGAAGGTGGACCGCCGGGTCCAGTCGATCAGGTTGTCCGAGGAGTAGAAGGCCACCTGGTGGTCGGCGGACAGGGCCACCACCATCGTCCACCGCCCGGCAGCTTCGTCCCAGAACACCTTGGGATCGCGGAACTCGGTGGAACCGATATCCAACACCGGGTCGCCATTGTTGTAGGTGGTCCAGGTGCGGCCGGAGTCCGTTGAGTAGGCCAGGGACTGGGACTGGTTGCCGTTGTGGTTGTCGGCCCGTGTCCACACCGCCACCAGTGGCGGGTTGTCGGCGGTTCCCAGGCCGGAGGTGTTGTGCTCGTCGTAGACGGCCGAGCCCGAGAACACCCCGTAGTCGTCCGTGTAGGGGATGGCGACGTCGAGCTCCTCCCAGTGCACCAGGTCGGTGGACACCGCATGCCCCCAGGACATGTTGCCCCACTGGGTGCCCTCGGGGTTGTACTGGTAGAACATGTGGTACTCCCCGTCCACATACACCAGGCCGTTGGGATCATTCATCCAGTTGGTCTGCGGTGTGTAGTGGGCCAGAGGGCGCCAGGGATCGGCAGCCGGGGCCTGGGCGGGCTCGGCGGCGGCCGAGGCGGCGGGCAGCGATGCGGCCGAGCCGACGGCGGCCAATCCGAGCGCCGCCGCGACGGCCACAGGTCGAAGCAGTCGTTGTAATCGTGAAGCGACGTGCATATGCATCTCCTTCGATGCGGTCAGGGGTAGGGGATGAAAACGGCCGGACCGACTCCGGGCGGGCCCGTGCGGGCCCTTGTGAACCCGGGGGCGGCCCCGGCTTGAAAGAGACACTACGACCAACAAAACGATTTGACAAGAGTCGGCAGCTGGGCTGTGCCAGGATCGGGCCATGAGCAACCCGGAGCGCACCGACAGCACTGGAAGCACCGCCAGCCCCGACTCGGCCGACACCTGCGCGCAGGCGCGTCCCGATTTCAACTTTCGCTCCGCCTACGACCAGGGCTTCGCACGTGTGGCCGCGGTGACCCTGCCGGTGGTCCTGGGGAACCCGGCCGCCAATGCGGCCGCCATCATCGAGCAGGCCGAACGGCTCTCCGAGGACGGAGTCTGCCTGGCCGTCTTCCCTGAGCTGTGTCTGACCGGCTACTCCGTCGACGACCTCTTTCAGCAGGAAACGCTCCTGAAAGAGGTGCTCGCGGCCATTAGGACGTTGCGTGTGGCCAGCAAGGATTTTCTGCCCGCGCTGGTGGTCGGCGCGCCCCTGCGTGTGGGCGACCGGCTGTTCAACTGTGCCGTAGTCATCCAGGGCGGGGTGGTGCGCGGCGTCGCCCCCAAGTCCTATGTGCCTAGCTACCGGGAGTTCTACGAGTCCCGGCACTTCGCTGCCGGGGTCGGCAACCTGCCCCCCACCGTCCGCCTTCCCGGCGTCGGCCCCGGGCCCGACGGCGTGAGCGCGCCGCTCGGAGAGAACCTGCTCTTCAACGTCGCCAACGTGCCGGGTCTGATCTTCCACGTGGAGATATGCGAGGACATGTGGGTGCCGGTGCCGCCGTCGTCCATGGCGGCGCTCGCCGGCGCCACCGTACTGGTAAACCTCTCCGGCTCCCCGGTCACCGTGGGCCGTGCCGAGCAGCGCCGACTGCTGGCCCGCGCCTCCAGCTCCCGAAACCTGGCCGCCTACATCTATGCGGCCGCCGGGCAGGGGGAGTCCTCCACCGACCTGGCCTGGGATGGGCAGACCTTCGTCTACGAGAATGGCACCCTGCTGGGGCAGACCGAGCGATTCCCGGACGGGGCTCGCGCCACTGTCGTGGACGTGGACCTTGAGGGGCTGCGCGCCGAGAGGCTGCGTCAGGGCACCTTCGATGACAACCGTCGGATGCTCGACTACGCCTTCCGTGCCGATGAGCACAGCAGTATGGTGCCGGCCGACATCGCCTCCCCGGGCGGCTTCCGGGAGCTTGGCTTCGACATCGCCGTCCCCCGCACCGATATCGGCCTGCGGCGCGACGTCGACCGCTTCCCTTTCGTTCCCAACGATCCCGAGCGTCTGGCCCAGGACTGCTACGAGGCCTACAACATCCAAGTGTCCGCCCTGGTGCAGCGGCTGACCGCCATCGGCAGCCCCAAGATCGTTATCGGCGTCTCGGGTGGACTTGACTCCACGCACGCGCTCATCGTCGCCGCACGGGCCATGGACCGGCTCGGCCGGCCCCGCACGGACATCCACGCCATCACCATGCCCGGCTTCGCCACCTCCGCCGCCACCAAGCACAACGCCTTGGCCCTGGCCGAGGCGCTGGGCTGTCACGTGGAGGAGCTAGATATCCGCCCCGTCGCCGAGCAGATGCTCACCGCAATGGACCACCCCTACGGGCGTGGTGAACGCGGCCGTGAGGTCTACGACGTCACCTTCGAGAACGTGCAGGCCGGCCTGCGCACCGACTTCCTATTCCGTATCGCCGGCGCCCGCGGCGGCATTGTGCTCGGCACCGGCGATCTGTCCGAACTGGCTTTGGGCTGGTGCACCTTCGGGGTGGGTGACCAGATGGCCCACTACGGCGTCAATGCCGGCATCCCCAAAACGCTGATCCAGCACCTGATCCGCTGGGTGATCTCCGAGCGGCTCTTCTCGGATCGCGCCTGCGAGATTCTGCTGGCGGTGCTGAACACCGAGATCAGCCCCGAGCTGGTCCCGGCCGACGACGGCGAGCCCATCCAGTCCACTCAGGCCCGCATCGGCCCCTACGTCCTGCAGGACTTCACCCTGTGGCATGTGCTGCGCCACGGCGCGCGCCCGTCCCGCATCGCCTTCTTGGCGGAGAAGGCCTGGGCGGACCCGAGCGTGGGGGACTGGCCGGCCGGCCTGCCGGAGGAGGACCGGGTTGCCTACACCCTTGCGGACATCCGCAAGTGGGAGCTGGTCTTCTTCCGTCGCTTCTTCGCCAACCAGTTCAAGCGCTCCACGCTCCCCAATGGGCCGAAGGTGGTCGCTGGCGGCACGCTCTCCCCGCGCGGCGACTGGCGCATGCCCTCCGACGCCGACGCCGGTCCATGGCTCGCCGAAATTGAGCGCAACGTTCCCGAGATATGAGCGCATCGGGGTGCTACTGTGTGACTCGTCATAGACCGTCGTCCGTTCAAACGATTTGGCATATGCTTTTGCCAATCGGGGGCACGGCGTCGCGGCTATGTCCCTATCAATCGACAGGCACCGCCCCCGCGGTGCGTAACTGGCAGGAGCCCGCCGTTGCAGTCATCAGTTGCAGTAATCGTCGCGGCCCACGGTCATTTGGCGGAGGGGCTGCTCAACTCCGCCGCCATGATCGCCGGTCCGCAGGACGACGTCGTCCCCATCAGCTTCGATCCCGGTGAGGGGCCGGACGATCTCTTGGCGAAATACGCCGACGCCGTCGAGTCCTCCGCCTCGGGCCAGTACCTCATCCTCGTGGACCTGCTCGGCGGCAGCCCCTACAACGCCGCCGCCCGCTTCGCCGCGGCCCGCGAAGACGCCGACGTGGTCACCGGGGTGAACCTGCCCATGCTCATTGAAGTCCTCGGCCGCCGCCTGGCCGGCGGCGACCTGGCCGAACTGGTCGAGGTGGCCAAGACCTCCGGCGCGGGCGGCGTCAAGGTCCTGTCCGAGATCTTCACACCGCCCGCCAACACCGATTCCGACGACGACGAAGGAGACGAGCTCTGATGGACATCAAGCTCCTGCGCATCGATTCCCGCCTGGTTCACGGCCAGGTCGCCAACAACTGGGCCGGCTCCCTGGGAGCCGAGGCCATCCTCGCCGTCTCCGACGGCGCCGCCAACGACGAGCTGCGCAAGACGCTCATGCTGCAGACCGGCGGTGGCAAGGTGAAGGTCCACGTGCTGACCGTCGCCAAGGCCGCCCGCGTCTACAAGAACCCCAAGTACGAGAACCTCAAGGCGGTCATCGTCGTGGAGACCCCGGAGGACATCGTGCGCCTGCTCGACCTGGGCATCAAGGCCGATGAGGTCAACGTCGGCGGCATGACCTTCAAACAGGGCACCAAGGCTCTGTCCCAGGCCGTCTACGTCTCCGATGAGGACGTCAAGGCCTTCCAGGAGATCGACTCCCGCGGCATCACCCAGTACATCCAGCAGGTCCCCTCCTCCGGACGCTCCGGACTGATGGAGGCGTTGAAGTCCAAGGGCTTCATCGGCTGATCCCCTACCCGATATCCATCCCCACCAGGAAGCACTCTCATGCATGAAATCGGTGCTGTCCAGATCATACTCGTGACCCTTGTGGCCTTCCTGGCCGGTTGCGACTCCGTTCTGGACGAACGCATGTTCTATCGACCCATCATTGCCTGCACCCTGACCGGGATCGCCCTGGGTGATCCGACCACCGGCATCATGGTTGGCGGCAGCCTTGAGTTGCTCAGCCTCGGCTGGATGAACGTCGGTGCCGCGATGGCACCCGATGCGGCACTGGCCTCAACCGTGTCCACGGTCATTGTCATAGCCGGCGGACAGACCCAGGCGGAGGCAATTGCCGTTGCCGTGCCTCTGGCCGTGGCGGGCCAGGCGCTGACCATCTTCGTTCGCACCATCAACGTGTTCTTCGCCCACCAGGCCGACCGCTTCGCGGAACAGGCCAATATGCGGGCCATTCAGATCATGCACTTCGTGGCCCTGTCCCTACAGGGTCTGCGCGTGGCCGTCCCCACCGCGATTGTCGCGGCCGTCGCCTCTGGTGACGCCGTACAGAACGCCCTGGACGCCATCCCCAGTGTCATCACTGAGGGACTGCAAATCGCCGGCGGCTTCATCGTCGTCGTCGGCTATGCCATGGTCATCAACATGATGCGGGCGCGCAAGCTGATGCCGTTCTTCTTCATCGGCTTCATTGTGGCCCAGTTCATGACCACCCTGGAGACCGGCATTACCCTGGTAGCCCTGGGCATCCTGGGCGTGTGCCTCGCCTTCATCTACGTGCAGCTCAACCCCGAGTTCCACGAGTCGGTCAAGCTGCCACGGCCGGCCCCGGTTGCCGCGGGCGCTTCCGGCGGGCTGGACGACGACCTGGACGACGAACTCGACGACGAGCTCGACTGACCGAGGCAAGGAACTAAGAAGGAAGCAAGATCATGTCTACCGAGATGTCTACTGCCACTGGCGCCGCTCCCGACACCGGGCGCATGCTCACCGACCGCGATCTGCGGAGCATGTACTGGCGCTCAACGTTCCTGTTGGGCTCCTTCAACTTTGAGCGTATGCAGGCGATGGGTTTCTGCATGACCCTCATGCCGGCGATCAAGAGGTTCTACCCCTCCGACAAGGCTCAGCAGGCGGCCGCCCTCAGGCGGCACCTGGAGTTCTACAACACCCACCCCTGGATCTCTTCGGTGGTCTTCGGCGTCACCGCCGCCATGGAAGAGCAGCGTGCCAAGGGTGAGGACATCGGTGATGACACCATCACCAACGTCAAGGTCGGTCTCATGGGCCCGCTGGCCGGCGTCGGCGACCCCATCTTCTGGGGCACCGCGCGGCCCGTGCTTGGTGCCCTGGGAGCCTCGCTGGCTCTTAACGGATCCATACTCGGTCCGCTCATCTACTTCCTGGGCATCAATATCATCCGCATTCTGGTGCGCTGGTACGGCCTGAAGTGGGGGTATGAGCGCGGCACCGCGATGGTGACCGAGGTTGGCGGCGGCCAGCTCAAGCGCATCACCCAGATCGCCGCCATCACCGGTCTGTTCGTCATGGGCGCTCTGGTGGCCAAGTGGACGACAATCATATTCCCCGTGGTGGTCTCCAAGGTCGAGACCGAGGACGGCGGTACCACTGTGACCACCTTGCAGAACGTCCTTGATGATCTTCTGCCTGGCTGCGCGGCGCTGGGGCTGACCTTCATATGCATGTGGCTGCTGAACAAGAAGATCAATGCCCTATGGATCATCCTCGGCATGTTCGCAATCGGCATCCTCGGAGCCTGGACCGGCTGGCTCGGCCTATAGCCCCGCCCCACGCCTCCCGCTCCCGCCCCATCCACCGCCCCATCCACCGCCCCATCCACCGCCCCATCCACCGCCCCATCCACCGCCCCATCCACCGAGGTCGGTCGAAATAACCACCGAGTTCGGTCGATATAACCGTCGAGGTCGGTCGAAGTTGCGAGGCTTCGACCGACCTCGGTGTGTGGTTGCGTGACCGACTCCTATCTGATGCTGAGCTTCGGTGACGGGGGTCTTCGGGTTTGAGGGTGTTGGCGTTGGTGGGTGTGGGCCCGGTCGGCTGCCGGCCGCGTCGGTGGCGGGGGCGGCCTGGCGGCCGGCTTCAGTGTGGGCCCGGTCGGCTGCTGGCCGCGTACTTGGACCGGGCTTTTGCGCTTGGACCGCGTTTCTGCGTTTGGACCGTCTGAGAGTGCGTTTCAGGTGGTGTGATGTCTCAGGACATCGGTGACAGTTTTGTGTCAGGACATCGGTGACACTTGGTGTGTCAGGACATCGGTGACAGTTCTGGGTCTTGTGGGGTGTGGTGGTCGGTGCTGGTTGGTGGGGTTGGGTGTGTGTGGGTGGAGACGTAGCGGGTGCCGGGTGCGGGCCAGGTGTGTTGAGCGAGGACCTCGCCGTCGGTGGTGGTGATGATGATCGTGTCGGGGTTGTAGTCGATGATGACCTGGCTGCCGGCGTAGGCCTTGGAGACCAGGAACGTGATCGAGGCCAGGTTGACGGTCCCGTTGGCGCCGACGCATACCTGCCGGGTCCCTGAGGGTGGGGTCTTGCGGCGCTCGGGTGGTCTGGCACCTCGTGTGGGCTGGCCCGAGGCGGTAACAGTGGGTGCGGGCGGACCGCCCACGGACACGGTCTCGTCGGGTGGGGCGGGTCTTGGCGGGATGGCGGTGGGGGTGGCGTCCCACGCCTGCTGGGGTGTCATCCTCCCGGGAAGGGCCTGGTTGCGGCGTTCGGTGTTGTAGATGTGGTCGAAGGCGTCGACCTGTGCCTGAAGCTCGGCGATGGTGAGGGCCAGGGGCTGAGCGTCGAGGTAGCGGAACAGGGTCTGGTGGAAGCGCTCGTTCTTGCCCTGGGTAGTGGGCTTGTACGGCTTGCCGGTGATCGGTTCCACCCCCAGGGAGCGCACGTGGCCGACCAGCTTGCCTTTGCGGCCGCGTCGGGTGGGATTCAAGGCGACCCCGTTGTCGGTCAGCAGCCGCTGGGGCACTCCGTAGCGGGCGACGGCCTTGTCGAAGGTGGCGATGGCCGCCTGACTGGTCTCGGAGGCGGCGACCAGGGACGCAACCGCCAGGCGGGAGTGGTCGTCGATGAGCTGGAAGATGACGGCCTTGCGGCCGCCGGCCAGTACGTATTCGGTGGCGCCCCGTCTGCCAGCAGGCGTTCGGGGCGGGGTAGACGAAACGGCGCCATGCCGCCCGGGGCCTTTTGGCCGGCTCGGCGCGGGCCACGCCGGCGGCGCGGAAGATCCGGGCCAGGGACGCCGGCGAGGGCGCCTGAAGGCCCATGGCCTGCATCTTGTCGTGCACGCTGATCGGGCCGCAGTCCAGGCCAGAGCTCTCTAGCGCGGCACGCACGTCCAGGGCCTGGGTGCGCTGATCAGCACTGATGGCCGAAGGACTCCTACGTGGTCTCGTGGAGCGAGGCTCAAGGGCCGCGGCCTCGCCCTCGGCGCGAGCTCGGGCACGGATCGCATAAAAGGTCTTACGTGAGATGGACTGCTCGGCGCAGAAGGTGGTGACCGCCCCGCGCGGGGCGTCATCAGGCCACCGGACAATCTCCAGGCGCACACGCGGATCGACACGACGGTTCGCTGAACTCATGCCCCAATCCGACCCGAAGTGTCACCACCCAAACAGCCAGAACTGTCACCGATGTCCTGAGACAGAACTGTCACCGATGTCCTGAGACATAACAGTGCGTTTCAGGTGGTCCAACGGCAGGCAGACGGTCCATCCGCAGCTGGGTGGTCCGGGTGCGGGGGCGCTGATTCAGACCGGTGCGGATGCCTCGGACGCCGGCGCACCCGCGGTCAACAGTCAAGATGCCGCAGGCCGCGAACGTGGTCAGCAGCTGGCCCGGCCGAGCCGCGCGCCCGGCAGGGCCGCGCGCCCGGCCGGTCTGCGGGCCCGGCTGAGCCGTGCGCCCGGCAGGTCTGCGGGCCGAGTTCATCGCCAAAGGCGTCCCAGCCGATCGAGCAAAGGGGGCCTGGCCGGCAACCAGACGCCCGGGCCTGCCCACCCACACTAGGACGGTAGGCCGGCGCCTGCGAGCCAAAGTGTCCGGAATCGGCACGAACACCCCGCCCCGCCCGGCACACGCCCTCAGATTCATTGGAATCATGCCGCTGCGGTGAGCGCCACCGGATGCGGGATCCTCGGTCGTGCCGAATCCGGGAGGGTTATTCATAGGGGGTGTGGGGGGGTTCGCGACACGCGTATAGCGGGTGAGGGTTGGGACGGTCCGTTCCTGCGAGGATTCATTTGACCGTGAATAGCCTCGAAGAACGGACCGTCAGTAATGAATGCTAGCACGAAGCTCGACCGCCACCAGCCTCAGGACCTGTGCGCCATCTTGCACAACCAGGGGGACCTGCCGGTGGCCGGCTCCCGGGTGCTGGGCCTGTACCAGCGCATCAAGCTGACCGTGATGGCCCTGCGGCACAACACCAGCCAGGAGCTGCTGGCCGAGATCTTCGACATCTCCCAGCCCACCGCCTCCCGCATCATCAGCTCCTACACCGCTCTCATTGCCGATGCCCTGGGACGGGGCGTGCCCACAGTGGAGGACATCGACCCCACTCAAACCCTGATCATTGACGGCACCGTGCTGAAAACCTGGGACTGGAAGGGCGTGCCGGGCTTGTTCTCGGGCAAGTACCGCACCACCGGGCTGAACGTGCAGGTGGCCTGCACCCCCTCCGGGGCGATCGCCTGGGTGGGCGACCCGCTGCCCGGCGCCACGCATGACGCCGCCGCACTGCGCGCCAGCGGCCTACTGGACGTCCCGCCCCACCACCTGCCCGACAGCGCCACTGCCGCCCTCCATATCCGAGACAAGGGCTATATCGGGCTGGGCATGATCACCCCGGTCAAAAAGCAGCCCGGAGGGCCCCTGCCAGAGGCCGACAGGGCCTACAACACCTCCATCAACCGCATCCGCTACGTAGTAGAAAGAGCCATCGCCAACCTCAAGACCTGGCGCGTCCTACACACCGGCTACCGCCGCCCCATACAAACCTTCCCACAAACCATCACCGCCACACTCGCACTCATATTCACATACACCCCATGAATAACCCTCCGGACACTTCCCCCCCACCCCGCCAGCCCCACCAACCGAACTCGATCGTCATATCTACCGAACTCGATGGTTATATCGACCGAACTCGGCGAACATATCCCCGAACCGGAGAAGCCAGCAAATCCGTCCCCTTGCTGTTGGCTCAGGATGCTACGGCATCGGGCTCGATATAAGCGGGGGCGACGCCTTAAAGCCGCTTCAATCGGTGGTCACTAGGCGCCATTTGGTGCCCGCCCTGGCCATTGCAGTCTGTCGACTGCCCGGACGATGAATCGAACGATGAAGGCGGTCATGGCCTGGGTTTTGCTGTAGGGCACGGAAAGCATGACGATCCAGGCGGTAGTCCCAATGAGATGGAGAAGAATCTGGGCAAGAGCGAGAGACCATATCCAGCCCCAGTGGCAGGCGCTGTCATACAGTGAGAACAATGTCAGCAGTGCCAGCAATATTAACAGCGAAATTGGTAAGGCCTTTCGGGCAAAAGGAGGCCGAGTATTGCGCGGTCCAACTAGCTTGGTGAGGATGGTCAGGTCCGTGACAAATGCGACCGCACCCACGCACACTAGCAGACTAACAGGTATCCACGGGGATCCCGGCCGCGGCGTCCCCAGCACAATTGCAACGGTCGTCCCGCAGGCTAATACGCTTGAGATGATTGCACTCCAGACCGTGGGAACGCGGCGAAGAACGTCGGGACACATGCGTTTGACACCGTCGTCGCCGGGAACGGCTTCCAACGGAGACAGGCAGTACCCCTACTGGGGGGCGTCTTCCGACGAAATGGTTTTTTGTTTATTTGCCTTAAGGAAATTTTCTAGCACTACATCGATGTGTGGCTTGTAGTGGATCGCGTTGTACTTGAAGAGGGTGCTCTCGCGGCGATGTAGGTAGCCGACGCCCTCCTGCAGCCATGTTATTCGAATGAGAAAATCTGCGCCGAAGAAGGCCCATCCAGCGACGAGAACGATGGGGGCGAATAGAGTCGATGGCAGGTCATGACCCGTCACCGCGACGACGCTCATCACACCCGCACCCACTCGCAAGGGGTACCCGAGTGCGACGGTCAGACGAATGCCTGGCTGAACCCATCTGGCGGGCTCAGGACGATGTTCGATATTGCGCAAGGACTCATACACCAGCGTAAGAGCCACGAAAGCTGCGATGAGCGCCAGTAAACACACTCTGGCATGCGGCAAGCGTATCGCCGCCACCGCCACGATCACTCCCGTAAGTAGGGTTCGGCACAGTAGCCCCGCATTGATGACCCCGACCCGTGTCGCCATATGCGTGTCTATACGGCGTCGCACGGCGGCGGCCGGGGCGGCCGCGTCCTCTGTGAGGCCAAGCAGATCATTCAGTATAAAACGGGTCTGCGACACTACGAACTCCCATACGGAACATACGACTGCTGCCAACAGAAACTGTGATGTGGGTGTGCCTTCTGCTCCGACAGGCGCTGCGGCGACCGTTGCGCCAATAATACAAAAGACCACCTTCGCGAAGTCGTGAGGGCGAGGGAATATCAAATACTTGGCGATGCGGGCGCATACTTTCGTTGGGTGCGGAGCAAGATTGTCCGACAGTCGGGGCCGGTATCTGTCCAGGGATCTCTGGTAGAATTCACGACCGTGAATATTCGTCTTGACAAGCTCGTGGCCCATGGCAAGAGAAATGATGAGGTACACCAACGAGCTGCATACCGCGAACATGTGATGTCCGCGTTGTAGCAGCTCGTAGCCACAGTATAAAATAAGTGCGATCAGGGCGATTCCATAGATCGCGCCGACGATTCCCATGAACAGTATGCCGACCGGGCGGCGCGACATTGAGCCGACCTCCACCCAAAGAGTGACCAGGCTATAAGGGGCTCTTCGCGTTTAGGGGTGTAGTAGCTGTTGTCTGAAGCCTCCGGCGTGGATGAGGCTGCGGATGGTGTAGTTGGTCAGATTCCTGAAGCCCAGGGCGATGCCGCGTAGGTGCTCCAGGCGGCCGTTGACTGCTTCAGTGGGTCCGTTGGATGTGCCGCGGTGGTCGAAGTAGGCGAGTATGTCTTCGCGCCGCTGGGCCAGGGTCTTGCCCAGCGACTTCAGCTCTTCGAGGGCGTCAGGCACGCCGGTGGTGAGGGTCTGCATCACTTTCTCCATCAGGGTCTTGCCCTGGGCGGGGGCCTTGGCGCGGTAGGCGGCCATGATCTTCTGATACACGCCCCACATGATCTCTACCGGAGTGTTGTGGGGGTCGGCGAACAGTTGTTCGAGACGCTCCCAGCCCTTGTCGCTCACCAGGCCCGCCCCGGTGCGCAGCAGCCTGCGGGCCTTGTACAGGGGGTCGTCCTTACGGCCCCGCCGCCCGGTGGTCTCGCGCTGGGTGCGGCGGCGGCACTCATCCAGCTTGTCCCCGGCCAGCGCGACCACGTGGAAGGGGTCCATGACCTCCGTCGCGCCGGGTAGGGCCTCGGCGGCGGCGGTCTTGAAGCCCGCGAACCCATCCATCGAGACCACCTCGATCCGGCTGCGCCAGTCCTCGTCGCGTTCCTGGAGCCATTGCTTGAAGGCCTGCTTGGAGCGGCCTTCGATCATGTCCAGCAGGCGGGAGGGGCCGGTACGGTCGCGCACGGGTGTAAGGTCGATGATGACGGTGACGTACTTGTCGCCCTTGCGGGTGTGCCGCCAAACATGCTCATCCACCCCGATGACCTCCACACCCTTCAGACGTCCAGGATCATTGATCAAGCGGTCCTTGGCCCGCTCAAGGACGGCCTCATTGGCGGTGTGCCAGGACACCCCCAGAGCTGCCGCCACACGCGAGATGGACATGAACTCCACCCCCACGGCCCGGATCGCCCACTCCTTGGCCGCCAAGGTCAGCCTCGCCCGCTTGGCGGCCGCACGAGACGCGTCCTGCCTCCACACACGCCCACAGCCCTGGCAGCGCCACCGGCGCAGCCGCACCAGCAAGTGGGTTGGGCGCCAGCCCACCGGAACATGCGCCAGCCGCCTCGCGACGGTCCCCACCGGGGCGCCCTGGGCCCCGCAGACCCGGCAGAACGCATCCTCCTCGCAGACCTGCAGCCGACACTCCACCAGTGCACCGCCGCCATCTATGCGCATGCCGGTGACAGTCAGTCCCAGCGCGTCCAGGCCCAGGAAACTAGCAAAATCAGGGGCAGCAAAGGTAGTCTCGGCCATGTCGAGGTCTCCGTGATCGGTGGTGTTCAGCAACCACCAATCATCGGGGACCTCGACCCCTACCCGCCCCTGCGACACGCGCACCCACGACTACCCCACCACCACACCCTCAAACACGAAGAGCCCTATAAGGCGTGGCCCCAGTGCCAGGGGAGCCGCTAAAGCCGGCCTGCTCTCGGATCTTCCGTTCAAGTGCGCGCATGTAGAACCCGCGAATTACCGCGTGACGCGCAAACCACAGAGCCGCAAGTGCGGGGAGGAGCAGCAGGGCCGGCATGACCCCGTAGAACCCTATCAGGACGTAGCCGCTCCCCATCGCTTCGCCTTCAACCCCGATGGCGAATGCGGCGGCGATCATCGCCGCAAGAGCCGCTATTGCCATGCCAAGTATATTGATCTGGATGCCGAGGGCGTGCCGCTCATCGTCCCTGGCCTGCTCGTAATCCCTGACAAGGAGCTCGAGGTGCTGGCGCCTTCGCCTCTCGAGCGGCGTTTCGTTCATGTACTTGATGGTAGCCGCGGTTGTGTCCTGGGTCTCCCGTGTGGTGTGACTAGTGTCATGATTCTCGCCCGTAGGTATCGACGGTGCCGGTGTGGATGCGCGTCCGCCACGCGATTCGGGCGTCCAGGGCACTGGGCCAGGCTTACCAGGGCGCGGCGGGTCGGGAAGCCCGGCGAGCACCGTCACCGTGTGCTGGCGGGACAAGGCGGCATAGATGGCTTAGACCACAGCGGCGCGACCTCGCGCATGTTGCGCCGCAGCGTGCTGCACTCTAGCCTTAGGCTCGCCCAAGGGCATGGGTTCCCATAAGTGTGCCCGTGTCTTTCGTGAGACATTTCGACGACAGAAAGAGTTGTGTCATGACTGCTGGAACTGCCGCCGGTACCGGTCTTATCGAATCCTTTGCGCGACGTGTCACCGCCCTGGACCGTCTGGGTATGACGCTGCTTCGCGTCGGCGTGATCATCGTCTTTGTGTGGATCGGCGGACTGAAGTGGTTCAAGTACGAGGCGGACGGAATTATCCCGTTCGTCGCTAACTCTCCCTTCATGCGGTGGATGATCGGCGACCCTGACGGCTATAAGCCCCATATGAACGCCGAGGGCGTGCTCAATGAGACCAACCGCGCTTGGCACGAGGCCAACGCGACCTACCCTGTAGCGATCTTCATCGGTGTCACGATCGTCGGCATCGGCCTGCTGCTGGCGGCGCATTGGATCCGCCCGGAGCTGGGTATGCTCGGCGCGCTGGGAGTCATCGGCTTTTCCTTCATTACCTTGTCGTTCTTGGTTACCACGCCGGAGACATGGGTATCCGCACCCGCTGAGGGGATGGCCGACGCCGACCTCGGATTCCCTTACCTGTCAGCCCGCGGGCGCCTGGTGGTCAAGGACTGCATCCAGATGGGGGCGGGTTTCGTGCTTCTGGTCGACTCTGCTCGTGCCACGCTCAGGCGTCATGCGGCCAAGAAGGCTGGGGTTGACTCGCAGGCCGCCCGGGTCGGCGACGAGGTTGCGGCCTGACGCGCCCACCCGGGCCAACGCGCCGATAAACACTGACGCGTGATGAGTCGACAAGCGGCCTTGGTGACAGCGCCCAAACCCCTTCGGATCGCGTGACCGAGCTGCAGATATTTCGCGATTCCGTTATTGTGGCGGCGTGAATATTGCGACCGACGGTGGTGTTCTGGCACTGCCGTTCTGGGGTCTTAGTGTGGGCGCTGGTTCCGCGGTGGACTCCGCCCTTGGAAGTGGTGGCTACACCCAAACTACGTGCATTGGGATCGCTTGTCTGATATTTCGCTTCGCCAGCTAGCAGGTGGGCAAGTGTCTAAATATTTCCTGGCCCGTCCGGAAGCTGGAGTAATACCGGCTCTTTCGGTTTGAGGGTGTTGGGGGTTGTGGGTGTGGGCCGGTCGGCTGCCGGCCGCGTACTTGGACCGCGTTCTTGCGGTTGGACCGGGCTTTTGCGCTTGGATCGCGTTTCTGCGCTTGGACCGTCTGAGAGTGCGTTTCAGGTGGTCCAACCGCAGGCAGACAGTCCAACGGCAGCTGAACGGTCCATCCGCAGCCAGGTGGTCCAATGGCAGGCAGGCGGTCCAACCGCAGCTGGGTGGACCGGGTGCGGGGGTGCTGATTCAGACCGGTGCGGTTGCCTTGGACGCCAGCGTATCCGCGGTCAACGGTCAAGATGGCGCAGGCCGCGAACGTGGTCAGCAGCTGGCCTGGCCGAGCCACGCGCCTGGCCGGGCCGCGCACCCGGCTGATCTGCGGGCCCGGCCGAGCCACGCGCCCGGCTGATCTGCGCTCCTGGCCGAGCCGTGCGCCCGGCTGATCTGCGGGCCCGGTTCATCGTCAAAGGCGTCCCAGCCGATCGAGCAAAGGGGGCCGGTGACCAGAGGCCCTGGCGTGCCCACCGCATCAGGGCGGTAGGCCGGCGCCTGGGAGCCAAAGCGTCCAGAATCGGCACGAACACCCCGCCCCGCCCAGCGCACGTCCTCAGTTTCGTTGGAATCATACGGATCTGGTGGGCGGCGTCGGGCGGGGGACCATCGTTCGTGCCGAATCTGGACACTTCCCCCACCCCGCCAGCCCCACCAACCGAACTCGATCGTCATATCTACCGAACTCGATGGTTATTTCGACCGAACTCGGCGAATGCAGCGTCAAACCGGAAGAGCCACAGCGCCTTGCCGACTTCCAGCAGTAGTTGTTCGATCGGGTCCAGCCCGGTGCCTTCCAAGCCGGTGGCTTCCAGCCCGGGCCTTCCAGTCCGGTGCGTTGCAGGCCGCGCCGGGCGCGCCTGCGCCGCGCCGCGCCGAACAGGCCCAGCAGCAGGTTGGCTTCTTGGTCGAACAGGGGGGGGCGCCAAGCTCCAGCGTGGCCTGCGCAGCCGTCACACCCTGTTCTGGATTCCGACGCTGTACTGGGGTCTGCTCCAGGTCGCCGGTGGCGGCGCCGGGGTGGGTCTCGTAGTGTGGTGGCGATTACAAGTGTCTTAGCTTACTGAACGGGGATTCAGGCAGGTTCTGCCGCCGGTGTTTCAGCGCGTTTCGGGAGCGCAGTCAGTAAGCTGTAACCCAGCGCATACCGCAGCCCCGCAGGAGGAGCCTTGCGTCAACTCATCGCTACCGACCTGGACGGCACGGTCCTGTTCGACCGGCGCGTCCATCCCGCCGACCTGAAGGCCATGCAGCGCTGGCGTGAGGCCGGGAACCTACTCGTGGTTGACACCGGCAAATCGGTCTTCGCGACACGCAAGACTCTCACGCCCGTAGGCCTTGACTTCGATTACGCCGTCACCTTCACCGGCGCCGTCCTGATCGACGGCGACTACCAGGTCCTGTCCGCCCGTTACCTGCCTGACGGCGTCGCCCATGAGATTGCCGTCTTCTTGCAGGGAATCGACGGGCTCACGGTGTTCGGCACCACTATGGAGGCCGACCACATCCTGTCCGACACCTATCACGAGACCTCACCCATCCTGGAGATCTTCCTGCCCATGGACCTGGCGCAGATGCGGCGTCACCGCTTCATCGGCGTGCCGATGCGCGTGCGCGACGACGTCGTGCGCGACCGCATCGTCGCCGACCTTACCGCGCGTTGGGCGGACCGGATTGAGGTGGTGCGCAACCAGGAGTTCCTTGACGTCGTACCTGCTGGCGCCACCAAGGGCGCCGGCCTGACCGACCTGGTGGGCCTGCTTACCGGCGCCAACGGCCCCCTGCCGGGTGAGCGCATCGAGACCTGGACTGTAGGCGACTCCTGGAATGACATCCCAATGCACGCCGTCGCCGACCACGCCATCTGCTTGCCGTGGTCGCCCCCCGACGTCGTGGCCGCCTGCGAACGCTCGGTGGGTTCCATGGCCGAACTGATAGACGGGATACTCGGGGAGGAGAACTGATGAGCGGTTTCGGTGGGAGAGCGCGGGACTGGTTCAATGGAGGCGACCCGGACGGGTGGGTCAAGATCCGCGCGTGGGCCCGCGGCCATGATGGCAGTTCCGAGGGCTACACCTACGGCATGATGGGGCCCGCGGCCGGGCTGTCCGTACTGGCGGCAGTGCTGTACGCGCCGACCAAGGGCTACGGCAGCATTGTGGCGTTGGTACTGGCGATCTTCCTGCTGCTGGGAAGGCACATGATTGAGCGGCAGGTCGCGCGGGATGCATCCGACTTGAGGGAGGCCGAGCGCCAGTACGCTCGCACTCGCAATCCTGAGTACCTCGACTTCACCGAGTTGCGCGCCGGCGGCCTGCTGGAGGACAACAAGATGCTCACCCGGCAGACTCGTACCTGGTTGGGTGAGCGGGTCGAATGGGCACGGGCGGAGAAGGACAAGCGGGACAGGCGCGCCAAGCGGGACGGGCGTAAGGGCCGCGGCGGGCGCAACTCGGGGAGATGAAACATGAGCAACTCCGGCCGCTATGTGCGCGGCGTCCTATGGGATATGGACGGCACACTCATCAACTCCCAGCCCTTCTGGGACGCCTCGTTCCGCCGTCGCTGCCAGGCGGCCGGCGGGACGGTCACCGACGCGCAGGTCGCCGCCTTGGAGGGGGCCTCCATCCGCCGCACCCGCGAACTCATCGCCGCTACCGGGGTGGCCCCGAGCCCCGACCACCCGACCGCCGAGGCGATTTTCACCGGCATGGCCGCCGACGTCGAGGAGGCCGTCCGAGCCGATCCGCCGCTGGTGCCGGGTGCACGGAGGATCACCCAGACTCTGCTGGAGGTCGGATTGGCGCAGGTGATTGTCACCCAGTCGCCCCGGCCGATCGTGGAGGCGGTCGCTCGTGCGCTCGGCAACGTCTTCGTGGGCCTGATAACTGGCGACGACGGTCTGCCCGGTAAGCCCGACCAGGCGCCCTACGCCGCCGGCATGCGCCTGTTGGGGCTGACTGCGGATCAGTGTGTCGTGGTTGAGGACTCCGCCACCGGTGCGGCCTCTGCCCGTTCCAATGACCTGCGGGTCATTCAGATCGGCGGGCGCAAACATTTCCCGGCCGACCCCGGGCTCGTCGTCGTCCCCGACCTGAAGGCCGTCACGCCGCACCTGCTGCTGTGGGCAGAGCCCTGAGCGAGGGCCGCGGCGTCCCGGACTTAACGCGGGGTCACTCCCCGGAGAAGCGGTACACGTTGGTCTCGCGCAGGGCGAAACCGGCGCGTTGGTAAAGACGGTTGGCGGCTTCGCGACTGGGCCGCGAGGTGAGGTCGACCGTGCGGGCTCCCAGCGAGCGGGCGTATTCGACCGCGGTTTCCACCAGGGCCTGGCCGGCGCCGTGTCCGCGGGCGTCGCCGTCGACGACGACGTCCTCCACCCAGGCGCGCAGCCCGGTGGGGATGGTGAAAGTGGCTAGGGTCAGCATCCCCAGGATGGGGGTGGAGCCGTCGGCGAGCGGAGCGTCGGGCCGGAAGACGAACAGGTATACGCCCGGCTGGTCGACCAGCGCCTCGCACTGCTCTGTGGTCAGGGCGGGGGCGCTGCGGGACAGCTGGGGGATGAGGCGCTCCATCGCCTCGACAAGTTCGGGGGTGGACTGGGTGACGACGTCGACGCTCACTGTTTCTCCTGCGGGGGCGGGGAGGACTTCCAGGAAGAGCGTAGCGGTAGATCCCGCGGCGATGGGGATGCGGCCCGATGAGGCGGCCGCGGTTTAGGCGCGACTGTCGGCTCCCCAGCCCCGTGGCCGGGGGCGTGCAGACCAGGCCGCCCTGCTGGACGCCGCCGCCCGCTCCCCAGCCCCGTGGCCGGGGGCGTGCAGTTACTCGGCGGTGGGATCCATAACCACGCCCTCGATCAGTACCAGGCCGGTCAACTGGTCGACGATGCGCAACACATACGGACGGTCGACGATGAAACTGATCGGTTCATCCTGCTCGGGTATCCCAGCGGAGTCGGCCACACCGATTTCGGTGAGCGCGCCGGCCACGGTGCCCTCCTCCGTGACCATTAGTCGGACTTGTTGGACGGCCTGGTCCACGCGCAGGCCCTTACCGATGTGCTCCAGGGAGTCCAGTGCAATGCCTTGGGCGTCAAGGAAGGCGAGTAGGTCCACGGATCCCGGCTTCAGGTCGAGGGTGGGCAGGGCCAGCTGCACCTCACGCCGCAGGTCCGGGTCCTGCTCGACGGCGTCCAGCGCCGCCGAGGCCTCGGCCCAGGTGCCCTCGGGCAGATCCGTCGGGGCGGTGCCAGAGTTCGGCAGGATTACGTCCATTCCTAAACGGGCGTTCTCATCCAGGTAGGGCAGGCGGACGGCCTG
Source organism: Actinomyces qiguomingii (assembly GCF_004102025.1). NCBI lineage: Bacteria > Bacillati > Actinomycetota > Actinomycetes > Actinomycetales > Actinomycetaceae > Actinomyces > Actinomyces qiguomingii. The sequence goes on along the minus strand of NZ_CP025228.1, from coordinate 3,691,499 downwards.
CCACTGGTCTGCCTGCGCATAGGGCAGGGAGAGGTCTTCATGCATGAGCTGGGCGGTCACGGTTGAGCCGTCTATGAGGGTGAAGTCATTGTCTTGGGTGTTGTAGGGGTCGAAGGGGCCGACCCACTGCGCCGCGATCAGCAGGGCGTTTTGTAGGACGAGCCGTGTGTCATCGGTGATCTCAATGCCCGAGGATTCGATCAGTCCGCCGGTATGACGCTCGGCCCAGGCGTCAAGAGTCGCCTTGGCGTTGCCCCTGGTGGCGTGCTCGGTGGTGGCCGCGTACCACTGGCGGGCGGCGTCCAGGTAGCTCTGCTCGACCTGCGGGTCATCGATCAATAGCACCCGGTTGGCGATGTGGAGCAGTGGGAAGTCCGGGATCGCCTTGGGGTCGAAGTTCTCCAGTTGCGTCTCGGTGGGCTCGTAGACCAGCAGGGCGTTTTGCAGCGCTGACCAGGTTAGGTCACGGACGGTATCCGCAGTGGCGTCAGTGGAGCCGTCGGCGGTCACTCCGAGCAGCTCATCCACGCCGTCGGCGGGCGCGTGGGAGCCGGCGTACAGCAGGGCGACGGCCAGGGCCATCCCCACGGGGCACGCCAGAGTGTTGGCTGCGGGGTCAGCATCCAGGTGGGAGCGCAGCAGCGACTCACTCAGTGAGGCGCAGGCGGTCGCGGCCTCCGGCGCCGCGGGGGCGTCCTGAAGCGGGACCTCGCGGTGAACGGCGTCGGTGTCGTAGGCCTTGGCCTGGGTGGAGTCACCGAATCCGCCGCAGCCTCCGAGTGCCACGAGTGCGGCAATGGCTGGTGGTAGTGCCAGCGCCCGGCGGCGGGACAGGCCGTGCCCGGTCACAGTCCGGGCCGGTCCGGCGGGGGCGGTACGAGCGGGCGGTGCTGAGGGTGTAGCCGACAAGGGGCTGGATGCTGCCGAAGTGGATGAAGCGCCGCTGCTGACCATGCCGCGAGGTTAGCCGACCGGCATTACTTGCCCCATCCTTCTCAAGGAGGACTGCCGCTTCGACCGATCTCGGTAGTTATATCGACCGATCTCGGTGGAGGTCGAGGAGGACCTCGGCGTGGTCGGTGTGGGGGAACATGTCGAACAGCTGTGCTCGGTGCACTTGCAGTGACGGCATTCCCGCCAGGTCCCTCGCCAGGCTCACCGGGTTGCAGGAGGAGTACAGCACCCGCTCCACGCCCGAGGCCTCAATGCGCGCGGCCAGTTCGGCGCCGATGCCGCGCCGCGGCGGGTTGACCACGAGCAGGTCCGGCGGCGCGCCCGCACCCGGATCCAGCACGGAGGCGTCAGCCGCCTCGAAGCGAACCAACTCCTCCGGCAGCTTCATCAGTCGGGCTGCGGCGCGGGCCCCGTCGATTGCCGCCGCCGACACCTCCACCCCCAGCACGCGCCGTTCAGGTGCGGCCAGTGTCAGGGCGAAACCGCCCACACCGCAGAACAGGTCCCACACCCGCTGCGGTTCCCCAGCGGACCCGGGGACGGCGTCGACCCACCTGCGTGCGGTCGCATACAACTGCTCGGCAATGGCCGTGTTGGTCTGGAAGAAGGAGCGCGTGGGCAGGTACAGGGGAAGTTCGAGTGTGCGCGGCCGCGGCGCCACCGTCCCGGGGGCGCCCGGCGCGCCTTGAGCCTCGATCGGCAGCTGCAATCGCATGAGCAGGCGGTCGTCTTCGGTGAGCACAATCTCCTCCGGGCCCTCGATTATCGCCTGGTGCACGGGTTGAATGTTGGCGCTGAGCACCGCCAGGGTTGGCAGCGCCCGCCGCAGGCCGGGAAGGGCGGCGCGCAGGTCTTCAATGTGGCGGTGAGTGCGCAGCACGAAGCGCACCATCAGATCCTCATCGGGGGAGGCCGTGAGCAGCACGTGCTTGAGTTCCCCGCGCCGCGCCGACACATCGTAGGGTGTCAGGCCGAGCGCGGTGATGGTGCGTGCCAGCACGGGCAGTGCCGCCTGGATCTGGGCCGCGTGCAGTGGACAGTTGCGCAGGTCGACGCCGCGGCCATTGGGCCCGAGCACGCCCAGAATCGGGGCGGCGGCCGTCCCGGAGACCACCATCTTGGCCTTGTTGCGGAACCGCGTCGGGGCGCTCGCAACGGCTGGTTGCCATGCGAAGGCCGGAACGGGGTTGGCGCCGTCGGCCAGCAGCGCGGCGATCCGGGTCTGCTTGCGCCTTAATTGGGCAGGCGCCGGTGTTGCCAGCTGCGGGCAGGAGCGGCAGTTGCCGTTGTCGTGCAGCGCGCACAGCGACGCCGTGGAGTCGACTGGGCCGGTGGCGGTGGGTGTGCGTGCGGATACCACGGGCGGCATTGTCCGGCGATGATCGGCTGCGGCGTCAAGGCGGCTGAAGTGCGGGGCGCAGGGGGCCTTGCGCGCTCACGGCCCGGCATGCGGCAAACTGTGGGGCATGACTGATCGATCCGACTCCGAGACCGCCGTGCGGCGCACGGCCCGTCATTCGGCAGGCACCGCCACGTTCACGGCGGCCGATGCCGCCGCCTACCGCGAGCAGATCGCCCGGTGGACCCCACGTACCGGCATTGGCACCGACGTGCATGCCTTTGCCGATGCCGGCTCCGGCGTCCCCTTGAACCTGGCCTGCCTGAACTGGCCGGATGAGATCGGGCTGGAGGGGCACTCCGACGGCGACGTTGTCGCCCACGCCTGCTGCGACGCCCTGCTGTCCGCCGCCGGCTTGGGCGACCTGGGCGCCAACTTTGGCACGGACGCGCCGCAGTGGAAGAACGCTGCCGGGGCCGCGCTGTTGACCGAGACCGCGGGGCGGGTGCGTGAAGCTGGTTTTGAGATCGGGAACGTCGCCGTTCAGCTGATCGGCGCCCGCCCGCGCGTAGCTGAGCGCATGGGCGAGGCCACCGAAGCCTTGAGCGCCGCCGTCGGCGCCCCGGTGGCATTCTCGGCGACCACGACGGACCACCTGGGCTTCCTCGGCCGCCAGGAGGGGCTGGCAGCGATTGCAACTGCCCTGGTCTGGCCGGTGCCGCAGGTGTAGCCGGGCTTGCTGCACCCGCTAGGCTGCGGCCGTGAGCACCGACCTCAATGATGCGCGCCCCGCGCTGAACCTGCGCCTGTACGACACCGCCGTCCGTGCTGTCGTGCCATTGGCGCCCACCGTCACACCCGGCACGGTGAGGATCTACCTTTGCGGTGCCACGGTGCAGGGATGCGCGCACATTGGTCATATGCGCAGCGCCATCGCCTTCGACGTCTTGCGCCGCTGGCTGACCCGCTGCGGACAGAATGTGATCCTGATCCGCAACGTCACCGACATTGATGACAAGATCCTGACCAAGTCGGCGGCGGCCAGCCCGCCCGTGCCCTGGTGGGCATGGGCGCAGCGTTACGAGCGCGAGTTCGACGCCGCCTACCGGGCTCTCGGTGTGCAGGCCCCCACCTACGAGCCGCGCGCCACCGGGCACATCCCCGAAATGATCGACTTGGTGCGGCGCCTGCTGGAGGCCGAACACGCCTATATCGGCGAGTTCGGCAACGTCTACTTCGATGTGCGTTCTCTACCGGATTACGGCGCCCTGACTAACCAGAGCGTTGACGATCTGGCCACCACCGAGGACGACTCCCAGATCGACGTGGATGTGGAGGCCGATAAGCGAGATCCGCGCGATTTCGCCTTGTGGAAGGCAGCCAAGCCTACCGAGCCGGCGGACGCCGCCTGGGATGCCCCCTGGGGTCGGGGTCGACCCGGCTGGCATCTGGAGTGCTCGGCCATGAGCCGTCGCTACCTGGGGGAGTCCTTCGACATCCACGGCGGCGGCATCGACCTGCGTTTCCCGCACCACGAGAATGAGCAGGCCCAGTCCCGTGGTGCCGGTTGGGGTTTCGCCCGCCACTGGGTGCACAACGCCTGGGTGACCATCAAGGGCGAGAAGATGAGCAAGTCGCTGGGCAACTCCCTGGCTGTGGCCGAGCTGCTCAACTCCTACGACCCGGCGGTGCTGCGCCTGGCGCTAGGAACCGTTCACCACCGCTCCACTGTGGAGTTCTCTGCGCAGACTCTCGCCGACGCCGCGTCCTTGTGGGAGCGGCTGTCCGGTGCCGTCACTCGCGCCCTGGAGGTCACCGTCCCCGCCGACGGCGGCCCCAGTCCGGTCGATGCCCCCGCCGACGCGGTGCACTCCCGGGACCTGCCCGCGCAGTATTTCGCTGCCATGGACGATGACCTCAACCTGGCTGGCGCGATGGCGGTTGTGCATGCGACCCTCAAGACCCTCAATACGGCCCTGGCCGCATCCGCCCCGGATCCGGAGGCGGTCATCGAGGCGGCCCTGGACTTGCGCGCGCAGTTGGACATCCTCGGTCTTGATCCGCTCGCCGAGCCCTGGCGCGGCCGGGTGTTGGGCACGGGGGGCAGGGCGGATGACGCCGCGGTGCGTGCCCTGGACCGACTTGTGACCGGGATGCTGGACCAGCGAGCCCAGGCGCGCGCCGCCAAGGACTGGTCGCGCGCAGACGCGCTGCGCGATGAACTGACCTCCGCCGGCGTGGTTGTTGAGGACGGCGCGGCCGGGGCCCGCTGGCACCTGGCCTGAACGCCGTGCCAGGGAGCGTGCCCGCACCTGCACACCGCCCATTGTCACCGCGGCCCCGGCCGCCAGCAGCAGAACAGGAGTCCCGCGATGCCAGGAAATGACCGGCGCCACGGCGCCATGCGCAAGTCGGGCAAGAAGAAGCCCCCGCTGAAGGGCTCCGGCGGCGTGCGCCGCCGCGGCCTGGAGGGCAAGGGCCCCACCCCCAAGGCCGAGGACCGTGTGGGCCACCCCAAGGCCCGGGCCAAGGCCCTGGCCCAGGCCCGTGCCGCCCAGCCAACTCACGCCGGGCGCCTGGAGGAGGCTAGGCGGCGCTTCGGGGTGCCGGGTGATCATGAGATCGTTTGTGGTCGCAACGCCGTGGCGGAGGCCGCCCGCGCCCGCGTGCCCATAACCCGCGTGTTCATGTCCTCCTCCGCTCAGGACGACGACCGCATGAACGCCGTCGTGCGGCGGGCGGCGCTTGTGGGCGCGCCCGTGATCGAGGCCACCAAGCTGGATCTGGAGGCGCTGACCGACGGCGCCGTCCACCAGGGAGTCGCCATTGAGGTTCCAGCCTACGAGTACGTGCTGGCCCGAGACCTGCTGGACCGCGCCCACAACGCCGGCCGCACCCCTCTGCTGGTGGCCCTGGACCAGGTGACCGACCCCCACAACCTGGGTGCTGTGCTGCGCTCGGCCGGAGCCTTCGGCGCCGATGGTGTGATCATTCCGGAGCGCCGTTCGGCGGGCGTGAACGCCACCGCTTGGAAGGTTTCCGCGGGTGCCGCGGCGCGGGTGCCGGTGGCCCGGGAGACGAATCTTGTACGCAGTCTGCAGGGTCTGAAGAGGCGGGGCTGTTTCGTGGTCGGTCTGGATGGGCGGGCCACGACGCCGGTGGAGGAGTTGAATCTGGCGGACTCCCCGCTGGTGTTGGTTACCGGTGCGGAGGGCAGCGGGCTATCACGGCTCGTGCGCGATACCTGTGACCTGCTCGTGTCCATCCCGATCGCCGGGACGGTGGAGTCCTTGAACGCCGCCGTCGCCACCGGCATCGCCCTGTACGAGGTCGACCGGCTGCGGCGCCGGGCCGCCCCGGACCCTCTATGCTGACACAATGGTGACGTCCCCGCCCGTCGCACGGACGGGCCGGCGGACGATGGCTGCCACCATCGGACTAGGAGGCCTTCATGGCTCAGGACCCCGCAAAACGCTGGAACCGCACGGAGGGTGTGCTCGTCGTGCCTGGAATCCAGCCGGAGGCGGTTGCCGCGCGCCTCGAGGCGGAGCGAGTGGTCGCCCGCCTCGAGTGGTATCCCGCGACTCCGCACCTGTTGTCTCTCACCCTGCTGGCCGACGCCGACGGGCGTGTGGCCGTTACCCCGCCCACACGCGGCGGCGTGATCGCAGGAATACGCATTAGCGAGTTGGTGGAGTCCCTCGCTCGCGAGTTCTCCGGCGACGTCACCATCGGCCCGGCTTCGTTCAACGCCCTTCCCGACGGCGTTGCGCTGCCGCCCGTGGCCTCGGAGTCGCCGGACGCATCCCGCACCGTGGTCGTCTCTCCGCTCAGCGCCTACATGGCGCCGCTGCAGGCGACTCTGCTGGAGCGTCCGCTCGCCGTCGCCTCCCTGCCCGCGCTGGATCGGCGCATTGTCATGTATGCCGGTGAGGGCTTTGAGCTGGGAACCTTCGGCTGGGATGAGGAGTCCCTGCCTGCCCTGGTGCTGAGCGTGGATACACGTGATATCTCCGTGCGCGCCGTGACCACCGGGGAGAGCGAGGACGATGCGGTCTTCTCCTGGGGCATGACCTCGAAGTACGTGTGGGGCGGTGTGGCCGAGCCCGGTCCGGCTCTGCGCGCCCTGGTGGAGGAATTGCTCACCGACTCCACCGATGTCTCCCGGGTGGCGGAGGCGGTTCCGGGCGCGGATGCCCAGGCGGTGGCGGAGGCCTTTTCCACGCCCGGGCTGGACGGGCTGGTGGCCCTGGTGGACGCACTCGGCCTGCCCGAATGGGTGGCCTTCGTTCTGGCCGGACGCCTAGCACCCGCGGAGGCTCCCGGGGCGGTGGTGCATGAGCCGCGCGGGCTGTCCAATGCCGTGGGGCGCTCGGTCGGGCTCATGTTGCAGGATCCCTCGGTTCCCGGTTCGGCCTCTTGGCAGGCCTATGTCCGCCTTGTCACGGACAAGCCCTGGATCATGCGTGCTGGCGCGCTGCTGGAAGCCGGGATCGGTGGCGGGCTGGTTGTGGCGGCGGTGCGCCGTCGGGGCCGCACCGGGGTGCTGCATCGTGGATTCCTTACGACGGGCATTGTCATGGTGGCGGACGCCGTCGCCGAGGTGTCGCTGGCGTCTTGGACCCGGCATCGGGAGCTGCGGCGCCGTGCGGATGAGGAGATGGCGCTGGTGGCCGAGGAGCTCGGGGCCTGACCGGGGGTAAGGGCTAAAAAGGCGGGATTTCGTCGAGCAACGGAGCCAGAGCGAGCTCGTGCAGGGCCTCCGGGTAGGCGGTGGTCTCGAAAGCGCCAATGGGCTGGCCGGGGCGGGGACCGCGGCTGGTGACTCGTGGGGGCTCGCCGCGACGGGTGGCGTCTCGGGAATTGAGGTCGAGACCGTGTTGGAGGCGATCCAGGACGCCGTCGTCGACGGCCGCGGCGAGGCGGTCGGGGACCTTTTGGGCGGGGACGGTCAGCTGGCGTGGTCCGATCTTGTGGGGCAGAAGGGTGAGGCTCCCGTCCGGGCTGCGCTGGTAGCGGGCGCCCGTGGGAGTGCACCAGGTCAGATCACCGGCCTCGGTGCAGTTCAGTGCCCACACGGGCCTGGATGAGGCGGCAGCCGCGAACCTGCCCGGAGCCTCCTGACGCGGCGGTGCCGCACCCACTACACGGCCAACCTGATGGAAACCCGCTCCTAAGACCGCCTGGCCGGCAGCCCGAGGCCTTGGGGCACTCGGTGTACGACCAGCCCGACACCCAGCCAACGACTTTGCCGAGCCCCTGCAGCAAACCCGGGATGATTCACCGAACCACTTTCGTCGGCACCTCAGATGAGCCGCATCGGTTCCTTGACACCAACCAACCGAAGGTGTTAGATGTACCCAAGAGCCCTGACAGAAGGAACCACCTCAATGAACTTCGTAGGAGACAACCCCCTTGGTGTCAACGATCTTGGTATAGCTATCAGTGGTTACAGAACCTGCTGGCTGCGATGCTAAGGTCGGCGCCAGCCCCTACCACGTACATGGGGCGGAATGGTGACGCCTGGATCAACATAGAATCGGCGAGCGCATGCGAGCCGAAATGGCACTCGAGTCACTGGTTTTCTTGTCGATGTCGTTGCGCTTCGATAACAGGAAAGGTTGATCGAGCCGACGAATGGCGTACCGGTATGGCTAAATCTTCACCCTTAATGGCTGGACGGCGAAGATGCCACAGCAACAGTACACTCATGAACCGATAGCTACCCGGTCGGTCGCGCTTAGGGCAGCCTTAATTACATCGTACCACTATCGCCGTTCTCGGAACCTAAAAGGAAAACATGAGTGAAAGGAGGTGAATACGATGGAAGTTCAAGTCGAGCTTGCCGACGAGGTTGAGGCCGCTACCGTCTGGTGGATCATCTTCTGATAGAGACCACTTAGTGGACGCTGTGTTGGGGGCGCGTCACCCGGCGTGCCCCCAACACAGCATCGAAAGGAACAAGCATGGCATCATATCAACGCCCCATCATAAAACGATCCTTGCCCGTGTATCGTGTCGATGCCGAACGTTTCAGGATCGGTGCGCAGCTTGGGATCACCGCACAGTTTACCGATCCCAAAAACCAGATGTGGGATCTGGTCTCCAATCTCGACGGTCGCGAGATGAAATTGGTCATCGAGTCCACGCTTGCTCAGCATCCCGAGCTAACCGAAGGGGATGTCAAAGCTGGCTTAGATATGCTCGATCAACGGGGCTTTCTTGACGAGGGATATCGCCCCGATGACAAGATACCTGCACGGTACCGTCCTAATGTCGAGTACTTTGCCGCTGTGCCCGGGAACTCAACAAACAACGCCGAGCAGTATCAACGGAACATCATGGCGTCGCACGTCTTGTTGCTCGGCGGAGGAGGCGGCGGTTCTAATATCGCAACGTTGCTAGCGGGCGTCGGATTTGGAGAAATGACGATCGTGGACTATGACGTTGTTGAGGAATCTAATCTTGGACGTCAATTCCTATATCGCAGTGACGAATTGGGGAACAGTAAGGTACAGAGCGCCAAAAAAGCCATCGAAGCGATGAATCCATATATCGCTGTTCACGCGGTCGATAAAATGATATCCAGCGCTGAAGACCTTACGGGAGTCATGAAGGGGGCAGATATCGTTATCTGTGCCCTCGATGAACCTCCGTTCCTTGCACAACGAAGGGTGAACAAGGCGATCGTGGACGCCGACCTACCGTGTGTGTTCGGCGCGACACAGGTCACTCACGGACGTGTCTTTACCGTTGTCCCGAAGAAAACCGGGTGTTTTGATTGCCTACACTTGTACTACTCTAAGAACGACCCTCTATTCGACTCACAATTCAAGGGATTCCATAACGCGGAATTCGCGCCGCCCACTATAGCATATGGGCCTGCAATTTGGAACGTAGCTTTAACAATGGTGGACGAAGCCGTCCGCGTCCTTACCGGATACACCGAGCCGATGACCTTGGGGAGACAATATGAGTTGGACTACCTCTCGTACTCGGCGTTCAGCCACGATCCTTGGCCTAAGGACTCTGAGTGTCCAACATGCGGTGATGGTGAATACGGGCGTTGGCCAGCGTTATCACAATATCAAGTGTAAAGGAACTGCGAGATGCGCACACGTCGCCTACGAGATGGACGAATTGTTGCCGTATGCGGTCCCGAGCGTCCCCTAGTCTTGACCCTCCCTAGCACGGGGCTGAACGACGAGGAACTGCTTAATGATGTCATCCCTGATAGATGGAAGCGGTCTGCTGACATAGATAGCCATCCCCGACGGGCTAAACGTGTAATCGGCACGGTGTTGGAGGCGGGCGCCGTGCTTGGCACGGCATGTATTATCTTGATCGTATCGACCACTGATACTCTTACACCGGGAACCAGCTGGCGTGTCGCCCACACTGGTCTTTTGGTTAATCTCACACTGATCGGGATATGCGCCATCCTGCCATCCTTCGTGCATGAGAGTCTTCATGTATATCTCGGGAACACATCGTGGCGGCATGTCAGACGGCAGGGCAATGGAATGCGCACGAACCTGAATCACGTTCTTGCGTGGCGTAAACATGAGGCCCTGCTCGCGATAGGATCCGGGGTCTACTTCGATATCTTACTCTGCGCAACAGCGGGGGCTTTCGCTCATATTTCACGTTGCGAATTTGCTTCATTGCTTGCGTCAGTGACTCTGTACCGGATTTTATGGCAATTCAATCTATTCAAGTCTCGGGACGTACGCCTGTTCCTCAACGTGCTTACAGACCGTCCTGAGGGGATTCTTCCCAATAGCCGAACCATCGCGGCGATAGGTGGGCTCATCGACCTGATTGTGTCCATCCTATACGTCGGTTTATTCGTCATACGGACGGTTTGACGAGGGGGATAGCATGGGTGCCATTGAAGTACGTGATTTGTTCAAGTATTATAAGGGATCATCATACCCTGCACTGAGGGGGATAGACCTGATCCTAGATACGGGTGAAGTCCTCGGATTGACCGGTCACAATGGTGCTGGCAAGTCAACGCTAATGGGCGTGATCAATGGATCGCTGGCCATGAGTTCAGGTGTGGTTCGATTTGATGGAGTCGACCTGACGCCCATGCTGGCACGTAGATGTACTGCAACGATGGATCAAATGCATGCACCGCTTAAAGGTGTAACTCCGAGTTCGGCGATCCGCGTTGCAGCCGAGATCAGGGGAGCGTCTCAGTCCGCGGCGGATCGTATCACGAACACTCTCCTCGAGTACTTTGAGATTTCAGAGTACGCCGACGTGCGTTCGGAAGAGTTGTCCGGTGGAGTAAGGAGATTAGTTGCGTTTTGTATGTGTGAGTGCCAAGGGGCCCGGACCTCGTTGCTAGATGAGCCCACAAATGACGTTGATCCGCGGCGGCGCAAATTGTTATGGAGCTATATCCGAGAGCAGGCAACGGGTGGCCGTTCGTACATTGTGTCTACACACAACGTCGGAGAGGTGTCACAATACACGGATCATCAGGTTGTATTAAGCAATGGTAGTGTGGTCTATGACGGTTCGAGTTTGAGCCGGGCGTCGAGCCACGGCAACAACGTTTACGTTGATGTCCAAGGCAGTTGTAAACTAGAGGCGCTCGTCGGGAAGCTCGGGTTTGACCGTGTGCGTCTGCATGGAAACCAACTTGTGGTGCCACGGCAGCATGTTGAGCGCGTGATCGGCCTACTTATGGATGACGGCGAAGAAGGCAGGAACACGGTAATTCAAATATCACGCACGCCTGGGTTTGAAGCCCTCTATGACGAGCTGGCTCGTGGAGAGGATTATCATGGGCATTAGTGTGTATACTGGCGCGCTGCGATGGGCATTGTTGCGTAAGAAGTACTCAGTGCCCACGCTTATGGCGGTGCAGCTGCTTTTCTGTCTTGCGTTGTTGTGGGGTGTCCCGATGATCGTCGGGAACGGCGCTGCGTTAGACGCGTCGAACGTCATAGGTGTGTGGCATTTAGGAGTGATCGCGGTTAGCGTTACCCTCGCGCCTCAAATGGTTTGCGAGTCGAAAGGCGAAGGTTACTTTCGATTCCTGACTAATTTTCCGATCTCACGTGCCGGTATCTTCATTATCGAGGTGCTATCATGGTTTTTGATATCCCTGCCAGGGCTAGCGGTGACGCCGATACTTGGCGTCCTCAGGTATAGTCCTGCGGAGGCGGCACCAGGGCCCCTGTTGGTTACTGCGGTCTGCGCGCTCGAACTGTGCTATATGTCGATTGGGGTAGGCGTGGCATTGACTTTTCGGCTTGAGATAGTCCAGGTGCTTTCGCAGATCTTTATTCTGTTCGCTATGCTGTTCAGCCCGATAGTATTCCCGGAAACGGGTCTTCCAGATATTCTCATGCGTATCCATACGGTGCTTCCTTTCAAGTCTGCTCAGGATACGCTCGTGGCAGCGCGGAACGGTGCGATGTTGCCAATGAGTTTCTGTGTTGTTCTTGCATGGGGCTGTATCGGTGCTGTTTCCGGTATTATGGCGCTCTCTAGGAGGAAGTGAATGACCATGCTTGAGCTGTCCTTGAACGAGGTGAGCGTTTGTGCTCGCTCTAAGATTCTTGTTGAGAACGTCACACGTCGCATGGTAAGCGGTGACTGCCTCCTGCTATGCGGCAGTAACGGATCGGGTAAGACGACACTGCTTCGACTTCTCGCCTTCCACATCGTTGCGACGGGCGGAGAATACGTTCTTTCTCGGGATGGTTACTCGCTGCTCCCACATGAGGCGAAGGGCCTGATCGGCGCCCAGGTTGGTGAGCCGGTGTTCCTGCCCGGAGCGACTCCGCTTTCGACGTTGAGTATGCAGGCGGCGATGTTCTCGGTGCCCGATGATTCCGGGCGGATGCTGTCCGCGTTTGGGTTGTCTACGCTGGCGGAGCAGCCGTGCTCGTCGCTTTCTAAGGGAGAGCAGAAACGGCTCGCTCTTGCTCGCGCATTGTGCACCGGCCCGGAGCTACTTCTTCTTGATGAGCCCGAGGGCGGGCTGGATGAGTGCTCATCCGACGTGCTTGCTGGGATGTTGGCTGGTTCCATTGAAGGGGGCGCTATGTGCGTGATCGCAACTCATGATCCTGCACGCTATGCATTCTTGCAACCGGAAACACTCGACATGTAACAGGAAGGGGATCAACATAATGACAAATGCTGCGCCAGCTCTGTTCGAATGGCGGGGGCGGTACCGAATTGTGTACGTGGCACTCACGACTTTCGTGGTTTACGTGGGTTTCGCGCTTTTCTTTGATTTGGTTGGAGTAGACTCTGGTTACGGCGCGAATCTAAGCGTTTCGATTGCCGCAGCGGTCGCTTATTTCGTGAGCACGCCGGTGCTGGTTTTGAAGTTAACGAAGCCGTTCGTCGATCCGCTGGCGCCGGTATACTACCCTATCCTGCTGTCTTGGCCGATTTCATTGGGTTCATATGTCCGGGAGAGGCTGATCGGGGTGATCGCCCGCTATATGCTGTTCAGCGTTCCGATGGTATCGATTGCCTCTGCGTTGCTTTATTCTGCGCGCGATCCGAATATGGTGCAGGCCCTTATAGGCTGTGGGTTCGGCTTGCTCACGTGCGTCATGATTGCGTCTTCAACGTTGATTGCGATCTGTTCCGGAGCGCGGTTCAGTTCGCCCGCCGTATCAATGCTCGTGGCGTTTGCTGTGCCGCTCATCCTCGCCAATAGCTTTGCGAACACGCTGCGAGGATACGCGATTCTCTCCTTTTTAGGTGCAGCTGTTGTAGTCACAGGAAGTGCGGCGGTGATTCTCTGGTCTACAGTCTCGTACTTTAACACCTTGGATCGCCGGCACTTTTCTAGGAGTGACCATGAGTAAGGGGTATTTAGTTTGTATTGCCCTGTTTGTCTCGGCCAGTGTCTTCGGTGTCGCCGCCGCGATCACAGGACGTGACTGGTTACACTTGATCGAGGTTCCGCTGATAGTGGTAGCGCTGGGTGTTGGCGGCGCGACCCTTAGGTCAAGGTTCAACGGTCGGTCCGGCGATAGGTGAAGGGAGATGGAGGTTCGCGTTCTTGGCAGCCGTGTGGACGTCGGTATGACCGCACCTCCCGACGATGCTGCCTATGGCGCCCTGATCGGCGAGGCGGCGATCAGGGGTCTGAATCTGGTGCCCCCGGCCGACCGCGTGGGCCTGACTATTGAGGAGGGCCGGTGGTACCTGCCGCGCGGCGCAGCCGACGAGTTCGTCGATGACGGCGCCGTCGGCTGGTTCCAGGTCGGGGTGTCGCGGGAGCTGACACCCGCCACCATCAGCCTGATCTGCGAATGCGCCTTCGCCGCCTGCCGGGATGCCGGACCGTTCACGTTTCAGGGGCTGGCGCTGAGACTGCCCTCGGAGCGGGTCGCCTACGACCATTACATCGCCACTCATATTGCGGAGCGACTGCCGGTGCGCGGTGAGGTCTCATCGCGTTCGGTGGCTATCGCCGTGGAGGTGCGTGACGGCAGTCCCGGTGAGGTAGTGCGTGCCGTATTCGAAACCGCCGACGGACTGCTGTCGCTGGTTGCCGGTGCCGCAGGTTGGGAGCTGCACCACGAGGCGGTAGGGGCGCCGTACGTATCCGCGGGAAGGGCGAGCGCGTGCATGCGCGTGCCCTACTGGTCGCACACCATGGCAGCATTCCTGTGTGCATTGGTGCTGTCGGCCGACGACGCCGGTCTGCTCACCGGGGTGCGCGTGCAGATTGGAGACGGCCCGACGGCGTGAGCGGCCCGGCGGGCCGGTGCGTTCCACGACCTTGGGGTATGTTCCACGATCATCCCGGGGCCGTGGAACGTACACGGGGGTCGTGTTTTGCGTGTTGCCGGTTCGGAGGCTTCAGGCCGGCGCTGCGCCGCTTGTCAGCAGGCCCTCGGCGACTGACGGGGTGATCGGCAGGCGGCCGATCAGCATCGCCTGAAGTGCATGGTAAATGTCTGGTTTGCCCGACCATTTTGCCGAGATAGGTCGATCGTCGGTATCGAGTTCTCCACGCCACTGGCCGGGATCCTCGATCAGGTGCTCGCGGGCCCAGGCGGCATAGATGTCGATGTCGTGCTCGTAGGAGTTGTCTCCGGTGATCTGCCTGAGCGTCTCCGCTGCGCTAATCCCCTCGCACAGCACCCATGACATGCGCTCGTGGACCACCGTATGACCGGAGAAGTCCACCGTGTACACGAAGCCCTGCTCGCCGTCGGCGCCCCATCCCTCCTGCAACGCCTTGCGGTACATGCCCGTCGGGAGGCTGTCCAGCAGTGGGTCGTAGCCGATGCCGGCAGCGGTGCATGCCACGCGCACCTGGACCATCAGTCGCGCCCACTCCAGCCAATGTCCCACCTTCGACCCGTAGGGGCGGACGGCGTCGGTGGGACGGTCTCGGTTGTAGTTGAGGACGGCGTTCCAGGAGGCGTCGAAGTGCTCGGGCAGGCGGAAGGAGTGGGTCACCACCTCCTGGGCGATCCGTCCCGTGATTCGTGCAGCCCGCCGCAGGTGCAGTGGCTCGCGAGTGGCCGAGTAGGCCGCCAACAGTGCCTCAACCATGTGCATGTTTGCATTCGCGCCGCGGTAGGGATCCACGGCGAGGCTATTTCGGTCCCGGGAGTCCACCACCATGCCGGCCTCCTCGTCCCACCACAGGCGCTCTAGGGTCTCCAGTGCGGCGTCCAGCAGTTCCTGCGCCCGCGGCACGCCCGCCAGCAGGGCGGAGGCGGCAGCCAGTATGACGAAGCTGTGGTCGTAGGCGAGCAGTGCTCCCGGCTGGGGCGTGCCGTCAAGGTCGACGGCGGAGAGCCAGGCCGCGGTGGCGGTGTCGCGCAGTGGCCCGTCCAACAGACGGTCGATGCCGTGCGCGACCAGGACGGTGCAGTCCGGATCGCCCATGAGATGACCCAGGGCGAAGCAGTGGGTCATGCGGCCGGTGATCCACAGTTGCACACCGCGCTCGGCGTCGATGTTGCCGACGTCGTCGAGCCAGCCGAATCCGTGTTCGGTGTGGGATCCTTTTCCGAAGGCGAGCAGGCTCCAGGTCTGCGCATCGAAGGCTTGGCGGGTCATGAGCGTGGTCATCGAGTCCTCCTCGAATCAGGGGGGAGCTCACCCAAGCCTGGCACGGATGACGGGTCGGTTTCAATAGGGAGTAGCCGGGGTGAGCACCTGAACCGAGTGGGCCTTCAAAACTGCCGCGAGTTCGGTGCCGGGTTGGCCGTTGGTCACCAGGTAGTCCGCGATCTTCAGGTCCCCGATCGCCGCGAAGAGACGGCGGTTGAACTTGGTCGAGTCCGCCAGGATGGCCACGCGCCGTGCCCGGGCGGCCATCTGGCCGAGCATGGCGGCCTCGTCCAGATTGGAGGTGGAGAAGCCACCGGCGTCTACCGCGCCGACGCCGATCAGAGCGAGGTCTACGTGAATGTCGTTCTCCACGCCGGAGATGGCCGAGGCGAAGGCGACCGGTCCGATGGTTACGCGCCCCGAGAGTCGGACATGCCCGCCGATGACGTACACGTCCCGACAGGCCTCCGGGTTGATTTCTGCGGGTAGTGCGAGGTTGTTGGTGGCGATGATCAGCTCCCGTTTGGTCGACAGGTGGTGCACCAGCGCGAGCGCGGTTGTGCCCCCGTTGATGAACAGAACGCTGCCGTCCTGCACGAGGCCGGCGGCGAGTTCACCGATGCGTTCCTTCTGGGATGACTGGAGCCGAGCCCGGTCACTCAGGTTGGTGTCATGCCAGGGGACGGCGGAGTTGGACATGGCGCCTCCGTGCATGCGGATCAGTAGACCGTCGGCGTCGAGTTGATCAAGATCCCGCCGGATGGTGTCGGCAGAGACGCCGAAGTGGTCGGCCAGAGCCGTCACCGTCACCTGGCCGAGTCGGTTGACGTAGTTGGTGATCTCGGCCTTCCGCCCTCCAGGGAGGCGGGGTACGACGTCGTTCATAGCGCCAGTCTAGGCGGAGCCGC
This sequence comes from Actinomyces qiguomingii, assembly GCF_004102025.1. Classification (NCBI taxonomy): domain Bacteria; kingdom Bacillati; phylum Actinomycetota; class Actinomycetes; order Actinomycetales; family Actinomycetaceae; genus Actinomyces; species Actinomyces qiguomingii. The sequence goes on along the minus strand of NZ_CP025228.1, from coordinate 3,675,239 downwards.
TGCGCCTCCAAGCCGGACGTTACGGTATCGTTGCATTAAAGGTGCAGACAACCGCAGAATCACGCATTATGCTGGGTTACGACATCAAAAACCGGATAAAACCCGCATGATGTCGCAGCTCATGTCAATGACGATGGAGTAACCATGCTTATGCGTAGGCGCGAATTCGGGCGGATGACGGCCGTCATGGCCACTATGGCGGCGATGGGCCTGGCCGGGTGCGGCGGTTCGGGAACTGAAGGAAGTGGCGCAGGGGAGGTGACGCTGGAGTTCACGCAGTGGTGGGAGCCGGAGCTGCCGGACGGGTCCTTGCGGGCCCTGATGGATGAGTTCGAGAGCGCCAACCCTGGGATCAAGGTGGAACTGCTGTCCGGGCCCTACGCCTCTACCAAGGAGCAACTGGTTGCTGGGGCCGCGGCGCAGACCATGCCGGATGTGGTCGGGCTGGATGGCGCCTGGGTGAGTGACTTCGCCAAGCAAGGGGCGATCGCAGACCTGACGGCGCTTATGTCCGAACAGGGCTATGACGACTCCGAGCTCGCCAGCCAGATCCAGATTGACGGTGCCACCTACATGATCCCGGTGGTCAACTTTGTCTATCCCATGTTCACCAACATGGACCTGCTGGAACGGGCGGGAGTATCGGCAGTGCCCTCCACGCGTGAGGAGTTCGAGGCGGCAGCCAAGGCGATTGCGGCCGTGGGCGATGACATCTCCGGGTGGGCGCTGCCGTTGTCGCTGGAGGCGCCAAACGGCATTCAGAACGATGTCATGTCCTGGGTGTGGGCCTCCGGCGGCTCAATGCTCACCGAGGACGGCAAGCCAAACCTCAAGGGCAATGCCGATGTCAAGAGCGCCTGCGAGTTCATCAAGGGACTGTGGGACTCCGGTGTGGTCTCCCCGGGTGCTTTCACCATGAAGGAACAGGACAAGGTGGAGGACTTCACCAATGCGCGGGTGGGCATGATGATCGACTCTCTCGCGCATGTGAACACCATCCGCGAGGGCAACCCGGACCTGGACTTCGGCATCTCCGCCCTGCCCGCCGTGGACGGTTACGACGGCGAACGTGGCATGCCCTACGCATCCTGGGGTATTGGGGTCTCCGGCACCACCGAGCATCCGGAACAGGCCTGGAAGCTGGTGGAATTCCTCATGGGGGCGGATGTCAACGCCACCCTGGCCGACGCCGCCAAGGCCTTCCCCGGGAACAGCACTGCCACACCGGACTATGTCGAGAGCGATGCGTTGTTCGCGCAGGCCTTCGAGATCTGGAGTTCGGGCACACCCGCCAACGAGTTCACCGGCCTGCCGGTATCCGAGACGCTCATGCGCGAGTTCGATGAGCAGTTCCAGACCTACCTCAGTGGGGATGTGGACGTGGACGCCATGCTCACCAACGCCCAGCAGGCGTGGGATGAGGAGTTCTGAGGTCCGCTAATGACTCCAACGCACGTCGCCCTTACGCGGTCGGTGCGACGGGCCGGGCGGGGTCGGGCACAGTCCTTCGGGCGGCACCCGGCCCAGGCCCTCGTGCCCTACGCATACCTGTTCCCCACCCTCGTTCTACTGCTGGTGCTGATGGTGGTTCCGATCGTCATGGTGATCGGGTACTCACTGATGGACGCCGTCATCACCACCAGGGAGTCCCAGTTCATCGGGCTAGACAACTACGTTGAGATTCTCGCCAGCGGCAAGTTCCTCACGGCGCTGGCCAATACCTTCTGGTTCGTTTCCGTCAGCGTCGTCGCGCACATGCTGCTGGGACTCGGCTTCGCCATGCTGCTGAACTCCGAGGCCGTCTCCGCCGTGACCAGGACCGTGTTCCGCACACTGTTCGTCCTGCCGTGGCTGTTGACCGTGGCGATTATCGCCATCCTGTGGCGGTTGCTACTCAACCCCAACGGGGTGATCAACGCGATCTTGTCGGCCCTCGGCGTGGTATCCGGGCAGCACGAGTGGTTGGCGGATCCGAACATGGCCCTGGCCGCCGTCACCTTCATCAACATCTGGGCTGGCTACCCGTTCTTCATGATTTCGATCCTGGCCGGATTGCAGGGCATACCGAGGGACCTGTACGAGGCGGCGGAGGTGGACGGCGCGGGTGCCATCCGCAGGTTCTGGTCCATCACCCTGCCGCAGCTGCGGCCAATCATCATCTCGATGGCGCTGCTCGACATCATCTGGACCTCCCAGCAGTTCGCCCTCATCTGGATGACCACCGGGGGCGGGCCGCTGAACCGCACGGAGATGCTGTCCACCTTCACCTACAAGCTCGCCTTCTCCGACTACGACTTCGCGGCCGCTTCAGCCAGCGCGGTGATCGTACTGATCCTGTCCATGATTCTTGCGTACTTCTACGTGCGCAGCCAACAGGCGAGGGACTGACGCCTCATGGGTCCTTCTAATACTCTGCGCACCCGGCGGCGGCGTCGGCTCCTGGCCAAGGCGGGCGTGTGGGCGGGACTGTTGGCGGGAGCGGGCTTCGCGGCTCTGCCGATTTTCTGGATGCTGGTGTCCTCGTTCAAGCCGAATGCCAAGATCTTCGCCACCCCGCCGCGGATTGTTGAGGAGGGTTCGTCCTTTGCTGCGTATGTATCGATCTTCCACGACCCGGAGAAGATCCGCTTCTTCATCAACAGTTACTTCGTGGCGCTGTCGGTGACCGCGTTGACGCTGACGGTGGCGATTCTGGCCGCCTACGCCTTCAGCCGCTTCGAGTTCCCGGGGAAGCGGGTCCTGAACGTGCTGATTATCTCGGTGCAGGCGGTGCCGCCGATCACCCTGCTGATCCCCTTTTTCGGGCTGATGGTGACGTTGAGGCTGTACAACACCTACCAGGGCCTGATCCTGACCTACATGGTGTTCACGCTGCCCTACGCCATCATCATGCTCACCGGTTACTTCAACACCCTGCCGCGGGAACTCGATGAGGCCGCCAAGGTGGACGGCACCAGCTCCCTGGGGGCGCTGTGGCGGGTGCTCGTGCCGATCTCCGTCCCGGGGATCGTCTCGGTGGGCATCTACACCTTCATGATCGCCTGGAATGAGTACCTGTTCGCGCTGACGCTCACGCGCACGAATGACATGCGCACGGTTCCGATCGGTATTCAGCTCCTCATGGGGCAGCACTCCTACGAGTGGAACGAGATGATGGCGATGTCTGTCCTCGGCTCTATCCCCGTGGTGCTGCTCTTCATTTTCTTCCAGCGCTACTTCATCGGAGGGATGACCGCTGGATCCGTCAAGAACTGAGCTTGACGCACAACACAGAAAGGCACAACCAATATGCTGGTCACAGGCAGTGACATCCTCGACGTCGCCAATGAGCACGGCTTCGCGGTTCCGGCGTTCAACATATCCAGCTACTCGATGCTGCGCGCGGTGGTGGACGTCTGTGAGGAGATGCGATCCCCGCACATCATTGCCATCCACCCCGACGAGCTGAGTCATATCCGCCCGGCGATGCTGGCCTCCATCATCCGGATCGCCCACGAGTCATCCGTGCCGACGGCGATCCACCTCGATCACGGCGCCAACTACGAGCAGGTGCTGGCGGCGATTCAGGCCGGTTTCACCTCGGTGATGATCGACAAGTCCTTCGCACCCTTCGAGGAGAACGTGGCCGAGACGGCGCGGGTGGTGCATGCGGCGCACGCCGTCGGGCTGTCCGTGGAGGCCGAGCTGGGAACCATCGGCGTGTCCGACAAGTACGGGGAGACCGGCACCGAGGAGATCCTGTACACCGACCCCGATGACGCGGCGCGCTTCATCGACGCCACCGGTGCGGACTCGCTCGCGATCGCGATCGGCACGCGTCACGGCCTGTATCCCGCCGCGGCCAAGCCCGCGCTGCGCCTGGACCTGCTGGGGGAGATCAAGGCGCGCCTGGGCATTGCCCTGGTGTTGCACGGCGGATCGAACAACTCCGACACCGAGATAGCCGGGGCGGTGCGCGGCGGCATCAACAAGATCAATATCTCCTCCGACATCAAGGCCGCCTACTTCACCAAGATGCGCGAGGTGCTCCAGGACGTCCACCTGCGCGAGCCCAATGTGATTGAGCCGCCCTGTGAGCAGGCGCTGCGGGAGTGCGCCGCCCAGAAGATCGACCTGTTCGAATCCGCAGGTAAGGCGGCGCTGTTCTGACGGTTCTCGGTACAACGGGCGCCGTCGGCGATGAGAAAGGGGAGTGGGATGACGGGGCGTATCGTCCTCGGGCTCGGTGGGACCGTCGACTATGAGCTGGCCTGGGATGCGCGGGTGTTCCAGCAGCTCGTGGACGGGCACGGGATACGTCTGGCCGAAGTCGAGGGGGCGGCGTCGTCGCGCGTCGACGGCGAGCGGGGGATCTTGCTGGCCGCGCTGCGATCCATGCGGCGCGGTGAGGGCTGGGAGTGCTACGTGGCGGATAAGCGGGCGCTGCTTGCCTTCGCCGGCCGCTTCTCCTACCGGGTCACCCTGGGCGGCACCTGCGTGCGGGCGGCGCTGGCCATGGCGAGGATCGGCGTCGCCTCCACGGTGCACCTGGTCTCCATAAACGACCACGTTCGCCGGCTGCTGCCGGAGGGGATTGCGTGGGTGTGCAGCGCCGAGGCGGACTCGCTGGACCCGCACGTGATTGTCCAGTACCCGGCGGGCGCGGTGGTGCACCTGGCCGACGGCGAGGTGGTCGCACGGCGTCCCAACCGGGTGATCGCAGTCAATGACGCGCCCAATGAGCACCTGCGTCTGAGTCCGGAGCTGCCCCGGGCGCTGGCTTCGGCACGGGTGGTGCTGATCTCCGGCTTCAACACCATGAAGTCGGCCACCGAGCTGCGGGAGCGGCTGGCGGAGGTGGAGGCGGCATTGGCGGCGGCGCCACCGGACGCCGTCGTCGTCTACGAGGACGCGGGCTTCCACGACGACGCCATGCGCGAGGTGGTCCTGGAGGTGATCCCGCGCCTGGTTCATCTGCACTCCCTCAACGAGGACGAGGCGCTCCGCTACCTGGGCCGCGCCGTCGATCTGGGGGACGCGGGGCAGGTGGCCACCATGATGACCGACCTGCGTCGGCGGCTCGGGATGCGTGCGGTGCTGGTGCACACCAGCCGTTACGCCGCGGTGGTGGGGGAGCGGGCGGCACTGCTGCGCGAGGCCGCCGAGGCGGGTTGTCTTATGGCGTCTACCCGCTTCCTGCACGGGGATAACTACGGGGCGGAGGAGCGCGCGGCGGTGGCGCGGGCGCCGCGGGATGAGATCGGGACGCACCTGGCCGCCGCCCCCGAAACGGCCGGAGTGGGCGTGCTGATCGCACCCGGTTTCGATGTGCACACCGACTCCCCGACCACGATCGGCCTGGGAGACGCCTTCATCGGCGGCGTGGTGGCGCACCTGGCGGGTGCGCGCGACAGGTGAGGGCGGCTGGTCGGGAGTCAGACTCTGACAGTGAGCGCTGGAATTGCGTCCCTTGCGTCCCGAGCGCAGGCTGTGCCAAAATCGCACGTATGGGTGAGATGACGGCGCAGTCCCTCGGTGCCCGCATTCGCGAGGCGCGACAGCGTGTCGGCATGAGCCAGCAGATGCTCGCTGAACGAGTCGGTCTGGACCGGACCGCGGTGAATAAGATCGAATCGGGCAACCGGAAGATATCCGCGATTGAGTTGTCCGATGTGGCAGATGCGCTCAGGGTGCGCATGGTCGCCTTTTTTGAGGAGCCGCTCTCGGCAGTGGTCGCGCATCGGTCCGCGCAGGGCCTGGACGTCGTAGATTCGCAGATTGACGCGGTACTCGCGGAGATTGCCGAGGAAGTCCGCTTCGTCGACTCTCTGCGTGCTGTCGAAGCTGTGCCACCTGCACGCGCGTGGGATCGGCCCGCCTCGGACGAAGAGGCCGAGGCAATGGCTGAGCAGGCGCGTGTGCTTATCCACTGTGAGCAAGACGACGCGGTAACCGGTCTGGTTGATCGCTTGGCAGCAGCAGGCCTTCTGGTCTTCACCAAGCCACTCGGCCCAGACACCGCGGACGCCGGAACGGTGCTTATCGACCGTCTGGGCGTATCCCTGGTCAACAGCACCGGCAAGGTTGGGCGGCGGCGTCTTGCGGCCGCACACGAGTTCGGGCATTTCCTCGTGCGTGATGCCTACACGGTGGACTGGCGAATCGCCGAGCCGGATGAGTCCTTGGAATCTAAGATCGATTACTTCGCTCGCGCGCTCCTCCTTCCTCGGAATGCCGTCGCCGAACAATGGCACAAGCTGCGTGAGCACTCCGGGTTGCGGGCGGCGGCGGTAATAGTTGGCAGTGACTACCGAGTGGACATGTCCACGTTGGCTCGTCGTCTGGTCGACCTCGGGGTGGTTAATCCGTCGGATGCGGGGCAGGTTCGTATGGTGCGAACAACCCGCACTGACATTATCGAGTTGGATCTCCATCCGGATGCAGATGAAATGACCGGAGTGACACAGCCTCGGGCTTTCCAACGTGCCGTGATCGACCTCGTGCGTGATGAGCGCTTGAGCGCTGCCCGAGCGGCAGAATTGCTGTGGCACCTGGTTGATGAAGAAGAACTGCCGCGACCGCGGATGCGCGAGGCAGGCGAGATATGGGAGTACGTGTCTTGAGCGATGCGGCGCCGGTCTACGTCTTCGATACCGGACCGCTGCGGCATTTCGCCATGGAGGGCTGGCTTGGAGTGTTGAAGTTTGTCACCCGAGACGGCCGTGTGGTCATACCGGAGAGCGTCGACGAGTAGATCCGGCGCCAGAGCGCCAGCGAGCCCGCGCTGGGGCAGCTGCTCAAGGCGGAGTGGATTCATGTTGACAGGCGTGTAGGCGTTGACTTCCTCAGGGCGTTTGCGATGTTTGAACGGCACCTCGTCGGGCCCGGAGGTAGGAATCGAGGCGAGTGCGGAGTGCTGGCTCTCGGAATGGTCAGCGTGTGCACCCTGGTCATTGACGACGGTGTTCCGAGGCGGCTGGCGAAGGAGCACGGGTTGAATGTGCGGGGAACTCTGGGACTTCTGTGTCAGGCGATTCGCGAGGGTCAGTTGACCATTGCGATGGTTGCGCAGCTTGCCGACGACCTACTGGCAGGGACGTACTACCTTCCGTTCGGCCCGGGCGAGTTTCGCGACTGGGCTGCTGCGCAGGAGCTTGTCTGAATCCAAACGCGTCTGCGAGGCGGAGGGCAGCGAGGGCGATGGTCCCAGAGGATGCCTGACGGGCGCGTACGAACGTGCTGGGCTTGGCGAGGGCGGGATGGGCAGGAGGACCCCGCCCATTCGCTGCTGCGCCCAAGGGCAAGTGAGTTCCCAAACCCGCGAGTAGTCCAGTCCGTCCGGTTCGCCGGTGCGAGTCAGTGCTGCGTGTCTTGAGAGTGGTGCACACTGGAGGGGCATGGTCGGGTACCAGGGCCTTGTCGGCTCTTCCGGTTTGTGGGTGTGGGGTTTTGGGGTGTGTGGTTGTTTGCGGTTGGGTCGACCGGCCCGTGTCTGCTTGGAGGGCCCAGCTCTACTTGGACTCTGGCTGTGCTTGGGCCGCCCCAGAGGCACTGTCAGACGGTCCGATCTTGGAATGCGCGACCGCGCACGTGCGGCGTGTCCGCGGCTGTCTGTTGGCGCTCGTTGCCGTGTGTGGTGGCCCGAAGTGTCCGGGATCGGCACAAACGGCTCCGACGTCGCCTACAGTCGTGAACAGAACGTTGGAATCATGCGGTTTTAGAAACGGCTCCAGCGGTCGCCGACCGCCTTTGTGCCGAATTCGGACATTCCGCCCCACGGCCGGGGCACCCGGACACAGGCCACCCACCAGCACCGGCCGGCAACACCCAGCACCGGCACACCCGAACCGGAAGAGCCGGAGAAGGTCGTATTCGGCGAATCGGCGCCCACCGACAACGACCTCGCCAGCCCGACAAGGACCGCCGCACCGCGGCCCCGACCCCAACCACTACACCCTCAAACCGGAAGAACCAGATAACCGGGGACTTCCGCTACTCCAACGAGTGCCTAGCAGCATTCCCGTATGGGAGTCGCGGCGAGGCGTTATGAGACGGCTAACCCGACTTCAACACTCCTGCTGAGAAGGGCTGACGGGCCGCATCAGCCGCGCTGGCGTCGGCGGCCGCGGCGTCGCGCCTCCTTGCTGATGGCGCGCCACTGCTTAGGATGCAGCGGATGATCGGCGGGCAGGGTCTTCCAAGTCTTCCAACTGGATGGTTTCGCAGGCCCCGCCAGCAGCAGGCCCGTCGCACGCAGTGGCTCGGTCAAGCCCTCCATGGCGTTAATGGTGAAGTACTTGGGATGGCTCCACGGGGTATCGGAATCAAAGGAGAAGTGCCAGCAGATGAGTTCGCTGACTGGCGCGCGACCGGGGAGTGGGCGGGCTATGACCGCCAGGCGCACGCGCCCGTGCTGGCGGCGGACCCAGGGGAGAACCAGCACAAACGGAAATACCTCGGCAAGGTAATCCGCCAAGAAGGTGGCGGCTTCGCTACCTTCACGAAGGACCACGCCGGTCCACGGGCCTCGTTCGGCCAGTACCGAGTCCAGATCCCAGGTCTCCGGGGAGAAGCCCTGCGGCCCCAGCTGATCGATGACGAAGCGCACCGCGTCCCGTGGCGGCGTCGCCACCTCGAAACGGCGCATGGGCTGCGTCTCAAACCATCCCATGGTCAAGTTCCTCAATGTCGACGGAGTCGACGGTACCCCTGACGCTGTGCGCCCATCAATGTGCCCGGGGCGTCACTCGCCCTTGAACTTCATGCCGGCAGTAAAGCCCATGGGGTTGAGCTCGAAGGCGGCGGCGGTGGCCTCGTCGAGGGCCGCGAAGTCTTCGTCCTCGGCGGGTGCCGGCTCATCGTCGTCGAAGATCGCAGCCATCTCCTGGGTGTCCCCCAATGACAGGTAGGACTGCTCGTCGCGGTGCTGCGGCAGGACGGTGCGCACGTAGTCGTCCACGGCCTCCTGTGTGGTTACGTCGTGCTGGCGCTGCTCCGACATGTACCAGCGGTGTTCGAGCACTTCGTGGAAAATTTCGGCCGGCTCCAGCTTGCGGCGCAGCTCCATGGGGACGGCGGCAAGCGTGGGCTCGAAAACCTCGGCCAGCCACGCATGCGCCACCTGCTCCACCGGCTCGTCCTTACGGCCGGTCTCCGTACGGAAGGTCTCCAGGTCATTTAGCATGCGCTGCCCCTGACGCTCCTGCACATCCAGGCCGGTCAGGCGCATGATCTGGCGATGATAGTGGCCCGCATCAACGACCTTGGGCTGAATGATCATCCTTGTGCGCGAGCCGTCCGCCTCGGTCTTCATGGTCAGCTCGCCCACATCGAAGCCCAACTCATTGAGCCTTTCAATACGGTTGCGCACCCGCCAGCGTTCGCCCAGGTCGAAGGCCTCTTCGGCGGTGAGCACCTTCCACAGCTCGGTGTAGCGGCCCACGATTCGGTCACCCACCTCAATGGTGTCCACGCTCGACTCAAGCAGAGCCCCTGCCTGCAGGTCCATCAGCTCGCCGATGATATTCGTACGGGCGATATCGATGTCGTACAGGCGTTTGCCCTCGGTCAGTCCCTCGGTGTGCAGCTCACCGGTCTCCGCATCCACCAGGTAGGCGGCGAAGGCCCCCGCATCCCGGCGGAACAGGGTATTGGACAGGGAGACATCCCCCCAGTAGAAGCCCAGCAGGTGCAGCCGCACCAGCAGAACGGCGAGGGCGTCGATCAGCCTCGTGGCGGTCTCGGGGCGCATGTACTGGCTGAACAGCGCCCGGTAGGGCAGCGAATAGGACAGGTGCTCGGTCACCAGCACCGAGTTGAGGGGGGAGCGGTCCAGGCCGGTACGTCCGGTGATGACCGCGGTCGGCGTGACGCAGGGGGCACCCAGACGAATCAGGTCTCGCAGCAGCTCGTACTCGCGATAAGCGACCGACTCGCCGATCTCCTTAACGGCGATGACGCGCTCGGAGAGGTTGACGAAGCGCACAATGTGACGCGACAGTCCCCGCGGGAGGGCGGCGAGAACTTCGGTCGGCCACTGCTCCAAGGGAATCTCCCACGGGAGATCGAGCAGTGCCGGGTCGATTGTGGCCGCGGTGATCTGCATGGACTGGGGCATGGAGGCATTCTTTCAGGTCCGCCGCGAATGGATCGCCGACGGCGCCGGTTCGTTACAGGTAGCTACGGGCGAGTCCACCCGCCCGAGGGCTCATTACGTCATCTTCCTTGATGACGAACCATACATGCGGTTGTGGGCGCGCCGTCAGAACGGCGGTTGAGCCCCGCTCCTCGTGGGAGGAACGGGGCTCAACCATCAGCCCTGGTGTGCTCGGGCCGCCGTGGCGGCTCAGGCGGGCAGGCGCTCGCCGGTAGATGCGGAGAAGATGTGCTCCTCGCCCGGCTTGATACGCACGTACACCGTCTCACCCGGTTCCGGCGCGGTGCGCGGAGGAACCCGGACGATGATCTGGCTGGAATCCTCACCGGATCCGAGCTTGTCCTCCGAGCCCTCGGCACCGACCAGTTCACCGTAGATGTAGGCGTCGCTGCCCAGCTCCTCCACGAAGGACAGGCGCACCGGGATGGAGTGCTCATCCTCTGCGGAGACCACCTCGAGGGATTCGGGGCGGAAACCGATGACGATCTTGTTGTTGTCCGCCGGAGTCATGGCGTCCAGCGTGGCCCGGGAAAGCGGGACACGCGCGGCACCGATGGAGGCGACGCCGCCGTCGACCGTGAAACGGCCCAGGTTCATGGCGGGGGAGCCGATGAAGCCGGCGACGAAGTCATTGGCGGGCTTGTCGTACATCTCACGCGGGGTGCCGACCTGCTGGAGGATGCCGTCCTTGAGGACCGCGATACGGTCACCCATGGTCAGTGCCTCCGTCTGGTCGTGGGTGACGTAGACGGTGGTGACGCCGAGCGAGCGCTGCAGGGAGGCGATCTGCGTACGCGTCTGCACGCGCAGCTTGGCGTCCAGGTTGGACAGCGGCTCATCCATGAGGAAGACCTTCGGCTTGCGCACAATGGCCCGGCCCATGGCCACACGCTGACGCTGACCGCCGGACAGCGCCTTCGGCTTACGGTCCAGATACTCGGTCAGACCGAGGATCTTGGCCGCCTCCTTCACACGCCGGTCGATCTCATCCTTGGGAGTACCGGCGATCTTGAGAGCGAAGCCCATGTTGTCATGCACCGACATGTGCGGGTACAGCGCGTAGTTCTGGAAGACCATGGCGATGTCGCGGTCCTTGGGCTGGACGTCGGTCACGTCGCGGTCGCCGATGAGAATGCGGCCCGAGTTGACGTCCTCGAGTCCTGCGAGCATGCGCAGAGAGGTTGACTTGCCGCAGCCCGAGGGGCCCACCAGCACCAGGAACTCGCCGTCGGCGATCTCCAGGTTGAGGCTGTCCACCGACGGGCTGTCATTGCCCGGGTAGATGCGAGTGGCATGGTCGAAAGTGACAGTTGCCATAGGGGTATCCCTTCACCGGCAGGTACGTGCCGGACGATCCGAGTGAAAGGTGCCGATGCGTGTCCGCATTGACACGTGCCAGGAGCGGTTGCCCCAGGCAGGACCAACTCTGTCATACGGTTGCGCCGCGTAGGTAGCCAAAGGGCCTTCGAAAACCCTGAAAGGCCTGTGAACCCGCTCACGTGTGCGGCGGCGGGGGAGTCTCCCGGTACTGTGGCGCCATGACTCTAAGCCCCGGCACGGCCACACCCGCCTCGCTGGCAGGGCTGCGCGCGGGCGCCGAGGTCGGCGGCTACCGGCTCGTGCGACGCCTGGGTGCCGGCGGCATGGGCGTGGTCTGGGAGGCCGTCGACGGCGATGGAAACCACGTCGCCATGAAGATCCTCCATCCGCAAATCGCGGCCGACCCGACCGCGCGCCGCCGCCTGGACCGCGAGGCCTCCGTGCTCGCCCGCGTCAAGGACTCGCGGGTGGCCCGCATTCTGGACATCGAGACCGGCGACGGCGCGGACGGAACCGGCATCACCTTCGTCATCACCGAACTGGTGGACGGCCCGACCCTCCAGCACGAGGTCGATCATGAGGGCGTCTACAGTCTGGAGTCCGACATCCGGGATCTGTCCGACCTGGCCCACGGCCTGGTGGACGCCCTGTCCGCGGTGCACGCCACGGGCGTCATCCACCGCGACCTCAAGCCCTCTAACGTGATGCTGGGCGTGCAGGGCCCGGTGTTGATCGACTTCGGCATCGCCCAGGTTGCCGACGACGTCCGCCTGACCCAGACCGGCCAAGTCACCGGCACTCCCGGGTTCATCCCGCCGGAGATGCTCGACGGCGGCGAGCCCACGCCCGAGGTGGACTGGTACGCCTGCGCCGGCGTCCTGCTGTTCACCATCACCGGCCGCTCGCCCTTCGGCTCGGGCCCCTGGCAGGCCGTCTTTCGCCGCGTGTACGCCGGCACCCCGGAGCTGGGCGACCTGGAGGAGACGCAGCCCGCCCTGGCTCGCGCCTTTACCGCGGCCCTGGCGCCCGACGTGGCCGACCGTCTGCCCGTGCCCGACCTGGTACGCGTCCTGGACGAGATCGCCGATGGCGGCACCGGCGAGACCGTCCTGGCCGAGGTGCTTCCGGATGCGCCTGCCAGCGCCACACAAGCGGCCCCTGATGAGGCCGACACCAGCACCGGCACCTATGAGTCGAGGTACTCCCCGGGGCGTGGCTCCACCGCGAACACGCCCTACGGCCCCGGGCAGGCCGGCCCGCCGTCATCGCCTCCTGGAGCCTACGGATTCCTGAGCACGGCGGCTCCGCAGACGGGCGAAATGCGACCGACGACGTCGGCGGGTCCGGCGACGGGATCGGTGCCGCCTTCGTTGCCGCCATCCGGTGTGAGGCCGCGGCCCGGCGATACGACGCCACCGCCGTCCTTCACCCCCGGCGCTGGGGCGGTCTCGGCCCGCGCCGACGCTCCGCCCGCAGGAGCTGCGAACGGTGGGCCCCTCAATAGTGGGCCGGTAAACGGTGGGCCCCTCAATAGTGGGCCGGTAAACGGTGGGCCCCTCAATAGTGGGCCGGTAAGCACCGGGGCGGCGAACGGCGGACCCGTGCCGGCGCCCGTATCCGCGCCCATGCCGGAGTCCGCGCCGATACCGGGCGGCGTGCCGCAATGGGCGCTGGAGCCCCGACGCCACCGCACGGTTGCGGCCTTCTTCTTCCTGATGATCGCGGCGCTGGCACTGCCCATTCCCGGATGGATAGCGATCGGCTTCACGCTGCTGGTCGTCGTCGCCGGCACCGTCGGGCGGGCGGATGATGCGCGCCGTTGGCGGCGCCTGCGGGCGGGCCGCTCCTCCGGCGCCGACACCTCGCGCATGTGGGCATCCATGCCCTGGTACCTGCTGCGCTCGGCGGCGGCGGGCCTGGCTGCCTGCGGCGTGGGGGCGGTGGTCGGTTGGCTCGTCTTCGTGTTCGGCGGCTCCGCATTGGGATTCGGCGACAGCGCTGGCGATGCCACCATACTGAGCTCGTGGAGCGCCTACCACCGTGCCGGGCTGTGCCTGGCCTCAACCGCGGTCGCATACATGCTCGTGGCCTGGTTCGTGCCCTGGGGCGCCCCCGCTCGCCGCGGCGGAGCCCGCCTGATCGGCTTGGTGCTGCGCAGCCGTCAGAATCGTTTGATCGGATGTGCCGTATTCGGAGCCATCGCCCTGGGCATTGTGGTGCTGTATGTCATGGGGGCGATTCCCGTGGCGAACTCGGCGCCTTTCGCATGATTCCCGAATAAACGGCATTGTTCATTGCAGCCACAACCGGATCGGCGGGCGTCGGCCCAGCGCCGATGCGAGGGTGGAGGTGAGCGTCGGAGGTCCAGATCACCGCTTCCGGGAAGGCCGACGCCGACGCGAGGGCGGACGTGAGCGCTCAGGCTGCGCTCACCGCGGCTACCGGCGCCCGACGCCCGCGCGGGGGCGGACGTGAGGCAGGCCGCATTGTGAGGCCGTGCTTCTCCGCGTGTTCCCAGGCAGAATGCCTAACATGCCAGTGCCGCGCATCGTGACGGCACCGAATCCGAATCGAGGAGTTGCTTGTGGCTTCGAATCAGCCCCGTCCCACTAAGGCCGAGCGTCGGGAGGCGGCCCGTGCCAAGGCGCGGGCGCTGCGCGAGGAGGAGGAGCGCCGAGAGCGACGCGCCCGAATCACTCGCCGCAGCCTCCTCGGCATCGGCGGGCTGGCCGTGGCCGGAACCGTGGCCGCGGTGGTGGTCAACGGACGCAATGACGAATCGAAGACTCCGGGTGGGGCCATCGTCACAGACAACGCAGGCGGTAAGGGGGTCCCCGCGACCATCCGCGCCGACGGCTCGCTCGTCTTCGGTCCCGACCTCACACCGGGAACCAGCACGGACGGGGCCCAAAACCTGCACATCTACTTCGACTATGCCTGCCACCACTGCGCCGACTTCGAAATACTCCACAATTCGGAGATCGAGACGCTGCTGGGCGAGGGCACCATCAACCTGGTACTGCACCCCTCGCGTCTTCTGCAAAGCAGCTGGAGCGACATGGTGTGCAATGGTCTGGGGGTCGTGCTCGACCAGGAGCCGGCTTCGGCAATGGCCTTCCACCTGGCGGCCATGACTCGGTTCTCCGAGATCTACGCCAGTGCAGACTTCTCAACCCTGACCGCCGAGTCGGTCGTACAGGCTGCCACCGAGGCGGGGGTCAGTGAAGCCGTCGTCGAGCAGATCACCGCGGCTGTTACCGAGAACACCTATGGTGCCTGGCTGGACCTCGGTGACAAGACCTTCCTGGACCTCGGCATAGGTACCACGCCGACGGTGTATCTGGGCAAGGAGAAGCTTGATCTGGCCAGTATCAGCACGCAGACCGGAATCACCGACCACCTCCAGGCAGGTGCCGACTCCGCGCCCCGCGAGACCTCGGCCCAGTAGCGGCCCGTTCGCCGGCGCTCGCCCGGTGGTCATCCTGGTGGTCGGGACCGGGTAAACTGCGCCCCGCGTGCCGCGTTAGCTCAGTTGGTAGAGCAGCTGTCTTGTAAACAGCAGGTCGTCGGTTCGAGTCCGACACGCGGCTCCAGTGCGCTTACAGCGAATGCAGATCGTAAGTTGAGACCCTTATGGCACTCCGCGGCGAGTAACGATAAGGTTAGGCTTGCCTGCGAAAATGGGGCGATGTCGTCCGGCACCGCATCCCGTCGCGTCGAGCCTTGAGGAGGACCACGGTGGCCAGACCCTGGGAAGTCTATGACGCCCTGATTGACGACGTCCCCGACGGCCTGACCGTTGTAGCCTCCGACCGCGGCCCGCGCTGGACCCGCGTATTCAACTCCGCCGACGGCGTGGGTTGTGCCTGGTCGCTCGCCGTCACCACCCGCCCGGCCGCATCCGCCGACATCCCCGACGTCGGCCGCCCCCTGCGTGATGTCGCCGCCCTGGTCAAGAGTTGGAACCTGGCTGAGGCGAGTGTCGGCCTGGCCGCCATCAACTCCTGGTACTCGCGTGCCGACGTCGCCGCCTCCCACGGCTTTGTCCCTACCGGCGCCGACCTGACCTGGCGGCAGGTATTCGACCCCTATGGCGAGGCCGTCGCCGGCCGTAAGGTGGCCATCATCGGACACTTCCCGTTCGCCGGGCGCGCCCTGTGGCGAGCGGAGGAGCTGTGGACTCTGGAGCGCAATCCGCGTCCGGGCGACTTCCCGGACACCGCCTGTGAATACCTGCTGCCCCAGTGCCACTATGTGTTCATTTCCTCCTCGAGCCTGGTCAACAAGACCATGCCGCGGCTGATCGATCTGGCGGTGGGCGCGGGGGCGCATACCGTGTTGGTGGGGCCCTCCACCCCCATGCATCCGCTGTTCCTGGACCTGGGGGTCGCCACCGTCACGGGATTCGTACCCGCGCCCGAGGTCCGGCCCGGTGCCTACCTGGAGGAGCTGAATGCCTCCGGGAGTATCGGCCCGGGCAGCCGCATGCACCTTCACGCCGTGGGGAACTGATCGGTCCCCGGGCCACGCCCGTCAAGCGCTGCGGCTCGAATGGGCTGAAGCTCCCTTGTACGAGTGGAGAGATGGGCGCGGCACGGCAGGCGCCGCCCATATGCGGTGTCAGGACGGACGTCGGCCTCAGGGCAGACGCCAGTCGATCGGCGTCGCCCCCATCCGCTCCAGTTCCGCGTTGGCCCGTGAGAAGGGGTGGGAGCCGAAGAACCCGCGGGAGGCGCTCAACGGTGAGGGGTGCGCGGAGGCGATAATCGGCGTCGACCCCAGCATGGGGGACAGGGACTGCGCCGGGCGTCCCCACAGGATCGCCACCAGCGGCTGTTGGCGTGCCACCAGCGCCTCAATAGCGCGCTGCGTAACCGTCTCCCAGCCCCAGCCCCGGTGCGATGCCGGCTTGCCCGGCTGTACGGTCAGTACCCGGTTGAGCAACATGACCCCCTGTGCCGACCACGGGGTCAGATCTCCCGAGGTCGGCCGCGGCACGCCCACATCGCCGACCAATTCGGTGTAGATGTTCTCCAGGCTCCGTGGCGGACGCACCCCCGGTTGCACCGAGAAGCTCAGCCCCATCGGGTGACCCGGCGTCGGGTAGGGGTCCTGGCCGACGATCAGGACCTTGACGTCGTCCAGAGGATAGGTGAAGGCCCGCAGCACATCGGTGCCAGCGGGCAGATAGCCGCGGCCAGCCGCCACTTCCTGGCGCAGCCTCGCGCCGATCTCATGGATGGTCGGCTCCACTGGCGCCAGCGCCTGCGCCCAGGAGGGGTGGATGATCTCGGACAGCGGCTTCGGATCGGTCACGCCCCGAGCCTAGATGAATTGAGTCCGGGGCGGCGGCCGCCTGGGTGGGCGCCTCGGGGTGTCGGCGCGCACCTGCCGCGGCCGCGGCAGCCTCCCGGTATCCTCACGGTGTGAGCCGCTACGACTACCCCGATGACGAGTTCGACGCCGACGCCGACGGTCCGGTGCCCGTCGGGGTTCATCGCGCCCAGGTTCCCGCCTGGCGCAGCTGGGTACCCCTTCTCGCCATCCTCGTAATCGTGCCGCTGCTGGCCTGGGGTGTGGTAGGTCTGCTGGGGCGGCACGCCTCCGAGGCGGGCGGGCAGTCCACTGCCCCGGCCGTCGCGCCACCACCGGCCGATGGCGGCGATGGCGACAGCGATGGAGGATCGGCCGGCGGTCAGGAGCAGAGCTCGCAGGAGGCGACCGAGCAGGACACCGCCGAACCGGCCGGAAACGCCGATTTCACCACTGGCGTCACCGTGCACAACGGCACCGAGACCACCGGCCTGGCGACCCGCACCGGTGACAAGCTGCGCAACGCCGGCTTCACCTCCGTAACCGTCTCCCAGGGCGTGTATGACCTTGAAGAGCCGGCCGAGACAACCATCTACTACGCCTCGGCCGACCTGGCGCCCACCGCCCAGGCGGTTGCCGAGGCGTTGGGGGCGGGCCAGATCTCCGAGTCCGCCGAGGAGGCCCAGTCCAACCCGATTGTGATCGTCTTGCGCGGCGACTACCAGGAGTAACCCGCCGAGTTCGGTCGATATGACTGCCGAGTTCGGTCGATGTGACTGCCGAGTTCGGTCGATGTGACTGCCGAGTTCGGTCGATGTGACTGCCGAGTTCGGTCGATGTGACTGCCGAGTTCGGTCGATGTGACTGCCGAGTTCGGTCGATGTGACTGCCGAGTTCGGTCGATAAGGCGGCGAAACCGCATGTGGAGTGGTTAGCTCACCATATGACGCGATCGACCGGCCTTGAACGCCGCACCGCGGTCGGTGCCGCGCCGGGCCGAGTGCCCAGGCGGGCGCTGCTGCTCGGCGTGCCGGTGACGGCCTTAACCGTGTGTACCGTGGCTCTGCTGCCGATGCGGTCGGCCCGCCCCGAGCTGCTCAGCGGCGGCGTGCTGGCGCGGGACGACGGCGTGGTCGAGGTCCTGCCGCCTGATCAGCCGCACCGCCCGGATTCACTCACCCCCGAGCTGCGTCAATGCCTGGCCGCGGCCGTACTGCCGACCGGCCGTTGGCGTCAGCTGTCCCGCACGGCCCTGATCGACCTGCTCTCCCTGACCGGCCCGGCTCTGGGACGGCCCGAGGGCGGGGATCCCACCCGCTTCCCCGCAGGCGCCGTCGTAGCCGGCCCGGTCGGCATCTGGCGCTACGTCTGGCCGCGGGACGCCTCTTTCGCCGCTGCGGCGTATGCGGCGGTTGGGCTTGCCTCTCAGGCTCTCGACGTTTTGGCGCAGCTCGCCGCCTTACAGCGTCCGGACGGCGGCTTCGAGGCGCGCTACACGGAGGCCGGCGTCGTCCCCGACGACCGTCCCGCCCAGTCCGACGGCGCCGGCTGGTTCCTCTGGGCGACAGGCCGACTGCTCGCCGCCGGTGTCGATGTCGGCGAACTGAGCGAGCGACTGGGGGATAGCGTCACACGCGCCTGCGACTATCTGCTGGTGCTCACCGACACGCCCTCACATCTGCCGGCTGCGGCCCCGGACTACTGGGAGGTGACGGAGCGCGCCCTCACCCTGGGGACGGCGGCCCCCACCCTGCTGGGCCTGGAGGCCGCCGTGGCGCTTGCGCGGGCCGGGCTGGAACTGGACGCCGGTGTGGGCCCGCTGGCGGAGCGCGCGGCGACAGTGCGGGCGGCCATGGAGCGCGGCTTCGCGCCCGGTTGGGGACGGCACGTTCGCGGGGATGACATCGATGCGGCGATCGTATTCGTCGCCCCGCCCTTCACTGCCACGCTGGACGGTGTCGTGGCTGTCAGGAACGGGGCGGTGGCCCGCATGTCTCGGCCTGCCGGTGGGGTGGCGCCCGGAGAGTCATGGCGTGACGACGGGATCTCGTGGACGCCGGAAACCGCCCTGCTGGCCTGGTCGGCGGCCGGATTGGGTATGGATGCGGAGGCGGATGCGCTGATGGAATGGCTGGAGGCGCACCGCACGAATGCGGGTGCCCTGCCCGAGAAAGTGCGGGCCGACGGCCTGCCCGCGGGCCCGGCGCCGCTGGCCTGGACCTGTGCGCTCGTGCTGTTGACGGCGGTTGAGCTCCACCGCCGAGTTCGGTCGATATGACTGCCGACTTCGGTCGATATGACTGCCGAGTTCGGCACAAGTGACACGCCGAGACCGGCACGGACCGCACACGGAGAGCTCTTTCACACCCCGTTTCGGGCCGACGGCGTACCTGAGCGTCTTGCACTCAAGGGTAGAGAGTGCCAGCATTGCGGTTAGCACTCGGGACCGGAGAGTGACAAAGCCGCTCCCCGGATCCAGTGGACGACCCAGGCCGGCAGGTGAGGGTCGGCGTCGAACGGGACATGAGCGTTGGGCGCCGACTCGTCCGTCGCGGGCACCAGCCGACCACCACCCGATACAGGAGCAGTAATGCCCAAGACCATTGCCTTCGATGAGGAGGCTCGCCGCGGAATGGAGCGGGGCCTGAACACCCTCGCCGACACCGTCAAGGTCACGCTCGGCCCCAAGGGCCGCAACGTTGTCCTGGACAAGAAGTGGGGCGCCCCGACCATCACCAATGACGGCGTGACCATCGCCAAGGAGATTGAGCTCGAGGACCCCTACGAGAAGATTGGCGCCGAGCTGGTCAAGGAGGTCGCCAAGAAGACCGACGACGTCGCCGGTGACGGCACCACCACCGCCACCGTGCTGGCACAGGCGCTCGTGCGTGAGGGCCTGCGCAACGTGGCCGCCGGCGCCAACCCGATCGCCGTGCGCCGCGGCATCGACAAGGCGGTTGCCGCCGTCGTCGAGCGCCTGCTGGCCGACTCCAAGGAGGTCGAGACGCAGGACGAGATCGCGGCCACTGCCTCCATCTCCGCCGCCGACGAGCAGATCGGTGAGTTCATCGCCGAGGCCCTGGAGAAGGTCGGCCACGACGGCGTCATCACCGTCGAGGAGTCCAACACCTTCGGCCTCGAGCTGGAGGTCACCGAGGGCATGCGCTTCGACAAGGGCTTCATCTCCCCCTACTTCGTCACCGACGCCGACCGCCAGGAGGCCGTGCTGGAGGACGCCTACGTCCTGCTGGTCGAGTCCAAGATCTCCAACGTCAAGGACCTGCTGCCTCTGCTGGAGAAGGTCATGCAGTCCGGCAAGCCGCTGGCGATCATCGCCGAGGACGTCGAGGCCGAGGCCCTGGCCACTCTCGTGGTCAACCGTATCCGCGGCACCTTCAAGTCCGTGGCCGTCAAGGCCCCCGGCTTCGGTGACCGCCGCAAGGCGATGCTGCAGGACATGGCCATCCTGACCGGCGGCACGGTCATCTCCGAGACCGTTGGTCTGAAGCTGGAGAACGCCACCCTGGAGGACCTGGGCCAGGCTCGCAAGGTGGTTGTTACCAAGGACGAGACCACGATCGTCGACGGCGCTGGAGACAAGGCCGCCATTGAGGCTCGTGTCTCTCAGATCCGCAACGAGATCGACGGTTCTGACTCCGAGTACGACCGCGAGAAGCTGTCCGAGCGCCTGGCCAAGCTGGCCGGCGGTGTGGCCGTCCTGAAGTCCGGCGCCGCCACCGAGGTGGAGCTCAAGGAGCGCAAGCACCGCATCGAGGACGCCGTGCGCAACGCCAAGGCCGCCGTCGAGGAGGGCATCGTCGCCGGTGGCGGCGTGTCGCTGCTGCAGGCCGCCACGGCTCTGGACTCCCTGGAGCTGTCCGACGACGAGGCCACCGGCGCCGCCATTGTGCGCGTCGCCCTGGAGGCCCCGCTGAAGCAGATCGCCATCAACGCCGGCCTTGAGGGTGGCGTCGTGGTCGAGCGCGTGCGCAACCTGCCCACCGGTGAGGGCCTGAACGCCCAGACCGGTGAGTACACCAACCTGCTGGCCGCCGGCATCGCCGACCCGGTCAAGGTGACCCGCTCCGCGCTGCAGAACGCCGCCTCCATCGCGGGTCTGTTCCTGACCACCGAGGCCGTCGTGGCTGACAAGCCCGAGCCTCCGGCCCCGGCCGCCGGTGCGGGCGCCGGTGACGAGATGGGCGGCATGTACTGATCGGCTGCCCGGCCGGCTTTACCAGCTCGGCCGGTCCGGTTCGCCGGTAGGTGCGCGCCCTGCGCGACCGTCCGGCGGGCCACGGCTCCATCACGACGACGGCGGGCCGTCTCTTGCAAGCGCAGGAGGCGGCCCGCCGTCGGTTCGTCCGCTGTGGCGCCAGCTCCTAATTTGAAGATCCCCGCGTGTATCAGGCGGGTTCCGACTGCATCGTTTGACGGTGGGCCGTCCCTCGTCTGCGAAGAGGGCGGCCCACCGGTAGCATGCGCGGCATTTATGCCCGGCTGCGGTCGAAACGTTGGAGTCATGCGGGTGCCGGGTCGGTAATGACGAACCCTTGCCGGGGGAGGCCGCCGCGGTATTGGATGGACACGTGAGTCGGACAGCCGTCAGTTCCTTCGCCGGGCGAGCGCTCGTGGAGACTCCGCCCTTCCTGTTGGTGGGCGCCGGTGGGGTGCTGCGTGTATCCGGGTTCTCCGTATGGATCGTCGGCCTGCTGGTTCTTGGCGGGGCGATGTGGCAGGTGCTGGCACTGGCGAGAACTCGCGGTGCGGGTGATGCCGACAAGGTCCGGGTCAACAACCTGGGGCGCCTGGCGGCGATCGGGCTGCTGCTCCTGCTCGGCAACTGGGGCGCCTTCACCGGTGGACTTGCGTTGTTGGCTTTGTTCCTGGGGGTTTGCGTGGCCCTGCGGTGCTGGCGCTACCTCGACGGTCCGCAGCCCGTGCGCCGCCGCGAGTTCAACCCCCTGCGGGGCGTGTAGGCACGCCTGTCTTCCCGTTTGGCCAGATCGGTTGGCGCGCCCGGCGGGCCGTTGGGTGCGCTACGACGCCGGCGGGCCGTCCCCTGCGCATGCGGGAGGGCGGCCCGCCGTCGGACGTACCGCTCACGCGGGCGGGGCCTGGTAGCTGAAGCGGCCGGAGTTGGCGGTCTCGGCGTCGTCGTAGGAGACGGCCGACTGGTCCAGGGCCTGGCTGATCGAATCCAGGCTCGCCTGCACCTGCAAGGCGGTGACGTGCCAGTCGGCGGCGCACGCGGCCATGGAATCGGAGGCGCCGCCCGTCCAGGAGGACTGGAGCAGCGCGATGTCGCCCTTCATCCCGTCCACCTCCGTCTGGATGGTGGAGATCCGGGTGCGGGCGCGGGTGGCCGTGTCGGTGACGGCCTGGGTGTCGACGGCGAAGACGGGCATGACGGGAACCTTTCGGTGAGTCGGTGGGTCGGTAAGGCGGAACGGCCCGACCGAGCGGAGTCGGCGCCGCGGCCGCGGCGTCGAGACCACCGTAGGAACGTGACGCGCCGGTGCGCATCCGGCCTCGTCGATCTCTGTGGATTGACCCTGCACGAACCGTGCCTGTGGATACCGGTGGAGTTGGGGCCGCTTCACCGAGCGACTGCTTGCGCGGGCACCCGATATGAGCCGTTTCAACTGCTTGACACGCATATCGGTGCTAGTGCATACTCCGTCCCGGAGCGGCAAGCTCCTGCCGACAGAATGGCGGCGGTCTTGTTGCTGCTGGTCCCGTGAGGTCTTGTTGCTGCTGGTCCCGTGAGAAAGAAAAGAGCAGAACGATGTCCTTGTCCCGTACCTCGCGATCCGTCCTGAAGCGTCTCGTCGTCTCCCTAGTACTCGTCGTCACCCTGGTGGCAACTCCGGCCTCGGCCTGGGCGGTACGAGGTGACTACACCGCCAATGGGGTCAACATCCGTAACCGCACCGGATATAACTCAGTGGTTGTCGGTTCCGGCTACAAGGGGCAGGGGGCGAATGTCTACTGCTACCTCTGGAACTATCGTGAAAACAACGGCGACTGGTACTACCACCGGAACCTTAGGACGGGAGTCAAGGGTTATTCCCTGCACCGGTACATGCGCACCAATGCAGAGCCTAGTAACATTTGCTGAACGCCGTCCGCAGGAGTTTCCAACGTGACGCGCACTAGATTCCTCGCGAGTGCCACCAGGGCGCTGTTCGGCGTCTTGGTGGCCACGGCCCTGGTGCTCCCGGCGGGCTGCGGGCACAACGCCTCGGACGAGGGCCTGTCCGCACAGGACATCTACGGGACGTCCGACCCCGGGAGTGAACCCACCGGAGTGGCGACATCGGGCGCCACAACCGCCGACTCCCGCTCCCCCTTCGACGACTACTTCCTCGACGCCGAACAGATGCGCACCGTCGAGCAGGCGCGCATCCAGTTGACGACGCAATGCATGAAGGAGAAGGGCTTCGAGTACTCCGAGGACATCGATGAGGCCATGAGCACCGTTGGTGACTCCACCGCGGGATTGGACGGCGCCACATGGGGGCCGGTAGATGTGGAGGAGGCTCGCCGCAACGGCTACCACCCGGAGACCGAGGAAGACGGCGGCTCGGACCAGGATGCCGCCGCCTCCTCGCAGCAGCAGCCGGGCTATATCGACGCACTCGTCAACGATGAGAACACCGGCTGTGAGGATCTGGCATATGCCGAACTCGGTTACGACGACGAATGGTTCTCGCAGATCGCCACTTACGATACGGCGCGGGCCGCGGCCAACGAGTCCGCCGTGGCCGACCCCGAAGCGGTCCAACTCTTTGCGGACTGGTCCGCCTGCATGTCCCGAAAGGGCTACGAGGCCGACGATCCTCGGTCGCTCGTCAACAAATACCTGGATGGCTCACAGAGTGGGAACCCCAATGCGGAGGAGCGTGAGACAGCCGTTGCCGACGCCGAATGCAAGGCGGATACCTCCTTCGCCGCGACTCTGACCGGCGTGATCAACCGTTATGAGACGCAGGCCGTCGCCGACAATCAGGCGACCATGGACACGATCAAACGGCTGTCATCCCAGATCCTTGAACGTGCCCAAGAGGTCCTCGCGTGACCGAGACCGAGCCATCCAGACATCCCGGGACCGAAGAGGCTGAAGACACCGACGATGCCGTATCGGCTCGGGACGGCGGGTACCGTTCGTGGCTGACAAGGCGCTGGCTGCTGGTCCTGATCGTCGTCGCACTCGTGAGCGGTGCGGCGGGGACCGCGGCCGGGCTCCTTCTCAAATCCCCGGCGGACATCGCCGCCGGCGCCCAGGCCCCCACCCCCTCACTCATCACGGCCGAGGTCGATGAACGGGTGCTGGTGGACTCCTTCAGTATTGACGTCGAACTTGAGTCCGAACAGTCCATTAGCGTCGGCCCCACCGGGCAGACGCAGCAGGGCACCGCCGGTGACCAGGAGGACGACGGGGACACCGGCTCTGCGGGCGGAAACGGCACAACGACTACGGTCATCACCAAGCTCCCTGTGAGTGTCGGCGACGAGGTGTCGGCAGGAACCATCGTCCTCGAGCTCTCCGGTCGACCGATCATCGCGCTGGCGGGGGCCATCCCGTCGTATCGGGACCTGGCGCCCGGAGCGAGCGGGCCCGACGTGACCCAACTGCAGCAGGCGCTTGTAGCCCAGGGGCTGCTTTCGGACTCGGCGGTCGATGGAACCTACGGATCCGCCACCAGTGGCGCCGTGTCGCAGCTATACAGCCGCCTGGGGTACACGGCGTCGGCGACGGACGGCGGCAGCGGCGAGGACGCCAAGGCCCTGCGTAACGCGCGGGCGGCCGTCAGGCAGGCGCAGGACGCCGTGACCACCGCGGAGCAGGAGGACGGCTCCGGCGCCGCAGACTCGACGTCGTTGAGCACGGCACAGGCGGCGCTCGCCGACGCGCGCGCCGATCTGGCCGATGTAGAGGCCCGCATCGGCGTCGTCCTGCCACGTTCCGAAGTCGTATTCATCCCCGGAGGCAGCGCGACCGTCCTGTCCGTCTCGGGGCAGGTTGGGCAGGAGGCCTCCGGACAGGAGATCCTCTCACTCGGCGCGGGAGACCTGGTGCTGCGCGGAAAGACCGTAGCCGACCAGGCGGCCACGCTGAGCGTCGGCGCGACGGCCAACATCGACGTGCTCGGGGACGGCGCGACCTGCTCCGTCACCGCGCTGGACGCCGCCGACACCGGGCGCACGCAGGTGACGATCGGCTGCGACACGGACCTGGACCCCGCCGCGCTCGCCGGGACGGTAGTCGCCCGCCTCACCCGTGAGACCACCGGCACGAGCGTCCTGTGCGTTCCGATCGGGGCGATCTCCGAGCACGGGGACGGAACCACGACGGTCATAACCCTCACCGGCACGGACACCCTGACCAGGGTCGAGGTCACCGTAGGTCTTGAGGCCGACGGCTACGTCGAGATCCGGCCGAACGATCCCGACGCGGTCACCCGGGACAGCGTCGTCATCGTCGGAGGGCGGTGACTGGTCACAGTGACGAGGCACAGCGATGAATCCGCCACGATGAGCGCCTCAACCGCCACCGGGGAACAGCCGAGAGACGCGGAGCACCCGCTCATTCGGCTCGAGGGCGTCAGCCGCCGCTACGCGGGCAGAGTCCCGACCCTCGCCCTCGACAACGTGACAGCAACGGTGACGCGCGGGGAGATGGTGGCCGTGGTCGGCGCGTCCGGATCCGGCAAGTCGACCCTCCTCAACATCCTCGGCACACTCGACCGGCCGACATCCGGGCGCTACCTGCTCGATGGGACGGACACCAACTCGCTCGACGACGCGCAGCTCGCGGCACTGCGCTCCAAAAGCATCGGTTTCGTCTTCCAGGCCTTCCACCTCATCAGTGAACGCACCGCGCTCGCTAATGTGGCCATGGCCGGTCTGTACGCGGGCATCCCCCGCTCGGTGAGGCGGGACAACGCCATGCGGGCGCTCGAACGCGTCGGCATGGCCCACAAGGCGTTCGCGCTCCCCAACGAACTCTCCGGTGGTGAACAGCAGCGCGTGGCGATCGCCAGAGCCGTCTGCACCCATCCGCCCCTGGTTCTCAGCGACGAGCCGACGGGCAATCTCGACTCCTCCCACGCTCAGGGGGTCCTCGACGTGTTCTCCTCCCTCAACGAGTCCGGAACCACCATCATCATGGTCACTCACAACGAGGAGCACGCTTCACGGGCGGGCCGCGTACTACGAGTCAGAGACGGCGCTCTCACCGAGAGGGCCGCATGAGCCGCCACCGCATCAACCCCGGGCGCGTCGCACTCTCGGACATTGTGCGCGAGGCCGTCGCCTCGGTCTCCGGCCGGCCCGGACGCTCCCTGCTCACTCTGGCCTCCACCCTCATTGGAATCGCCAGCCTCGTCGCCCTCATTGGGATCTCGCAGACGGCGGCGGGCCAGATCGACGTCGGCTTCTCCCTCCTGCAGACCACCCTGGTGACCGTCCGGATGGACCCCGAACAGATGACCGACGCCGACCCCATGGGCTTTCCCGTGGACGGCGCCGACGCCGTCACGGCGCTTAACGGCGTTCAGGCGGCCTCGCTGTACTGGCAGCTCGACGCCGATGCCCTCGATCTGGACGTACGCACATCCACATCTACGCAGAACCTCGCCGACTCCCTCGCCGTATACGCCGCCGACGCCGGTGTGAATGAACTCGCCTCCTCGGTGCGCGCGGACGGAATCGGGTTCACCGACTTCCTGGTCACCTCTGGCGCGCGCACCGCAATCCTCGGCGAGCGCGCGGCTGACAAGCTCGGGGTGGACGACCTGCGGCTGCCTGCCGCACTCAGCATCAACGGCGAGCACTTCACGGTCATCGGTGTTCTGGGTACCAGCGAGGCCGTCCCACAACTCAACACCGCCATCATCATTCCGAGTCAGACGGCCCTCGACCGATTCGGGCAGCCAACCACCCAGCACCCCGCACAGATGACGGTCCGCACCGACGTCGGCGCGGCGGACCTCATCGCCCGCCAGGTTCGCTACGCGCTGCGCCCGGACGCGCCGTCCCTGTTCACCGTGACCGCGCCCCAGGACTGGTCGCGGGCGACGGACGGTGTGGAGGACTCCGTCAGCGGGCTGCTGCTCGCGGTCGCCGTCGTGATCCTGGTGATCTCGGCGCTCGCGATCGGCACCGCCACACTGTCCTCGGTCAACGAGCGGGCGGCGGAGATCGGGCTTAGACGCGCGCTCGGAGCACGCAGTCGCCACATCCATCTTCAAGTGGTGATAGAGGCCGCACTGCTCGGAGGATTGGGGGCTCTGACGGGGGAGTCGGTCGGTGTGCTCGTCGTCGTCGCCGTGAGCGCCCTGCATGACTGGACGCCCGTAATGACCCCGGTGCTTCTCGGCGCCGGTCCCCTCCTCGGGGTTGCGGCCGGCGCTGTGGGAGGGCTTATGGCCGCTCGCGCCGTGTCGCGGCTGGAGACGGTTGACGCGCTGCGACGGTCCTGAGGACCCACTGTCGCAAAATGGCATGAATGGCCCATGGGCTTTGCTATGTATGGCGTAAAACGTTGAAATGACGCCGATCGCGATTCGGCGTCAGTGGGCGTGGAGGGCGTCCATGCCGATTCTGGACGCCTTTGTGGACGGTTTGCCGCCTCAGTTGGCGGATGATCCAACGATCGGCTCGGTGATGGCGGCGAATTCGCCCGTGCGCGCCTCCCGCAGGGCCTTGGCGGCCTCGCATTTGGCGCGCAGCTTCTCGGCGAGTTTCGCACGCTCCGCCTCGGCCAAACTGGCCCGATCCGCGGCGCCTTCCTCGCCCGGCCGCGGCTGGGCCAGCAAGCGGTCCAGGTCCTCGGCACAGGACTCCAGGGATGTCGTGTGCGCCTCGCCAGCATCAGCGGGAGTCCGGGAGCGGTGTGTGCGCACGGAGGCCCCCGGAAGCGCGGGCGACGAAACCGGTGCGGTACGTGAGGCGGTCGGGGCGGCCGGTGGGGCGTCGTCGTCCTCGCCCGCGGCCTCCAACCCTCCCAGACGGGGGTCGACGGCGTGCTTGACCGGATCCGGCTCGGGCGCCTGCGCCTGAACCGTGGCAGCGGCCGGCGCATCCTCGGCGTCGAACGTCTCCGAACTCTGGGGAGCCGCCGTCGGCAGTTGTGAAAGCTTGTTCTCCAGGTGTCGCTTCTCCGCCTCCAGGTTCTCCCGCGCCGGCAACTCCCAACGGGCGCCGAGCGGAGAGGAGAACAGTGACTCGCGTCCCAGCAGCCGGGTGATGATGGCCAGGCGTGCTTGCAGATAGTCCGCCATGGGGATATGGGCGTACTCCTGGCGCACCGCGATCCGGTAGCTCTTGTACTGCTGCGGTTCGACGGCGAGGGCGCCCAGGTCCGCATCATTTAGTGCCTGGGCGTCAATATCGTTCTTGGCGAGGTTGTGGCGCTTGAGGTTCAAAATGAGTGCGCAGACGCGGTCAACGGTCTGGTCCGGCACGCCGAGCGCCTGTAGGCTCTTAGCCGCATAGGCGGCGGAGGCGACCTCATCCTCGCCGCCGTTGCGCCGATAGGTCGATTCGCTGGCCGTGGAGAAGACACAACCGTGGTACCAGGTGGCCAGGCGCATCACGTCGGGGTTGTGGGACTCATCGGCCAGTTCGTCCACGCGCGCCAGCATGTTGATCACATGCTTGAGATTGTGGAAGTGGCGGTCCGGGCTGGTCCACCGGGAGATGAGATCCTCCCCGGTGGCACGAATCTGCTCCACCGAAGCGGTGGCACCGACCGCCTTGGTACAGCGGACGAAGGTCGGGAGTAGCCACTGGGGGGCATCGATCGCGTCCATTTGGCTCATGAGAAAGCCTCCGAGATGAGATGAAACGCAGCCATCGTAGGACTGTCGGACGCGAACTTGAAGCCCCAGGGGTGTTCTACCCGCCACCTTTGACGGCCCTTCGTGTTTGAAGGTGTGTTCGCCGAGTTCGGTCGAAATAACCATCGAGTTCGGTTGGTGGGGCTGGCGGGGTGGGAACGTCCGGATTCGGCAGGAACGATGTTCCCGCATCCGGCGGGCCCGGGGGAAGTGTCCAGATTCGGCGCGAACGATGTTCCCTCGCCCGACGCCGCTCACCAGGTCCGCATGGTTCCAACGAGTCTGAGGGTGTGTGCTGGGAGGGGTGGGGTGTTTGTGCCGATTTTGGACACTTTGGCTCCCAGGCGCCGGCCATGCCTGCGACGTCCGCAGCCTAGGTCTAGGGCATCTTGACTGTTGACCTTGGGCGCGCCGGCGTCCAAGGTCAACCGCACCGGCCCGAGTCAGCACCCCCACACCCGGACTGCCTGGCTGCCGTTGGACCACCTGAAACGCACTCTCAGACGGTCCAACCGCAAAAGCCCGGTCCAAGTACGCGGCCGGCAGCCGACCGGGCCCACACCCACCCACTACACCCTCAAACCGGAAGAGCCACCAAAGCGCCACCACCTCGGCACGTCACAAGTGCCGGTCTCAGCGTGTAACAAGTGCCGGTCTCGGCGCGTTACTGGTGCGCCGGTTCGGCGGCGGACTCGCGCAGGGCAGGCAGTTCGATATGCACCGTGGCACCGCCTCCCGGCGTCTGGTCCATGCGTACGGTGCCGCCGTGGCGGGTGATGATCGCCGAGACGATCGACAATCCCAGTCCGGAACCGCCGGTCTCGCGATTACGGGAGGTGTCTGCGCGGAAGAAGCGCTGGAAGACCTTCTCGGCGTCGGCCTTACTCACACCGGGACCGTGGTCGCGCACCTCAACGATCACGGTGGGGCCGTCGTTATTGCTGCCGGTTCCGGACCTGCCGGTTCCGGGGGCAAGTGGCCGATTCACGGTGCCGACGGCGATCTCCACCGGGGAGCCCTCGGGAGTGTGCCGCGTGACGTTGCCGAGCAGATTGGTCATCACCTGGGACAGGCGGTCTCGGTCGCCCAGGACCATCGCCGGGGGCGCCTCATCATCGGTGCCGTCCAGTGGGATCAGGGCGCAGTCGCGGTCGGGCGCCAGCACCATCATGTCCGTCAACGCCCCAGCGGCGATCTGCGTCAGATCCACCGGGGCCATCGTCATCTCGCGGCCCTCATCCATGCGCGCCAGCTGAAGCAGGTCGTCCACCAGGCGCCCCATGCGGGAGGCCTCGGACTCGATGCGCCCCATGACTTCGAAGGTGCGCTCGGGCGGCACCCCGCCCATGCGGTACAACTCGCCGTAGCCCCGGATTGCCGCCAGCGGCGTGCGCAACTCGTGGGAGGCGTCGGAGACGAAACGGGTCATACGCTCCTGGGCCACCACCTGTACGTCGAAGGCCTGCTCGTTCTGCTGCAACATGGTGTTAAGCGCCCGCTGCAGTGAGCCGACCTCCGTCGTGGAGGGCTCGGTGACGGGGACACGGGCGGACAGGTCACCGCTGGCGATCTGTCCGGCCACGCCTTCAATCTGCCTTAGGGTGCGGAAGGAGCGTCGCACCAGATAGGCGGCGGCCATGGCGCCCAGCAGAATCACGGACACGTCGGTCAGGGCGACTACCAGCCGGGTCTGCTCAACTGTCTCCATGACGTCGGTCAATGGCAGCGCAATGGCCACCACGCCGATGTGCTCCCCGGTGCTGCGGTCATCGATCGGCAGCATTATGGCCCGCCACTGGTGGTTCAGCTGGTTGGATTCGACCGTGAACATCGTGGGGTCGGAGGACTGGGCGACCGCCTCGTCAACCGACAGCATCCCAATAGCGGGGACGCCGTACTTGGCGGCGGTGTCCGAGGAGAGCATATGGCCGCTCTCACCGCTCAGGTACTGGGCCTCCACGTAATAGGTGGAGGGCATGGAGGAATCGGCGTCCGGGCTGCTGATACGACTGGAACTGAGGGCGGTCAGCCCCTGGGTGCCGATGGTCTGCGCGGTGGCGCGCAACTGATCATCGACCTGGCCCACCAGATGGTTCTTAAGCAGAGAGGTCACGGCCAGGGACGACGCGAACAGCCCGACGGTCAGCAGACCGGTGGTGATAAGGGCGAGGCGGCTGCGCAGCGGCTGGGCGCGCCACGCCCGTTTGAAAGTGGTCAGCGGATGCCAGCGTCCGCGTCTGATGGGGCGGTGCTGGCGTGCCCTGGGCGGGCGGCGCACCGTGTTCCTCACGGTGGCGCACACGCTTAGCTCGCCTTGGGTTCGCGCAGCATGTAGCCCACACCCCGACGGGTCTGGATCAGTGGCGTGACCGGCTCGCCGTCGGCACCGGCGATCTGGTCCACCTTGCGGCGCAGGTAGGAGATGTAAGACTCCACGATTGCGGCATCGCCGTTCCAGTCGTACTCCCACACGTGATCCAGGATCTGAGACTTGGATACCACGCGGCCGGCGTTGAGCATCAGGTAGCGCAGCAGCTTGAACTCGGTGGGGGATAGGTCCACCTCCACGCCGGCGCGGTGAACCTCGTGGGCGTCCTCGTCCAGGGTCAGGTCGGCCACGCGCACCACGCCGTCGTCCTCATCCTCCAGCGCGCGGGTACGGCGCAGGATGGCGCGGATGCGGGCCACGACCTCCTCCAGTCCGAAGGGCTTGGTGACGTAGTCATCGCCACCTACGGTCAGGCCCTGCACCTTGTCCGCCATGTCATCGCGGGCGGTCAGGAAGAGGATCGGAATGGTCACGTCGCGTTCGCGCAGACGGCGGGCGACCGTGAATCCGTCCATATCCGGCAGCATGACGTCCAGCACGATCAGATCGGGGTCGGCGTCCTCGGCGCCGCGCAGAGCGCCGTTGCCGTCCGCCGCCGTGAGCACCTCGAAACCGGCGAAGCGCAGTGAGGAGGCGAGTAGATCGCGAATGTTCGGCTCGTCGTCGACAACGAGGAGCCGGGCCTCGTGGGACGTTTGCTGAGAGTCGTGGAAACGGTCCATGCCGCCACTGTGCACGGCGAGTCTGGAAGTCGCCTGGAAGGCAGGTGGGAGTGTGGAATGTATTTTTCCGGTCTTACCACGCCAAGGCCTCCACGCCGAGTTCGGTCGATATGACTGCCGAGTTCGGTCGAAGTTGCGTAGCTGGTGGCGGGACCGCCCCCTGGGTAGGAGCCGCCCCGCCACCGCAGATCAGATGAACTTGAGCGGGTCGAATTCGGTCAGTGGGATGATGCGGACACGTGGCAGCGCGATGGTGAAGGCGTCGACATCGGTCTCCAGGTCGTAGACGGTCAGGCCGCGCGACTCCAGGGCGGCGATCTGCGCATTGAGGAACTCGCGGAAGCACAGCACGTCTACCTGGGCGCCGGCATCCAGAAGTTGCTCCACCTGGGGCACGTAATCGCCGTCGTGGGAGCCCAGCAGCACGTGCACGTTCTCTCCGGCCGCGACGCGCTGGGCCAGCGCGTCCAGGGTGCGCTGAATACCGACGTCTACTACCTTCTCCGCCTGGCTGCCGGAGCCGGCCAGCGGGATGGGACGGTAATCCATGGCCAGCAGCGCCTGGACGAATCCCATGGGCATGTGGCCCGAAGTGGCGTTGAGGAAGAACAGAGCTCGGGTCTCACCGTCGACGGAGTCGCTGGCAGCGAGATCATCGCAGAAGGACAGGACACGGTCCCAACGTGGACGCTCGTCGGGCTCGGGGCGGCGCCCCAGCACACTCATACCGAGAGTGGCATCGATATTCTCCCCATCGATAAGAAGATATGTAGGTGTGGTCATGGCGTCATGCTAATGGGCTGTGCCCGTGCACTCGCCGAATGATTCGCGTGGCGGACACATCGCCGCAAGGCGGGTGCCGGTGACCGGCTGGGTGGGATCGGTGATTCGCGGTCTGCGGGCAAGCCAGCGGCACGGAGATTAGGCGATCATAAGTATATGACGACGACGCAGCAGCCCCCCGACCGTCCCGGTGACACCGGTAGCGCCCGGCCAATGACAGCGGTCGCTGCTCCCAAAGCCGTACTCGGCACTCGTGCGGGCACTCGCGCCAACGTAGCGGCGGCAGTACTGACCGGCCTCGGTGCATTGGCTGAGGGATGGGCGCTGATCGCTCTCGCCCGTGCCCTGGCCGGCCTTGCAGCCGCGGCGGTGCCGGCGGTGGACGCTGTCGGCACGGGCCACGCGCCCGGGGTGTGGAGACATCACCTAGCCGTGGCGGTTACGGCAGCGCTGGTCTCGGCCCTGTGCGCCGCCGCCGTGCAGCACATCGCCCAGGTGGGTGCCGCTACCCAGGAGGGGGCCATCCGCCGCCAGGTGCTCGCCCATCTGTTCGACTTGGGACCGGCCCAGTCCTCCGCTCGTTCTGGCGCCACCGTCACCCTGCTTACCGACGGCGCCGAGCGGGTAGCCGCCTACCGGCAGACCTTCCTGGTGCCCACCATCGCTGCAATCGCCTCACCTCTACTGGTGCTGGGGCTCATAGGGGCGACGGTCGACCCGCTCTGCGCGGCGGTGCTGGCCACCGCCTTTGTGGCCGTCCCCGCTCTCATCGTCTTCCTGCACCGTCGGCTGCGCCGCTCCTCCGCCGCCTCACGCGCTCAGCGCATGCGGCTGAGCGCCGAATACCTCGACGCCATCCAGGGGCTGACCACGCTCGTACTCGCCCGTGCCGCCGCGCGCCGCGCTGCCGACCTGGAGGCCTTCGGCGAGGACAACCGCCGCGCGGTGATGCGGCTGCTGGCGGGCAACCAGCTGGTCATCTTCATCACCGACGGCATGTTCTCCCTGTTCCTGGTCACCGCCTGCGCCGCGCTCGCCCTGATCCGGCTGGGCTCCGGAGCGATCGACCTTGCCGACGCGCTCGCCTTGGTGCTCGTCTTCTTTATCCTGCTTCAGCCCCTCAGTCGCGTCGGCGGATTCTTCTACGTGGGTATGGGCGGTATGGCCAACCAGCGTGCTCTGCGCCGGGTTCTGGCACGACGCCGGGCGGGCGGCGCGGCGCCGAGCTCGGCTTCCAACGGTGCGGGGGGCCAAAGGCAGTGCCCGTCGCCTGAAATTGAATCACCGGCGCAAATGCCCGGTACCACGTCTCCACAGTTCTTAGACCGGGTGCCGATGGTCTCCCTGCGCGGGGTCACCGCCGCCTGGCCGCCCCGTCCCGAGGCAGCGGGCCACCCCGGCGGCCATCCCGGTGGCCACCCCGGCGGCCATCCTGGTGGCGACCCCGGCGGTCACCCCGGCTCCGCGGCCGGCGGCCGCAACCGGAAGACCGCCGCCGCGCGCACCTCACCGGGACGACCCGACACCCCGGTGGCCGTGCTGACCGGAATCGACCTGGAGGTCGCCCGGGGCGAGCACCTGGCGATCATCGGTCCCTCCGGTGCCGGTAAGTCCACCCTCTTGGCACTGGTTAGCGGCGACCTGCTGCCCACTGCTGGAACGGTGCGCGTGGCCGGGGTGAGCGCAGCAGCCGACACCCTGGACACCATCCGGGCCGCCAGCGCGGTGGTCACGCAGTCCACCTGGCTGTTCACCGGCACCGTCGCCGACAACCTCCGCCTGGCCGACCCCGCAGCCACCGAGGAGCGCATGTGGCGGGCGCTCGCGGCCGCCAACCTGGCCGAGGAGATACGTGCCCTACCCGAGGCGCTGAATACCGACGTCGGTGAGCGCGGCTCCAGGCTTTCAGGCGGTCAGGCGCAGCGGCTGTCTCTGGCACGCGCCTTCCTTGCTGACCGACCGCTGCTGCTGCTGGACGAGCCCACCAGCCAGGTGGACCTGGCCAGTGAGGCCGCGATTATCCAGGCCATTGAGCGCTTATCGGTCGACCGCACCGTCATCACCGTCTCCCACCGCGCCGGGGCGCTGGTCACCGCCGACCGGGTGGTCACGATCAAAGACGGGGCAGTGATATGAAGACGCCGCCAACGCCAAGCGCCACGACTCCCGGCCCCCGCCTAAACCTGCTGCGCTGGCTGTTGTCCATCACCCGTCCAGCACTGCCGCCGCTGCTGGCCTCGACCGTCTGCCGGGTGGCCGACCAGTTGTTGGGGGTGGCCCTGTTCGCTCTGGCTGCCCACGCCGTGGTATCTGGGGCGCTCGAACTTGCCGCGGATGGCGCCGTTCCCTCCGTCTGGCCGGTAGTGGGTGCCATGGCCGCCATTTCGGTACTGAAGGCGGCGCTGCGCTACGCCGAGCAGTTCCTCGGGCATACGGTGGCTTTCACCTGCCTTGAACTGCTGCGTGCCGAGCTGTTCCGCGCCCTGGCTCGGCGCGCCCCGCGGGTGATGACCACCGCCCGCACCGGTGACTTGCTGGCCCGCTCCACCAAGGACGTGGACCGCATCGAGGTGTTCTACGCACATACCTTCGCCCCGGCGGTAAGCGCCCTGCTCGTGCCACTGACCGTATTGGCGGCCATCGGGGCGGGGACCACCTGGGCGGTCGCCGGCGCCGCCGCCATGACCCTGCTGGCGGCGATCGTGGCGGTACCAGCGCTCGGTCAGAGGATCGCCATGACCGGCTCGCGACGCACCGTCGCCGCCCGGGCGCGGTTGACCCAGCATGTGACCGACTCCGTGCAGGGGCTGGCGGAGGTGGTCGGTTACGGTCGCGCCGCCGAGCGTCTGGAGCGCATGCGCGTCCTCGACGACGCCGTGGCGTCGGCCGCCCGCCCGGCGGCGGTGGCCGGGACGCTGCGCCGGGGCGGGGTGCAAATGCTGGTGCTGGCCGGGCCGATTGCCGTGGTGGCGGCTGGTGCCGACCCGGTGGTCTGCGGGGCCGTGGCCCCTGCCGCGCTGGCGGCCGCCGCGGCCGCCGTCTTGCGTCTGGGGGAAACCGTGCGTGGGGTGGAGGAGCTGGCCAATTCCTTGACCATGGCGTTGGCGGCTGCCGAACGGGTATATGCGGTGGCGACCGCCCCCGTGGAAGTGCCCGACGGCGTTGCGGGCCTGCCGCCCGGGCCGCTTGACGTGGCCTGGGAGGACGTCGACTACACCTACCCGGAGGCCTCGCGTCCCTCGTTGTGCGGGGTGGACGCCTGCGCCGAGGCGGGCAGATGGACCTGCTTGGTGGGGGCCTCGGGTTCTGGCAAGACGACGCTGGCGCGCCTGGCGCTGCGCTTCGACGACCCCGCCCACGGGCGGGTGCGCGTGGGCGGGGTCGACCTGCGTGAAGTTGCGGCTGATGCTCTGCGTGGGCGGGTGGCACTGGTTGGCCAGGAGGCGCATCTGTTCCGTATGAGCGTGGCCGACAATGTGCGCCTGGCCCGCCCTGAGGCCGCTCGCGGGCAGATCGAGGCGGCTTGCCGGGTGGCCGCCGTGCATGAGGAGGTGGTGGCCCTGCCGGACGGTTACGACACCATGCTAGGTGAGCGCGGCGCCGCCATCTCCGGCGGTCAGCGCCAACGGCTTGCGCTGGCCCGGGCGCTGTTGACCGAGCCGGACGTGCTGGTGCTTGATGAGTTCACCAGTCACCTGGATCCCGCGGTGGACGCACGCGTGCGCGAGGGCGTGCGCGACTGGGCGGCTCGCCGCGGCGCCACGGTGGTGGAGATCACCCACCGGTTGCACCGCATTGAGCAGGCCGACCACGTAGTTGTGCTCGACGGCGGACATGTGGTGCAGTGCGGCGCACCGCAGGACCTGCTGGCGCGTGCCGGCGGGCCGCTGGCGCGGCTGCGCGCCCGACAGGGATGAAGGGGAGGCGGGCCGTCAGACGTCCTCAACGTCGGCGTAGGACAGCGGGTCCTCGATCGGTTCCAGATGCGCCGAGACCCGCAGACTCGGGTCGGCGGCGACCAACTCGTCAATAAGCGCCTCGGTGTAGTCGTGTCCCCGTTTGACCGTCCAGGCGCCGGGGACCAGCACATGCAGGTGGGCGAAGCGGCGGCTGCCGGCCTCGCGCACGCGCACCGCATGAAAGTCGACTATGCCCTCGCGACGGCGCTCGTTCAGCACGGCGTTGATACGCTCCAGCGCCTCCCGGCCCGGAGCCACATCCATGAGACCGGCCACGGATTCGCGGATGAGTTGGAAGCCGGTCCACATGATGTTAAGGCCCGCCCCCAGGGCGACGACGGCGTCGAGCACGGGGGAGTGGAATATCGCGACCAGTCCCACACCCGCCAGGACGGCGGCGGAGGTGATTACATCGGTCAGTAGATGCTTGGCATCGGCCACCAGTGCGGCGGAGTGCTCGGCCCGACCCTTGCGCAGCAGCACCCAGGCCACCACGCCGTTGATCAGGGAGGCGCCCACCGAGATCACCAGCCCGAGGCTCAGCCGCTCCGGCATGACCGGGGTGATGATGCGGTCGATCGCCGAGAATATGATGAAGGCGGCCGCCACGAAGATCATTATCCCCTCGCATACGGAGGAGAAGTACTCGGCCTTGGAATGCCCGAACTGGTGGTCGGCGTCGGCGGGGCGAATGGCGATCTTCAAAACGATTACCGCCACTACGGCGGCCACCAGATTGACCAGCGACTCGGCGGCGTCGGACAGCAGTCCAACCGATCCGGTCAGCCACCAGGCCAGGGCTTTCATGGTGATGGTGGCCAGTGCCGCCCCGACCGACAGCCAGGCGTAGCCGGACAGGTCCTTGGGTGGGGCGTAGCGCGGAGAAGGCACCCCCAGAGTATGGACGTACGGCCCCGCCCGGCGGAAGCGGCGTCAGATTCGGCGCGGTCAGTCGGCCTGATTGACGGGGCGGACCTCGGCGTCGTCGACGGTGACCGAGGCGGAGTCCTGCTGCTCGGTGGAGGGGCTGAACAGCCGCTCCTTGACGACGTCGGCGACCTTGTCGGTGACGGCCTCGCCCTGCTCACGCACGAAGGCGGAGGCGCGCGTGGAGGCGGCGCTGACCTTATCCCGGACGAAGGGCTGGTCCATCAACTTGGTGGCCGAGGCCTTGATGCGCTCGTACTGGGCCCGGCCGGCTCGCGCACCGAGGACGTAACCGGCACCGAGTCCGATGATGAAGGGGAGCTTGCTAGCCATGGTTTCCTCCTGCCCGGGGTGCCGCCCGGCGCGGCCCCTGCCGCCAACCCTACCGGCTTGACCCTGGTGCTCTCCTGGGTCACAGCTGGCAGAACGACAATCAGGTAAACCTATCTTTGCTATACAAGTGGATTGATCGGATCTACCTTCGGAGTATGGGTGTGTTGCAGCTCTCCTCCCCCTTCCGCTCGGGCCGCCTGTCCGACCCGGATGGGGCGCATGCGGTCGATCCCGTCCATCACGACGTCCCCGCCAAGCCGGAGGCGTGTCCGACGGCGCTGTGGCTCACCGCCCGCCCACGTCGGCACCAGCCGCCGCCCGGTGGCCGTGCGGAGACCGCCTCCTCCCTGGCCTCGCGCCTTAACTGGCTGCGCGCCGGAGTCTTGGGCGCCAACGATGGAATCGTCTCCGTGGCCGGGCTGGTCATCGGTGTGGCCGCCGCCACCCCCGCCAACACCGGCGCCATCGTGGCCGCAGGTGTGGCCGGAGTGTTGGCGGGCGCGGTCTCCATGGCGGCCGGTGAGTATGTTTCCGTGTCCACCCAGTCCGACACCGAACGCGCCTATGTGGATCGTCAGCGCGCCTGGCTGGCGGCCGACCCGAGTGCCGGCGTCGACTCTCTGGCAGCTCACTACCGTGCCAAGGGCCTGACGGAGGACACCGCGCGCCGGGTGGCCCGGGAGTTGACGGTGCACGACGCCGTCGGAGCGCATCTGGAGGTCGAGCTCGGTCTGCGGGAGGACGACTACACCAATCCCTGGCATGCCGCCCTGTCCAGCGCCGTGGCCTTTGTTATCGGCTCCATGCTGCCGCTGCTGGCGATTCTGACGCTGCCCGTGAACGTGAAGATCCCACTGACCTTCGTGTCTGTGCTGCTCGGGCTGGCCCTCACCGGGGCGGTGTCCGCCCGACTCGGCGACGCCCCGATCCGGCCTGCGGTGGTGCGCAACGTCTTCGGCGGTGCACTGGCCATGACCGTCACCTGGGGCATCGGCCACCTGATCGGGGTCACCGTTTAAACGGGGTGCAGGGCGCGCGCCAGTTCGAAGCCGTCCATCCCCGTGGCCACCGGCACCCCCGACTCCGCCAGGGCCCGCGTCTCGGGAGCCAGCCCGGTGGGATGGGCCAGCTGCGCGCCCGCCAGCACCTGCTCGGTGGGGGTGAGCCGGCGAATCGCCACCGCCGCCACCCGATCGGAGTGCTCCCGTGCCGCCTCGCCGTAGATCAGTGGATCGTGCTGGCCGTCGTCGCCGATCAGCAGCCACTTCACCTCGGGCAGGTCGATCATGAGACGGCGCAGACCGGTGCGCTTGTGCTCAATGCCGCTGCGGAACAGGCCCGTGTTCGTGGGGCCCCAATCAGTCATGAGCATCGGCCCCTCCGGGAAGCCGTTGCGTTCGAAGAAGGAGCGGTAGGTCGGTACCACATTCCAGGCACCGGTCGACAGATAGATCACCGGAGCCCCCGGGTGGTCCTGGCGCACCCCGCTCAGCAACCTGGCCATCCCCGGTACGGGCTCGCGTGAGGAGGTGTGCTTGACCAACTGATTCCAGGCGGCCACGAACATGCGGGGAACGTGGGACACCATGACCGTGTCATCGATATCGCATACGATGCCCAGCCGCGGACCTGGCGCCACTACGAACACCCGGGAGGTGACTGTCTTGGCACCCGCCGCCTCCAGGGTCGCCTCATGCCAACCGGGGGGCAGGCCGTGCCCGCGCACGACGACGTCGACGTACCCCTCCCTATCGGCGCGGGTGCGCACGCTCACCGCGCCGAGCCTGACGGTGACCGGCAGGTGCGGCATGGGCACGTCGATGAACATACGCCAGCCGCGCTGCGCCTCCAGCAGGCTTTCGGCCGCCTGGCGGCGGGCGTCCTGGGGTGTGGCCGGCAGTTCCTCCGGCAGTCTTTGAAACAGCGGGCCCTCGCTGGGGGCGTTGGGCGGGCGCATGACCATGCGTGCCAATATCCGTGCCATGTCGCGGGGGGCGTGAGTTTCCGGGGACACCGCCGACCGCTCGGCATCGGGGAGGTTTTCGGTGTGGGCCGTGGGCTCCGCCGCTCCATACCCGGTGTAGGGGATCGCCCGCGGACGCCAGCCGCGGCGCCGGAGCACGGGGATGGTGTCGCGGTGGAACTGGTCCTCCACGGCGCGGACGATGTCGGAAAGTGGCACGGGGTCATCCTACGGACGTTTTCTCCGCACCGCCGGGGAAGAACGCCCCCACCCCGCGAGTTCGGTCGAAGTTACTGCCGAGTTCGGTCGATGTGGCGGCCGGCGACGCGCCACAGGAGCACGCCGGCCGCCAGCGCCCACCACGTGTAGGACGAACCCACCAGCGTCGCCCAGAAGGGCCAGTCCTGCTCTACGTGATTCTGCTCGGGGAACCACCAGTGCATGGCCAGCCCGAACACGGCCACACCGGTCGCCGCCGTCGTCAGTAGCGACGGCGATCTCCACCTCAGACCGGCGGCTACGAGCCCCATCACGGCCGGCAGGCACCACACCCAATGATGCGACCAGGAGATCGGGGAGATCAGCAGCCCCAGCGTCATGGTCACCGCGGCCTGAATCACCAGGACGACGCCGTCTGCCCGGCTGACCCCGGGACCGTTTCGGGAGACGGTGGTCTCGACCGCGCCGACTGTGTCGACTGCGCCGACTGTGGCCGCCGACGTCGTCGTGGCGGGTGGGCGCAGACGATCCAGGCGTAACAACAGTAGCCAGACGCCAATGACGCCGATTACTACCAGTACCGCCCAGGACACATCCCAGGCCTGCGTGGGCAGCCAGCGGGCCACCAGCCCCTTGAGGTTCTGGTTGCCGGAGTAGTCGCTCAGGCCAGCCCGGGAGGAATCCCACATGGCGGAGAAGAAGAACCGCGCCGACTCGCGGGGCGAAGCGATCCAGCACAGCGCCGTCACCGCCACCGCTGAGCCGACCATGGTCGCCGCCGCCCGCCACTCGCGGCGGGCTAGGAACACCAACACCGCGATAGCCGGAGTCAGTTTGAAGGCGGCGGCCAGGCCGCAGGCCACCCCGCGCAGCCGTGAGTCGGGTGGCACCACCAGCAGATCGAACGCGACCAGCGCCATGAGCACCGCGTTGACCTGGCCGTACTCCATGGTCTTGGGGATCGGCTCCAACAGTAGTACGGCGGCCAGTGCCAGCCACGGCGCGGCACCCCGGGCGATGCGGCCGCGCACCCCCAGGGCGTGCAGCACCGCCCAGGCGGTGATCGTGGTGCACACCGGCGTGGCCACCACCAGTACCACCTGGGTAACCCGATCCGGCCACCAGGTCAAGGGCGTGAACATCCAGGCGGCGAACGGCGTGTAAGTGAAGGGCCACAGCTGCTGATCGGGGTTGGCATACCAGTCATACAGGTCGCCGCCTGAATGCCATTGGCTCACGGCATGGTGGTAGATCCAGGCGTCGAGCTTGAACACGCCGGAGCCATCCTTGCCCCAAAGGGTCGGGTAGATGGACAGGGCGAGCGCAGCCCAGCCGATCAGAGCCGCCACAGGTGAGGTGAGTGCACGTTTGAGGGACTCCACGCGGAGCAGTTTAGGGCGGACCCGAATAACCGGGATGTGCCGGTAGTCGAGTGTCCGTGGCGCTCACGGCTCCGTAGGTGCTGGCGATGCCGGTCGGCGGTCGGTGGCACGCCGGTCGCAGGCGCCGTGAACCTCCCCAGTGCCTGGTAGGCCCCGGTGCGGGTGGGCGCGCTGCAGCGCCCGTAGTCCACACAGGCATACGACGACGGCGAGCCACGCCGCGACGGCGACCAGCAGGTAACCGCCGTGACTGCCGGCCGCGTCGATCGCGAGGCCGCCGAGCATGGAGCCCAGTGAAACGCCGATATTCATGGCGGTGCCGACCCAGGCCAGCCCTTCGGTCAGTTGCGACGGCGCCACCGAGACCTGGGTGATCGAGTTTCCGACGGTGATTGTTGGGCCGATCGCCATGCCGGTCAGCGCCATGAGCGCCCCCAGCACCACCAGATTCGGGGCAAATATGAGGGTTGAGGCGCCCACGGCCAGGGCCGTCGTGCCCAGGAGGAACTGCTGCCACAGTGGCCGACGCCAGGGGCGTGAGCCGTAAATGATCGCGGCGGTGAAGGAGCCGACACCCCAGGCCGCCAGCACTGTTCCGGCGGCCGACTTCATGCCCAGCTCCGTGGCGAAGGCGACGGCGGCGACGTCGTTCGCACCGAACATGGCGCCGGAGGCCAGGAAGACGGCGATCACGGCCACGACGGCGCCGTGCCGCAGCACCGGTCGCGGGTCCTGCGCTCGCCCCGGCTCGTGGAGGTCATCAAAGGTCTGCCGTGCGTCCTCAGCATGATCGGGCAGGGGACGACTGGAAGAGCGCCGGTGCGGGGTCGGCTCGGTGGCGCGCTGCGACAAGAACCACATTCCGCCACCCACTTGTAGCACGACGGCGGCGATCCAGCCGCTGGTAGCTGGCAGCGAGGTGCACAGCACCGTGGCCAGCACCGGTCCGATGATGAAGGCGACCTCGTCAAGTGCTGCCTCCAGGGAGAAGGCGGTGTGCACCTGCTCCGGGGTGTTCAACACCCCCGTCCAACGGGAACGCACCAACGAGCCGAAGGACCCCGCCAGTAGGCCCGCCAGCGCCGACAACACCAGCAGCACCCCTAGCGGCGCACGAGCCTGCGTGGCGACGACCAGTCCGATCAGGGCCGTCGCCGAGCAGGCGGTGGCCGGCAGCATGATCCGGCACTGTCCGTGGGCGTCGACGAGTCGGGCCAGTACCGGCGCGCCCACGGCCACCGCCACCACATTCGCGGCGGAGACCATCCCCGCCGCCGAGTAGCTTCCGTACAGCTCCTGGACCGCCAGGATGGTGGAGATGCCCACCATGGACATGGGGAAGCGGGCGATCAGGCCCGCGATGGAGAAGCGTAGGGCGCCGGGACGACGCAGGATGGTGCCGTAGCTGGAGGACATTCAGTTCTGATGTGGTCTGGAGGTTGCTTTTTCAGGACAGGAGCCCCGCTGACTGCGCCGTTGGGTGCATGCGGGCGGGGTGTGGGCGGGGCTCAGCGGCTGGTGGGGTCGGCGTTGGAGCGCGAGAGTTGGAAGCCGTTGCCGGACACCTGGCTCCAGCAGTCGACCCCTGACTCGCTGGAGGTGCAGGCGAAGGCGTCATTCTTGGCGGAAGCGCCGTAGCTCAATGAGGCGCCCGTCGCGGAGAAGGCTATGTTGCAGCTCCCGGTCGCCTGGCCTTCGGTATCCACGCTGGCGGTGAAGGCCTGGGCGTTGGAATCGTTGCATGAGCTGTCGGTTGGGATGAAATCGTGCTCGTTAATGGTGCAGGAGACCGAGTCGTCGGTCAGCACGCAACTGATGTTTCCCGACGGCGTGGTGAAGGCACTCATCTCTATTGCCTCGGCGGGGGCGGGCGCGGTCAGATGCCGCGTCGCCGACGGGCTGGGCGTTGGCGACGGCGAATCTTCCGTCTCTTTTGGCGTGGGGGCGGCGGAGGATGCCTGCGGGACCTCGGCCTGCACGGTGTCGGTTGTGGGTGCGGCGTCCGAGCCGCCGTGGTCAGATGTGAAAAACCACACGATAAGGGCGACCACGAGCACCAGGGCAATGCCGCCCAGTATCCACAGCCAGCGGTTGCTGGAGCCGCGCTGCTCCTCCGACTCGGGCATGCCGACTCCGAACACGCCCTGGTTGTCGGCCGCAGGCTGCTGGGGGGACTGCTGCGGGTAGGCGGGTTGTGCCGGTTGGTAGGCGGGTTGAGGCTGGACCGGCTGCTGCGGATAGGCGGGTCGTCCCTGCTGGTAGGCGGGCTGCTGCGGATAGGTCGGCTGCTGCGGCTGGGCGGGTGGGCCCTGCTGGAAGGCGGGCTGCTGCGGATAGGTGGGCTGGGCCGGCTGCTGCGGGGGCTGCTGCTGGTGGATCTGGGCGGCGGTGGGCGTCGCGTCGTGGGCAATTTGACGCCCCTCCATGATGGGACGGCGCTCGGGGGTGACCGCGCGTGCGACGTCGGCCTGGGAGATGGCCTGCGTGAGTCCCGCCGCATCGGCGGGTGCATCCGGGCCCGTGGGGGAGAT
Source organism: Actinomyces qiguomingii (assembly GCF_004102025.1). NCBI lineage: Bacteria > Bacillati > Actinomycetota > Actinomycetes > Actinomycetales > Actinomycetaceae > Actinomyces > Actinomyces qiguomingii. Next base: position 3,631,477 of record NZ_CP025228.1, on the reverse strand, counting down.
CTGCCCATTGGGGACGTCCGGCTGGGCGGCCGCCTGAATCGCCTCCCGCGCCTGTTCGGGGCTCAGGGCCTGGGTGGTTGCGGAGGCCGTGCGGCGCGCCAGGGCGGCGTCGACGGCGGGGTCCCCCAAAGTGCCCAGCCACTCCAGGAGTGCCGGGTAGGTGCGGGGATTCTCCGCGATATAGGGGCGCAGACCCGGGTAGTTGTTGGCGAGCTCGTGCAGGGTCGTGAGTTCCGCATTGGGGTCGCTCGCCCGTGCGACGAGATCGTCCTGAGGCTGAGACATGCTGGATCCTTTGCGACTGCGTGGGCTCGGTCCGCGCGTCTTCGCGGGCCGCCGGCCGGTGCCGTAGGCCAGAGCCTACCCGAGAGAGCGCTTTGGCCGCTCGCCGGGTATCGTCGGGTCAATAAACCTGCATGTAGGAGGAGGCGCTGATGCGCGAGGCCAGTGAGCCGCTCGACCCTGCCGATCCCGATCACTCGGCGCTGACGGCAACCGCTCTGGCGGCACCGCAGTCCCTGACCGATGGCGGGCAGCCGGAACGCACCATAGTTGGTGCGGCGACGGATATCGGTCGTTTTCGACGCGTCAACGAGGACGGTTATCTAGCGGTTTCGCCGGCCTTCATCGTGGTTGACGGTATGGGTGGGCATGTCTCTGGCCGTGCCGCCACCCGGACCGCCCTGAACGCCATGCTGCCGCTGGTCGGCGGTCGGGTCACAGATGGGTCCGTGATCGTCGACGCAGTGCTCGCCGCCGGGAAGGCGGTGTCCGCGATCCCCTCCCAGGCGGCTAACCCGCCCGGTGCCACCATCGCTGGCGCCGTGCTGGCCGACCTGCCGGAGGGACCGACCTGGATCGCCTTCAATGTGGGTGACTCTCGCGTCTACCTGCTGCGCGACGACCTGCTGTCCCAGCTGTCCCACGACCACTCCCAGGTGCAGGACCTGGTGGATGCCGGCCGAATCACTCCCGCCCAGGCTCGTTTCGACTCCCGTCGCAACGTGGTTACCCGGGCGCTGGGCGCCGGCCTCGACCAGGCCGCATACCCCGAGCTGCACCTGGAGACCGCGCGGGGCGGCGACCGCATTCTGGTTTGCTCCGACGGCCTGAGCGATGAGCTCGACGACGACGCCCTGGCCGCCGTCCTCGGCTCCGGCCTGGGGGCACAGCGCACCGCCGAGGCGGCCGTGGCCGCGGCGCTGGAGGCCGGCGGGCATGACAATGTCACCGCCGTCGTCGTCGACCTGGTGGAGGAGAGCTCGTGACCGTGGGGGAGGAGGGCCTGACCGTGGTGGGCAGGTACGGCACCGCCGTCCTGTCGGCTCCGGTGCCGGAGGGCGTGCGTGAGCGCGTTCTGGCGGCCCTTGGGGGACCCGACGGTCAGGCCGCTTCGGGCGAGGGCGAGAATGCGGCCGCCATGGCGGACGGATCTGATGGTGAGGCGGCGAGGCAGTCGGTGGAAACGGCCGATGGGCGCACCGCGAAACCCCCCGGCGGCGATGAGCTGCTTGAGACCGGCGTGTGGGTCGACCCCGACTACGTGCCACCGCCGCACACCGGTGTCAGGACGCAGGATGCGGAGGAGACCGCCGTCGATCCCCTACCGCCGCATCAGGCCGCGCCGTATCCGGAGCCGGCGCCCGGCTCGGGCCGGCGTCGGCGCCGCAGCTCGTCGGCGGTGACCCCGGAAGCGTGCGCCACGGCGGACTCGGCGCGGTACACGCCGGATGCGGCCCCGCAGGAGACAGGATCCGGGGTGGGGCCGGCGCCGCCCCCACCGCAGACGCCCAAGTCCGCAACCTCGGCGGCGCAGGCCGCCGGGGCCGTCGCCGCCGAGGACTCCTCCGGCCGGAAGGTTGACGACGCCGTCGCGGATGACGCCGTCGCGCCCTCCGCGGGGGAGGCCACCCAGGCACTCACCGATGTCGTTGGCGCGGGGCGGCCGGAGACGCAGGCCGCAATGGTGTCCGCCGCCATGTGCGCCGCCGGGCACCCCAACCCGCCCGATGCCGTCGCCTGCCAGTCCTGCTCCGCCCCACTGACCGGCGTCATCAGCCAGGTGCCCCGCCCGGTGCTGGCGGTCCTGACCGTCTCCACCGGACAGACCGTCCCCGTACGCGGCGATGTCATCGTCGGGCGGGCGCCCCAGGCGCCCCCGGGCGCCGCGGCCGGCACCCAGCTGGTCGCCGTGCCGAGCCCGGCTCATTTCGTGTCCCGCTCGCACCTGGAGATCACCGTGGCCGGCTGGAACCTGCTGGCCCGCGACCTGGGCTCTGCCAACGGCACAGTTCTGGTGCGCTCGGGCATGCCCCCCGTGCTGTTGGCCTCCGCCCTGCCCACGCCGCTGCTGGTAGGAGATTTGCTCGACGTCGGCGACGGCGTGACCCTGTGCGTCGAGCCGCCGCTGTGAGCCGCCCCCCGGTCGGCCGCAGCCGGAGGTCTGGGAGACGCCGTCGCAGGCCGGGCGCTCGCTAAGCGGAGCGATCGCGGCGGCTATCCGTTACGCTGTTGTTAGTCGATTAGGCAAGGCAGTGAGCCGACGCGCGCAAGGAAGCGAAGGACCGAATGGAGGAACCAATGACTGACCTGACCTGGACCGAGCTGCCCGAGGTCGACCCCGATCGTCCCGACGAGCTCGTTGTCGACTTCTCCGGGGAGGTCTACCGTGCGGGTACCGATGAGACTTTCGTCATAGGTCGTGGAGGCGACCTGGACATCGACGACAACCCCTATTTGCACCGCCGCTTCCTGGTGCTGCGCCACGACTCCGGCCTGTGGTGGATCGCCAACGAGGGCTCCCACCTGTCGGCAACGCTCACCGACGGCGACGGGCTGGTGCAGTCCCGGCTCGCCCCCGGGGCCAGCATGCCGCTGGTGTTCTCGCGCGTGATCCTGACCTTCTCCGCCGGCCCCACCACCTACGAGATCGATCTGATAACCGCTGAGGCGGGGCGCTTCACCGGCATTGAGGGAGTGCAGGAGTCTCGCGGTCAGACCACCATCGGTGCCACCCCCATGACCCGTTCCCAGCGTCTGCTGATTCTGGCGCTGGCCGAGCCGGTTCTCAAGCGCGCCGGGACCGGTGCCGCGGAAATCCCCTCATCGGCGTCGGCGGCCGCTCGTCTGGGCTGGTCGCTGACCAAGTTCAACCGCAAGCTCGACAACGTCTGTGAGAAGCTCGACCGGGTCGGTGTGCGCGGACTGCGCGGTGGGCGCGCCGGCGGCGTCGCCTCCAACCGGCGGGCGGCGCTTGTCGAGCACGCCGTATCGACCCTCATGGTCACGGCCGAGGACCTGCCCCTGCTCGATGAGGAGTATCAGGTGAGTCGGGCCGCCGAGGGCTCTGCCAGCGGTGAGGCGCGTATCGACACCGCCCCGGTGCCGCCGCCGGGCGGGAGCCGAGCAGGGGAGGATGCGTGAGAGAACCGGAGTCGATCACGCCCGATGCGGCAGTAGATCTTGCGGCCGACTCGCCAGATGCCGGCGGCTCGGGCGCCGTCGAAGAGGCGCGGACGGATGACGGGGCCGTTTCTGGGCGGCTGCGGCGTCGACGGCGGTGGTGGCGTGCGCTTGCGGTGCTGATCGTGCTCGCGTGCCTGGCGGGGGGCGGTCTGGTCGGCGCCGAGCACTACGCGCGCGAACGCATCGGCCCGACCGTGCGCGCGGCCCTGCCCGGATTGTCTGATGACGCCGTCGTTGCCACCGAGGGCCTGGTTCTGCCGCAGTTGTTGCGCCATGAACTGACGACCCTGAGTATCCGCGCCGACAGTCTTACTCTCACGTCCGACACCGCCGATGGCGCGGATTCCGGTCTGGCGGCGGTCACCAGCCTGGAATTGAATGATGTGACGGCGGATCTCACCGGGGTGGGCACGCGGCCTCCCCACCGGGTCGACCGCATAGACGCATCCGCCGTCATCGGCTTCGCCGAGCTGGAGTGGATCGTCGCGGCGGCCGTCCCCGACGCCCCCGATCTGACGATCGCGCCGCACACCTACGGGTCCGCCACCGAGCCGGGCCAGGTCAAGGCCGCCACCACCGTCCTCGGACTGGAGGCCTCCCTGACCATCGAGCCGAGGGTGACCGATGCCGGCGGTCTGGAACTGCTGATCGTCAATGTGAACGTGGCGGGAATGAGCGTCGACGTGGATCCGGATGATGACGGTTCCTTCGGGGTGCCCTCGGTGCTGTCGCACTTGGGGCTGACCACACCCGTGATCGAGGTGGGGCCGGAGGTGCTGCCCGACGGGATGACGCTGTCTGAGGCCTATATCTCCCGTGATGGTGCGCGTCTGACCCTGTCCGGCACCGAGGTCACGCTCGCCGACTGGTAGCCGGGGGCTGTACCGCCCGGCCGTTACGTCGACCGAACTCGGCAGTAATATCTACCGAACTCGGCAGGGCAGTACTTCCCGCCACACTGCCATGAAACCTACAGGCGGCTCGTGTAGCCTCCCCGAGACAATGTTCTTGCGGCGTCCGGTATTAGGCGGGCGCTCCGGTGAAGAGCCAGAGGAGAGCCATGAGCATTCAGCCAAATCCGTCAGGAGTCGGCCCCGGCATGTCGGGCGCCGGATCCATTGGCGGGGCTACGCCGGGTCCGGTGTCCCCGGCCGCTCAAGCCGTCATCCCGCCGTCCGTGCCGCCTTCGGCGCAGTCCCTCCCCAGCCGGTCTGGTTCCGGACGCCGCTCCCGCCGGGCCGCCGGGCGCAGCGGTGCCAGCCCCGACACCGGTTACCCCAGCACGCAGTCCCTGCCCTCCTCCGCCGAGCTCGAGCGGGAGGCCGAGCGGACCTCCCGCTCCAATGCCTCCCCGCGCGCCGACGTCGAACGCGCCGGGGAGCTGCTGGGTCGCGTCACCCAGATCTTCTCTCAGCGCCTGGTCGGCCAGGAGCAGCTGCGCCTGGCCCTGGTGTCCACCATGATCGCCGGTGGGCATATCCTGCTGGAGTCCGTGCCCGGCCTGGCCAAGACCACCGCCGCCCAGACGCTGGCGGCCGCCGTCTCCGGCAGCTTTCACCGCATCCAATGCACCCCTGACCTGATGCCCAATGACATTGTCGGCACCCAGGTCCTCAACTACGCCACCGGCGAGATGACCACCCAGCTCGGCCCGGTCCACGCCAATATCGTCCTGCTCGATGAGATCAACCGTTCCAGCGCCAAGACCCAGTCGGCCATGCTGGAGGCCATGCAGGAGCGGCAGACCTCCATCGGCGGCGTCGTCTATCCCCTGCCCCACCCTTTCATGGTGCTGGCCACCCAGAACCCCATTGAGGAGGAGGGCACCTACGTTCTGCCCGAGGCGCAGATGGATCGCTTCCTGATGAAGGAGGTGCTCACTTACCCCAAACCGGCGGAGGAGGCCGACGTCCTGGATCGCATCTCCATCGGTGCCTTCGAGGAGCCCATCCGCACCCCCCCGATCTCCACCGAGGACGTGGAATGGCTGGCCGGTGCGGTTGAGCGCGTGTACGTCGACCCGGTCATCAAGCACTACATCGTCGCCCTGGTCAACACCTCCCGTGGCGGCGGTCCCCGGCCCGTGCACGGGTTGGATCGGCACGTGCGTGTAGGCGCCTCCCCGCGTGGCGGTATCGCCCTGATGAAGATCGCCCAGGCGGTGGCCCTGCAGGCCGGCCGCACCTACGTAACCCCCGACGACGTGCGCCTGCTGCGCCACCCGACTCTGCGCCACCGCCTGGTGCTGACCTATGACGCCTTGGCCGACGACGTCGCCCCGGAGTCCATCATTGATGCGATTTTCGCGGCCGTGCCCACGCCCTGATCGGAGTGTAGGCAATGACCTTCGACCCAGTCTCCGCAGGCGCTCAGGAGCCGTACCCCGCCCGTCGGCGGTCCGGATCCCGGGTGGCGCGTGTGCGCGGTCGCCTGTCGCTACCCACCCTGCGCCGCTCCACCACACTGCTCGATGGCCGCCACCGTTCGGTGTTCATCGGCCACGGCCAGGACTTCGATGACCTGTCCGCCTACCGTCCCGGTGACGATGTCACCGACATCGACTGGAAGTCCTCCGCCCGCCTCGGCCAGCCGGTCATTAAGCGCTACCAGCGCGAGTCCAATCTGCCGCTGGTGCTCGCCGTCGACACCGGCCGCACCATGGCCGCACAGGCGCCCAGCGGCGAGGACAAGCGTGACCTGGCCCTGGCGGTAGCCGAGGTCTTCGCCTATCTGGCGCGGCTGCGCGGGGACACGGTAGCGCTGGTCGCGGCCGACACCTCCCGGGTGGTTTCGCGCCCGCCGCGCTCCGGCAGTGAGCACGCCGAGATGATCCTGTCCCTGCTTCAGCGCCAGTTCGATGACCTGACCAGTGGCGACGCGCTCGTCCCCGGCGCCCCCGGCCCGGCCCTGTCCACCCTGCTGGAGCGGGTGAGCACCTGGCACCGCCGGCGCAGCCTGGTCGTGCTGATCACCGACACCTCCCACCCCGACGCTGCTGGTGATCCCGCGGTGGTCGACCGGCTGCGTCGCCTGTCCGCCCAGCATGAGCTCATCACCATCCAGATTGCCGACGACGTCCCGCTGGCCCCCGGCCGTGGCCGCACCCGCGATGTGGAACTCGATGGCGAAATCCCCGCCTTCCTGCGGGAGGACGTCGCCCTGGCGGCCCGGCTCACCGCCGCCGACGATGCCCGCCGGGCCGCCGTGACGGCCCTGCTCGACGCCCGTCACATCGAGCACGCCGCGGTGCGCTCGGATGCCACCTTGGTTGACTCCATTGCCGCACTGCTGGCCCGCCAGCGCCTGGCCTCCAGTCGGGGTAGAAGGAGGCACTGATGGAAGTCAATCCGCCCGTGCTGATGCCGCTGTGGATGCCGATACTCGGGGTGGTCGCCCTGATCGCCGCAGCCGCCATCGTCCTGCGCATATTCCTGATCACTCGCCGTGACACCGCCCGCACGGTCGGGGACATCCCCATGGCGGCTTCAGAACGCGGCCAGTGGGTGCGCCGGGTCGACGACGCCGCTGCCCGCTACCGAAGTCACGAACTGGACCTGCGCGGCCTGCACCTGGAGCTGGCCGGTACTCTGCGCGGCTTCGCCACTGCCCGCAGCGGCGAGGACATCGTCTCTGCCACGGTGCTGGAGATACTCGATATGGCCGACACCGCCGGACCGCCTTCGATCGCCGAGCGGCTGCGTCTGGTACGCGCCAACCGTCGGCCCCTGGACACCAACCCGCTCGGGCATGTCGGTGAGCTGTTGGCCGTGTGGGAGCAGCCGTCCTTCGATCGTGATCCCGACGCCGCGGCAGACGCGGCGATCGGCCAGGCCAGGGAGGTGGTTGCCCGGTGGTGATGTCCTGGCTCGTCTGGCTGATCGTCCTGCTCGCCGTCGTCGTCCTGGTCATGGCGGCCACGGGGTGGCCGCACCGGCTTAGGCGGCCGCGGCCTGAGCGCGGCCCCGCCCCCCGGCGGGTGGCCAATTCCTCCGCTCTGCTGACCAGCCCGGTGTTGCGCGAGCGCCTGACCCGCCGCCGGATGCTTTACGCCTGGATGGGGGTCGCACTCGTCGTCGCCCTGGCCGCCTCTGCAGCCCTGGCCGGCCGGCCCGTCCAGCGCATCGTGCGCAATGAGTCCCTGGCCAGCCGCGACATTGTGCTGTGCCTGGACGTCTCCACCTCAATGGTGACCACGGATTCGAAGATTCTGGACACCTTCGCCCAGCTGCTGGACACCTTCGAGGGGGAGCGGGTGGCGCTGGTCGCCTGGAACTCAACCGCGCAGACGATGGTTCCGTTGACCGACGACTATGAGCTGCTTAAGGATCAGTTCGAGGAGATCGCCGACGTCCTGGACTTCCGGCCCAGGCGCGGGGACCCGGCCTTGGACCGCTACTACCAGACCTTCCCCGGCACCCTGTCCGAGGACGTCGTCGGCTCCTCCCTGGCTGGGGATGGGCTCGCCTCCTGCACGCTTGCCTTCGACAACCAGGTCTCCGACCGCTCCCGTTCCATCATCCTGGCCACGGATAACCAGATCATCGATCCCTTCCGCCAGCAGATCTACTCTGTTTCCGCCGCCGCCGACCTGGCTCAGAAGGACTCCATTCGCCTGTTCTTCCTGTTCGGCGCCGACCCGGAGATGGCCGATCCGGACGTGTCCGGAAAGGACGTGGATGCGGCACGTGAGGATCTGCGCGATATCACCGCCGAACATGACGGGCGCTTCTACGAGGTCGACGACGCCGACACGGCCGGCCGGATTGTGGAGGAGCTGGAGTCCGACCAGGTTGACGAGCTGAACACCAACACACAGGTGCGCATCACGGATGTGCCCGAGCGGCCCGCCGCTGTCCTGGCCGCCATTGTGGTGGTCTTCCTGGCCGTGGCCGCCTGGAGGCGCGCATGAGACTGGTTCCCCTGTTCGGTTGGCCGCTGACGCTGGTGGCCGTGGCCGTGGTCGCCGCCGCACTGATCGCCTCCGCCCGCTGGCTGCTGCGCGCCGGCGCCGACCCGGGCGCGCGCACGAGCTGGTGGCGGCGCACGGCGCTGGGAGTGGTCACGGTCCTCATCCTGGCCGGCCCCAGCCTGCCGGTGTCCGAGGCGGTGCTGGTGTCCAATGTGGAGATTTACCTGGTGGTGGACCGCACCGGATCCATGGCGGCCGAGGACTGGGCGGGCGGCCCTGACGCCGGCGGCGGCACCCGCCTGGACGGGGTGCGCGCCGATCTGACGGCCATCCGCGAGGCCTACCCCGACGCCCGTTTCAGCGTGATCGCCCTGGACTCCGCCGCCGCCCGCGAACTGCCCCTGACCCGCGACACGGACGCGGTCAGCGCCTGGATCGGAGCCCTGCAACAGGAGGTCACTGACCGTTCCCGGGGCTCGTCTCTGGAGCGCGCCCTGCCGCTGCTGGCGCAAACGCTCACCGCAGCGGCCGAGTCCAACCCCGAGAACGCCCGGCTGGTCTACATCCTGTCCGACGGCGAGGCCACCGACGACGGCGCCGGCGCTGCCGAGGCGGCGGCCGCCGGGGTCAGTTGGGAACAGTTGGGGGAGCTCACCGATGGCGGCGCGGTGCTCGGCTACGGCACCGAGGACGGCGGGAATATGCGGGCCTTCAATGGCACGGACGATCCGGAGGCCGATTACATCACCGACCCGGATACCGATCAGCCCGCGGTGTCCGTGCCCGATACCGGCGAGTTGCAGGCGGTGGCCGATGCTCTGGGTTTGACTTATCTGCAGCGCACCGGCACCAATGACGAGCCCGCCGGTGCCTTCACCGATCAGGATGTCGACCAGGTGCTGTCCGACGGCCGTGAACGCAAGCATTACGTGCGTTACGTGGTCTGGCCGCTCGGCCTGCTGGTCGCAGGCCTGCTCGTCTGGGAGGGCGTGGCGCTCATGGGCGCGGACCGGGCCGTGCGGGATCTGACCCGTCCAGCCGCGGACGCCCCGCCGGCGGGTCAGGTAGGAGGAGCAAGATGACTCAACCCGGATACACCGCCCCTGACGACCCGCGCGTTGGCTCGGGGGCGGGCCTGCCCGGGGGTGACGACGCCTTCCGCCCCGGCGCCCACGGTGAGCAGGAGGCCGCGGACTATGCCGCACGTGTGGGCATTAGTGGTGCCACCGGCGCCGACACCGAGTCCGTCCACCATCGAAGTGCCCGACTCGCCCGGCGTCGTCGGCTGTTGACCTGGCACGGGATACCGGCCGCGGTTGTGGCCGCCGCCGCGGTGTGGTTACTGGTGCTCGTGGGGATCACCTTTGCCGGTAACCATGCCGCCCTGGGGGGCGATTACGCGGCCGCGGTGAGTCGGTATCGAGCGGTGGCGCGCCTGAATCCCTGGCTGGAGCAGTGGCGCGTTCACTACAACCTGGGCACTGCCCAGCTGATGAACGACCAGTTGGACGCCGCTGTGGGCGAGTTGGAGGAGGCGCTGGGGACCGCCCCGGCCGCCCAGCCGATTCAGGTGCAGGACGATGAGGGGAACACGGTGACGATCCTCGACCCGGCGGCGCCGGAGTGCCTGGTGCGCAAGAACTTGTACGTCACTCATCTGTCGCTGGCCGCAGTGGCTGCGGCGGCCGGAGATTCCGGCACTTCCGAGGCCGAGATTGAGGCCGCCGTGGAGGCAGCCGGACAGTGCGAGGTGCCGCCTCCGCCGCAGTCCTCTGAGGAACCAGAGCCGGACCCCGACGCATCCTCGTCTCCTTCCGCCGAGCCGACGCCGTCGGATGGGGCTTCTTCCACGCCTACCCCCCAGCCGACTTCCACCGGACAGAGCGATCAGGAGTCGACGCCGTCGCCGAGTCCGTCACCCACTCCCACCGACTCCAAGCGCAGGGAGCTGGAGGACCGCAACAGCGACGCCAATGCCACCGACGGCGCCCGCATAGACGGCGGAGACGGCCGCAAGTGGTGAGGCGCCGCCGGTGGGCGGCCAGAGCTTGCGGCCAGTAGAACTTGCGGCCAGTAAACTTGCGGCCAGTAGAACTTGCGGCCAGTGCTGTGCGCGCCCGCCGGTGGAGCTCGGCCTCGGCGCGCCTCAGCCGGCGGCCCGAGCTGGACGGGGCGGGGACTGCGTGCCGTGCGGCTGGTGTACGGACGGCACGGCGTGGTCCGGTTCGGGTGCCCCCACGGCGCGCAGCACAAACATGTCGAGAGCTTCCAGGTAGGCCGCGCGGGCACGCGGGTCGGTCGGCGTGGGGCGGCCGCCTAGGACGCAGGCGTGAATCAGCGGGATGAGCAGCGCCGGGTCCTGGCGGGGGATGGCACCGGCCTCCATGGCGTCGGTCAGGATGCGGGTGAGCATCTGCGTCATGTGTCCGGCGTGGGCATGCAAACGGCCGGCGGTGTCGCGCGACACGGAATTGGCTAGGGGGCCGGTGGTGGGGAAGTGGTAGTGACGCTTGACAAGGGCCTGCTGGCGCACATAGATGCGCAGCCGGTCGATGGGGTCGGCCACATCGGTGAGGATATGGGCAAGTTCCCTGGCGTAGCGGCCCGTCTCGTGCTCCATGAAGGCCAGGAGGAGATCCTCCTTGTCCGTGAAGTGGTTGTAGACGGCGGTGCGGCCCACGCCGGCGCGGGTCGCCACGTCGGACAGGGTGATCTTGTCGAAGGGCTGCTTGCTCAGCAGGTCGGACAAGGCGTCGAACAGGGCGCGGCGGGTGCGCTCACGGTGTTCGGCGAGGGAGTTACCCAAGATCTTCGGCATGAGGACATACTAACCCACGAAGTGACGGAATGAAGGGAAGTGTCAGCAACCGAATGACGTCACCTTCTCCCTTCGCCTGCGTGAGGTCAGCCGGGACTGCTCGCGATTCATGTTCCGGGGTGTGCTGGCGGTGACATGCCGGTTCATTGGCCGGGCTGTCGGTTGGGCGGCGGGTTGGGTTGCGGGCAGGAAGTCGGTCGGATGGGCAACCAGATGCGTGGGCCGTTCTCCAGGCCCCAACCCGGAAGAGCCTGTCATCCACAAGAAGACCCAGGCGGATGCGGAAACGATCCTCACCGCCCCGGTCGCAGTAGTTGAAATAGCCCTAGGATTCGTGATGACCTAAGTATGTTCCCTGTTCAACCGACTGTAAAGCTAGAGACTCAAGTGGCCCGTATTAGCTGCCTGTGAGCAATCCCGTCGTTCTCTGCTGCCACTGTAGCTGCGGTGGCGATCGGGGTGACCTCGGCGAAGGCCGATGACCTAACTGCAGGTATGCGGTCTACCGTATCCATTTCGGATGATGACCTGCTTAAGGGGCTCTTCGGGTTTGAGGGTGTGGTGGTTCGGGTGTGGGGTGGTTGTCGGTGTTGGGCGTTGTTGTTTGCCCGGGTGGGCGCGGTGGTGGGGAGGCGTCGAGGAGGTGAGGTTGGCCGGCGACGATGTGACCCGGCCTTCCAGGATGCCGCCCGGGAGGGCGGTGTCGACGGCCGGCCGGCGTCCTGGAGGTCTAACCCGCGTCCTCGAACGATCCTCGGCCCGGGAGCGACAACTACCTGGCCAGCCCGAAAACGACCCTCGCGGCCAAGCCCTGCGCCGAACCACCACGGGCTATCGACGCGGGCATGGTGCCCCGGTCCGGCGTGTCGTGGGCAGGCCCGCCGTCAACCCCTCGGCGTTCGCACCGGAACCCCCGCACTCCCACCGGAACTCCCGCACTCGCACCGGGGCCCCCGCACTTGGAGCAGGTTTCTTCTGTTGGGCCGCATCCCTGCACTTAGGCCGTCTGAAAGCGCGTCTGAGACGGTCCAACCGCAGACAAGCGGTTCAACCGCAGGAGCCCGGTCCAACCGCAGGCAGGCAGTCCAACTGGGAGCGGGCGGTTCAAATCCCTGGACGAGGGGGCGCCCACGAGCGCCTGGGAGCAGCACGCCTTGCCTACGCCATCTAGGCAGGGGCGGGAAACATGCTGGCGCCGGGCGGCGATCCACCGGGACACGGTCTGGGCAGTGGCGTCAGGTACGTCAAGAGTGGCACGATAGGACGGCACGCGGGGCCTCTTTTCGGGCTTGGTTTTTTGGTCGAAACACATGCTGCCGGAAGGCTCCGCGTGCACCCACCAACGACACATCCACCTTCCCGCACCACCCCAACGATCCCACCCCCCGCCCTCAACCCTGACGAGAAAGGCTCAACCATCGAGTTCGGTTGGTGGGGCTGGCGGGGTGGGGGAGGTGTCCGGATTCGGCATGAACGATGTTCCTCTGTCCGGCGTCGCCCACCAGGTCTGCATGGTTCCAATGAAGCTGAGGGCGCCTGCCGGCACGGGTGGGGTGTTTGTGCCGATTCTGGGCACTTTGGTTCTCAGGTGCTGGCTGATCGCCATCACATGGCGAGCAGGCCAGTGCCTTTGGTCACCCGCCTGACCGGCTGCCCGGCCTCGTACTTGGACCGTGTCCCTGCGGTTGGACCGCGCTACTGCGCTTGGACCGTCTGAGAGTGCGTCTCAGGCAGTCCATCCGCAGCCAGGTGGTCCATCCGCAGCCAGGTGGTCCATCTGACCGCGCCGGCGCACCCGTCACCTCATGCCACTTCCAACTCGGCATGCTTATCTTCGCGCCTACCTCAACCGGTGGGATCGGTGATCGTGTGGCGGAGGACTTCGAGGATCGGCAGGTCGGCGGGCAACCATGGCAGGGTGCCGACCTGGTCTAAGGCCACCCAGTGCACGGCGGCGTGGGCGGCGCCGAGACGGGGAGGAGTGTCTGCGGGCTGGGCCAGCCACACACGCATCCGGTGTCCGTGCATTGCTGGCCAGGCGGGCTGGTCATCCTCGGGAAAGTGCGCGGTCTCGAAGGTGTCCGCGGGGGCGGTCGGCATCGGCGGCTCCACCGCCAGATCGGGGGTAGGAAGGATCTCATCTCCCAGGCGCACCGTGAGGTTGAGCTCCTCAACCAGTTCCCGCATCAGGGCCGCAGTCGGCGTCTCTCCCGGTTCCACCTTTCCGCCGGGAAACTCGTACTGGCCGGCATGCTCGGATGGATAGGCGCGGGCTGCGCACAGCAGCTCCGATGGCGGGCAGGCGCCCGGCAGACGGTCGACAATCGCGGCTGCCACCACCAGGCGGCCGGGGTGGGTGCGGTGTGACATGGGTCGACCCTAAGTTACGTCGCTCCTCCGGTCCCCGGGTGTCACCGACGTCGGGCAGTGACCACTAGCATCCCCGCACAGGTCCGCCTGGCAGACTGTTGCCGGTGACCACTATCAGCATGTTCCCGATCGGCGCTGCGGCACTCGCGGCAGTGAGCCCGACCTCCGGCGCAGCCGTGCACCCGGGAACCGCTTCCGTTTCCGACGTCGCCAGTCTATGGGACGAGGTCTTGCTGCGTCTGGCGGCATCCGCTGCGCCCAACCCGCGACTGCTGTGGCCGGCGGCCGCGGTGGTGGCCCTGGCGTGGGCGTTGCCGCAGGTGCGCCGATGGTCCCGGGCTCTGACCACACTCGTGCACGAGGCCGGGCATGCCGGAGTCGGCATACTGGTCGGACGCCGCTTCCACGGCTTCGTGGTGGAGGGAGACCTGTCGGGCCGGGCGATCACCTCCGGCCGCAGCCGCGGCCCCGGCCGCTGTGTGACGGCCTGGGCGGGCTACCCGATGCCGGCGATCATCGGGGCGGGGATGGTGCTGTCATCCCTGTCGGGATGGGCAGGGCTAGTGTTGGCTATGGCGCTCATCACCCTGATTGCCCTGCTGGTGATGAGCCGTTCGCTGCGCACCGCGGGCCTGGTGGCGGCGTCGGGGGCGGTCGTGGCGGCTTTGTGGTGGTGGGGCGACGACGTCGTGGCGGTGCCTCTGCGTGCGGGTGTGGTGGCGGGAGTCGGGTTGCTGCTGCTGGCCGGTGCCTGGGAGTCGCTAGGCGATGTCGCCCACTCGCGCGATGCGGGCGCCGACCATCGCACGCTGGCGGCATTGACGCCCTTGCCCGCCGGCTTGTGGTGGGTCACGTGGCTGCTGATCGACGCCGGTGCGACCTGGTTGGTGGTACGCGCGGTAAGCGGACTGTGGTGAAGCCCCGGTACGGGGATGATGTGGTGGGGGTAACAAGCGGCCCGAGATGGAGCGGGTGACGGGAATCGAACCCGCGCTGTCAGCTTGGGAAGCTGAAGTTCTACCATTGAACTACACCCGCGTGCCTCACCGGGGTGAGGTGCCGGTATAGGTTACCACGCCGTCGGCCCGGCGCAATGCGGGCGAGTGCTCGGCGAAGGCCATAGTGGGGAGAACCACCCACCGTTCAAGGTGCACGCAGGCTTAAGGACCTGGCAGCATTAGTTTCATGACTTCTTCGCCCTTCAGCGCACCCGAACCGCAGAACATAGCCGACTCGTCCGGGGCGAGTACGACTAGCTATGCTCCCGCTGAAGGGACGGCGGCTGCCAACCAGCAATTCAACGCTTCAGGTGGCGCCTACCCGCCCGGGTATGAGCAGACACAGCAGTTCGGCCAACAGCAGCCCTACTATCAGGACCCCGCCGCGGCCTACGGCCAGCCCTACGCCACGTACTACAACCAGAAGTCCAAGGTTGCTGCGGGCCTGCTGGGCATCTTCCTCGGCGGCTTCGGCATCCACAACTTCTACCTGGGCTACAACGGCAAGGCGATCGCCCAGCTGCTGATCACGTTGCTGTCGTTTGGCTTGCTTGCTGTGGTGTCGGGGATCTGGGGCCTGGTCGAGGGCATCATCATCCTCACTGCCACCCCCGGCGCCCAGCCGTGGGGCGTCGATGCCAGAGGCGTGCCGCTGAGCAGCTGAGTCGGCCGCGGCGCCCCGACCCGGGTGCCGAGGCGTCGCCGACCTGGCACAATCGGGTGCGTGCTGCTTTCCGACCGTGACATCCGTGCAGAACTCGAATCCGGTCACGTCGGCCTCGAGCCCTACGACCCGGAGATGATTCAGCCCGCCTCCATCGACGTGCGCCTGGACCGCTGGTTCCGCCTGTTTGACAATCACCGCTACCCGGTGATCGATCCCGCCGTCGAGCAGGACCGGCTCACCCACCTGGTCGACGTCGGCCCCGACGAGCCGCTCGTACTGCATCCGGGCGAGTTCGTGCTCGGCTCCTCCTATGAGCGCGTCACCCTGCCCGATGACATCGCCGCCCGGCTGGAGGGCAAGTCCAGCCTGGGGCGCCTGGGGCTGCTCACCCACTCAACCGCAGGTTTCATCGACCCCGGTTTCTCCGGGCATGTCACCCTGGAACTTTCGAACACCGCCACCATGCCCATCAAGCTGTGGCCGGGCATGAAGGTCGGGCAGCTGTGCTTCTTCAGGCTGTCCTCGCCCGCCGTCGCCCCCTACGGGCAGGGCGCGACCGGTTCGCGCTATCAGGGGCAACGGGGTCCGACGGCGTCGCGCTCACACCTGTCCTTCCACCGTATCCGCATCACCGACCCCGGACCCCCAGTCGACGACGAGTCGGCACGTGGCTGGGCGTCGGACTCCGAAGGTGCCGAGGCATGAGCGCGCCGCAGGACACCCCGCGCGGCCCCGCCCGATCCGGCACCGACCGGACCGGCGCCGCGGCGGGCGATGCCGCCGTCGCGCTCCCGGATTTCTACTCCGCGGGCGCCGACCTGGCTGCCACCCTGCCGGATGCGGCGCTTTCAGCCGTTGTTTCCTTCCCCGTGGGCCGCGCCGACACCCAGCATCTGTTGGTGCTCGCCGACGACGTCACCGTCGACGAGGTCGAGGCCCTGGCACTGTCACAGGATGAGCACGCCGGCTGGGTGGGGGCCTCCCGCCTGCAAGTGGCTCCCGGCGCCGAACTGCAGGGGCCCTGGGACGTCGATGCGGAACTGCGTCGGGTGCTGGACCTGCCCGAATGGGTCAGCCAGGTCATGGTCCTGAACTGCCTGCCACAGCGGGCTGGGGCCCTACCTGCGGCACTGACCGGCGTCGACCCGCTCACCGACGCCTTCCCCCTAGCACAGCCGACCGGAGCCGAGCTGCTGGCCCTCACCAGGTTGCGTGCCATCGCCCGGCGCCTGGCGGGCGGGTTGCGACTGGCCGGAGACCCGGCCGAGCCTGGCGGCCCCACCACTCCGGTGCTGGTGGTCCCCAATCCTGAGCGGTCTACCACATTGACCGTGTATTCGCCGGTTTGGATCGTGCCCGACGGCGTAGTCGCCCTTGCCGCCCCGGTGGCTCCGGGCGCCCGTCTGCTGCTGCAGGCCGAGCCGCCGCAGGGGCCCACCGGCCTTGCCGCCGTCCCACAGGAGGAACTGGTTCGGCTCGCCGAAACGCTCGGGGAGGACGTGTTGGACGCTGCTTGGCGGGATGCTGAGCGCCGTCGTCACGAGCAGGCGGATGAGGAGGCGCGTGCTCGGGCGGCGGGCGCTCCGGTGGAGGAGCTGCGTGACGGGTACGGCGTGGTGGCCAACGTGGATTCCGCCCATTTGGATTGGGGCGTGGTTGAGATTCGGGTTCAGGCGGCGGAGGAGGTGCCGCTGGCCGTGCGCGGTGAGTCCTGGTCGCGCGACGGCGTAATCGCCTACCAGGTGGTCTGGTCGCCGTTGGAACCGGCTGACGCCCATCGCGAGGAGCTGCCCGACGGCATTCGGCAGGCACGTACGGCCGCCCGCGATCTCATCGAGAACATTGCTGCCGCACTGCAGGCTGCCGCCGGGGGAGTGGTGGTTGACGACGACGGATTCTTGGTCGGCCTGTAGACCTAATTCGGTTTTATTCGGCCATTTCGTCGGCCCTGTCGGTTATTGCTGGCGGGGCCATTGGTTGAGGGTTTGGGTGTAGGTGTCGGGGGTGCCGTAGGTGAGGATGGCGCCCTCGGCTACGGGCATGGTCTTGTTGGCTAGGGCGTGGGCCTGGGGCCAGTGGGGGGAGTCGCGGTGGAAGAACATCTTCCAGCCGGGTCCGTAGTCGTATGGTTCGGGGTCGGGGTTGAGAGGCTCGCCTTGTCTGCTCAGTGCGCCGATGGTGGGGTTGATAATGCGGGCGCCGGTGTATATCAGCCAGTCGGCGAAGTCCTCATCGGTGTCAATACGCGCCCCCAGTGCGGGGCCCGTCTCCAGTTCTATGGAATGGGTGTCGGGACGAGTCAGGCCCAGTTGGATGTATAGGTTGCTGCCTCCGGTGCCAATGTCGCCGCTGAAGAATGATCTGATGACGCCGGGGAGTTCGGGGTCGGCGCTTGCGTAGACGGCCTGGCGGAGTTGGTCGAGGGTTTCGATGTTGGGGTTGGCCTCGGCCTGGGCCTTGGTGCGGGCGGTTTCCCGCCACCGGTGGAAGGTGGGGTCATACGGCTTGATCGCCTGCATGAACTCCCACGCCCTGGCGATCGACTCATCCATGTGCTGGTCCAAACCCGGACGGTAGATGTTGAAGTCTAGATACCATTTCATGACGGCTGGCCTTCTTGTGGGTTTTGGGGGCGGGGCCATTGGTTGAGGGTTTGGGTGTAGGTGTCGGGGGTGCCGTAGGTGAGGATGGCGCCCTCGGCTACGGGCATGGTCTTGTTGGCTAGGGCGTGGGCCTGGGGCCAGTGGGGGGAGTCGCGGTGGAAGAACATCTTCCAGCCGGGTACGTAGTCGTATGGTTCGGGTCCGTCGATGTTGATGTTGCGGGGCTTGTAGTCTTCTCTGGTCAGTGCGCCGATGGTGGGGTTGATAATGCGGGCGCCGGTGTATATCAGCCAGTCGGTGAAATCCTCATCGGTGTCAATACGCGCCCCCAGGGTATGCCCTGTTTGCAGGCTTATGAAATGGGTGTCGGGACTGGGCATGCCCAGCTGGATGCTGAGGCTGCTGCCGTCGGCGTCGATGTCGCCGCTGAAGAATGATCTGATGACGCCGGGGAGTTCGGGGTCGGCGCTTGCGTAGACGGCCTGGCGGAGTTGGTCGAGGGTTTCGATGTTGGGGTTGGCCTCGGCCTGGGCCTTGGTGCGGGCGGTTTCCCGCCACCGGTGGAAGGTGGGGTCATACGGCTTGATCGCCTGCATGAACTCCCACGCCCTGGCGATCGACTCGTCCATACGCCGGTCCAGGCCCGGACGCTGATTCTTGAAATCTAGTTCCCATTTCATGGTGTCTTTCCTTTCCTGTTGGCTGCGGTTGTGGACTGGTTGTGGTTGCTGGTTAGTAGTAGTTGGGCGGGGTGAAGAACAGCTTGACCTCGGAAGCGAATTTACCTTTTGTTTGGAGGTACAGGAGTCGGTCGTAGAATTCTTTTTCGGCTATGTGCCAGTGTATGGGGGTGTTGGTGCCGGTGGCGCGCACTGCCGCGACCTGCTCCCACGCCTGGTCGACGGCGTCATCGACAACATGTTCGCCCCAGGGTTTGTTCATGAGGTTGGCCAGGCCCTCGCCCTTTGCCTCGATGAGCGCGCCGTCTTTGAAGCCGTCGAACTCCTTGCCGCCCACGAAGTAGGAGTCTTGCACGCGTACGCCGGTGACCTGCTCCTCATAGGTCGCCGAGCGCCAGGAGGGGCTGTTGTTCTTGCCCTTGCCCCAGGTGCCCACCCCGCCCTCACTGGACCCGCGTACGGGTTTGCGCACGCCGGGGTAGTGCTTGCCGGCACGCGGATCGAACAAACCGGGCTTTACCCCACCTGTCTCATCGGCCAGGTGGGCGCGCACAGCCCGGTTGCGTTGTTTGACGTAATTACGCCAGGCGGCCCGGTCATTACGCCACAGCCAGTACTCGTAGCGCGCCTGGCGGGCGGCCTGGCGGGACGCCCAGTGAGCGCCGCGGGCGACCTGCCCGCCCATGGCGCTGGCAGTGCCTCCACCCAGGATCGTCAGCCCCGCCAGTGCCAGATCCATGACGATCTCAGCGGGCGTGTGAGTAGACAGGTAACGCCGCACCGTCCCCAACGGGTCGCGCATCAGATCAGCGGCCCCGTGGGCGGCGTCGAAGAAGGTGGCAGCACCCATGCCGAGCTCGAAGGCCAACCCCAAGGTCCCGCCGGTGAGCACCACCACCGCCCCGACGAAGAACACCAAGGCGGCCTTCTGCTCCAGGCTCAAACTCTCCCACCAGGTCCCCAAGGCGTGGAGAATCCCCGCCAACCACCACAAGGAGCCCGAGTCGTTCAACTGCGCCTCCAACACGCCGGCCAGGGCGGGTGTCAGCGCCACCAGGCCGGCCGCCGCTCCCAGCACCCCCATACCGGCGAGCCGCCAGGGCCACCAGCGCTGCGGCACGGAGTCCAGGACTGCGCGAACCGCCTCCTCCCGCCCAATACGCAACCTCGCCGGAGCGATCGCCAACAGCCCCGGCCGGCGAGTACCGGCCGCCTCCAACAGCGTGCGGTACGCCCACCGCCACTCAATTCCGGTGGTGGCTACCAGATCGATCGTCACCGCCCGCAACGACCGCCAACGGTCATAACGCAGCGCCTTGATACGCCGCAGACGCCACGGCCCCCACCGGCCACCGCCGTCGTCGCCCTCAAGCGACAGCGTATAACCCCCCTCCCACAAGACGCGCACGTCCAACAGCCACGCCACACCGAGCAGTCCCAGCAGCATCCAGCCGCGCCCGTGCCCGCCCAGCGTCAGCGTTGAGGTAGCTCCCACCGGCCACCACGGCGCCTGGTCCCCGGTCTGCGACCAAGGCCCATAGTGACTGGCGTTGCGGCCAGCGTGATCCACCATCACGACCCACAGTGCCCACAACGGCGCCAGCGTGCACGCGGCGCGCACCACCACCCGCCTCCAACCGACCATGCCTCCGCACCGGCGCCACACGGCGATTGCCGTCCCCAACGTCCCGGCCACCAGGCCGGTGAGGATCGCGTGTCCCGCGAAAACCAGATACTCCCCCGCCTGCCCCGAAAACGGACTGAGGGAAAACATGGTCGCACCCAAGCACTCCAAATCACCGACACCCTGGTAGGAACATGTCAACAAATCCAGCGCACCGAACAGGCTCGGCTGTGTCTCCAAGATGACGATACGACGCGCCATCTCCTCAACCGCCTCAAACCCTGCACCACAGGCAACACCCAGCACCAGCCAGTCGCTCGCCAGCAGCCGCCGTATCCGCCCCGGAGCCGCCAAAGCCAGCGCCGCCAGCGGCACCAGCTTGCCCACCTCCTCCACCAACGGGGCCACCACCACCGAAGCGGCCGTAGAGGACACCCCCACTTCCGCCAGTTCCGAGATCCACGTGCTTGTCGCAGCGATAACCCCCGCCCACACCATCGCCGCCGCCAGCATCCCGGACACCAACGCCCAAGACACTGTCTTCGCCCGTGCCAGGACAAACCAGCACAGCAGCAGCCACAGGCAGCCGATCCACGCGCCCAGGGCCGCCCTCAACGTCGGCGATACAACCAGCCCCACCAGCACCACCACCGCCGCCAACCACGAACACACCACACGAAACCGCACCAAACGCCCGAACCAGACCGTATCGCTCAACCGGTCGCGCAGCACCTCCCACCACTCCGCACGACCCTCAGTCAATGAAGCAGACGACGATCCAGCTGCCGCCATGGGGGATGAAGCCATCAGGGAGCCTCTCGGTACGATGTGCAGATACGAACCCGCGGCAGTAAATCACAAATCAGAATCCAGGTACTACGCAGGGGTCTGCTAACGCACATGTGTAACGCGCGGTTGCTAGGTCCTGCCGATCCTTGCCGTGACGCCCGTGCGCGTATGCCGGCCCGCCCTGGCCGGGGCAACGGGGCGACCGCCCGCCCTAACGGCGGACGCTGTCGACCTGTCGCAGCACGCCCTCGCCGCGGCGCGGCATCAGATGGGACTCCTGGGCGCGGGCGGCCGTCTCACTCCAGCGCCAGCCATTGAAGGCCGCCGCCTCCGCCAGCGAGCGCGACCAGGCAACCGGCTCTTCCCCGCGCTCACGCCCCACCGCCAGGTAATGGCGCAGCAACCCGGCACTGGCCAGAGCATCATCGAGCGCAGTGTGGTGTCGCCCGATCTGAACCCCGGCAGTCTCACAGCAGGTCACCAGTCGCCGTGACGGGGTGGCCATGAAATGCCGCGCCAGCTCCATGGTGCACACCCTCGGCACCCGCGCCCCGCGCTCCAAATGATCCAGACCGCCCAGCGCCTGGGTGAGAAAACCGACGTCAAAGCGCGCATTGTGGGCCACCACCGCCCGTCCCGCCAGGTCGCGCACCAGCAGGTCGGCGACGTCGGCCAGGGTCGGAGCCCCCGCCAGATCCGCGGCCACGAGCCCATGAATATGTGTGGGGCCCACGTCGACGGTGTCTCCCGGGTTCACCAGGGTCGACCAGCTCCGCTCCACCGCCCCGTCCGGTCCGGTCAGCACCAGCCCGATCTCAATGATCCAGTCCGCCGCCGGAGACAGTCCCGTGGTCTCCAGGTCGACTACGGCGTAGCCCACCTCAGAAAGGTCGCCGCCCACGGCGGCCTCAGCCGGACGGGGTTGAAGGGTCTGACGCAGCGGCAGACGCGCGCGGTGATAGAAGGGCATCGAGACCATCGTAGGCCTTCGGCGTTGCCGGGTCCCTACCCGTCGCGTCGCCCCGGTCGTCTGGCCCGGGGCCGGGCCGAGAGGGATAGAGTCGAGGTTATGACGACCACGCCCGACAATGAGCCCGCCGCGCCGGCTGGAGTCACCAGCGCCCCCACCGACGCCTTGACCACCCCCGCGACCACCCCGGTCACCAACACCACCATCGCCACCCAGCTGGCCCACCGCACCATCCGCGCCTACACCTCCGAGCCGGTGGCTGAGGACGTGGTGTCCACCCTGCTAGATGTCGCCCGTCAGGCTGCCAGCTCCTCCTTCCAGCAGCAGGTCACCGTCATCCGGGTCCAGGACCCCGCGGTGCGCGAACAGCTCCACCTCGCCTCCGGCCAGCCCTACGTGGGTGGGGAGCGCGGCGAACTGTTCGTGTTCGTCGTGGATCTGCACCGCAACGCCGTCATCCGCGAACGGGCCGGTGCCTCCCTGGAGCCGCTCGAGCGCACCGCCCTGTTCCTCCAGGGCGTTGAGGACGCCGTCATCGCCGCCCAGAACATGGTGGTCGCGGCCGAGTCGCTGGGCCTGGGCACCGTCTACCTCGGCTCCATCATCGGTGATGTGCGCCGCGTCATCACCGCCCTGGGCTTGCCCAAGCGCACCTACCCGCTGCTCGGCCTGCTGGTGGGCCACCCCGCCCAGGAGCCCCAGTACAAGCCCCGCCTGCCCCGCGAGATCGTCACCTCCGTGGACACCTACCCCGACCTTGACGCCCACGTCGACGCCTTGGCCGCCTACGACTCCGAGGTCCAGCAGTACTACGACCTGCGCGACACCAACAACCGCGTCGACTCCTTCACCACCCAGATCACCCGCGCACTGGGCGGCGGCCCGGCCTCGCAGGCCCCCGTGCTAGACGTCCTGCACGAGCAGCTGCTCTGCCTGCACTGAGGAAGCGCTGTGCCTACCGCGTCCGCGCCGGAGGCCCTCCCCGCTGGGTTTGGCGCCGTGCCCGCCCCGGTCGGGCCAGAGGCCCTCCCCGCTGGGTTTGGCGCCGTGCCCGCCCCGGTCGGGCCGGAGGCCCTCCCCGCTGGGTTTGGCGCCGTGCCCGCCCCGGTCGGGCCGGAGGCCCTCCCCGCCGTAACGGCTTTCGACTTCCCCATCGCGCTCATCGCCAATGAACTCCGCACGGACGCGGACACCGGCGCCCCCTCAGCTCCCGACACGCGACCCCGCTTCCGCACCCTGGCCGAGGTGGGCGATGTTCGCGCCATATTTCCACTCGCCTCCCTGACCAAGCCGCTGGTCGCCTGGAGCGCACTGGTCGCCGCCGACCGGCACCTGCTGGACCTCGGCGCGCCCGCTGCGCCCGGGCTTCCCGGCGCCACCATCTGCGACCTGCTCGCCCACGCCTCCGGTATCGCCTTCGACTCCGACTCCGTCTTGGCGCCGCCGCGCCACCGCCGCATCTACTCCAACCGTGGCTTCGAGATCCTCGGTCGGCTCTTGGAGGAGGCGACCGCCACCCCACTCGAGGCGTGGGTAGAGACCAGCGTACTCGAGCCCCTGGGCATGGAGAGCGTCCGTATCCCCAGTTCGCCTGCCCACTCGGGGACGGGTTGCGCCGCCGACCTGGCCGCCTTCGCCCGCGAGCTTGCGGCCCCAACCCTCGTCTCGCCCGCTCTTGCCGCAGCCGCACGCCGCCCCGTCCACCCCGGCCTGTCGGGCGTACTGCCCGGATACGGGCGTCAGGTCGCAAATGACTTCGGCCTCGGTCTGGAGGTCCGCGGCGCCAAACAGCCGCACTGGACCGCCCCGACGAGCAGCCCCGAGACCTTCGGCCACTTTGGCCAGTCCGGATCATTCATCTGGGTCGATCCGGTGGCTCGCCGCCAGGCGGTGTTCCTGGGCGCGCGCTCCTTCGGCGCCGTGCACCGGGAAAATTGGCCCGCGCTCAACGCCCAGCTACTCGCCCTGTGACTCGGACATCGCAGCCGCGCACGCTTAGCTGCTCGCCTCAGTTGTCCCGATTAGGACTTTTCATTGGAAAACAGCCATTATTGGAATTGCCCGGTTTTCGGTGCCGACGCTCCCATGTGCGGCGAAGGTGCCGGCGCACATGGGAGCCTTCCAGCGCTCGCGACTCGCTCGGCGAAACCGCGGAATTTCGCGGTTCTTGTGACACGCGCCGACGGCTAAGCGTGCGGCACTGGTATTAGTGCGTCTTGGCGTGCCGTGGGAAGGCCGGCGCGGATGCGGACCCCGGGCCGTCCCGCTCAGTCGAGGTCGACCACGACGGGCACGTGGTCGCTCGGGCCCTTGCCCTTGCGCTCGTCCCGGTCGATGGAGGCGCCGCGTACGCGCGCCGCGAAGGCCGCCGAGCCGTAGACAAAGTCGATGCGCATGCCCTCATTACGCGGGAAACGCAGCTGCTGGTAGTCCCAGTAGGTGTAGTTGGTGACGCGCTCGCGCGTGACCTCGGTCAGGCCGGTCGCCTCCAGCTCCTCCAGCGCCGCCCGCTCCGGGGCGGACACATGCGTGGCGTCCTCGAAGACGCTCATATCCCACACGTCCTCGTCTCGCGGTGCCACATTCCAGTCGCCCACCAGCGCCAGTGACTGGCCCGGCTCTGTCGCCAACCAGGCGGCCGCGGCGTCGCGCAGCGCCGCCAGCCAGGCCAGCTTGTACCGGTAGTGCGGGTGGGTCAGTTCCCGCCCATTGGGCACGTACAGGCTCCACAGCCGCACCGGGTCGCCTGTGGAAGTGCCGCCCACGGTGGCTGCAAGTGCCCGCGCCTCCACCACCGGCTCAGCCCCCGTCTTCGCCGCCCAGCCGGGCTGCCCGGGGAAGGCGGTGACAACATCTACCAGCCCCACTCTGGAGGCGATGGCCACGCCATTCCACTGGTTCAGCCCATGCACGGCCAGTTCGTAGCCGGCCGCCTCGAAGGGGGCGCGTGGGAACTGATCGGGGCGGCACTTGGTCTCCTGCATGGCCAGCACGTCCACCTCCCGGCGCTCAAGGAAGTCCACGATCCGATCGACTCGGGTGCGGGCGGAGTTCACGTTCCAGGTGGCCAGACGCATGCAGCCAGGCTACCGCGGTCGCTTGCCGACGGTGACGTGGTCGGGCGATTAGGCTCCCCCCATGGGAACCGCACTCATTACCGGTGCCACCAGCGGCATCGGCCTGGAACTGGCCTGGCAGCTGGCCGAGGCCCACCACGACCTCGTCCTCGTCGCCCGCACCCGGGAGCGATTGGACCAAATCGCCACCCAGATAAGCCAGGCAGCGGGCGTCGGTGTGCAGGTGATCGCCGCGGACCTGTCGGTTGCTGACAACGTCACCCGCGTAGCCGAGCGGCTGCGCGTTGGGCGTCCCGCCACCGGCCTCTCGGCGGGAGCTGCGCGCCCGGATGTTCCGCACACCGTCGAGCAGGTGGCCGCCCGGCCCATCGACCTGCTGGTCAACAATGCCGGTTTCGCGGTCGGGCAGTCCTTCACCGCTGGGGATCTGGGCCAGGAGCACCGCGCGCTGAACGTCATGGTCGGTGCCGTCCTGGAACTGACCCATGCCGCCATCCCGGGCATGATCGCCCGCGGTCACGGGGCGGTCCTGAACGTCTCCTCCGTGACGGCACTGACCGCCATGGGTACCTATGCGGCGCATAAGGCGTGGGTGCGCACCTTCACCGAGGGGTTGGCTAGCGAACTGCGCGGCACGGGCGTCACGGCCACCGTGGTCAACCCCGGCCTGACCCGCACGGAGTTCCACGATCGTGCCGGCATGGAGGCGGATTGGCCCCGAGTCGCCTGGCTGCGCACGCAGGACGTGGCCCGAGATGCGCTCGCGGCGGTGCGGCGCGGTCAGGTCATCTGCACGCCATCACTGCGTTATCGCGGCGTCAACGCACTGCTGCGGCTGGCGCCCCGCGGAGTGGTGCGGCGCGTTGCGGGCCACGCCGGCGCGCGGACTCGCTACTGACCGGAAGGATCATGACTTTCGTGACGCGCTGTGATATCCTTGGTGAGGTCAGCAAGCCCTGTGTCGGTCCGCTTCCCCGGCGGACGGGGCGTGACATTCCCGGAGCGTGAGGGGGTGCCGCGTGGTACGTCTTGTTAAGGCGATATGGCGCGGTTACACGCGCCTGTTCACCGGCTGGGCGCGGGTAGCGCTGGCGGCGCTGCTGGGCGTCGTACTGGGGGTGGGCGGCTTCACGGTGTACTACTCGGGAGTGATCGACTACCTCGGTGACGATCCGGCCACCTGCGCCAACTGTCACGCGATGGATGATCACTACGAGGCCTGGCAGCGCAGCAGCCATCACGACGTTACCACCTGCAACTCCTGCCACCTGCCGCATGACAACGTGGTCCACAAGTACCTCAACAAGGCTGACAACGGCTTCTGGCACGCGCTGAAGTTCACGTTCCAGAACTACCCGGAGAACATGCAGATCCGCGAGCACAACCGTGAGATCACCGAGGCGGCCTGCCTCTACTGCCACGGCGACTTCGTCGACCAGGCCACCAACAGTTCCACCCACAAGGACGAGACGGTGTCGTGCATCCGCTGTCACGATGGCGTCGGGCATATGAGGTGATGCGACATGAGTACCCAGAGGGATGACGCTGCGATGGATGACCCCGAGAACCACAAGGCCGCCGAGGCGGATGACGTCGAGACGACCGCCTCCGAGCCGGATGACGCCGCCGAGGCGGATGAGGTGACCGACCCCGATCTGGATGACGGGGAGGACACCGACTCCACCGCGGGCGCCGCCGGCGGGAAGACCCGCTCCGACCGGTCCCGAAAATGGGTGCCGGCCGTGGTGCTGGTGACCGTGGCCGTGGCCGCGGGCGCCCTGACCTGGCTGCTGACCACGATTTTCGAGCACAAGCAGGAGTCGGCGGCCTCCTTCACCGAAGTGGTGGAGCTGACCGACACCTCCTACGATCCGCAGGTGTGGGGGCAGAACTTCCCCATCCAGTACGAGCAGTACCGCAAGACCATCGAAGACACCGACGGCGACTTCATCGCCGTCACCCCCACGGCCGACGACCCGCGCGAGTACCACACCGTTTCACGCATTGACGCCGAGACTCGGGCGCAAAGAATGTGGCGCGGCTACCCCTTCTCCTACGATTACACCGAGCCGCGCGGACACGAGTGGGCACTGGTGGATCAGCGCTACACCGAGCGCACCGATGATCGATTCAACCAGCCCGGCACCTGCCTGAACTGCCACGCCTCCATGCCCGCGGTCTACGACGAATTGGGTGACGGCGACCGTGAAGCGGGTTTCCACGCCATGAACGCCATGAGCTTCAAGGACGCCTACGAGCACACCTCCGGCTCCATCGCCTGTATCGACTGCCACGATCCGCAGACCATGGAGCTGACCATCACTCGTCCGGCCTTCGTCGACGGCATCCGCAAGGCCAAGGCGGCCGAAGGCATTGCTGACTATGACGTCAACCGTGACGCCACCAACCAGGAGATGCGCACCTACGTGTGCGCCCAGTGCCACGTCGAGTACTACTTCGCCGGCGACTCCAAGACCCTGACCTTCCCGTGGGACAAGGGACTGACGGTTTACGACGCCATGGACTACTACGACGAGATCGGCTGGACCGACTTCACCCACGAAGAGTCCGGAGCCGACGTACTCAAGGCGCAGCACCCCGATTTCGAGACCTGGGCGCAGGGCATTCACGCCGCCAACGGCGTGACCTGTGCCGACTGCCACATGCCCTACAACCGGGTCGGTGCCGCCAAGGTGTCCAACCACCAGATCATGAGCCCGATGGCCAATGACGAGACCATCAACGCATCCTGCCTGACCTGCCACCACTCCACCGCGCAGGAGATGCGCGAGCGGGTGGACGGCATCCAAACGCGTTGGCAGGGATCGCTGAATGTCTCCTTCACCGCCCTGGACGCACTGATCACCGACATCACCGACGCCGCTGCGAACGGAACCGCCTCCGCGGATGATCTGGACAAGGCCCGCGACTACCAGCGCAAGTCCCAGTTCGTAGTCGACTACTCCTTCTCCGAGAACGGCCGGGGCTTCCATGCCCCCGACTACTCGATCTCCATCCTCAACCAGGCCACCGACTGGGCCCGCTCCGGGCAGTTGGTGCTGCGCGGCGTGGACGTCGAGAACGGGGTCGGCCCGGTGGTCTCCTTGCCGAACATGCCCGGTGACGGGAACTGACGGGGCGCCTGCACGGTATGGGGCAAGCGCGGGTGAGTAACGGGCATTCGGCGAGTCAGGGTGCCGGCGGACCAGATCGGGAAGAGCTGGCCGCCTTCCTCGCCCAAGCCCCGGAGGGGCTGAAGGAATGGGCGGCCGAGCAGCTGGCCGGCCTCGGTGAGGACGGCGATCCGGGCGACGACGAGGTCCCGGCCGACACCGAGGACGAGGCCGATGTGGAGGATGTTCTCGCCGAGGATGAGGAGATTGACGCCCCGCCTGCCGCCACCGGCCGGCGCGGACGCGATCGCGCCTCCTCCACTTTGGAACGTCGCACCGGGGTGTCGCGCCTGAACCTGATCCTGGTGGCGTTGCTGGCCGCCGCGGTGGTCGTGATTGTTCGGCAGGCGGGCCAGGACAATGCCTCGGTGGGTATGGTCCTGCCCTCGGGGCATCCCTCGATCTCCGCCACCATGTCCGCCAGCGAGATCGCCGCGCTGGACCAGGCGGAGCCGGTGGATCCCGAACGGGAGGCGGAGCTCCTGGCGCAGGCCGAGGCGGACCCGGAGGACTTGGAGTCCCGGCAGGAATTGGGCGTCATGTACCTCAGGGCGGCCCTGTACCAGAAGGCCGCCATCTGGCTGCAACAGATCCTTGACGTCGACCCCGACAACCTGGCCGCCCTGCTGGCCATAGGCGTCGTCGAATACCAGTCCAATCAGTACGAGCAGGCGGAGACGCACTGGTTGCGCGCCTCCGAACTCGCCCCGCAGGCGGCCGAGCCCTGGTACAACCTCGGTTTCCTGTACATGGCGCGCACCCCTCCCGACACCGAACGGGCTAATGAATGCTGGGAGAAGGTGCTCCAGCTCGCCCCTGATTCGGCGATGGCCACCGAAGTACGGGAGCATGTCGGCACCATGGGATCGGCCACCGCGACGCCGAGTGCGGGGTGAGATCGTGGAGCTGACCCTTCCGGTTGCCCTGCTGGCGGGCCTGGTCTCCTTCGCCTCGCCCTGTTTCCTGCCGATCGTGCCCGCCTTCGTGGGGCAGCTGGTGGGAGCCGATGCGGGACCGGTGCGCCGCCGCACCGCCCTGGCCAACTCGGTGAGCTTCGTGACCGGATTCTCCGCGGTCTTCATCGCCCTGTGGGCCTCACTCGGACTGCTCGGGCGCTCGCTGGGACCCTACGTGGTTTACGCGCGCA
This sequence comes from Actinomyces qiguomingii, assembly GCF_004102025.1. Taxonomy (NCBI): domain Bacteria; kingdom Bacillati; phylum Actinomycetota; class Actinomycetes; order Actinomycetales; family Actinomycetaceae; genus Actinomyces; species Actinomyces qiguomingii. The sequence continues at coordinate 3,602,187 of NZ_CP025228.1, read as the reverse complement.
TGGCGGGCGGGGCGGTGCTGGTGCTGATGGGGCTGCACGTGGCGGGCATACTGACGCTGCGCGCCTTCGACACCCTGGTGCGCGCGGCTGGCCCCGCGCAGGTAGCCGGGTCCCCGTTGCGCGCCGCCCTGATGGGAGTTGCCTTCGGGGCGGGCTGGACCCCGTGCATCGGCCCAATCCTGGGCGGTATCCTCGCATTGGCCACGGCGAGCCCGACGGCGTGGTCCGGCGTGGCCCTCATGGTTGCCTACTGCCTGGGTTTGGGAATCCCGGTAGTCGCGGTCGCCCTGGGCTCGGCACAGGTGACGCAGAGGTTCAACTGGTTCCGTCGCCACCATGTGGGCGTGTCCCTGGTCAGTGGGGGCATGCTCGTCGTCGTCGGACTGCTTATGGTCAGTGGCATGCTGGGAAGACTGTCCGCCCTGATCCCCGCCCTGGGGCTTTAAGGAGGCATCGAAGGTGAAACAGACCGACACGCAGTCGGCCGGATCCGCACAGCCCCCCGCCGCGGGGCGGACGGGGACGGCCACGGCCTCGCGCGGCTCCGGGGCAGTGGACGGCCTGGATGATCAGGCCGCGCTTTCCCCGGGCCAGATGCTCAAGCAGATCTATGCGTTCTTCTACAACAAGACCGTGGGACTGGTGTTGATCCTGCTGGCTGGCCTGCTGGGCCTGCTGGGAGCGATCTTCCCGCAGATGCCGGATTCCGCCCGGGTGGATCCGCAGGCTGCCGAGCAGTGGCTGGAGCAGGTGCGTCCGGTGTTCGGGGGCTGGACCGGCATTTTGCACACGCTCGGGGCCTTCACCATGTTCACCTCGGTGCCGTTCCTGGTGGTGATGGGGCTGCTGGCCGCCTCGATCCTTGCCTGCACGGTGCACCGCCTGCCGGTCATTTGGCGCGCTGCCCGGCACCCGCGTACGCGGGTGACCGCCCGCTTCTTCGACCGGGCCCGGCTGCGCTCCCACTTCACGGCGCCGGTCAGCGCCGCCGACGCCTTCGAAATCGTGTGTGCCGATGCGCGCCGGCACCGCCTGCGGGTGATCGTGGATGAGCGCGGCCCCGGGCACAACGCCTACCTGGACCGCAACTACTGGGCGCCCTTCGGCACGGTCTTCGCCCACGTCGCCTTCGTGGTGGTCATGGCCGGCTTCGTGGTCTCCTCCCTGACCGGATTCCGTGACCAGCAGTTCACGCTGACGGTGGGCCATCCCAAGGACGTTGGTCACGGCACCGCGCTGACAGCGCAGGCCAACAGCTTTCAAGACATCTATTACGAGGACGGCTCGCCGAAGGATTATGTAGCCGACCTGACCCTGCTGGACGCCGGCCGCGAGGTCGCCTCGCAACAGGTACGCGTCAACACGCCGCTGAGCTACCAGGGCGTGATGTTCCACCAGTCCTACTTCGGGGTATCCGCCGTCATGCGGGTGGTCGACGCCTCCGGCGCGCAGGTCCTCCATGACGGCGTCGCCCTGGAGTGGACCACCGCGGACAAGATTTTCAACTATGGGCACACCACCCTGCCGGACGGCACGGTCATGTACGTGGTGGAAGCGGCCTCAGGGCAGGTCGGCACCGGTATCGAGCCGGGCCAGGTGCGCGTCGAGCTGTACCAGGGTGACGCCACCACACCCAGTGCCGAGGCCATTCTGGATCAGGGTGCACCCAGTGTGGTGGGTGCCTACACTCTCACCTTCGAGCGTGAGCAGCAGTTCACCGGGATGATTGTGCGACGCGACCCCGGCACCCTGATTGTGTGGGTCGGATTTGGCCTGCTGGTGATCGGCATTTGCATGACCATGTTCTTCCGGCACCGGCGCATCTGGGTGCGGGTCACCGAGGTCGACGACGGCGCCCTGGTGCAGATGGCCTCGCCCGACCGCCGCGACTTCGGATTCAGCGAATTCTTCACCGACATGGCCGTCCGCCTGAGCGGACGAATGACCCGGCACGCAGAAAGGACCGCCGCCGATGCTTGAGTACTCCCAGGCCCTGCTGCTGATCACCACCGCCCTGGTGGTGGTATCCACCATCGCCTACCTGGGTGCGTTCTTCGCAGCCCGCATGTCTCGGGCCGCCGTCACGGCTCCGACGGAAGGGACGGGTGCGAGCATCGTCGTCGACACCGGCGCGGGTGAGCGCACCGTGGAGGTGACCGGCGGTGTCCAGCGGGCCCCGATCAAGCGCTTCACCATCACCTGGTGGGCCGCCAAGTCCACCCAGCTGGGCCTGCTGCTGCTCACGGGATCGCTGATAGCCCGAACCATCGCCACCGGGCACCCACCCTTCTCCAACCACTACGAGTTCGCCATCTGCTTCGCCTGGGGGATGATGCTGGCGCAGGTAGTCTTCGAGTGGCGCTACCGGGTGCGTACGGTGTCAATCATCGTGCTGCCGGTGATCCTGGCGATGCTCATCTACGCCTCCACCCTGTCCTACCAGCCCAGCCCGCTGATGCCAGCACTGCAGAATTCCCCGCTGCTGACCCTGCACGTGTTCACCGCGTCGCTCGGGTACGGGGCCGCGGTGGTCTCTTTCGCCGCCGCGATCATGTACCTGCTGGCCCCCCATGTGCGCTGGCGGGGATGGCCCCGCCAGGAGGTGCTCGATGACCTGGCCTACCGCGCCACCGTGGTCACCTTCCCCATGCTTACGCTGATGCTGATCCTGGGGGCGCTGTGGGGGAATGTTGCTTGGGGACGTTACTGGGGGTGGGATCCCAAGGAGACGGCGGCCCTGGTCACCTGGCTGATCTACGGCGCCTACCTGCACGCCCGCGTGACCCGGGGCTGGCGGGGCAATCGCTCCGCCTGGTTGCTTATCCTGGGTTTCGCCGCCGTGCTATTCACCTACCTGGGCAACCTGTTCTTCGGAGGGCTGCACTCCTATGCGTGACGAAGTGTCGGAAGACATCCCCGCCGACGACGGCGACCTGCTCGACTCTGCCGACCCGGCCACTCGGGCCGACGAACCCGATGAGCCCGCCTGGCGCGCCGGCATCCGCGGCTCCCACTTCGGGCAGGTGGCCGTGGTGATAGTGGCGGCCTTCGCCATAGCCATCGCCGCCTGGTGGGCGGTCAAGCCCGACGACGCCGGTCCGGCCCAGGCGGAGATCGCCGTGGTCACCGAGGTGGATGTGGAGGGGGCGGGCAGTGCGCCGGTGGCGGGGCAGACGCCCCCGGCTTTCACGGCCACCGACCTCGGCTCCCAGGAGGTGGTGCTTGACCCGCAGGCCATGGAGGGGCGGCCGGTGTGGCTGATGTTCGTGGCCACCTGGTGCACGGGCTGCCGGACCGAGATGCCGGACGTGCAGGCGGCGGCCGCCGAGTACGGGGATGACGTGGAGGTGATCGTGGTTTACGTGGGGGAGGATGCCGCCGCGGTTAGCGCCTACTCCGAGCGCGTGGGAAATGAGTTCACGCAGGTGCCCGACCGCAGCCAGGCGATCTCCGCCGCCTACGGGATCATGGGGGTGCCCTCGCACTTCTTCATTGGTGCTGACGGAGTGGTGCAGCAGGTGCATGTGGGCCTGTTGACCCCTGCACAGATGGAGGAGTCCCTGCGCGCCCTCACCGAGATCGGTTGAAATCACCACCGAGATCGGTTGAAGGTGCATAGCTCTTCCGTTTTGGGGCTGTGGTTGGGGGTGTTCGCTGCTGCGCCGACCCGGCCGGCGGCCACGGCGGAGCCCCCGGGCCGACGACGATCTCTCCTGTTAGATAACGAACTCATCGGCCCGACCGCGAACCCCAAACCACTGTCCGGACAGCAGCCACCAAACCCCTAAACCCAAAGAGCCGGGTTAGCCTTTGCGGCGTGAGTACCGATGTGATTGCCAACGACTCCCACCGCGCCCGCCTGTCCGAACTGATCCGCGAACTCGCCGTCGTGCGCGGAAAAGTCACTCTCGCCTCCGGAATGGAGTCCGACTTCTACGTGGACATGCGCCGCGCCACCCTGCACCACGAGGCTGCCCCCCTCATCGGACACGTCATGCTTGACATGCTTGAGGAGGCCGGGCTTGGCACCGAGGACGTCGACGCCGTCGGCGGGCTGACCATGGGCGCCGACCCGGTGGCCACCGCCATGCTGCATGCCGCCGCCTCCCGCGGACTGGACTTGGACGCGTTCGTAGTGCGCAAGGCCGCCAAAGATCACGGCATGAAGCGCCGGATCGAGGGCCCCGACGTCGTCGGCCGCAACGTCGTCGTCCTGGAGGACACCTCCACCACCGGCGGCTCCCCCCTGGAGGCCGTCGCAGCCTTGCGTGAGGCGGGTGCCAAGGTTCTCGCCGTCGCCGTGATCGTAGACCGAGCCACCGGGGCACGTGAGCGCATTGAGGCTGCCGGCCTGCCCTACTACGCTGCTCTCGGACTTGCAGACCTGGGACTTGACTGACGCCTCCGACCCGAATTAGCCGCCGACGCAGCAGACTGTCTTCGCATAAGCGGGCCAGCAGGCGTTCGTGAGCTGCGAGTCGGCGATCGTCAGGCACTTTTCGGGCTCAGCCGGTTTAAGGGTGTAGGGGTGGATGGTCGCGGGTGTGGGGATCTCGATGTCGGTCGGTAAGTTGGCCTGGTCGGTGACTGGATGCGCTGCCTGCTCGTGGTGTGCTGGCGGCCCTACCAACCGAACTCGACGGTTATATCGACCGAACTCGACGGTTATATCGACCGAACTCGACGCCCTTGAAACTGGAGGAGCCCATTAAGCTACCGCAGGTGCGATCGTGGAGGTGGTCGTACGTCGCGTACTGGCAGGGGGCAGATGATGTCGGGTTATCGAGGTAAGCGGTGTGCGGGTAACGCCTTCGGCTCCGATCCGGACATCCCGGACATCCCGGACATCATGGACGTCCGCGAGGCCGCCGACCGCCAGAAGCAGCCCGAGCCGCACGCGTGGACTAATGAGCGCGCGCCGCGCGAGGTCGGGGTTGGCCCCTGGCCCGGCGGACCGGGCGCTTGGCCCGATGACCTTCGCTACGACCCGGAGCTGCTGGCCGACGGTGACCGCCGCAACGTGGTAGACCGCTACCGTTACTGGACCATGGAAGCGATCCGCGCGGATCTGGCTTCACGCGCGCATGCATTGCACGTGGCCGTGGAGAACGTCTCCCAGGACCTGAACATCGGCTCGATCGTGCGTACAGCCAATGCCTTCAATGTCTCGGCCGTGCACATTATCGGGCGGCGCCGCTGGAACAAGCGCGGTGCCATGGTCACCAACCGCTACCTGGATGTGCGCCACCACGCTGAACCCGACGCGCTGCTGGAATGGGCGGACGACGTCGGCTATGAAGTCATCGGCATCGACAACGGCCCGCGGGCGGAGCTGCTGGAGGAGGCGGCCTTACCGGAGCGCTGCCTGATGTTGTTCGGCTCCGAGGGGGAGGGGATCAGTCCCGCGCTGCTGGCGCGCTGCTCCCGGGTACTGCGGATCGGCCAGTACGGATCCACCCGCTCCATCAACGTGGCCGCGGCGGCCGCCGTCGCCATGCACGCGTGGATTCTGCAACACGCCGGGCCCGCACCCGACTGAGCGGATACGGGCCCGGTGGTGAGCAAGTGGACATGCCCGGGCTGGGACGAGCCCGGCCGGGATGGCGGCGGGGCTCGTCCCGGCGCCGCCGTCAGTTCTGCTCGGCCTCGATGACCGGGTGCTTGGCCGAGGCGTGCGTGACCTCGATCTTGCGCGGCTTGGCCTCCTCGGCCACCGGAATTGTGAGCGTGAGCACGCCGTCGGTGTACTGGGCGGAGATGCGGTCCAGTGCGAGCCCGTGGCCGAGCGTGAGCTGCCGGGCGAAGGTCCCGGTCGGACGCTCGTGTGCGAGCCACTGCACGTCCGCGGCCTCGTGAGCCGGGCGCTCGGCGCGCACGGTCAGGGTGCGGTCCTCGACGTCGACGTCGATCGTGGCGGGGTCAACGCCGGGTAGGTCGATGCGGGCTACGAAGGACTCGCCCTGGCGGAACAGGTCCAGGGGCATGCCCACGGACGCGGGGGTGCGTACCATGCCGCCGCTCAGCCAGCGGTCCAGGTCGCGGAACGGGTCGAAGGATGTTGTTGCCATGTAAACCACCTCCAGTGGTTACGGCCTCGGCGTCTCCGAGAGCCGAGTCAGGGGCGTGCGCGCCGCTCCCGGCTAACTCAATTTTGGCACTCTCACCTTGAGAGTGCTAACCCTAATCGCCACGGGTGAACGGGGGGCTCCGGTGGGACGGCTGCCGGCCTCCTGCCGCGAACCGGGACCATGATCCGGTTCACGCGGGCGTGAATCCGTGACAGAATCAGCGGTGCACCACTGACTATTCACTTTCATCAGGAGGCACCCAGTGGCCATTGCAACCCCGGAGTCCTATGCCGACATGCTTGACCGCGCCAAGGCCGGCAAGTACGCCATCCCCGCGATCAACGTCACTTCCTCGCAGACCCTGTCTGCGGCACTCAAGGGTTTCGCCGACGCCGAGTCTGACGGAATCGTCCAGATCTCCAACGGCGGCGCCGCCTACTGGTCCGGATCCTCCCGTCTCGACCGCGTGAAGGGGTCCATCGCCTTCGCGGCCTATGCCCGCGCCGTCGGTGACCTCTACCCGGGCGTGATCGGCCTGCACACCGACCACTGCCCCAAGAAGATGCTCGAGCCCTGGATCCTCCCGCTGCTGGAGATCGAGGCCGAGCAGGTCAAGCGCGGCGAGCAGCCGATGTTCAACTCCCACATGTGGGACGGGTCGGCCGAGTCCCTGGACGACAACATTGAGATTGCCGTGGACATGCTGGCGCGCGCCAAGGCCGCCAACACGATCCTGGAGATCGAGATCGGCGCCGTCGGCGGTGAGGAGGACGGCATCTCCGGCGACGAGAACGCCAACCTCTACACCACGGCCGACGACGCCTGGCGCGCCATCGAGGCTCTCGGCCTGGGTGAGAACGGCCGCTACATCACCGCCCTGACCTTCGGTAACGTGCACGGCTCCTACAAGCCTGGGCATGTCAAGCTGCGCCCGGAGATCCTCGGCGACATCCAGAAGGATGTCGCCGCCCGCCTGGGCGACCGCCTGTCCACCAAGGTCGGGGACACCAGCTCCCCCTTCGACCTGGTCATGCACGGTGGCTCCGGTTCCACCGACGAGGAGATCGCCACCGCGGTGCGCAACGGCGTCATCAAGATGAACGTAGACACCGACACCCAGTACGCCTTTACCCGCCCGGTTGTGGACCACATGCTCAAGAACTACGACGGCGTGCTCAAGATCGACGGTGAGGTCGGCAACAAGAAGACCTACGACCCGCGTGCCTGGGGCAAGGCCGCCGAGGAGGGCATGGCCGCCCGCGTGGTCGAGGCCTGCGAGCGTCTCGGCTCCGTCGGCTCCGCCAAGCGCTGATCGGTCCGACGGCGAGGGCGTTTGCCCGGCGCGGCGTCGTCACTCTCGCTTCAGTCCGGCTGCTCGAGACGCCTGTAGGCAGGTGCGCGAGCCTCCCGGTATGGCGTGAATATGGTTGTGGCCCCGGCACCGGTGCGGTGTCGGGGCCACAACCATTGGCGGCCGGTTGGATCGAGCTCTTTGCGGGTCGTGCGCGAGTAGGGGATGCTGACTGCGGATCTCCTACCTGCGACGGTTGTTCGGCTGTGCCGAGAGGGTAATCATGGTTGAGCCGTAATGTCGCCGCTGAGTTATTGTCCGGCAACTCAGCACATTCCATGGAGGACCGATGTCTCGCCGACGTTCCACCTTGCTGGTTGCTCTTGCTGTGCTGATCGCGCTCGCCTGCGGGCTGGGATTGCGTCAGCTCTTGATCGGCTCGGCCTCCCGAGGGTTCGTCGAGGGTGTCGATGCGGGGATCGTCAGCGCCGTGCAGGTGCGCTGGTAACCATTCTTGGCCGGGAGGGCCTGCCCGTGACGGCCGGGTCTCGCCGACGCGATGGGCCGCGGCCGCCAACGGATGCACACACCTACATTCGTCGGTGGTGCCGCGGCCGGGCGCGAGAGAGAATGCCCCGGGATAGTCGTCAATGCTGAGACGGACGGGGCGCACCATGATGAAGCGAGTAACGGCCGGGATGCTGCTGGTGGCGGCACTGGCGGGAGGCGCGGTACCACAGGCGACGGCTGAGCTGGCGGAGACGTCGACCGTTCTGGAAGCATCGACAGGGCGGGTGACGTACTCCTCGGGAGGTGATGCCGATGGCGGTCGCATTGCACTATGTTTGCTGTTCCCCTCCTGCTGCGAGCGCCGACGGTGATGTGCATGCCTCCGGAAATCGGTCGTAGGACGTCACTCGGGAAGAGGATCGCCTACATCGCTCTAGGCGCAGGCTTTATTGTTTTTGACGCGGACACCTGGGCTGGTAATACGCCTATAGTGCTCTGGGTGACGCTGACGGTTCTGATGGGTTCAGGCGCCGTGTTGCTGGGATGGTACCCGAGGACTGCCGGGGTATTAGTCATAGTTTGTAGTATCGCAGATGAGATACTGTCAGCGGGCGTTGGGGTGGCTTCCATCGCGTTGCCGCTTGTAGTGGTGGATTGGTTGTCCCGACGCTGGGATGCTGCCGTAGCGGGCGCCGTCGTAGCACATACGCTGATCGGCACTGCTTCTGCTGAAGACCCCGGGTGGTTCCTACAAGCGCAGGCGTTGTTGATGTCGATCGCCGTGATTGTCGGCATGGCGTTGCGGCAGTACGAACACAGGCTCGCTGAACTGGCGGAGCGGGAGGCCAGGTTGCGCTTGGAGTTTGAGAACGAGGAGCTGCGGGTGCGCTCCGAGATCGCCCTGGCACTGCATGACTCAATCGCGACAGATCTGGCGCAGGTCGTGGTCACCGGGCAGAACCTCTCCCAGGATCTGCCCGCTGGTTCCGAGCGGGACCGTGCGCGTGCCATGGTGGAGGCGGGGCAGCAGGCCATGGTGCACCTGCGGGGGATCATGGAGGGACTGCGCCAATCGAGTTCGGCGCTTCGAGACGAGCAAGTGGATCTGGCCGCGACAGTGGCGGAATGCCGCCGGATGCTGGAATCAAGAGGGCTGGGACTCGAAGTGGATGCCTCCATGCCTTGGGAGGAGCTGCTGCGCGGTGTTGAATTGCCGGCGCGACGACTCCTCGCGCTGGTACTGCGGGAGGGCGCCGTCAATGCGCTCAAGTATGCGCCGGATGGATCAATGGTGCGTGTGGAGGTTGAACGGGTTGAGGGGCGGGTTGCGCTCGAAGTTTCGTCTGCGAGGGGTGCTGGCCAGACCCGGTCGGACAGCGCGGAGACGATGCGGCGGCGCGGCCTGAGCGGAGGCACCGGCCTCAGTGGTCTGGCCATGCGTGCGGCGCGCTTCGGTGGCAAGGTGGTCTACGGACCCGCAGGTGATCGTTGGCTGGTGGGAGCGACCGTTCCAGTGCGCTCGCGTGCTCAGGTCGATTACGGGGCGCCTGATACCTCCCAGATTGGAGAGCACCGATGACTCCAGCAACTGGCGGCATGGCCGCTTCATCCGGCGTTGCATCGGCCTCACGGGGTGCCCCTTTGCGCGTGCTGCTGGCCGAGGACAATGCTCTTGTGCGTGAGGGCTACGCGGACATGCTCTCCCGGGAGCCGGGTATAGAACTCGTGGCCGCCGTGGAGGATGGATTTGCCATATTGCGTGAACTCGATCTGCACCGTGTGGATGTGGCCCTGGTGGACGTGGAGATGCCTCGGATGGACGGCGTGGAGGCGGCTAGGGCGATCGCGTCCCGACATCCCGACGTCGTCGTGGTCATGCTGACTGCCTTCGAGGAGAGAACCCGTCTGGAGGAGGCTCTGGGGGCGGGGGTGCGCGGCTTCCTCACTAAGGACATGGACATTGAGCAGATCATCGCCGGTGTGCGCGATGCGGTGGCGGGCAGGACGGTTCTGGGCCCGGAGCCACTGGAAGTCGCGGCGCAGGGCTTGCGACGGCGGGCTGCGGAGCGGGAGGCCGGCGCCGAGTTCATCCGTGGTGTTGAAGCGTTGTCTCCCCGCCATGCGGAGATTTTCCACCTGGTGGCGCGAGGACTGAGCAACCGCCAGGTGGCGGCGCAGGCCGGGCGAACAGAGTCGACTGTGCGCACATACCTGTCTGAGATTCTGCAGTCCCTGAACTGCTCCTCCCGCACCGAACTCGCGGTCAAGGCCAATCGTCTTGGGCTGGTGAAGGACGAGCCGACGTGATGATCGCTCCCGACCAGGCATCAGCGGCGTTGCTGCAGAATGGGCCACCCGCAGGAGACGCATCGGCGCGTTGCCGAGGTTGCTGACATTCATCGATGGTCCGCCGTAAGGCCGAACCGTAGTCTTATATCGCATCGGCCAGAGGTTGGTCGATGAGCGCATGAATGCTCGTTCTAAGGAGAATCATCATATTGGTCAAGAGTGCGGGACGCGTAGTAGGGTTCTTGTTGGCCGCGTCGCTCTCGATCGGATGTGGGGGAATGGCTGTGGCTGCTCCTTCATCCGATGTCGTGCGGAGCGGATCGGTTTCTGAATCCACATCCACGGGCTTGTCCGAGGCGGAGACGGAGGAGCTCGCCGATGATCTCGAGGTTCTTTTCACCCGCTACATCCCCATGGGTGCGGATGGGAAGCTGGTTGTGAATGAGGGCGCCGTGATTGAAGACGGGTTTGAGAGCAACCTTCCGGAACTCCGCCTCCTTGCCGAGGCGTTGAACGAGGCTGGCGAGACGAGTTCGGCCCGTGACGGTGGAGCACAAACCGAGGGGGCCGGATCGTTCGCTCTCTGTGTGGCGCTCAAGGGTCTGGGAATCCCCGCTGGCAAGGCTTCCCCGGGGCTCATTGCGGCCATTAAGACGGGTATCAAGGCTTGGAACTGGGGACTGACGGCTAAGACTGTTGCGAAGATTCTCGGCGCTTCCGCGGTCAAGGCACTTGGTGGTCCTGTGGCAATCGGTGTGCAGCTGGCTGCCGCGGCTTTCACTTGCAGAGGAGAGTTGTGAGCTTGAAGGCGCCTCAGCGCCGTAGGCCACCGGCGTGGCGGTTGGTGGTGGAGTTCTTCTGGGGACTGCTGTTGGCTAGGGTGGTACTAGGCCTGATTGACGGTGACAACCTGAGGTCGACTGAGGCCTGGCTGACGCCCCGCGTTTGGGGATATCCGCTCTTCTTTGCGGTCGTCGGGGTGTACTCCTACTTGTACTGGGTGCGCCACCGGGATGAATGACAGCTCTGGCCGGGAGAACCATGTGATCCGAGCTTTTGCTCTCCTGTCTACGGTCGACCGCCGTACACAGGAGAGCAAAAGCCCGTGCGGAAGCATAATGGCTCGGGACACGGGTGAGGAGGAGTGGGGGAGAGACAGGCATTGGGTGGCATGCCCCGGTCCCGGCTCGCGCGCAGCGGGCGAACTGCGCTGCCCGGCGACCGTACCCCTCGACTCAGGCATCCGAGCGCAGCCGGCGCTCATCGGTCCTGACTCGCTCGGCGCCGACAGGTCCAAGTTTGCATGGACAGAATCGTGAGGCGCCAAGTAGAATGGAAAGCGTTTATTTAGGAGGTTGCAGATGACTGCTGTCAGTGGACGTTTGCATCGCCGTCGGCCGACGGCGTGGCGGTTGGCTGCGCAGTTCTTCTGGGTGCTGCTGGTAGCCAGAATCATCACGGGACTAACGCTCACCGGGTTGTCTCTTGAATCTTGGTTGACTCTTCGCACTTGGCTCTTCCCGTTGGGCTTCGCGGTCATCGGGGTGTACTCCTACCTGTACTGGATGAGCCACCGTGACGACTGAGCGTCCCGGTGTCTCGGAAGTAGTGGTAACAGCGGGAAAGCCGGCATCCGCCGCTGGTGCGGCGCTCTCGGGCTGCCGTACCTATGATGCAGGTACACGCCTTTTTCCTCTGGTACGAGCTTTTGTGTCCTGATTCGATGGGTGTGCCCGCACGCCAGGGTGCAAAAGCTCCCGACTCGTGCCACTTTTGGTGACATGACGTCGGGGTCGTGGTTTTTCGTTGGTGTGGCGTGGTTGGGTTGGTGGTTGTGGGGCACTAATCCGGTGGCCTGTAGAGTGATGGCGTGTGAGCCCGTTTATTCGGAAGGTGCGTACAGCGTCGGGGGCTACGGCGGTGCAGATCGTGGCCAAGGAGCACGGGGTGCGCCGGATTGTGCAGCACCTGGGCTCAGCCCACAGGTGAGGCGGAGCTGGCGGTCCTGATGGAGGCGGGACGGGAGAAGATCCGGGGCGGCCAGGGTGTGCTGGACCTGGCCGGCCTGACACCTCAGGCCGCCGGCCAGGTCACGCAGGCGGTAGTCGTCGGGCAGCGCTCGGCTCTGCTGTGGGATGTCCTGTGTGCGGCCTACGAGGCCCTGGGGCTGGGTGAAGCGGTGGGTGGGGATGAGGGTTTCAGGCAGATGATGCTGGCCCGGCTGATCGAGCCCACCAGTAAGGAGCAGGTACCCCGGGTGATCTCCGAGCTGGGTGTGCAGCCGGCCTCCAGGAGGACACTGTTCCGCTCGCTGGCGCGCTGCGCGGGCCGCCAGTGGCGGGAACGGATTGCGGACGCCTGCCTGCGGCACGTCACCGGCCGCGGGGATTTGTCCTTGTGTTTGTATGACGTGACGACCCTGTACTTCGAGGCGGAGAAGGAGGACGACCTACGGCGGGTGGGGTACTCCAAGGAACGCAGGGTGGACCCGCAGGTCATTGTGGGGCTGGTGGTGGACCGGACGGGCTTCCCCCTACGTGTCGGCTGCTGGGAGGGCAACAGGGCCGAGACCGGGCGTGTTCAATGGTCTGTGTAAGCCCTGATTGAGAGGACCTACTGTCATGACTGTGACTGACGAGAAGAAGACCGCCCCCTCCGGGACCGTTCCGACTGGTAGTGGTGTGGCCCGGGAGCTAGCCGCCTCTGGTGCGTTGGATGATCTGTTTGAGCAGGTCGAGTCCGGCAAGGTGGAGCTCACCGGTTCTGCCGGTCTGCTGCCGGCGCTGTTGAAGGAGGCGCTGGAGCGGGGCCTGCAGGCGGAGCTGACCGACCACCTGGGCTACGAGAAAGGCGAGCCGGCCAAGGCTGCCCGTGGTAACGCCCGTAATGGCACCACGACCAAGATGATCGATTCGGAGGTGGGCTCCTTCGAGATCGAGGTCCCCCGGGACCGGGCCGGCTCGTTTACGCCCCGCCTGGTGCGTAAGGGCCAGCGGCGCATGGATGGCCTGGACTCGATGATTGTGAGCCTGTACGCGGGCGGCATGACCGTGCGGGAGATCCGCCACCACCTGGAGACCACCCTGGGTGCGGGTGCTGTCGGCCGGGACGATCAGTAAGGTCACCGACGCGGTGTGCGATGCGGTCATGGAGTGGCAGAACCGTCCCCTGGAGGAGTTCTACCCGGTCATCTACCACGGGTGCCATCCGCACCCAGGGTCCGTGCCGACCACCGCGTGACCACCCGGTCAGCCCACATCGCCGTAGGGGACGGGCATGGACGGCTATCAAGCACGTGCTGGGTATCTGGGTGCAGGCCGAGGAGGGCGCTTCGTTTTGGGCGCACGTGTGCGCGCAGCTGGCCAACCGTGGCGTCCAGGACGTGCTGATCGTAGTGGGGGCACCTCCCGCACGAGAGCGCCAGCGCCGCGGGGGAATGCGACGGACTTGTCGGCCTGCCCGAGGCGATCGAGGCGACCTGGCCCGACTCCCTGGTCCAGACCTGCGTGGTGCACCTGATCCGCGCCTCGATGCGGTTCGTGGCCTATGGGGACCGCAAGCAGGTCGCTAAAGCGCTCAAGCCCGTCTACACCGCCCCCAACGAGGAGGCCGCCCTACAGGCCCTGGCCGACTTCTCCGACCAGTGGGGCTCCAAGTATCCCGAGGCGGTGGCGACCTGGGAGAGGGCCTGGGAGCGGTTCACGCCGTTCCTGGCGTTCCCGCCGATGCTGCGCCGGGTCATCTACACAACCAACTCCATCGAGTCCCTGAACTACCAGCTGCGCAAGGTGTCGAAGAACCGGGGACAGTTCCCCTCCGATGAGGCAGCGGTGAAGCTTTTGTGGCTGGCCATCTGCAACATCGAGGACAAGCGCGCCAGAGAACGGGACAAGGAGAAGAACCTACCCGCCAGCAAACGCAAGGCCAAGGGCCGCATGGTCGAAGGACAAGTCACCACCAACTGGAAACAAGCCCTCGCCCAGCTCACCGCCGCCTACCCCGAACGAATCCGCCCCTACCTGTAACAACAACCCGCTTACACAGAAACCTTGACAGGCTCCCGAGACCAGCACGATCGTGCCGATGATCGAGGAGTTCGGGGAGGCGTCGGGGATTGATCACCTGGTCGTGGTGGCGGACGCCGGCATGCTCTCGGCCGGCAACCTTCAAGCCCTCCACCAGGCCGGCTTGGGGTTCATTGTGGGGTCCCGCATGACCAAGGCGCCGGCGGACCTGGAGGCGCACTTCGCCTGGCACGGGGACGCGCTGGCCGACGGGCAGATCATCGACACCATCACCCCACGTAAAGGTTCCATCAGCAGGGAACGCGACAGCGGTCTGCGTGATGAGCCCGTGTGGGACCCTGCCACCCATCCGGGCTCGTGGCGCGCGATCTGGGCCTACAGCGCGCGCCGGTTCGCCCGGCACCAGCAAGACCCTCACCACCCAGGAGAACCGGGCCAGGGCGGTCGTCGCCGGGGATCGGCGTCCCAAGGCCACCCGGTTCGTCACCACCCGCAAGGGCGACCAGGTCCTCGACGAGAAGGCTCTTGCCCGCGCCAAGACACTGGCCGGGCTGAAAGGCTACGTGAGCAACATCCCCGCCGGCATCATGCCCGCCAGTGAGGTGATCGCCTCATATCACGAGCTGTGGCACGTGGAGCAATCCCTTGCGCATGTCCAAGCACGACCTGAAGGCCAGACCCGTCTTCCACCACACCCACGACGCCATCCAGGCCCACCTCACCATCGTCATGGCATCCCTCGCGATAGCCCGCCACCTACAAGCCGCCACCGGCATCAGCATCAAACGACTTATCCGCGAACTGGGACCACTCCAAGAAGTCACCATCACCATCAACGGCCACCACATCACCGCCCAGCCCCAGACCACCCAGACCGCACAGCAAATCCTCGACAACCTAAACACCGCAGGGCACTAAAGTGGCACGAGTCAGGTCGGAGTGGGGTTCACGGTCCTGATGGTCTCGGGTTCTGTGCTGTTGGGCTGGTTTCCGCGGCTAGCCGGAGCGCTGGTAGTCGTTTGTGGCATCGCGGATGAGTTGCTGTCCGCTGGTGTTCTAGTCTCATCGATCGCGTTACATTTGGTTGTGGTGGACTGGTTGTCCCGGCGCTGGGATGCAGCCGTAGTGGGCGCCGTCATAGCACACACACTGATCGGTACTGCTTCCGCTGAGGACCCCGGGTGGTTCCTGCAAGCGCAGGCGTTGTTGATGTCGATCGCTGTGATTGTCGGTATGGCGCTGCGGCAGTACGAACACAGGCTCGCTGAACTGGCGGAGCGGGAGGCCCGGCTGCGCTTGGAGTTTGAGAACGAGGAGCTGCGGGTGCGCTCCGAGATCGCCCTGGCACTGCATGATGAACTGCTCCTCCCGCACCGAACTGGCGGTCAAGGCCAACCGTCTTGGGCTGGTGAAGGACGAGCCGACGTGATGATCGCTCCCGACCAGGCATCAGCGGCGTTGCTGCAGAATGGGCCACCCGCAGGAGACGCATCGGCGCGTTGCCGAGGTTGCAGACATTCATCGATGTCGACGGCGGGACGCTTTGGTGGAAACTTGATTGCGAGGCGAAGGGTCTCCAGGTACGAGAGGAGAATGAAGTGACTGGAGCATCAGTTATCAGGAGGATTCTGCGATTGGCGCTGGTTGCGGCATTGCTGATTCCTGCGGTCGGTGCGGTGACGACGACATCAGCACTTGCTGGTGTCAGCGCGCGTACGCACGGTTGCTATGTGCAATGGTGGAATACGGCCTGGGCCGGGAAGTGCAATCCGGCCGGGTACTCGGGGCAGTACCGCGTGCATGTGGCACGTGCCAACCAGCCGGACTACACTGGGGCTTGGCGCTCGATCACCAAGGGCGCGCGGACTACGTTCGACTCGGGACAGGCATGGAGGCGTGTTCAGGACAGCGGCAACTGGGTGGAGTACCGCGGGTGATGTCTTCGGCAGCCGAGTACTCTCAGACGGTTGCGGTACTGGCGCATGTGTCGCGAGACTTCGGTCGGCTGCAGGCACTCGCCCCGCTCGATTTGGAAGTCGCTGCGGGGCGAGTGCTCGGCCTGCTCGGACCCAACGGCGCCGGCAAGACCACGCTCATGTCGATCATGGCCTGTGAACTGGCGCCAAGCACGGGGACGGTAACGGTCGGCGGCACTACGGTCACCGACGCATCTATCGCTCGCCGGGCCCGCCGCCGGCTCGCGCTGATGCCCCAGCGCCCGGCGTCGGTCCCGGGATTCAGCGCCCTCGACACCGTCGAGTACGCGGCCTGGATCAAGGGCCTCCCCGCACGCGGACGGCGGGAGGCCTGCATGGAAGCGCTCGACCGGGTGGGACTGGCGGCGCAGGCCAAACGACTGCTGCGCACCCTGTCCGGCGGCATGGTCCAACGTGTGCACCTGGCCGCCGCCCTCGTCAGCCGGCCTGCCCTGCTGTTGCTCGATGAGCCAACCGTCGGCCTGGACCCTGCCCAGCGCATCGCCTTCCGCTCCCTGATCGAGGAACTACAAGACACCGCCACGGTGTTGGCCACCCACCTGGTTGAAGACGTGCGCGCCCTCAGCGATGAGCTTCTGGTGCTCGACGCCGGGCACATCCGCTTCCGCGGCACCACCGCCCAGTTGGAGGCTCGGGCGACCCCCGACGCTCCCGGTGACAGCCAACTCGAGCGCGGCTACATGAGCGTGCTCAGTCGGGAGCAGCCATGAGCGGTGTTTTCCGCATCGAACTGCGGCGTTCCATACTGCTGCGCGTGGCGCCCCTGGCCGCAGCAGCGCTGGTGGCCCTGATGCTCGGCGACCGTCACCAGTGGCAGGGCATATGGCCTGAGGCTTCTGCAATCATCACCGCCCCACTGTATTACCTCGGCCCCGCCCTGGCCGGGGCGGCCGCCTGGGAGGTACGCCGCCGCTGCGGGGAACGCGAGTCCCGCAACGGCGCCCATCCCTGGGCCGGGCCGTTGCTGGCCGCCCATCTGCTGGCGGGCGCGGGAGTGATCGCGGTCGGGGCTGCGTGTGCCGTAGTGGTCAACCTATCCGCCTCCGCCCCGGCGGGTTTCCTGTGGCCCTCCTACCTGATCATCGCCCTGGCCGTGATCAGCGAATGCCTGGCCGTCGGCGTCCTGTTGGGCAGACTCGGCGGCCCGGCCTGGTTTGCGCCCGTGGTCGCCGTGCTGGTCTGCTTCCTCAGACTCATCACCACCCAGGGGACGGCCGTGGGCACGCCGGAGAGCCGACTGACTCGAGTGTTCCTCTCAGGCCATGCCTGGGTGGAATTGACGCCCGCAGGAGTAGCGCTTGCCGTCGTCGAAGCGACAGTAGTGGTTGCCGCCGCCCTGGCGCTGCCGAACCTGCTCGCCGCCCTGCGAGCCCGCCGTGAACGCACCGCCTTCCCCTGGTCGCGGCGGATCCGAGCCGCAGTCACCGCGGGCTGTGTGCTATGCGCGCTCGGCGTCGGACTCGTGCTGACCGGTCCGCCGCTGACGGTCGAGCGCGCTATTCCCGAACATCCCGTGTGCACCGATACGCAGCTGCGGCTGTGCGTGTGGCCCGAGGACGCCGCCCGGCTGCCCGCGCTGACCACGCTTGCCGAGCGTGCCGGGGCCCAGGCGGAGGCTCTCGGCCTGGAACTCCCCGACCATGTCAGCGCCTACGGGCTGGAGCCGGGAGCCTCCAACTTCACCATCGAGTCCGACTCCGTCTGGTTCGCCGCCAACGACCTGGCAGGACTGATCGTCTCCTCGGCGGTGCCGGTCGACTGCCTGCCGACGGACGCCGATCCTGGCGCCGCGGCCTTTTACCGGGCCTATGGTGAACTGCAAGGCCTGATCGAATTGCGTTTGCAGGCCGCCGACGCCCGTCCTGCCGGCATGGGGGACACCAGGCAGATCGACCGCGCAGAGATTACGCGCGCGGCCAAGTCCGATCAGGCCACACAGGACGCCTGGATGCAGGAACGTCTCGACACCATGCGTGACAGCGCGGCGGAGCGGTGCCGGTGAGACTCTACGTGCGCTCCCGCCGACTGTTCGCAGCGAGCGCGGTCATGGCGACCCTCGCAGCCATCAGTGCTGCGGTCGGCACCAATACGCTCACGCTGGTCTCCCGCGGCGACCCCGTGGCCGTGCCCTACCTGCTGGTACTCGACGCCTTCATCGCGGTGCTGGCAGTCGGCAGTCTGGCGTCCCCGGTCCCCGCCATGGACCGCGGAGATGTCGGCGTCGTCGCCCGGGCCCGCTGGCTGCACTTGGCGGGCATGGGAGCGCTGGGATTAGTGCTCGTAGCGGCGGCGTCCCTGCCCCGTTCGGCTGTCGTAGCGCTTGAGGCCGGACGCGCCTACCTGGCCTGGCTCGGCCTGGCACTGCTGGCGGCCGGCGTGCTGCGCGAATCCCTGGCCGCGATCGGACCCTTGGCGGGATTCTTCATCATTGCCTGGTTCGGGCACCCGGCGGGAGCGCCAGCGCCGTGGAACTGGGGGCAGGCGCCTGCTGCCGAGGCCGTCTCTTGGCTGACCGCCGTCGGGCTGCTGGCAGTCGGCATGCTCGCCTGTGCCCGCCGCTGGTGCGGCGCTCTCGGGCTGCCGTACCTATGATGCAGGTACACGCCTTTTTCCTCTGGTACGAGCTTTTGTGTCCTGATTCGATGGGTATGCCCGCACGCCAGGGTGCAAAAGCTCGTAGTTTAGGAGCAAGGGGTCGGAACGGGCGGTGAATCCCGTGATGTCCGGGAGGCCGGCCCCGCCGTCGCCGGGCCGGCGGCTACACGGCGATGAGGCGCAGCCCAGGGTCGACGGCGTGCAGGTCGCCCGGGTCCGAGGTCGCCACCGCATGACCATGCTCGCGGGCGTGCAGCACCACATGAACGTCGATGACATCGGGGTGTCCGCCGCGGCCGCATAGCAGCCCCACAGCCCGCGCCGTCACATCGTCCAGTGGGATGACCTGAACCGCGGGGTCGCCGAGCAGGCGGGCGACTCGCGCTTGGCGGGGTCCTCCTCGCCACGCCTGGGCGACGACGCCGGCGGGTACCGCCAGCGCGATCCGGGCCTCGACCGCCCGGCGCAGCAGGGCTCGCATTCTGGCATCGCCGCGCTCAAGCGCCAGCAGCGCCCCCGTGTCCAGGGTCAGGCCCGCGACCTCGCCATCCATGTTCACCCCAGTCCCAGGGCGCGGTCGGCCCAGGCCAGGTCGGCGTCGTCGACCGGGCCCAGCTCGCGGTCCAAGTCATCGAGTAGCTCCGTCAGGCGGTCCTCGCGTTCGGCGCGGGCGACCGCCGCACTGATGTATCCGGACACCGATGCCGCCCGCCCCTGCGCAACCGCGCGCCGGATCGAGCTGACCTGCTCATCGGGGAGGCTTACCGCAATCTTCTGAGTCATACTGGAATCATACCGGTCGGGGTGATGGTTCAGCCGGGGACAGGCGGAGCGGTGGGCGGGGACGTTGTCTGGCCGCCCGGGTGTCCACGGATGAACAGTTTTAGCTGCCCTTCTCCTGGCCAGACCGGCACTAATAGCGCTCTGAAATGGCGGCTACCAGTGCCGGTCTAGTGGAAGGTGCGTGGGCTCAGTGGTTGAGTTCGGCGTCGATCACCGCCATCTCATTGGGTACCACGCTCAGGTCCAGGCTGGAGAGCAGCTTGCCGGTGGAGATCTGCACCAGGTGCAGCTTCTTGGTGGCGTGATCGGTGACGTAGGCGAAGTCGCCGGCCGTCTTCACGTTCGGCCCGGGCTCCTGCCAGTTCTCGTTCTCCGTCCAGGGGGTCACCACATCCACCTGCTTGGTCACCGCGGCTGAGGAGGTGTCAATGATGTTGAGCTTGCCGTCGTAGGTCAGTACCACGCCCTCGCCCGCTTCGCCGCGGCCGAAGGAGCGGAACCAGTAGGCCGAGCCCAGCTCCACGGTCTTGGTGGTGGCGTCGGTCGTGTTGATGATGCCGACCTTCGTGGGGTGCTCCGGCTCGGCGCCGTCCACGGGCTCCACGGTCTTGTAGTCGGTGAGCACGTAAGGGGAGCCGTGGGAGCCAAACTGGTTGCCGCTGCGCTGGTACGTCTCCGGCACCGGCACCTTGTGGAACTGCCCGTCGCGGAATACCACTGAGCCGTTGGTGCAGCCGAAGCTGACCACATCCTCACCCTGTGCGGTGGCCTCACCGTGAACGCCGGGGCAATCGGTGGACTCGGCGCCGATGGAACCGTCGGCCTTGCGCTCATGGACCGTATGACGTTCATCCTCGGTCCCCTCGGTCACCAGGACGCTGCCACTGGTCAGGGGGACGGCGACGCCGTGATGCGGGTCTTTGGTCTGGAAGCTGGTGAGCTCATCCGGGCTGAGCTGGCCGTCCTCCAGGGCATCGGTGTCAAACATGGTGACTGTGCCGGTGCCGTCATCGAACACCGCGGTCTTCCCGGCATTGGTGACGACGTGTCCGGGCTTCTCGGCGGCGATGACGGCGCCGGTGAGTTTCGGGGTGGTCGTGTAGTAATGGTTGTGGTCCCCGTGAGGCGTGACGATCATCCCCAGGTCCAGGACCTCAAAGCCCTCGGAGGAGGAGACGAGCACGTGGCGGCCGTCTCCGGCGGGGTTCAGCCGCAGGAAGCCCTCCTTCTCGATGTCCGCTACGACGGATCCGTCCGAGGTGTCCACGATCTGGATTCCGCCGTCGTAGGTGATCGCGGCGCGCGGGTCTAGGTCGCTGACCTCTACGGGTTTCTCTGAAGCGGACGCGGACGTCTGCGCGCCAGCGCCGTCGGCGGCGTCGGTGGATGCGTCTGATGTCGGCGTGGAAGTATTGCCGCAGGCAGCCACCGACAGTGCGAGTACCGCCGTGGCCGCGAGGGTGCGGACAGGGGAGGGATGACGAGTTCTCATGGTGCAGACGGTAATGATTATCGTTAAGGCGTGCAACTCTGTGTTCCCGCGCCCGCCGGTGTTCCCGCGCCCGCCGGTGTTCCCGCGCCCGCTGGTGTTTCCGCGCCCGCTGGCCGGTCCGCCAATCGACCTCGCCCGAAAACGGCTACGGACGCGGGGTAGGCTGACCTGCGGCGCGCCCAGGCCGCGCCTGTCCCAAGGGGCGCTAAGGAGCACCAAGGGGCACTCACTCAGTCAGGGAGTAGCAATGCCAGCCGTCGTCGTCGTCGGGACTCAATGGGGAGACGAAGGAAAGGGCAAGGCGACCGACCAGCTCGGCCAGGACGTCGACTATGTGGTGAAGTTCAATGGCGGCAACAACGCCGGCCACACGGTGGTGATCGACGGCGAGTCCTTCGCCTTCCACCTTCTGCCCGCGGGCGTGCTCACCCCCGGGGTCACCCCGGTGATCGGCAACGGCGTGGTGGTGGACCTGGAGGTCCTGTTTTCCGAGATCGAGGAGATCACCTCCCGCGGCAAGGACGCCTCCACACTGAAGATATCCGCCAACGCCCACCTGATCCCCTCCTACAACCGGGTCATGGACCGCACCACCGAGCGCTTCCTCGGCGCCCGCCAGCTGGGCACCACCGGCCGCGGCATCGGCCCCACCTACGCGGACAAGATGAACCGCGTGGGCCTGCGCGTACAGGACCTGTTCGACGAGTCGATCCTGCGGCAAAAGGTCCACTCCGCCCTGGACCAGAAGAACAGCCTGCTGCTGAAGGTCTTCAACCGCGCCGCCATCGACCCCGACGCCGTCGCCGACGAGCTGTTGTCCTACGCCGAGCGCGTGCGCCCCATGGTCGTGGACACCTCCCTGCTACTCAACCAGGCCCTGGACGCCGGCAAGACCGTCCTGTTCGAGGCCGGCCAGGCCACCATGCTCGACATCGACCACGGCACCTACCCCTTCGTCACCTCCTCCAACCCGACCGCCGGCGGCGCCTGCACCGGCACCGGCGTGGGCCCCACCCGCATCGACGCCGTCGTCGGCGTGGTCAAGGCCTACACCACCAGGGTGGGCGAGGGGCCCTTCCCCGCCGAGCTCACCGACGCCATGGGCGAGCGGCTGCGCGCCGAGGGCGGCGAGTACGGCGTAACCACCGGCCGCCCGCGCCGCTGCGGCTGGCATGACGCAGTCGTCACCCGCTACGCCGCTCGCGTCAACGGACTCACCGACCTGGTGATGACCAAGCTCGACGTGCTCACCGGGCACGCGACCATCCCCGTATGCGTCGCCTACGACGTCGACGGCGAAGTCACCTTCGAGATGCCGCTGACCCAGACCGACTTCCACCACGCCAAGCCTGTCTATGAGGAGCTGCCCGGCTGGAGCGAGGACATCACTGGCGTGCGCGACTTCGACGACCTGCCGGCCGCCGCCCGCGACTACGTGCTGCGCATCGAGGAGCTCGCCGGCTGCCGCATCTCCGCCATCGGGGTGGGCGCGGGCCGCGAGGCCACCATTACCCGTCACCGACTGCTCGGCTGAGCACGGCGGTGAGTGACGACGACGGGAGTCGCATTCCCAGCAACCGAGCGGTCACCGTGCATGCGCAAACATCCCGGGCGTAGCGAACTCAGCGTGGAGCGTAGGGGTCGCTGGGCGGTTGGTCGTACGGTGGCTGAGGCTCACCCGGCTGGTACGGCTGCGCGGCGCCGTAACCCGGTTGACCGGGCTGAGGCTGGCCCGGCTGGTACTGACCCGGCTGGTACGGCTGAGGCTCACCCGGCTGGTACGGCTGAGGCTCACCGGGCTGGTACGGCTGCGCGGCGCCGTAACCCGGTTGATCCGGCTGGTACTGGCCCGGCTGAGGCTGGCCCGGCTGGTACTGACCCGGCTGGTACGGCTGAGGCTCACCGGGCTGGTACGGCTGCGCGGCGCCGTAACCCGGTTGACCGGGCTGAGGCTGGCCCGGCTGGTAGGCGGCACCGGGGTAGCCGGCCACCTGCGGTGACTTCTTGCTCGCGTTCCGGGAAATGACGAAGGCAACAATGCCACCGATCACCACAAGAACTAGAAGCCCAAGCAGAACCCAGATGATCGGCTTGATGCCGGATGAACCCGTATCAGAGGGAGCGGCGTTGGAGGAGTCGTCTGCGGCCTGGGTGGCGGAGTCCCAACCGGTTGCCTCGAGAGACTGAAGCGTGGCGATATCCTTCCAGCTGGCCTTGTTGCCGGAGACCTTGGCGTTGTCGTCAGCTTCGATGACATCTCCGGGGAAGGTGACGGTCATGGTGGAGGAGTCGTAGTCCTTGAAGTCGGATAAGCCCGTGATCTCAACGATGTAGGTGTTGTTCTGGTGCTTGATGGTGAAGTCGCCGTCGCTGGAGCCCACGACGGGGATGCCGGTCATCTCCAGGATGCAGCTGTTGCCCTCGGTTCTGAGCGTGACGTCGACGTCGTCATCGTGTTCGCCGATGCTCGTGAGGTCGTCGACCTCAAGGACGTCATCCGAGCAATACAGATCGGGTTTTATGCCTTCGAAGCTCATGTTCAGGATCATGTCGGCGGTTTTGTTCTCGTACAGCACGATGTCGAACTGGGCGCTGGAGGTGTCGTCCGCAGCGGCGGTCGGACCCAGCAGCACGGATCCGAGAAGAAGCACGATGCCCGCTGCCGCGCCGGCGACGCGGCGCAGAGGCGATGATGAGAAGAAGTTCATGAGGGGGAGTGTACGGAACTGCACTCCCCCTCATGAATGTTGGGTCGCCTGGTGGTCTCGGCGCGGTTGCAGGCTGCAAGCCGGCTCGGTCAGTGCTGCCCGTTGGGATCGTAGGGCTGCTGCTCCTGCCCTGGCTGCTGCTGGCCGGGCTGGCCGGGTTGCGGCTGCTGGGGCGCCCCGTATCCGGGCTGGCCCGGCTGGCCGGGTTGCGGCTGTGCGACGTAGGGCTGGCCGGGTTGTGGCTGCTGGGGCGCCCCGTATCCCGGCTGGCCGGGCTGATAGGCGGCACCGGGGTAGCCGGCCGCCGGATTGGCCTTCTTCTTGTTCCTGACGACGACGGCGATCACTGCCCCTGCCGCGGCTGCCAGGACCACGACACCGATGATGATCCACGGCAACATGCCCGAACCGGGGGAGTCCTTGCCGACAGCACGGATGGAGCCATTGTCGACGACGTTGTCCCAGCTGACCTTGTTGCCGGAGATCTTGGCGCCGTCATCCGCTTCGGTGACCTTGCCTGGGAAGGTCACTGTCAGAGAGGCGCTGTCATACTCGCTGAAGGTGTCTGAGCGGCCCTCGACGATGTAGTCGCTGTCGACGTGCCTGATGCTTAGATCGCCGTCGGAGTTCTCCACGAACCTGTAGCCGATTAGGCGTACGGTGCAGTGGCCGTCGTCGCGGGAGACGGTTACCTGCTCCGCTTCCTCTTCCTCCCATACACCTTCCGTGCAGACGAGATCAAGGGAGAAGTCATCCATGCCGATGACGAAAGTCATGTCGGCGACATTATCTTCGTGGATCACGATGTCGAAGTTGCCGGTGAGTTCGTTATCCGCGGTGGCGGTCGGGCCGATGAGGACGGATCCGAGTAGGAGCCCGGTACCGGCCACGAGGGCGCCCGCGCGGCGTAGGGAGACTGAGGAGAAGATGCTCATGGGTGGGAGTCTACGGACAGGTCCCTCTTTGGCAACAGCGTGCCGGATGTGAATGGGCGAGAGTCAGTTATGCGAGCGCCGTCGGCGTCGCAGCGCCATCGCGCCCACCGCGGCACCAGCGGCGACCAACCCCGCCACGAACCACCAGCCGTAGCGGTCCCAAATAGACACGCCCTCGCCTGCGACGGCTCTTCCGGAGGCGGTCACGCCGTCGTACAGCAGATCGGCGTCCTCCCAGGTGACGGTGGTGCCCGACACGCGGCCACCGCCGGCGTCCACCACGGCTCCGGGGAAGGTTATCGACACCCGGGCGTCCACAACCTCGTTCAACGACCCTGCTGGAGAGGGGGCCCCGCCCGCGCCGTCCGGCACGCCGTCGGCACCTTCTGCGGCGCCATGAGAATCCGCCGGAGCGGTCCCGTAACCGGCGATTCGCACCACGTACAGATCTCCGTCGCGTACCACCAGCTGGTCCTCCGCCGAGCCGTCGGCCAGGCCAGCGGCGTCGGGAATAGGCACCCCGCTCACACGCACCTGGCAGCCCAGCCCCTCGTCGTCGTCGGCGGACCCGATCCGGGAGGCGGTGACGTTCACGCCGTCGCCGGGGCCGACCAGCGACTGTGAGGCGTACTCCTGGCAGTCGGTGTCCGCGCCGAAGACCGTGCCGGTGGTGTCGCGCATGACCAGATCTACGTCATAGGTGCCCGCGTCGTCCAGATGCATATCCATGTGGGCGGTGCAGGCCGAAAGCGCCAGCGCCGTAGCCCCGAGGGGTAGGAGGCGGCGCAGGTAGGTGGGTACACGGTGAGCGCAGTTGGCGGACGGGTCGGTGGGCACGCCCCGACGCTACACGGCAGCAGGTGTGGCGCGAAACACCGCCCGTGAGAGGGGTCAAGACGCGCACGAGGGACCTTCGGACGTGACCTGGGGCGCCGGATGAGGAAGGATAGGACCCGACCCCGTTGAGTCATGAGAATCAAAAGAAAGAAGGACTCACATGACTGTGTCTGAGCAGGATGTCCGGGCGGCTGCGCCGGCCAACGCCCCCGAGGACGTCATCGCCTTCGCCGTCCGTCTCGCCGAGCTCGGCAAGCCGGAAGACATCTACTTCTGCGACGGATCCGATGAGGAGTGGGATCGCCTGACCACCGAGATGGTCGAGTCGGGCATGTTCGTCCGCCTCAACCCGGAAAAGCGCCCCAACTCCTTCCTGGCGCGTTCGCTTCCCAGCGACGTCGCCCGCGTCGAGTCCCGCACCTACATCTGCTCCGAGAAGGAGGAGGACGCCGGCCCGACCAACAACTGGTACGACCCGGCCAAGATGAAGGAGATCCTCAACGAGAAGTTCGACGGCGCCTACGCCGGCCGTACCATGTACGTGATCCCCTTCTCCATGGGCCCGCTGGGCGGCCCGATCTCCCAACTGGGTATTGAGATCACCGACTCGCCCTACGTGGTGGTCAACATGCGCATCATGACGCGCATGGGCGCCAAGGCCATGGACCTGATCAACGAGGGCCGCACCTGGGTTCCGTGCGTGCACTCCGTCGGTGCTCCGCTGGCCCCCGGCCAGGAGGACACCACCTGGCCCTGTAACGACGAGAAGTACATCACCCACTTCCCCGAGACCAACGAGATCTGGTCCTACGGCTCCGGTTATGGCGGCAACGCCCTGCTGGGCAAGAAGTGCTATGCGCTGCGCATCGCCTCCACCATGGCTCGCCGCGACGGATGGATGGCCGAGCACATGCTCATCCTGCGCCTGACCGATGAGAAGTCCGGCAAGCAGCACCACGTCGCCGCCGCCTTCCCGAGCGCCTGCGGCAAGACCAACCTGGCCATGCTCCAGCCGACCATTCCCGGCTACAAGGTCGAGACCGTCGGTGATGACATCGCCTGGATGCGTCCCGGTGAGGATGGCCGCCTGCGTGCCATCAACCCCGAGGCCGGCTTCTTCGGCGTCGCCCCGGGCACTTCCTACAAGACGAACCCGATGGCCATGGACACCATGAAGTCCAACACCATCTTCACCAACGTCGCCCTGACCGACGACGGCGACGTGTGGTGGGAGGGCATCGACGCCGAGCTGCCGGACCACCTGATCGACTGGCAGGGCAACGACTACACCCCCGCCGACGCCGAGGCGGGTAAGAAGGCCGCTCACCCGAACTCGCGTTTCACCACCCCCGCCGCGCAGTGCCCGATCATCTGCCCGGACTGGGAGGCCCCCGAGGGCGTCGCCATTGACGCCATCCTCTTCGGTGGCCGCCGCGCCACCAACGTGCCGCTGGTCGCCGAGCAGTACAGCCCCGCACACGGCGTGTTCATCGGCTCCGCTGTGGCCTCCGAGGTCACCGCGGCCGCCCTTGACGCCAAGGTCGGCTCCCTGCGCCACGACCCCTTCGCCATGCTGCCCTTCTGCGGCTACCACATGGCCGACTACTGGGGCCACTGGCTCGAAATGCAGGAGCAGCTCGGTGAGAACTTCCCGAAGGTCTACCAGGTCAACTGGTTCCGCAAGGACGCCGACGGCAAGTTCCTCTGGCCCGGTTTCGGCGACAACTCCCGCGTGCTTGACTGGATCGTGCGTCGCTCCGCCGGTGAGGTTGAGGCCATTGAGGGCGTGACGGGCCTGTACCCGAAGCTGGAGGACTTCAACCTCGAGGGCGTGGATGTCGACGAGTCCATCTGGAACCAGATGTACGACATCGACCCCGACGCCTGGGCCGCCGAGATGGATTCCACCGAGGAGTACTACGAGCAGTTCGGTGACAAGGTCCCGGCCGCTATCCGCGAGGAGCTCGCCAAGTTCCGCGAGCGCATCGCCGCCGCCAAGGCCTGATGCCTGAGCGAATGTCTGTGGGCGCCTGAGCGCCTCGGGGTCCCCGGCCCATTGGGTCGGGGACCCCGTCGCATTCGGTGGGCGAAATGTCCAGAATTGGCGGGAACGGCCGCCAATTCTGGACAGTTTGCCGGCCGCATAGGGGCGCCCACAGAACTCAACGGCGGTGGCGCCGCCGGCCGTTAGGCTGCATCCCGTTGTGTCATGACACATGGGTGGATAGATTGGTGTCATGACACCTGTGAACCGGCATCGCGCCCTGATCATCGTGGACGTTCAGCCCACCTTCTGCGAGGGCGGCGCCCTGGCCGTGGCGGGCGGCAACGCGGTCGCCGAGCGGGTGGCCGCCTACGCCGCCGCTCACCGCGGCGACTACGACCTGGTGGTCACCACCCAGGACTGGCACATTGATCCCGGCGAGCACTTCTCCGAGACTCCCGACTTCGTGGACACCTGGCCGCCGCACGGCGTCGCCGGAAGCGCCGAGGCGGAACTGCACCCCGCGCTGGCGGAGTTGGCCCCGGATGTGAGTGTGAAGAAGGGCCGGTACGCCGCGGCCTACTCCGGCTTCGAGGCTGTGGACGAGTCCGGCGCGGGCCTGGACGCGGTCCTGCGTGCCCGTGGCATCGAGGCCCTGGACGTGGTTGGCCTGGCCGAGTCCCACTGCGTGAAGGACACGGCGCTCGACGGCGTGCGCGCCGGTTACCAGGTCCGCGTCCTGACCGACCTGACCGCGCCCGTCAGCGCCGAGCAGGGTGAGGCGGCCCGCACCGCCATGGCCGAGGCGGGCGTGGACCTGGTGCCCTCCGCCCGGGCTGCCGGTTGAGACGGTCAATCCCCCAGCTGGGCACGCGGCGCCCGCCAGATGCCGAAGCGCTCGATCTCGGCGCGCAGTGCCGGCCGTGCGGCGACCTCGTCCCAAGGCAGAAATACGTGCCGCATGCGGTCGTCAACGAGCATCAGCACCTGGCTGTCGGCGTCGTAGCTGGTCAGCTGCAGGCGAGACATGTCGGCCCAGCGCACGGAGGTGTGCCCGGTCAGGCGCCAGGCGCCGTCGTCGTCGCGACGACGCTCCTGCCACAGGGCGGCGAGCGTGTGCTCGCTGACGCGCAGGCCTTCGGGGTGGGCGATGTCGATGCCGCGGTCGGGGTCGTAGGGGAGCGCGACCTCCATGCGGGCGGGCTCTTCGGGCACGTCCCAGACGATGTAGCCGTGGCGCTCGGCCAGAGCGCGGGTGGAGTCGTTCAGGGGCACGTGCACGCCGGCGCGCAGCTGGTCGAAGGCGCTGCGCACCCCGGCGGAGGTCGGATGCAGCTGGGCACTGCGGCCGGTCAAGTGCAAGTGGCGGTCGAGAGCCGCCACTTCCTTCGCCCCGAATTCGTCCAGCGCGGCATCGACGACGGCGTCCGGGATGGGCAACGGGTTGTGGATCAGCTGCTCGACGATTCGGCGCAGCAACATGGGGGTCGGCTCGCGCTCCTCCAGGTAGATGCAGCAGTAGGCGGCGTCGCGCAGCTCCACGATGTTCAATCCGAGGTTGTCGAAGACATTGAAGTCACGCAGGACGCGGATCGACTGGTGGGCCAGGGCGCGCATGGCCACCAGCGTGTTCGCGCCCGGGTTCCCCGTCGCACTCAGCAGGATGCGCCGATCGTCATTGCAGGGCAGCAGAGCGGGGCGGCGGTCGAGGTACACGGGCGGACGCGCTGGGGGCGTGCCGTAGGCGGACTGAGCGGTCCAGCCCACGCCGACCAGGTAGGGGTCGTTGGTGTCGAACACATGCCGGACCTCACCGCGACGCGGATCCAGGCGCGCAAGTAGAGCGCGTACGGCCTGCCAGGCGGCTTCGCCATCGGGAGCGTGGATGCGCAAATTGCCGAGAGTCTGGGTATTGGTCCCGACGTAGGTGGCCAGGTCCCGGTCCCAGACGACCCCGGGTCGGCTGATCGGTGTCGCGTCGGTGTTCAGCAGGCCCGGCTCGGCAAACAGGTCGCCCAGGTGCTCCCAGGCGCGCAGCACGGCCTCGCGGCGCCCCCACACGGCGATGGTGAGGCTGGCCGCATCGAAACCAGCGTTCGCCTCGGGTACGGCAACGTCGCCGACGCCGACCTCCACCGGCCGCTGCAACTCGGCGCGCAGCGCCCCGCACAGGCGCGCCAGGGTGTCGAGCGCTGCGGGCGGCTCGTCGACGGCGCCGTAGTCCAGGCTCACCCCCAGCAGCGCCTGCCCGGGCTCCAGGCCCGCGGTGCGCACCATCCAGTCGTGCCCGGCGAAGGTCTCCCACTCGTGCTCGGGTTCAACGGCGTCGTTCATCTCGGCTCACCTGCCTGACTGCGTGCTTGGGCGTGGACCACGGCCGGGTGCGGTGGGGACGGGCAACCCCGACCGGTTCCGGCGGGGCGCGGTCATTGAATGAGTCCGAAGGTACCGCGCGGCAAGCGCCAGATGCCACGGCGTTCCAGTTCGGCGCGCAGCTGGGGGTGGGCGGCGACCTCGTCCCAGTACAGGTTGACGGTGCGCAACCGGTCGTCGATCAGCTCCAGGTATTGGTCGGAGGGGTCGTAGCAGGCCATCACCAGCCGGGTGGAGTCCACCCACCGGAAGCCGGCGGACCGAGCGGGCAGCCAGCGCCGGGTCAGTCCCCGCTGCTCCCACTTGAACTGGTGCGCCTGAATCTGGTGGGCGGTGAGCTTGATAGCGTCGGGGTGGCCGTCGTCGCGCCGGTGTTGTGGCCCGTCGTGGAGAAGGGTGAAGTCGTCCTCGGGCTCGTCGATGTGCTTCCAGAGCAGGTAGCCGGCCTGCTCCGCCAGCGGCTCGGTCTCATCTCGCAGCGGCAGGTGCACCGAGGCGCGGATCTCCGCCAGGGCCCGCCGCACGCCGTCGGCGGTCGGCTGCACGTTGCCGGCCCGACCGCTGGTGCGCAGCCGCAGGGCGTTATCGACCGTCTCGGAGGGGCCGTAAAGCTCCAGCGCCCGCTCGATGAGCGTGTCGTGCACGGGCCGGGGGTGGGCGACGACGGCGTCGTGCACGGCCATCACCTCCTTACCGCCCAGGCGGCCGTCGTTGGTGTTGAGCGCGAAGCAGCAGTAGAAGGCGTCCCGCAGGGGGATGTACTCGTAACCGAGGCGGGCCTGCATCCCCAGCCGGTCCAGCGGGCCGGCGATCAGGGACTGCATGACGAACCCGGCCACGTAGGCGTCGGCTCCGGGGGTGGCGGTGGCGGAGAGCACCACGCCGTCGTCGGGCGGGCACAGCACCAGGGCCGGGCGCCGGTCGAGGTAGACGGCCGGGCGGGTGGGAGGTGCCGCGGCGGGCGGATCGGCCGTCCAGCCGACGCCGACCAGGGCGGGATCGTTGGTGATGAACACGTGCCGGACCTCGCCGCGGCGCGGATCCAGGTGGGCGAGCAGCTCATGCGACAGCAGTCGGCCGGCCTCCCCGTCGGGGCCGTGGATGGGCATGTCCGCCAGGTTCATGGCGGTCACGCCCGCGTGGGTGGCCAGGTCCCGGTCCCAGGCGTTGACCTGACGGGGGAGCAGTGGCGCATTGGAGGGCAGGTCCGGGCGGGCGAAAAGCTCTCCCAGATGCGTCCAGGCGCCGAGCACGGCGGCGCGGCGGCCGCGGATGCGCACCCCGAGCATGGACGGCTCCAGCTCGAGGGCGACCTCGGGCACCGAGACCTCGCCGACGCCGACCTCGATGGGGCGCTGCAACTCGGCGCGCAGTGCCCCGCACAGGCGGGCGGCGGCGTCCAGACGGGCGGGCGGTTCGTCCACCAGGCCGTAGTCGAAGTAGGCGGCCAGCAGCAGCTGCTCGGGGTCGGGATCGGCCAGCACCAGCCAGTCGTGGCCGGCGGCGCTGGCCCAGGTGCCGACGTCGCCCAGGTCCGGTGGTTGGGTGGAGGGCGCGGGGGACGCGCTTGCGGTGGGGGCGTTCGCGGAGCTGATGCCGTATGCGCCGTCGCTCATGGGGGTCCTTCCTGCGCCGCGGCCGGGAACCGCGCACGCTCACAGGTTACTCGGGTGAGCCCGCGCCGCCATGGGCAGCGGTGCCCACGGGCGACTCGCCTCCTTCCGCCGAGGTCGGTCGAAGTTACCGGCGAGGTCGGTTGATATGGCTGGGCCCGCGAAGTGTGGCAGCGGAGGCGGAATGGTTACGGGACGGCTAGGCTGGGGGCGTGAAGATCCTGCTGCTGGGGTCCGGCGCGCGCGAGCACGCCCTGGCCCGCGCCCTCGCTTCCGACCCCGCCACCACCGAACTCGTCGTCGCCCCCGGCAACCCCGGCACGGCCGACATTGCCACCAACATCAAGATCGACCCCACCTCCCCGGAGGAGGTGGTGGACCTGGCCACCCAGATGGCCGCCGACCTGGTCGTAGTCGGTCCGGAGGCGCCGCTGGTCGCCGGGGTCGCCGACTCCGTCCGCGAGGCCGGCATCCCGGTCTTCGGTCCCGGCGCCGAGGCCGCCCGCCTGGAAGGATCGAAGTCCTTCGCCAAGCGGGTTATGGCCTCGGCCGGCGTGCCCACCGCCGACTCCGTCACCTGCACCACCGAGTCCGAACTGGAAACCGCTCTGCGCAACTACGACGCCCCCTACGTCGTCAAGGATGACGGCCTGGCCGCCGGCAAGGGCGTCGTGGTCACCCAAGACCTCGAAGCCGCCCTCGCCCACGGGCGCGCCTGCCTGGCCAAGGAGGGCGGGGCCGTCGTCGTCGAGGACTACCTGGGCGGCCCCGAGGTCTCCCTGTTCTGCCTATGCGACGGCGCCACGGTCCGCCCGCTCGCCCCCGCCCAGGACTTCAAGCGGCTCGGCGACGGCGACGTCGGCCCCAACACCGGCGGCATGGGCGCCTACACGCCGCTGACCTGGGCGCCCGATGACCTGACCGAACAGGTGCTGCGCGAGGTCGCCCAACCGGTGGTGGACGAGATGGCCCGCCGCGGCGCCGCCTTCATCGGCCTGCTCTACTGCGGCCTGGCGCTGACCGACAAGGGCCTGCGCGTGGTCGAGTTCAACGTCCGCTTCGGCGACCCCGAGACCCAGGCCGTCCTGGCCCGCCTCGACTCTCCGTTGGCGCAGCTGCTGCTGGCCGCCGCCACCGGCCGCCTGGCCGAGGTCCCCGCCCCGCGCTGGTCGGAGCGGGCCGCCGTCGACGTCGTCCTGGCCGCCCCCGGCTACCCCGGCACCGTCACCACCGGCGGCCTGATCACCGGGATCCCCGACGCCGAGGCCCTGGACGGCGTCCACGTCCTGCACGCCGGCACCGCCCGCGACGACGACGGCAACCTGATCGCCTCCGGCGGGCGGGTGCTGTCCGTGGTCGCCCTGGGGGACACGGTCGCCGACGCCCGCGACCGCGCCTACGAGGCCATCGGCAAGATCCACCTCGACGGCGCCCAGTACCGCACCGACATCGCTGCCGGGCGCTGAGCTGTGCGCATCCGGCCCCCGCAGCCCCCGCGGCCGGATACTGGCGGCAACGCCTCCGCGGCCCCGGCGCCACCCGGGCCGCTGCTGTCCGGGCGCGCGGGCCGCGCCGTGGCCCTCGTTATGGGGGTGCTGTTCGCGGGCATGGTGAGCCTGTGGCTCGCCCCGGCCACTGGGCCAGCAGGGCTGCTGCACCCCTTGTGGTTCACCTCCGGCTGCACCTTCTGGTTCCTGATTTTCCTCCTGGTGATCGCGGCGGCTGTGCGGCGCCCGCCGGGCGCTGGCCGGCGGGCGCCGCACTCCGGTTATTGCCGGCTTCGCGGTCTTGGGCACGATCACGTTGGCGTTCGGCGCGGTGGCGGTGTGGTCGGGCTCCCTGCTGGCAACCGACCTGGTCCGGGGCACCAGTACGGAAGCCGAGGCCCGCTGCATTCGCATCGACTACGGAACGCGCGGCAGTTTCGACGACGCCACGATCGCCCTGCCCGACGGCACCACAATGAGCAGCGAGCTCTCGATCACCTTCAAAACCGACGTCGACCGGCAGCTGCGTGCGCTGTGTGGCACCGATGCCACCTTCACCATGGAGTACTGGCCGGCCACCGCCACCGTCCGCTCGGTGCGCCCGCAGTGACCCCTCTACGCCGCGTCCCGTAGTGACCGGACACAGCCGATGGGCCATCGACCGTTGTGCCGCAGGCGCTCATGCGGTCGCCGTGAGGGATGTTCATCGCCGTCGGCGCTCGGCGGTGGCAGGATGAGCTCATGAGCGTAACCAGCAGCCCTGACGCCGCCGCCCCGCCGGGAGCCGCACAGTCGCCGTCGGCCCCCGCCCTGCCCGGCTGGAAGCATGTCTCCTCCGGCAAGGTGCGGGACGTATACGCCCCCACCGGTGACGGCCCCTGGGCCGGGCGTGACGTGCTGCTTATGGTCGCCTCCGACCGCATCAGCGCCTACGACCACATCCTTACCACCCCGGTGCCGGACAAGGGCAAGGTGCTCACGGCACTGTCCGTGTGGTGGCTGAAGCAGCTGGCCGATATAGTCCCGAGCCACCTGGTGAGCCTGGACGTGCCCGGGGAGGTGGCCGGCCGCGCCATGATCTGCCGCCGCCTGGATATGTACCCGGTTGAATGCGTCGCCCGCGGCTACCTCACCGGCTCCGGCCTGGCCGAGTATTGCGAGTCCGGCACCGTGTGCGGCCTGCCCCTGCCCGCGGGCCTGGCCGAGGCCTCGCGCCTGCCCGAACCGATCTTCACCCCCGCCGCCAAGGCCGAACTCGGCGAGCACGACGAGAACGTCTCCTTCGAGCGCGTGGTGGACATGGTCGGCCGCGAGGCGGCCGAGGCGCTGCGCGAGACCACCCTTGCCCTGTACGCCCGCGCCGCCGACATCTCTGGCGAGCGCGGCATCATCCTGGCGGACACCAAGTTCGAGTTCGGCCAGGACCCGGCCACCGGCGCCCTGACCCTGGGCGACGAGGTCCTCACCCCCGATTCCTCCCGCTTCTGGCCCGCCGACGCCTGGGTGCCGGGACGCCCCACTCCCTCCTTCGACAAGCAGTACGTGCGCGACTGGCTCACCTCGCCCGCCTGCGGCTGGGACCGCCGCTCCGACCAGGTCCCGCCGGCCCTCCCCGACTCCGTCATCCAGCGCACCCGGCAGCGGTACCTAGAGGCCTACGAGCGCCTGACCGGCAACCCGTTGGAGCCGACCGCATGAGCGCGCCGATGAGCCCCGACCCCACTGCCGACATCCCCGGCACGACCCGCAGCTTCCGGCCGGGGCCGGGTTTTGTGATTGCTCTGGTCGGCATCGGCGTAGTACTGCTGCTCGCGCTGGCGGCCGCGGCGGCCAGCGCCTTCGGCGCCCCCGGGCTGTCTGCCGTGCTCGGAGGGGCAGCACTGGTGATAGTCGGCGTGGGCCTGCTGTGTCTGCTGCGCGTGCCGGCCCGCTCCCTGGTGGTCAACGCACCCCGGTTGCGGCTGGAGCGCAACCGGGCCCGACTGGCTCGCCGCCGGGGCGGCCCGCAGCGCGGCCCCGCCCGTTCAGGTCGTCTCGATGACGATGCCGCCCCGCTCACGGTTCCCGGCACCGACTTGATCATTCCCGACTCCTCCGGCCGGCGGGAGCTGACCACGCTCGATGTCGTCACCGGGCCGCTGACCACCGCGCTGGCCACTACCGGCGCGGGCCGAAAGGCCGACGAATTGCTGGCCGGAACCGCCGTTGGCGAGACTCTGATCCGCGTGCTCCAACTGCTGGCCGGCACACTGGGCTTCCTGCTGGTGGCCCTCGGGCTGGCCTCTATCCTCGGGCAGGTGATCGCATGACGCCGCCCATGCGCGACCGCCGCCCCGAGGAGGAGCGCGGCCCCGTGGACTGGGGCACCGGGGCGCGCGCCGCCGCCTACGCCGCGGCAGGCGAAGAACGTGTACGCGTGGACTCCGAAGAGCGGGGGGACTCCGGGGTGGACTGGGGGGCGCCGGCGGGCCCGGGTGACTCGCCCCGTGCCCGCCGCCGTGACGCCGGCACCGACTGGGGCGTGGGCCGGTCCGAGGCGCCCCCCGTCTCTGGGACACCGGGACGCACCCCCTGGCCGCAGGCGGTGCGGCGCCAGCGCTTGGCGGGCGTCCTGTTCGCCATGGTCGGCCTGGCGCTGGCCACCTGGTCCGCCATGCACCTGGCCACCAACGCCGAGGCGGGGCATCCGTGGCTGCCACCATGGCTGGTGGTTGTGCTCGGCGGCGCCGGTCTGGTCTCCGCCGCCGGTTACCTGGCCTGGGCCGGCGGCACCGCCGTGCGCCACGAGGCCGAGCGGTGGGAGCCCACGATTCTGGATGCCGCCGCCGGCCTGACCGCCGGCACCGTCGACGCCGCCGACCCGCACCACCTGCTGGCTGCCTCTGTGGCCTCCGGGCCGGCGCTGCCATCGGGGCAGCGGGGCGCGGGTGCGCCTGGCGGTTCCGGGCATGTGCGCGTGGACTCCGGCCCCAAACCGGTTATGGGCACCTCCACTGTGGATCAGTCGGTGCACGCCCCGGCCGGTGTGGCCGGTGCCGTAGGCGGGTTTATGCTCGCCGCAGCGGTGGTGTGCGCGGTTCTTGCGCTCGTGCTGGGGTCCGAGTGGCTGCTGGGCACATTGGCGCTGGTGGTCGGCGGCATTCTTGCCGTCCGCCTGGCCGGCGACTGGCTTGGCACGATCTGAGGCCTGAGGCTTCGGCTGGGTGGGTGTTTCCCGGGTCGGTGCACGCTCAGCCGCTACACCGCCATTACCGGGGAGGCATGATCGGGTGTTCCTCGGGTCGGCGCACGCTCATTTTCTTCTTTGTTGTGGCGGTGGGTGACTTTTGCCTGGTATTTCAGTGTTCTTGGTTTTGGGTCGGAATGGGTTGGTTGGCTCCCACGTGCGGCGGGGAGGCGGCCGCACGTGGGAGCCGATTGTGCCGTTGACCAGGTAGTGGGTTTTCCGCGTTATTTCGCTGATTCGCTGTTAGTTCGCTGCAAATGAGCGTGCGCCGGGGCGGGGGAGGGGACGGTACGTGACGCAAAGGCTGCTTCGTGTGCTGCGCGGGCTTGGGCAAACACTGCACCACCCTGGCGTGTTCCACGATCACCCCGGGGTTGTGCCACCGTAGCCACCAGCGGGATGACGGTGCTGGCGTGTTCCGCGACCACCCCGGGGGCGTGCGCCAGGCACCAAGGTCGTACACCGCATCGAGCACCTCACCGCTAACCCCGCCAGTACGCCCGCAAATGCACAAGCCGGGGTTACTTGTGCCGGCTTCGATGCGTTATTTGCCGGCTCGGGCATGTTGCTGGTGCCGGTTTCGGGAGGAGGGACGGGCCGGTAGGCTGGGCGCGGACCCGTTCCCGCCCGACCGCATCCAGGAGGACCGATGGGACGCATCGTCGTTGAGGTCATGCCCAAGCCCGAGATCCTTGACCCGCAGGGAAAGGCCGTGATGGGCAACCTCCCACGGCTGGGATTCGACCAGTTCACTGGCGTGCGCCAGGGGCGCCGCTTTGAGCTGACCGTCGATGGCCCCGTCACCGACGCCCACCTGGCGGCCGCCGCCGAGGCCGCCGAGACGCTCCTGTCCAACCCGATCATTGAGGACGTCGTCTCCGTCACCGCCGATACGGCCGCCGCCGCGGCCGCCGACCCGGACTGCGAGGAGGCCTGAGTGACTCGCATCGGTGTTATCACCTTCCCCGGCACGCTCGACGATGTAGACGCTGCCCGCGCGGTTCGTCTCGCCGGGGCCGAGCCGGTAACCCTGTGGCATAAGGACGCTGAACTGCACGGCGTTGACGCCGTGGTGGTTCCGGGTGGCTTCTCCTACGGCGATTATCTGCGCTGCGGCGCAATCGCCCGCTTCGCCCCCGTAATGGACCAGGTCATTGCGGCCGCGGAGAGGGGGATGCCCGTGCTCGGCATCTGCAACGGCTTCCAGATCCTCACCGAGGCGCATCTGCTGCCCGGCGCGCTCATCCGCAACGACCACCAGAAGTTCATTTGCCGCGAGCAGCGCCTGCGCGTGGAGTCCACCACCACCGCCTGGACCAACCTGTTCGAGGACGGTGAGGAGATCATCGTCCCGTTGAAGAACGGCGAGGGTAACTTCATCGCCTCCCCCGACGAGCTGGACCGCCTGGAGGGTGAGGGGCTTGTCGTCTTCCGCTACCTGGACAACCCCAACGGCTCCGCGCGCGACATCGCCGGCGTACGTAACGCACGCGGCAACGTCGTGGGCCTGATGCCGCATCCCGAGCACGCGGTCGAACCCGGCTTCGGCCCGGACTCGCCGACCGGAGCGCGGCAGGGCGTGGACGGCCTGCGCCTGTTCCAGTCCGCCATCAGCGCACTGGTGGGGGCCTGAACCGGGGCGGGAGGCTCTGGTTGGCGTGCTGCCGCAGGCCATTGCGGAGATAGTTGACGGCACCGGTATAGACACAGGCAGGTTGGCGGGAGCCGGCGTCGTGCTGGCGGGTCCGGCTAACCGCGCCGCGCACGACCTCGATTTAGCGCCGGGCGACGACGGTCTGCGGGCCGCGCTGGAGCGGGCGACCGAGATGCCCATACTGATGGACAATGATGCGACCGCGGCGGCGCTGGCTGAATGGTGGGTCGCCTCGAATGGAAGAGCGGATGACGCGCTGGTGGTGTACCTGGGTGCCGGCATTGGCGGGGGGCTGCTGGTGGGCGGCCGACTGCAGCGCGGTACCTCCGCCAACGCCGGAGAACTCGGACATGTGTGCGTGGACCTTGACGGCCCCGTCTGCTCCTGCGGCGCCCGCGGCTGCGTGGAGGCGGTCGCCGGGCCGCGGGCGGTTGTGCAGCGGGCGTTGGCCGATCCGGGCATTGCGCAACCCGCCGGTCTGGGTGAACGGGTCGGTGGCCGCGGATCGGTGGAGGCGGATTTCTCAGCGGTGGCCCGGTGTGCGCGTCTTGGCAATGCGTCCGCCCACCGCCTGCTGGACGAATCGGCCCGTGCTCTGGCCGCCGCGATCCGGTCGGTAGTCAATGTTCTGGACAATGATGCGGTCATTCTCACCGGTCCCAGTGCCGCCGTGGCCGGCGCGGTGTACCTGCCGGCCGTGGAGGGGGCGGTACGGCTGCGTTATGCGGCACAGTCCACGCGCCCGGTGACGGTCAGGTTGTCCCAGAACTGCGGCACTGCGGCGGCGCTGGGCGCCGCCGCCATGGTTCTCGACTCCGCTGTCCGCTCGCTGTAGGGGGTGTCAGCCGGTAGCACATGGGGTGCGTGCGCGCGCCTGGGATAACGCGGCTGTGCAATCTCGCTTTCATCCCCATTGCCTGTGGATAACTTCTTGTATCCCCAGGTTGCGGCGACCGCACCGCAGGGTTGTGCGGGAGGTTGCGGTGCCGTCACGGAGCCCTCCCCGGGGGCGGGGAAAGTGTGTGTTCGCTTGGATCTGCTGGCAGCTCACTGCTTAGCCCGCCGTTACAAAACGGCACGATTGCAGCGATTTGACGGTGTGGATGGGGCTGGGGTAATGAGCTATGAGGAGGTCCGGCCGGCGTCGAAGGTGCGGTGGTTAAGGGTCCGGTGACCGCCCTCGGGTTGGAGCCCACAGGGCGAGGGGCGTCATTTCCATGGTCCCCGGATCTGTGCACAAAGCTGTGGACAAAATCTGTGGAAAACCTTGTAGTTGCTCGACAGCCGTTCAGTCCAGGGCGCGCGCGATGGTGTCAACCAGATCCAGTAGGTGACGGTCGGGCAGGAACTCCCGGCGCACCGACTCGTGCGCAGCCAGCCCCATCTCTCCCGCCCGTTCCGGGAAGCGCAGGACGTCGGCCACGGCCTGCGCCCAGGCCGCGCCGTCGGCGGGGTCCACCAGCACGCCGTCCACGCCGTCGTCAATCTGATCCTGAATGCCACCCACGGCCGAGGCGACCACGGGCGCCTTCTTCCACATCGCCTCGGCGACCGGCAGCCCGAAGGCTTCCACCTGGGAGCGCTGCGTGACGACGTCGGCCACGCGCTGCACCGCATTGACTACGGTGGCGTTCACCTCCCGGTCATGCATGGGTACGGCGGCGATATGCACCCGCGCCGCCACCGACTCCGGCAGCAGATCCCACCGGTCCAGCACCTCGCCCAGCACGGCTGCGGACTCGGCGTCGCGGTCCGGATCCGGATCGGGGCCCACCAGCAGCAGATGCGCGTCGGGCGGTAGCATCGCAATATTGTCGGCGAAGGCGTCGACGAGTTCCTTGCCGCCCTTGAGTCGGTCCCAGCGGGAGACCTGGGCGATCACGCGCACGCCCTGCGGAACCGGCAAACCGGCGCCAGCCAGTGACGGCAGCTGCCTGATCGCATCGGGGCGCCCGTCCTCGTGAACGAAGGCGACCGCCTCGAAGGGGGATTCGCCGTCGAATACGCCGGCCAGCCTCGCCACCGACCAGGCCTCGTCCAGGTCCAGCACCCGGTTCTTGGGAGAGTCGGGGTTGATGGACGGGGCGATTACCGCGCACCGCTCGGGCTCCACAAAGGGCGGCCGGTAGTTCGGGCGGGAGACGACGACGAGGTCGACCTCCTCCAGGTAGCGATCCAGGAACGCCCAGGCTCGCTGGCCGGTGTCGCCGGTGTCCTGGGCCCCCAGGTGGCAGCGCCAGATGACGGTGGCGCCGGCCGCCTTCAGCGCCTTGGCCAGTCCGGCGGTGGGCGGGTCGTGCAGGATAACCACATCGCCTTCGCGGATGTCGTCGACCACGTTCTCCGCATTGGAGGCGAGTACGTGCTCATAGATGTCGCGCTGCTTGTCCGCGAGCTTGCCGCCGTCGCCGCGATCGCCGTGAATGCCGGCGTGCAGGCGGGCGGCGATGGTGGTGAACTCCCGCGGGGCGTCCAGCACCAGCCAACGGGCGTCCACGCCGATGTCTCGTGCGTACCCCACCAGCGGGGCCACGATCTCCGCCGGGCCCGACGCCGCGGCGGATGTGGGCGTCACGGTCCATACGGTTCGGCCCTCAAGGAGAGTGCGAGCGGCGGCGACGCCGTCGCG
Source organism: Actinomyces qiguomingii (assembly GCF_004102025.1). Lineage (NCBI taxonomy): Bacteria > Bacillati > Actinomycetota > Actinomycetes > Actinomycetales > Actinomycetaceae > Actinomyces > Actinomyces qiguomingii. The sequence continues at coordinate 3,561,691 of NZ_CP025228.1, read as the reverse complement.
CAGGCGTCGCGTGGCGACCTCATCCAGGTGGCTCTCGAGGTCCGACAGTGGGAGTGGAGCGACGTCGATGGTTCTCATGGGTTGATACTGCCCCAATGTCGTGTGATACGAGGCACTTTCAACGGCGTGCCGTGCGTATCGAAGGATTAATAAACCCACAGTCGTGCCGGCTGCCTTGCATCGGCGTGCCGTCATGCGAGAGGCTGGCACAGAACCGAACTCCCGGTGTGGGGCGTGTCCGCGCCGCGGAGCCCCATCGACATGCGCATTGGAGACCCACTCATGGCCCAGAACCCCGTGACCCCCGACCCCGCTGATTCCCAGTCTGCGGGCTACAACCAGCCCGCAGGTGGCGGGTACGACCAGCCCGCAGGTGCCGGGTACGGCCAGCCGGTTGGGCAGCCTCCCGCCTACGGCGGGCAGCAGCAGGCTTACAGCAACAGCCAGCCCGGCTATGGTGCGCCGGCATACGGCAACCCCTACGGTCAGGGCGGATACGTCGAGCCCAAGTCGAAGGTGGCGGCGGCGCTGCTGGCCTTCTTCTTGGGTGAGTTCGGAGTCCACAACTTCTACCGCGGCCAGACCCGCAACGGCATCATCCACCTGTGCCTTGTAGGCGCTACTATTGTGCTGTTCATCATCGGATTCGCTTCGATTGCGGGAACCATTGACACCTCCACCGGTGATGTCAGCGATGCCGGTGCGGCCGGATTTGGGGTGGCGATGCTGCTGGCGTGGCTGGCGCTGATCGTCAACGGCATCTGGAAGTTGGTCGAATTCATCATGATCCTGGTGTCCAACGACGGCAGCCTCCGCTGATCAGTCGACGGCCCCACCCTCATACCGCATCCTCCACCCCCATCCTCGCATCCCCATCCTCGCCGAGTTCGGTCGACGTTACTGCCGAGTTCGGTCGAAGTTACTGCCGAGTTCGGTCGAAGTGGCTGTCCGGGCGGGTTTTGGCGGCGCGTTGATCTGGGGCGGTCACTCTTCCGCTGAAGGAGCCGGTTGTGGAGACGCTGCTTGAGTTTGACGAGCGTGTCGGGCCCTTTCAGACCGACTCGGTTCCAGACGAGCCGGTATTCGGGCTGCCCGCGTCGCTGGAGCAGAAGGTGGTCCCACGAGTCGGGATGCTGCGGCCCTTCCATGGGGACACGATCGCCTACTTCCTCGACGATCGGGCGCGGGAACTCGTAGGGGTGATCGCGAACGAGCTCCATGACCGTTTCGGCGATTCTCTGTCACTGCCGCTGCCCGTGGAGATGGCACATGTGACGCTCCACGACCTCCACGCCGGCCCGGACCGGGAACGGGTGTGGCCGGTGGTGGAGGCCGATGCGGCTAAGGTCGCGGAGCTGGTTGCGCAGGCGCGCACGGTCGGTCCGATCCGCACCAGGTGCACGACGGTCTTCAATCTGGTGAACACGAGCGTCGTCATTGGGATCAGGGCAGTGGACGAGGGTGGGCACCACAAACTGCTCTCGGCCCGCAGGGTGTTCGACAAGATCGTCCCCTCCGGGCCGTTCACGCCCCACATCACTGTCGCCTACTACCGGCCGGAGGCGCCCACACCGCTGTCGCCCGACAAGTTGCGCTCCGCGCTGGATGAGTTGACCGGGCAAGTTGCGGGGAAGGCGGTGATGCTCGCCCCCGAGCGCCTGCACGTTCTGCGCTTCGACTCAATGAGCAACTACTGGTTGTCTCAGCCGTAGGACCCGGAGCCGTCGTCGGTAGGACCCGGAGCCGTCGTCGGTAGGACCCGGAGCCGTCGTCGGTGTGCGCGCGACTTCGAGAACTCCGCCGGACGCCATTTGGACCGCCATCCTCTATTTGGACCGTCGTAGTGCGCCACTGGAGCGGTCCAGATAGACGTCAGGGGTCCGAACCGAGGCCAGGGGTCCGGACAGAGGCCAGGGGTCCGAACCGAGGGCCGGGGCGGCGCAGAGCAGGATACGTCCTCTGGCTCGGGGCGCGGGAAGTCCCCTGGTTGAGGACGCGAGCGCCAGGCGCCGGACTCGTGCAGCCGCCGCTCGACGTCGGGCTCGTGTGGATGCTGCTCGACGTCGAGCACGCGTGAAATAGGCGGGATGCCGCCCCGCCGGGTAACCTCTAACCCGGTTCCACCGCCCACCCAGGAGCAGCCATGTCCGCCGTCGAGCCCAACGCCGCGACCGAACCCGCCCGCCCCGACCGGCCCGTCGAACACCCCGACACCGTCGCCCACGCGGCGGCGACCCCCGACCAGGCGATGCCCTATCGCGAACTCGGCCTGAAGGATGAGGAGTACGACTCCATCAAGACCATCCTCGGCCGCCGTCCCACCGCCGCCGAGCTGGCCATGTACTCGGTGATGTGGTCTGAGCACTGCTCCTACAAGTCCTCCAAGCTCCACCTGCGCCAGTTCGGGGAGAAGACCACCCCGGAGATGCGCGAGCACCTGCTGGTCGGCATGGGGGAGAACGCCGGCGTGGTCGACATTGGCGACGGCTGGGCGGTGACCTACAAGGTTGAGTCCCACAACCACCCCAGCTTCGTCGAGCCCTACCAGGGTGCCGCCACCGGCGTCGGCGGGATCGTGCGCGACATCATCTCCATGGGTGCCCGTCCCGTGGCCGTCATGGACCAGCTGCGCTTCGGCGCCGTCGACCACCCGGACACCGCCCGCGTGGTGCACGGCGTGGTGGCCGGCGTGGGCGGCTATGGCAACTGCTTGGGCCTGCCCAATATCGGTGGCGAGACCGAATTTGACTCCTCCTATCAGGAGAACCCGCTGGTCAACGCCCTGTGCGTGGGCGTGCTGCGGCATGAGGACATCCACCTGGCCAATGCCTCCGGCGCGGGTAACAAGGTGGTCCTGTTCGGCGCCCGCACCGGCGGCGACGGCATCGGCGGGGCATCCATCCTCGCCTCGGAGTCCTTCGAGGACGGCATGCCCGCCAAGCGGCCCAGTGTGCAGGTGGGCGATCCCTTCATGGAGAAGGTCCTGATCGAGTGCTGCCTGGACCTGTTCGCGGCCGACCTGGTGCTCGGCATCCAGGACCTGGGTGCCGCCGGCATCTCCTGCGCCACCAGCGAGCTGGCCTCCAATGGCGACGGCGGCATGCACGTGGACCTGGAGAACGTGCTGCTGCGCGACCCCACCCTCACGGCCGGGGAGATCCTCATGAGTGAGTCCCAGGAGCGGATGATGGCCGTCGTCGCCCCGGACAAGCTGGACGACTTCATGGCGGTTATCGACAAGTGGGACGTTGAGGCCTCCGTGATCGGCGAGGTCAACGGCTCCGGGCGGCTGACCATCGACCACTTCGGGGAGCGGATCGTGGACGTCGACCCGCGCACCGTCGCCCACGAGGGCCCCACCTATGACCGCCCCCACGCCCGCCCCGCCTGGCAGGACGCCCTGAACGCCGACACCTCCGATGACCTGCCCCGCCCCGAGACGGTCGCGGAGCTGGCGGAGCAAGTGCGCGCCGTCGTCACCAGCCCCAATCAGGCCTCCGCCGCCTGGGTCACCGACCAGTACGACCGCTTCGTGCGCGGCGCCACCGCCCTGGCCCAGCCCGACGACGCCGGCGTGATCCGCGTGGATGAGGCCACCGGCCGTGGGGTCGCCATTGCCACGGACGCCAACGGCCGTTTCACCAAGCTCGACCCGGCCACCGGCGCGGCCCAGGCGCTGGCCGAGTCCTACCGCAACGTGTGCACGGTGGGTGCCCGCCCGCTGGCCGTCACCGACTGCCTCAACTTCGGCTCCCCGGAGGATCCCGATGCGATGTGGCAGCTGGTCGAGGCGATCACCGGCCTGGCCGACGCCTGCCGCGAGCTGGGCGTGCCCGTCACCGGCGGGAACGTCTCCCTGTACAACTCTCACGGGAAGGTCAAGGGGCTGCCCGACTCCTCCATCAATCCCACGCCCGTGGTGGGTGTGCTCGGGGTGATGGACGACGTGCGCCGCGCCAACCCCTCGGGCTGGCAGGAGGAGGGGCTGGCCATCATCGCCCTGGGCGAGACCCACGACGAGCTGGATGGTTCGGCCTGGACTCGCGTGGTGCATGATCACTTGGGCGGGCTGCCGCCGCACGTGGACTTGGAGGCTGAGGCCGCGCTCGGGCGCGTGCTGGTGGCGCTGAGCGAGGTGGACCTGCCCGATGGTTCCCGGCTGGTGCGTGCCGCCCACGACCTGTCCACCGGTGGGCTGGCGCAGAGCCTGGTCGACGCCTGCCTGCGCTTCGGCGTCGGCGCGGCCATCGATCTGGCGGCCGTGCCTGGGGACGTCGACGACTTCACCGCCCTGCTGTCCGAGTCCGGTGCTCGCGCCCTGGTGGCGGTGCCCGAGGGTACGTTGCCGGCGGTGGCCGCCGCGGCCGAGGCCGAGGGTGTGGCCTGGGGGCGCCTGGGCACCACCGGCGGGGACATGCTGGCCGTTACCGGCACCGATCTGCTGGCCGACGGCGGTTCTGGCCGCCCGCTGGTGCTGGACCTGGATGAGCTGCGCTCGGGGGTTGAGGCCACGCTGCCCGCGCTGTTCGATTGAGGTCTTCCGGAGAGTATTTCGGGAGAGGCCGTTTCGGGAGGGCGTTTAGAACGCCGGTTCGGGCTCTACTACGCCGGTTCGGGGACTACTACGCCACTTAGGTGTTGGTTGAAGGCCTCCAAGGCCTTCAACCAACACCTAACCGGAGTACCCAACGGTGAAGTGGCGTAGTAGTCGCCAGGTGGGGTGGGCGGGTGCTCGCGGTGGTGGTCGTTGCCTGTGAGCTGTGGTGATGGTGGGGCGGGTGTGGTGGGTGGTGCGTGGGCGGAGCGTTGTGGTGAGGTTGCGATTTGGTCTACGGTACAAAGTTTGGTGCGTTTTGACCCCGACTTTTCCGCATGACTTCGTTGAAAGTTGGTGGCTGGAGGGGGTTTGGGGGGTGTCGGTGGCGCTTGGCTTGTTTTCAACGAAAGGTGGTAGTTTTGGCCTGGTGCCAGTCGGTTCCGTGGGGTGCTTGCGGGGCCGGTGGCGATCTTGAGCCTGGAAGTGGCGGTATGGCGCGGTTTCCAGGGGTAGGGGTCAGGAAGCACCTCGCACCTCCAGGTGCATTGAGACAGGGATACAATGAAGACAAAGACACAGGCGGCAAGGTCAGGAAGCACCTCGCACCTCCAGGTGCATTGAGACACTGTCAGCAGCACTGAGTCCGAGTACGACATGCTGTCAGGAAGCACCTCGCACCTCCAGGTGCATTGAGACGAATGAGAGCCACGAGCCTGCGTAGCTCGCTAGTGAAGTCAGGAAGCACCTCGCACCTCCAGGTGCATTGAGACCTCGACCGGTCTTCTCGTACTGAGCCCACCCGGAGGTCAGGAAGCACCTCGCACCTCCAGGTGCATTGAGACTCCGCGGCAGACCACGCAAACGTCACAGCATTAGCTAGTCAGGAAGCACCTCGCACCTCCAGGTGCATTGCGACTGCTTCGGTGGCATGGTCTGTGGAGCATTTGCTGGTTTCTGGTGCGTGTTTGGGTGGGGTGGCGTGCTAATGACATACTGAGACTGGGAGGCTTATTCACGGCACCGCCAGTCTCCCCATACGATCACGGCTTTTCCGCACAATCGCACGGAAAGCACAGGAATTCCGCAGTGGTGGGTCGCCTCTGTGAACAACCCCCGGTGGTTCCAGTGACTCTGATGTCGTACCTCCTGGTGGTGCGGGCGCGTATACCACTGCCTGGGGGCGCAGACTGTGGGCAACTGGGTTGCGAAGTGCAGAAAGCAGCACGCCGACGCCCGGGAGCAGAAGAAAGCCGCGGGTGTAGAGGAGTTGGCCCGGCTGAAGGCGGAGAACTACAAGCTTCGGATGGAGAATGAGTTCCTAAAAATGCGGCGGCCTTCTTCGCGAAGGAACAGCCGTGACCACCAGGTATGAGCTGATCCGCCGCGAAGAGGGCAACTACCCGATCGCCTGGATGTGCCAATGGGCGATGGTCTCCAAGTCTGGCTATTACAACTGGCTGAGCAGACACGAATCGGCCACCGCGATCCGCAGAAAGGAACTCAGCGTACTGATTGAGAAGATCTTCGATGAGTCCGATGGCACTTACGGGTATCGGAGGGTGGCTGCCACGCTGGATTGGCAGGGGGTGCCGGCCGACCCTGACGCAGTTAGGTCGATCATGTGCGAGCTGGACCTGAAAGCGGCACAGCCGCGCCGAAGGGTCCACACCACAGTCCCCGCCGAGGGCTTGGCCGAGCGCCCCGACCTGTTGGGGCGGGACTTCACCGCCGACACCCCGGGATTAGGTGGGTCGGGGATATCACCTACATTCCTACTTGGGTGGGGTTGCAGGGGTTCGGCAAAGTCGTTGACTGGGTGGTGGGTTGTTAGGGGTTTTCGGCGTGTTGGTGGGGGTGCGGCGCGACCCGCCGGTGAGGATATGTGGTGCTAAATCAACATCATCACGGAAGGTCGCGCCGCTGTGTCATCATCCCCCACCGCCCCCTTGTCGCGCCAGCCCCTGATCGGAGTGTTCAAGGGTGTCCCGGCACCCGCGTGATCGGCGCGGGGTGCGTCACCGCCTGGACACTGTGCTGGCTTTGGCGGCGGTGGGAGTACTGGCCGGCTGCCGCACCCTGCTGGCCATCTGGGAAAACGCCCAGGACCTGACCGGCGGCCAACTACGGCAACTGGGACTACCGCAAGGCCGACCACTGCCGTCGGCAGTCCACTATCCGCCGTGCCCTGGCGGGCCTGGACGCCGACGACTACCGGCGCGCGGGTGGCGTCGTGGGTGCTCACCCGCACCGGCACCATCGACGGACGCAGGATTATCGCGGTGGACGGCAAGACCTTGCGCGGCGCCAAGCCCAAGAACAACAACAACAGCAGCCGGGACACCGATAATGGCGACAGTGGCGGCGGTGATGGTGGTGGTGGGGCCCCGCACCTGCTGGCGGCCCTTGACCAGGGCACCGGGGCGGTGGTGGCCCAGCAGCGCGTACAGGATAAGACCAGTGAGATACCCGCCCTGAAACAGCTGCTGGCACCCCATGACCTTACCGGCGCGGTCATCACCGCCGACGCCCTGCACACCCAGACCAGCACCGCCGAGTGGATCACCTCCCGGGGCGCCGACTACCTGCTCACGGTCAAGAACAACCAGCCCAGTCTCAGGGCGAAGCTCAAGGCGCTGCCCTGGAAGGACGTCCCCGCCGTGTCGGGGGTGGACCGCTCTCACGGTAGACGGGTGCGGCGCACCATCAAAGCCGTGGCAACCCCGGACTGGATCGACTTCCCCGGCGCCTCACAGGTGCTTCAGGTGCGTCGCACCCGCACCACCCACACCCGCGGTAAGAACAGCAAGCGCAGCACCGAGGTCGTCTACCTGGTCTGCTCCATACCGCCCGAGCAGGCCCCGCCCGAGACCGTTGCCGCCTGGATACAGGGCCACTGGGCGATAGAAAACCGTGTTCACTGGGTACGGGACGTGACCTATGACGAGGACCGCCACCAGCTGCGCACCGGCTCCGGGCCGCAGGTGATGGCCACCCTGCGGAACCTGGCCATAAGCCTGATCCGCACCATCTACGACGACCCGGCCACCACCAGCATCGCCTCAGCCAACCGGGCCATGACACGAAGACCCACCAAAGCCATCAAACTCCTAACAACCCCCTAACCACACACCAACTTTGCCGAGCCCCTGGGTGGGGTTGGTGTACCTGGCCACCGTGCCGGGGCTGCTGCTACGCATGAAGGTGGTGGGGTACGCGATGGCGGATCATATGCGCACCGACCTGGTCTGTGAGGCAATCGACATGGCGGTCCGCAACCACAAGCCTACCCGTGGGGTGACTGTTTTCCATTCCGACCTGATTTGCTTCAGCGTTCGTGTCCGGTTTTGGGCTGAGGATCAGACCGCATGGGTAGGGTCTTCGTGACACCTTGAGGAGGGTGCGCGATGAGCAGTGATGCTGACACGACGAGGGGTTCTGGGCGTCGGGCCAAGGTGTTCTTGTCGCCTTCGCAGAAGTATGAGATCTACGTAAGGCTGATGCGAGAGGAGGTCACGGTGGGGGCGGCTGCGACCGAGGCCGGAGTGGACCGCTCCACGATCGTGAGGCTGCGGCAGGTCGCCAGGCAAGGCGCCTTGGACGCGTTGTCGGCTTCGCGTCCGGGTTCGTCTGGCAAGTCGGCTCGTGATGTCGAGCTTGAGCAGGCCAGGGCCGAGATCGACCGCTTGACCCGTACGGTGACGGAGCAGGCGGTGAAGTTGGTGGTGCTGGAGAAAAAAGGGGGCTCGGTCTGATGCCCGGTGCCCCGGTCCCCGCCCGGGTGGATGCGCCCGTCAAACAGGGGCTTTTGGAGCTGGTGGACTACGCCACCGGTCAGGGCTGGACCGTGGCTAAGGCCTGTGAGGTCCTGGGACTGGCCGAGCGACGCTACCGGCGCTGGAAACGGCGCCAGAACGGGGTAGGACTGGCCGACGCCCGGCCTGGCGCCGCTGTCAATGCCCTGATGCCGTGCGAGATCGAGGCGATTGTGGACGCCTTCGAGACTTTCGGTGAGAAGGACTTCTCTCACCGTCGCCTGGCTCACCGAGGCTCCTACAACGGGTTGTTCTGGGCGTCGGCCTCCACCGTCCGCAGGGTCCTGAATGACCACGAGCTTCGGTTCAGGCATCCCGCCCGGCCAGCGCGCTCCAAGCGTCGTCCGTTCCCCGACTGGGCGACGTACAAGCCCAACTCGATCTGGATCTACGACTCCACTCACTTCACCGCCTGCGGCATGACTGTGCTGATCATCGAGGATCTGGTCTCACGCAAGTGGATCACCCATGTGGTCTCCAGCGAGGAGACCCACCACCAGGTCCGCCTCGCCTTCGAGCAGGCCCTGGACGCCGAAGGCCTGCTCGAGGCCGCCCTGGAACGAGCCCAGGCCCTGAAGCGCCGGCTGACGCTTGACGGAGACGATGAACTGACCCCGATCCTGTTGGCGGTGTCCGACAACGGCTCCCAGATGATTGCTGCCAACACCCGCAGGTTCATGGCCATGGTCGCCATCGCCCAGCACTTCGGACGGCCGGCGACTCCGACCGACCAGGCCTGGATCGAGTCCCTCAACGGAACACTCAAGGCCGAGTGGCCTCACCTGCTGGCAATCACCGATCCCGCTGTCCTGAGGGCCGAACTCGACTCTGTGCGCACCGAGTACAACAGCCAGCGCTTGCACTCCGGAATCGGCTACGTCACACCCCTGGACGAGCACACCGGGCGCGGGCCGGCCATCCGCAAGGCCCGCCAGGAAGGCCTGAAACGGGCCGCTCAGCAGCGCCTTGCCTACAACCGCAAACAACGAGACAATCAAACCAACCAAGAAGACCACGATGATGTCTGATCCAACCGCCCCAAGCGGACATTAACGCTGAAACAGGTCAGACCGCGGGTCGCAGTACACTTCCCAACAGTTCGCCGACCATTTGAAGAAGTATGGTATTCGGCCGTAGGTAGGGCGTACGGGGGTGTGCTGGGACAATGCGTGGGCGGAGTCCTTCAATGCGACACTGAAGAATGAGCGCGTGCACCGCATGGCCTACTCCACTCGGAACAAGGCTATCCAGGATGTGGCGGCGTGGATTGAATTGACCTATAATCAAAGCGTCTGCACTCGGGGATCGGCTACCGCACATCCAACCAGTTCGAACGCGAACTACTGCAGGCCGCCACCCCGAACGCGGCCTGACAAACACACAACAAGCAAGAGTCCAAAAACGCCCAGCACTCCGGGAGGGTTATTCATGGGGTGTATATGAAGGTGAGTGCGAGTGTGGCGGTGATGGTTGTCGGGAAGGTTTTGATTGGTCTTCTGTAGCCGGTGTGTAGGACGCGCCAGGTCTTGAGGTTGGCGATGGCTCTGTCGACGACTTAGCGGATGCGGTTGACCGAGGTGTTGTAGGCCTTGTCGGCCTCCTGCAGGGGCAGCCCGGGTAGCTTCTTGATGGGTGTGATCGTGCCCAGCCCGGTGTAGCCCTTGTCGCCGATATGCGTTGGCGGGGCCTGCCCGTCGGGAAGGTCCTCTGGCGGGACGTCCAGCAGGCCCGAGGCCCGCAGCGCGGGGCGTCGTGCACCGAGCCGGGCAGCGGGTCCGAGACCCAGGCGGTCGCCCCGGAGGGGGCGCGGGCCACCTGCACGTTCAGCCCGGTGATGCCGTATTTGCCGGAGAACAGGCCCGGCACGCCCTGAATAACCCTCCAGGAGTCGTTTTTAGTGTCGTTTTTGGGTTTCGGCTTGGTCGGTGAGGTAGGTGATGGTGCGGACGATGTTGTAGGGGGTGGTGGTGTTGGTGGTGGTGATGGTTCCGATCACGGGGGTGGTGGTGCCGCCGTTGGGGGTGTAGGTGGCTTTCCAGGTGGTGGTAAGGGTGGTGGTCACGTCTTGGGCGGTGGCGGTGTAGCGGTGGGTGAGGGTCTGGTTGGGCCAGGGTGCGCCGGGGTCGGTGGTGGTTGTGGTGGTGCCATCTCCCCAGTTCCAGGTGTAGGAGGTGGGGGTGGCGTGGATGGTTACTTCGGTTCCGGCTACGGTGGTGGTCAGGACCTGGGTGTCGGGGCTGGTGTAGACGATGAAGTCCTTGGTTAGCAGTACTTCTGGGCCTGGGGGTTGGCGGGTGATGCCTGAGCCCTCGGTTAGCAGGGTGGACACGTCGGTGGAGGAGATCGTGATCACCACGGTGGTGCCGTCGGAGGCTTGGACGCTGGTTGCGGGCGCGGCATCGGTGGCGCACTCGTCAGGATCAAGCACAACAGCGCGCATTCCGACGTTGATTTGCTTCAGCGTTCGTGTCCGGTTTTGGGCTGAGGATCAGACCGCATGGGTAGGGTCTTCGTGACACCTTGAGGAGGGTGCGCGATGAGCAGTGATGCTGACACGACGAGGGGTTCTGGGCGTCGGGCCAAGGTGTTCTTGTCGCCTTCGCAGAAGTATGAGATCTACGTAAGGCTGATGCGAGAGGAGGTCACGGTGGGGGCGGCTGCGACCGAGGCCGGAGTGGACCGCTCCACGATCGTGAGGCTGCGGCAGGTCGCCAGGCAAGGCGCCTTGGACGCGTTGTCGGCTTCGCGTCCGGGTTCGTCTGGCAAGTCGGCTCGTGATGTCGAGCTTGAGCAGGCCAGGGCCGAGATCGACCGCTTGACCCGTACGGTGACGGAGCAGGCGGTGAAGTTGGTGGTGCTGGAGAAAAAAGGGGGCTCGGTCTGATGCCCGGTGCCCCGGTCCCCGCCCGGGTGGATGCGCCCGTCAAACAGGGGCTTTTGGAGCTGGTGGACTACGCCACCGGTCAGGGCTGGACCGTGGCTAAGGCCTGTGAGGTCCTGGGACTGGCCGAGCGACGCTACCGGCGCTGGAAACGGCGCCAGAACGGGGTAGGACTGGCCGACGCCCGGCCTGGCGCCGCTGTCAATGCCCTGATGCCGTGCGAGATCGAGGCGATTGTGGACGCCTTCGAGACTTTCGGTGAGAAGGACTTCTCTCACCGTCGCCTGGCTCACCGAGGCTCCTACAACGGGTTGTTCTGGGCGTCGGCCTCCACCGTCCGCAGGGTCCTGAATGACCACGAGCTTCGGTTCAGGCATCCCGCCCGGCCAGCGCGCTCCAAGCGTCGTCCGTTCCCCGACTGGGCGACGTACAAGCCCAACTCGATCTGGATCTACGACTCCACTCACTTCACCGCCTGCGGCATGACTGTGCTGATCATCGAGGATCTGGTCTCACGCAAGTGGATCACCCATGTGGTCTCCAGCGAGGAGACCCACCACCAGGTCCGCCTCGCCTTCGAGCAGGCCCTGGACGCCGAAGGCCTGCTCGAGGCCGCCCTGGAACGAGCCCAGGCCCTGAAGCGCCGGCTGACGCTTGACGGAGACGATGAACTGACCCCGATCCTGTTGGCGGTGTCCGACAACGGCTCCCAGATGATTGCTGCCAACACCCGCAGGTTCATGGCCATGGTCGCCATCGCCCAGCACTTCGGACGGCCGGCGACACGCGGCCGACCAGGCCCGGGGTCGAGTCCCTCAACGGAACACTCAAGGCCGAGTGGCCTCACCTGCTGGCAATCACCGATCCCGCTGTCCTGAGGGCCGAACTCGACTCTGTGCGCACCGAGTACAACAGCCAGCGCTTGCACTCCGGAATCGGCTACGTCACACCCCTGGACGAGCACACCGGGCGCGGGCCGGCCATCCGCAAGGCCCGCCAGGAAGGCCTGAAACGGGCCGCTCAGCAGCGCCTTGCCTACAACCGCAAACAACGAGACAATCAAACCAACCAAGAAGACCACGATGATGTCTGATCCAACCGCCCCAAGCGGACATTAACGCTGAAACAGGTCAGACGTTCACGCCCATTCTCATACCGAAGCACATGGCATAAGACAAACTCGCCATAAAAGCGGCCCTCTCATCGAACACCCCACCAGTGCCGCCCTCAACAGTGACACCGCCGCCCCCCGACCCACCAGAAACATACGAATACACCTCATGGGAGGTCCTACCAGTTACCACCACCGAGTCGCCGTACCCGTGAGCATCATATTCATCCTCTGTTTGAATGCTTGCCGTCGCTGTGGGGATCGAAAGGCAGAGCGCCAGTATTGTGACTGCTGCAATGAGAGGATGTGATGCCATGTGATTTCTCATTCTGCACCTTCCTCGTCCTCTACCTGGACTATTTCGATGGTCCAGTTGCTGTTTGTCCAGTATGTTTGGATTAGAAGGACGTGCTCTGCTTTTTCGATTTGCCGCGTTGTTTGACCGTCTAGGTGAGACGCGTGAGTCTCGGTGGTGACGTTGGTGCGTATGACGTAGCGGTTGGGGTCGTTTTCGTCGGTCCAGTAATCCAAGGGGGTGATTTCCTGCTCCCACGGATCTGTCCACCCGCCCGCATCGTGTAGTTCGGATGCCTCGGTTCCCACCCCGTTGCAGAATTTGCAGTCGTCTTTGCTCATGTTCTTCCAGGCGTCCAGGTCGCCGGTGGCGTAGACATAAGGAACTAGGTTGAGGAAGTATGTGGCGGCTTCGGCGGCGCCTTCGGGGGTGAACTGTGGGGTGTAGGGATTGGGCGGTTCCATGGCCAGGGCGGTGGCTCTGGCCGCGGCCAGTTCGGGTGACAGCGTCGGTGTGCCACTGGCGGTGGTGGTTGCTGGTGGGGTCCAGGTGGGGCTGTAACTGCTGGTGGCGCTGCCGCGGGAGCACCCGGCACCCAGTGCCAGGCAGGCTGCCACCATGGTCAGGGCGGCCAGGCGCGCCAGACCGGCCGGTACCTGGCCTTGATTCTGTATCTGGCGTGGTGTGGGAGCGGTGGACATGTGGGCGGCCTCCTCGGTGAGGACCCTGACGGGGACTGACGGGGGCGTCGACTCGAGTGTCGACGCCGGGCCACCGTACCCACATGCCCGCCAGGGCTGCCACCCCAAATCATCCGCCTGTGGAAAACCCGCCATCCCGAGCGATCTGCCTGTGGAAAACCCGTCCCCAACCCGCACGGCCCACACCTCCGCAGCGGACAACGGCGCGTTACTTGTTCCGGTTTCGGCGCGCGACTTGTGGTGGTCTCGGTGGCGGGAGTGGCTGGTGGTGCTGGTGGGGTGTGGCGGTGAGGTTGCGATTTGGTCTACGGTACAAAGTTTGGTGCGTTTTGACCCCGACTTTTCCGCATGACTTCGTTGAAAGTTGGTGGCTGGAGGGGTCTGGAGGGGTGTCGGTGGCGCTTGGCTTGTTTTCAACGAAAGGTGGTAGTTTTGGAGTGGTGCCAGTCGGTTCCGTGGGGTGCTTGCGGGGCCGGTGGCGATCTTGAGCCTGGAAGTGGCGGTATGGCGCGGTTTCCAGGGGTAGGGGTCAGGAAGCACCTCGCACCTCCAGGTGCATTAAGACGCCGTCCGGGTTGGTACGGCGCTCGGCGTACAGGTGGGTCAGGAAGCACCTCGCACCTCCAGGTGCATTAAGACCTTCCGCCCACCACGTCCCGCTGATTTCGTCATACCGTCAGGAAGCACCTCGCACCTCCAGGTGCATTAAGACATCGCTCTCGCCGTAGGTCAGCGGGAACGAAACAAGTCAGGAAGCACCTCGCACCTCCAGGTGCATTAGGCGCGGGCGGTGTGTGAGGGCTGTTGCGGGGGCGCCGAGGGTCCCGCTGCCGTTTGGCGGGCGTTGGCTTGGCCAGGTGTTGGCTGGGGGCCTTGCTTCGGGGGCGTCGGGCGCCATGCGATCGAGACGGCGAATCGCTCTCGGGGGCTGGCATCCACGGCTTTGCACTATGGTTAGTGCATGCTTAGTCAGGCGGTACAGCGGACCCTGTTCGTCCCGCTGCTCGGAAGGGCACGTGCGGCACGCCTATGGCCGCACTGTTTTGAGGACGCCTGGGCCCAGGACCTCGCCCTACGCCTGACCGCACGCACGCCCGAACTTGCGGCGGCGGACTTGGGCGACGTCCCCGCCGCCATCTACGCCCTGCGGCATCGGGCGGCAGTAACCGAGGTACGCAGGTACCTTCGGGGCCACCCCGGCGCCGCCGTCGTCGACCTGGGCTGCGGAATGGACAGACTCGTGGACGATGTGGACGACCCCGCGGCGTGCGTCTACTGCCTGGACCTGCCGGAAGTCATGAGCCTGCGGCGCGAGTGGATGCCACCCCATCCGCGGGAGAAGCACCTGCCCGCCTCCCTGACGGACACCGACTGGATGGCAGACATCGACGCCGACACCGGAATGATCGCCGTCGCCTCCGGCGTGGTCTACTTCTTCGCGGAGGAGGACATGCGGCGACTGGTCGACGAACTGGCGCACCGCTTCCCCGGCGGCAGCATCGTTTATGACGCCGAATCGCCCGATCTGGTCGAGGCGAGCGAGCAAGCCGTACGCAATGCGGGCGTCGCCGACGCCCCCATGCCCTACCGGGTCGACGATCCGTTGGCACCGCTGCGCTGGTCCCGGGCGGTGACTGCGGCCAGGGCGGATTACGGGCTGCTGTCCTATCTGCCCGACGACGCCGATCTGCCCGCCCCCGTCATGCAGGCGCTGGAGAGCTTGCGCGCGAATCGCTCCCTATACGAGGTTGTGGCCGAATTCGCCCGCTGAGGCGCGTAGGGTGCGCTGTCCCCGGCTGTTATGTCTCAGGACATCGGTGACAGTTCTGTCTCAGGACATCGGTGACAGTTCTGGCTGTTTGGGTGGTGACACTTCGGGTCGGATTGGGGCATGAGTTCAGCGAACCGTCGTGTCGATCCGCGTGTGCGCCTGGAGATTGTCCGGTGGCCTGATGACGCCCCGCGCGGGGCGGTCACCACCTTCTGCGCCGAGCAGTCCATCTCACGTAAGACCTTTTATGCGATCCGTGCCCGAGCTCGCGCCGAGGGCGAGGCCGCGGCCCTTGAGCCTCGCTCCACGAGACCACGTAGGAGTCCTTCGGCCATCAGTGCTGATCAGCGCACCCAGGCCCTGGACGTGCGTGCCGCGCTAGAGAGCTCTGGCCTGGACTGCGGCCCGATCAGCGTGCACGACAAGATGCAGGCCATGGGCCTTCAGGCGCCCTCGCCGGCGTCCCTGGCCCGGATCTTCCGCGCCGCCGGCGTGGCCCGCGCCGAGCCGGCCAAAAGGCCCCGGGCGGCATGGCGCCGTTTCGTCTACCCCGCCCCGAACGCCTGCTGGCAGACGGGGCGCCACCGAATACGTACTGGCCGGCGGCCGCAAGGCCGTCATCTTCCAGCTCATCGACGACCACTCCCGCCTGGCGGTTGCGTCCCTGGTCGCCGCCTCCGAGACCAGTCAGGCGGCCATCGCCACCTTCGACAAGGCCGTCGCCCGCTACGGAGTGCCCCAGCGGCTGCTGACCGACAACGGGGTCGCCTTGAATCCCACCCGACGCGGCCGCAAAGGCAAGCTGGTCGGCCACGTGCGCTCCCTGGGGGTGGAACCGATCACCGGCAAGCCGTACAAGCCCACTACCCAGGGCAAGAACGAGCGCTTCCACCAGACCCTGTTCCGCTACCTCGACGCTCAGCCCCTGGCCCTCACCATCGCCGAGCTTCAGGCACAGGTCGACGCCTTCGACCACATCTACAACACCGAACGCCGCAACCAGGCCCTTCCCGGGAGGATGACACCCCAGCAGGCGTGGGACGCCACCCCCACCGCCATCCCGCCAAGACCCGCCCCACCCGACGAGACCGTGTCCGTGGGCGGTCCGCCCGCACCCACTGTTACCGCCTCGGGCCAGCCCACACGAGGTGCCAGACCACCCGAGCGCCGCAAGACCCCACCCTCAGGGACCCGGCAGGTATGCGTCGGCGCCAACGGGACCGTCAACCTGGCCTCGATCACGTTCCTGGTCTCCAAGGCCTACGCCGGCAGCCAGGTCATCATCGACTACAACCCCGACACGATCATCATCACCACCACCGACGGCGAGGTCCTCGCTCAACACACCTGGCCCGCACCCGGCACCCGCTACGTCTCCACCCACACACACCCAACCCCACCAACCAGCACCGACCACCACACCCCACAAGACCCAGAACTGTCACCGATGTCCTGACACACCAAGTGTCACCGATGTCCTGACACAAAACTGTCACCGATGTCCTGAGACATCACATGCGCTGTCCCCGGCATCGACGGCGGGCGGTGCGCCGAAGCCGACCAGTCAGACGTCGAGGACCAGGCGCAGTCCGTCGTCCACGCGATTAAGAAGGTGGGCGGGGAGAACGCCGATGCGATCGCTCAACCTGGAGCGGTCGACTACGAGGGTTTGCGACACATTTACAACGCACTGCTTGGACAGGCCCGCCTCACCGCGCTCAATCCCGACGTTGCCTGGCGCCGCTGCCAGCCGCAGGTTGCTGGTTATCGCGGAAACAATGACAGTGGCTATGCGTGATCGGTTGAATCTGTCTGAGGACACGATCAACGCGGGTCTGCGGTAACCCGGCTTCGAGCCGATGGGATCGCCGAAGTCGAGCCACCAGACCTCTCCGCGAGCTACCACTGCCATGCCCCCGACTCAATGAGTCTCCTCGCCGGCGCCAACGGGGCCTGCGCGGGCTCGACGTCCTCAAGAGCGTTAAGCGCCTCAGTCACAGGGTCATCGCTGTAGCTGATCACCAGGTCGTGGACGGCCTTCGTGTACAGCTGCGACCGGCTCCATCCGAGGCGGCGTGCGATTTTTTCAGCCTCCTGGAACACCGGGTCTGGTATGGATACTGCCGTCTTCACATGCGAAGTATAACCGGTATGACAGCTCTTCGCGTTGGAGGGCGCCGGTGGTCTCACGGGTTGCGGCTTCCCGGGTGACGGCTGGCGTGCATGTCCCGGCGGAGCGGTGCGTGCGCAAAAGGTGAAGAGGTGTGCCGCTCACGCCGACTTCGGCGGGGACGGATTGTCGACCGGGTCGATCACGTTCAGCCCGAGACTCTCGGCAACGGTCTTCATTGCGGCATCGTGAGTGGCGACGGCGCTCGTTTCACCCAGGACAAGAGCGGTCGCCAGATGCAGGGCGTCAAGGGTCTTGACGTGCCTCTCGATGGATTCGGCCACCGTGTGCACTTGGCGTGTGATGTCGATCAGGCCCACGCGGTCGAGCAGCGGAAGCCCGTCACGTAGAGGCCGGTTGTCTCTTCGCAGGACGCGGATGACCTCAGTGCGCAGCAGGCGAGAGGAGACGAGCGTCATCCCCGGTGATTGCATCCAGTCCTGGACCTGCTCCCGCTCGGGCACATCCAGGATCGTGCGCAGGGCCACCGACGAATCGAGATATATCACCTGACCGGGCATGGTCAGTGGTCTCCGCGCTGCTCGGCGAGCAGGGCGTCCGCCTCGGCGCTCGTGTATGCCGGACCGCCCGGGTGGGACGGCCAAGGCGTGGGGGTCTCGGCCGCAGGCGTATAAAGACCCTCGCGCTCCAGACGCGCGAGTGCACTTGAAGCTCCCTGCACGGCGCTGAGTCGCCAGCGTGGGGTGCCGCGCTCGGTCACGACCACATCGTCGGTTTCGGTGACCTGGGCCAGCACGACGGCGGTGTGCTGATTGAGGTCCCGTTTGGTTACGGTGCGCATGGGCTCATGGTACGCCGATGTACTACCTGTGTCAGACATTCGGCGGCCAAGAAGGATGGAGGCGCCGAGCGGAGAACTCGGGCTGCGTCCGGGCGAGTGAACGCCAGCCAGTCCTCGGAGGAATATGGTTTGCGTGCGGTTCGCCCTCCCGTCATCTATTGGTGTTGGCCTGCCGATTCAGGGCGACTTGAATCGCCACCGCCCTTGTGTGTTCAGTGTCGGAGGCGTATTCTCACACCCAAGTCCTCAGAGGAGTTGAGCTGGTATGGCCCCGTCTCGCATTGACGCCGCAGTCGCCGAGGTGCTGCGCCGCGTCGTGGACGGCACCTACGCCGTCGGCTCCGCACTGCCGGGGGAGGAGGCGCTGGCCGCCGCCCTGTCCGTCTCCCGGCTCACCGCCCGCGAGGCCACCCGGGTCCTGATCACCAGAGGAGTCCTGTCCGCCCGGCAGGGCTCGGGCACCTACGTCAACGATCCCGCCGAATGGCAGGACCTGGCCAGCCTGGTGGCCCTGGCCCGCCGGGAGGGCTCGGAGCGCGAAATCGGCCTGGCCCTGCTGGAAGTGCGCCGCATGATCGAGGTCGGCAGTACCGGTATTGCCGCCGCCCGCATCACCCCCGAGCGCCTGACCGCGATGGAGGCCACCGTCGCCGCGCTAAAGGAGGCGGACGCCGCCGACGACGTCGAGGCCGCGACCGCCGCGGACCTCGCCTTCCACGACCACATCATTGAGGCCACCGGAAACCTCTTCATCCACGCCACCTACGCGCCACTGCGCGCAGAGCTCATGGCCGCGCGGCGGGTCACCTCCGCTCACCACGAGGTGCGCGTACACGCCATCGCCCAGCATGAGCGCATCCTCCTGGCGCTGCGTCTCGGCTCCCCGGACGCCGCCAAAGCGGCCATGCGCGCACACATGGATCAGACCACCAACGACCTCCTGCAATACACCACCTGAGCGCTTCGCCGGACCGGTGCCCGGCAGGCACCCGATCGGCCCGCCCCACAACCGCATACCCAATCTGTGACAAAGGAGTGCACTCATGAAGACCCTGGATGAGCTCACCGCCGGCATACCGCTCGGCCCGGCCGTGGACCCGGCGGATATCGCCGTCGCCCTAAGTCGAGTGCTGATCGTCCTCGACGACGACCCCACCGGCACCCAGTCCATCGCGGATCTGCCCGTGGTCACCGGGTGGGAGGTCGAGGACCTGGAGTGGGCACTGTCCACCGGCGCCAGCGCCGTATACGTGATGACAAACTCGCGCAGCCTCGACCCCGAGGCGGCCGCCCGGGTCAACACCGAGGTGGTCGCCAACGCCCTGGCCGCATCGACGGCGGTCGGCAGGCCGATCGCCTTCGTGTCCCGCTCCGACTCCACGCTGCGCGGCCACTTCCCGCTCGAACCCGACACCATCGCCGCCCTGCTCGAGCGCGCGGGCACGGCTGTGGACGGCGTCATTCTGTCCCCGGCCTTCCCCGACGCCGGGCGCATCACCGTACACGGCACTCACTACGCCGGCAGTCCCCAGAAGGGCTTCGTGCCCGTAGGGGACACAGAATTCGCCGCCGACAAGACCTTCGGCTACCGCTCCTCCTCCCTGCCCGAATGGGTTGAGGAGAAGACCGCCGGCGCCACCCGGGCGCAGGACGTGGTCGTAATCGATCTGGAGATGCTACGCACCGACGCGGACGCCGTCGTCGACCGGCTCACCTCCGTGCACAACCGCACGCCGATCGCCGTCGACTGCGTGGAGGAGAACGACCTACTGCTGCTGGCTCGCGCCCTGCAGCGGGCGGAGGCCGACGGCGCGAACTTCGTCTACCGGGTCGGCCCGCCCTTCGTCCGGGCGCGCATCGGACAGGTGCCGCATGCGCCCCTGACCCCCGAGCAGGCCCGGCCGGCCGACTTCGCCCCCGCCTCCGACGCCGTCGGCGGGCTGATCGTGGTCGGCTCGCATGTGGGCCTGACCGGACGGCAGGTCGACGCGCTGCGCGCGGCCACCGACACGCCCGAAGTCGTCATCGACGTCCCCACCGTGCTCGACCCGGACCGGCGCGACCCGCACGTCGAACAGGTCGCCGAGCAGGCCGCCGCCGCGCTGAGGCGGGGCAACGTGGTGGTCCGCCGCGGCGGCGCCTTCGTGGCCGGGCGGGACGCGGAGGAGTCCTTGGAATTCGCCCGGCGCGTGTCCGCCGCCGTCGTCGAGATCGTCCAGCGCATCGTCGCCGCCCGCTGCCCCCGCTTCGTCATCGCCAAGGGCGGCATCACCTCCTCCGACGTCGCCTCCCGCGGCCTGGGCGTGCGCCGGGCGCTGGTGCGCGGCCCCATGCTGCCCGGCATCGTCTCCCTGTGGGAGCCGCAGGACGGCCCGGCCGCGGGCGTCCCCTACATCGTGTTCGCCGGCAACGTCGGCGACGAGGACTCGCTCACCGCCGTCGTACGCACCCTCAACGCCTGACCGCCTCTAGCGCCTGACCGCCTGGCCGCGCGCCACACACCTGACCACTGCCAACTACATCACGCCAACACCCGGGGCGCATGCCCCACAACCGATCGAAGGAGATCTCATTATGACCACCACCATTGCCGTACTGGGACTGGGCGCCATGGGCCTGCCCATGGCCACGAACCTGTCCCAGAGCTTCACCGTCAGCGGCTTCGACATCGCCACCGAACGACTCGCCCTCGCCGAGCAGTCCGGCGTCGTGCCCGCAGCCTCGGCCGCCGAGGCCGCCGGCGACGCCGACGTCGTGCTGGTGGCCGTGCGCAACCAGGCGCAGCTGGAGGAGCTGCTGTTCGGCCCGGACGGCATCGCCTCCGCCATGCGCCCCGGCGCCGCCGTCCTGCTCACCTCCACGGTGGGCGGAGCCGGCGTGGAGGCCGTCGCCGACCGCCTGGCGGATATGGGCCTGCTGCTGGTGGACGCCCCCGTCTCCGGCGGGCCCGCACGCGCCGGCACCGGCGACCTGCTCGTCGTCGTCGGCGCTAACGACCAGGCATGGGCCGCCACCGAGGACGTGCTGGAGGCGATGTCCTCCACGCTGGTGCGCGTAGGCGATGAGCCCGGCTACGGCCAGTCCATGAAGACCGTCAACCAACTGCTGTGCGGCGTGCACATCGCCGCCGCCGGCGAGGCGCTCGCGCTGGCCCGGGGCCTCGGCCTGGACGTGGAGGCCGCCCTGAAGGCGCTTATGGCCGGTGCGGCGGAGTCCTTCATGCTCGGGGACCGTGGGCCGCGCATGCTCCAGGCCTACGACGAGCAGGGACCGGAAGTGCGCTCGCGGCTCGACATCTTCGTCAAGGACATGGGCATTGTCACCGCCGCCGCCAAGTCGGTTGGCCTGTCCACGCCGGTGGCGGCCGCCGCCGAGCAGCTGTACCTGCAGGGGGCGCGGCGGGGCCTGGGGGCGCAGGATGACTCCGCAGTTATCACCGTGATCGCGCCCGAGCGGGATTGAGGCCTCATCATGTCCACCACTGCCCTGCTGCTACTTGCCGTAGCGGCGATTGCTGTTCTGCTGCTGCTGGTCATCCGGGCCAAAATGAGCGCCTTCGTGGCCATGCTCCTGGTGTCCCTGGTGCTCGCGTTGGCCGCGCGCATTCCAATCGGCGACGTGGTCCAGACCATGATCGACGGCATGGGCCGGACCCTGGGATCGGTGGCCATGGTCGTCGGTCTGGGAGCCATGCTGGGCCGGGTCATTGAAGCCGCCGGGGGCGCGGAGGTGCTGGCCGACCGCTTCACGCGCATGCTGGGACGCGAGCGCGTGGTCGCGGCCGTGGTCGCTGCCGCCTTCATCCTCGGCATCCCGATCTTCTTCGACGTCGGTTTCATCATCCTGGCGCCGATCGTGTTCGGCTTCGCCTACATCGCGAAGATCAACCCGCTCAAGATCGGTCTGCCGGTGGCGGCTACGATGATGGCCCTGCACGTGGTACTCCCGCCCCACCCGGGCCCGGTCGCCTCTGCGGCCACCCTGGGGGTCGACGTCGGACTGCTGATGCTGCTGGCCCTACCCGCGTGCGCACTTGTGGCCGTGGTGGTCTACTTCGCGTCTAAACGGCTGGGCCTGGAGGCGGTGCCGATCGGGCAGACCCCGCTCGGCAGTGCCTCGGAGAGTGCCGAGTCCACCTACACGCCCGGCGGCGCGGTTCCCCGTGCCCACGCCACCGGCCCCGGAACGGTCATCTTCCTGATTGTTGAGCCGATTGCGCAGATCATGGTGGGTACGGTCGGGCAGATGCTGGTGGATGAGGACTCCCCCGCGCATGCGGTGCTCGGCTTCATCGGTTCGTCGATGACGGCGCTGCTGACCGCCGTCATGCTCGCCTACTTCATCGTTGGTCGTCAGCAGGGCTGGTCCTTGGAGCAGCGCGGTAAGGTCCTGGACTCCGCACTGCCCGATGTGGCCACCATTGTGTTCGTCACCGGCGCCGGGGGAGTGTTCGCCGGGGTCCTGGTGGCTAGCGGTATCGGCGATGCGCTCGCGCAGGCCCTGGTGGCGGCGCATATGCCGATTTTGCTGACCGCTTTCGTCATCTCGGCGGCGCTGCGGGCCTCGCAGGGGTCGGCGACGGTAGCGATCTTGACAGCGGCCGGACTGTTGTCGGATGCGGTTGCCAGCGGTGGATACTCGCCCCTCCAGGTCGTCCTGATTCAGATGGCGATCAGCTTCGGCGCCCTGGGCTTCTCCCATATCAACGACTCTGGATTCTGGATTGTCACCAAGTACATGGGCCTGTCCGTCAAGGATGGGCTGAAGAAATGGACGCTGCTGTCAACCATTGGTGGACTCACCGGGTTCCTGATCACCGGCGCCATCTGGCTGGTCGTTTGAGAGTTTGCGCACCTGCCGGCTCCAGGCCCTTCGAGAGCGGTCCGACAGCGATACAACCGTCGAGTTCGGTTGAAATAACCATCGAGTTCGGTCGATATGACCGTCGAGTTCGGTCGATATGACCGTCGAGTTCGGTTGGTGGGGCCGGCGGGATGAACTCCACCATGTCGTCGGCCCGCAGCCGTGCCACAAGCGCGTGGTCCCACTAGTAAAGCGGCCCGTTCCAATCCGGGTCATAGATATGCGGCATCTGCGTGCTTGGCTCCAGCGAGGCTGGCCGGCGTGCAAGGTTCTTCTCGCTGCCGGAGCGCCCGTCGACGGCGACGACGGCGGGCCGGTCAGCCGGCATGCTCTCGAGGGCGCACACATGCCGGAGCAAGTCGGGCGGCGTGGAGATATTCCAGGACGCACGGCCGGCGCCTCCGGTTGCAGGTAAAGGTCGGGCGTGGCAACGGCGTGGAGGGGACGGCGTCGACCATGCCAGTCCTGCCGCGTCTTTGCGAACGCCACTGAACGAAGTGGGATTGCGATGGTAACCTCCTCCCATGGAGGTGACGATTGATTCGGGCGGCCGCATCCTCCTGCCGAAGCGACTGCGGGAGTCGCTTGGATTGCTGCCGGGTACGAAGGTCGATGTGTCTCCCTATGGTGCCGGCGTGCAAGTGATTCCGGGGGGGCGTGCCGCACGGGTGGTGCGCGATGAGGACGGGAACCTGGTCGCCACTTCGCAGACCCCAGTAACCGATGACGTGATGTTTGCACTGATCGATGGTGGCAGAAGGTGAACGGAACTACGCGCATAGCCGTCGATACGAGTGTTGCCATTCCTCTGCTGGTAGCCTCCCATGAGGCGCACCGCCCGGTGCGTGACTGGGCGAGGGGGAGGCGGCTGAGCCTCAGTGGACACGCCCTGGCGGAGACTTATGCGGTGCTGACGCGGTTGCCCGCAGACGCGCGCGTGTCCGCCGAAGACGCGGTCGCGCTTATTGACGACCGTTTCCCGGAGGTGCTCGCCCTTTCTGCGAATTCGGCGATCACGGCGCACCGGCGATTGGCCAGCCTTGGAATCGCAGGCGGTGCCGTCTACGACGGTCTGGTCGCCCTTGCGGCACTGGAGAATGGCGCATTGCTCGCCACCAGGGACGCACGCACAAGGGACACATATGAGGCGGTGGGAGTCGCCGTCGAGGTAGTCGCGGCCGGATAGTGCACCGCTCAGTGCTATTGCGGTCTTTGGGAGGCGCCGAATGCGGCAGTTGGCCGACTGGTCGGAGGGGGTGAGCTGGGGGACAGTACCAATAGAGGGTAATGCGGCTCTTCCGGATTGAGGGTGTAGTGGGTGGGTGTGGGCCCGGCCTGCTGCTGGCCTTGTACATGGACCGTGTTACTGCGGTTGGACCGTCTGAGAGTGCGTTTCAGGCAGTCCAACGGCAGCCAGATGGTCCAACTGGCATGCTCGCCACACCAGGGCGGTAGGCCAGCAGCCGAGAGCCAAAGTGTCCAGATTCGGTACAAAAACACCGCCTCTGCCGGCAGGTGCCCTCAGATTCCTTGGAACCATACGGACCTGGTAGACGACGTCGGGCGAGGGATCCTCGTTTGTGCCGAATCCGGACACTTCCCCCACCCGCCGGCCCCGCCGACCGAACTCGATGGTCATATCGACCGAACTCGGTGGTTGTTTCGGCCGAACTTGGTGGTTATTTCGACCGAACTCGATGGGATTGGGGGCGGTGCTTGGGGGGCCGCCCGGTGCCTGGCTGGAGCTGGGCGACGCTCGTAGTGTGATGCCGTGCGACCACAGTGGCCGCAGGAGAGGAGCCATCATGACCGCCACCACCGACGAATCCGTATTCGCCGCCGAGAACGTCTTCGGCAAGGGCGAGCCGAACTCCACCTTAGCCCAGTATTTCATCGGCGACAGCTATCTGAAGGAGCTCGTCGACGACCCCGAGTGTGCCGTCGGCATCCACAATGTCACCTTCTCACCCGGTTGCCGCAACAACTGGCACATCCATCACGCCACCTCCGGCGGCGGTCAGGTGCTGATCTGCACCGCCGGCTCCGGATGGTTCCAGGAGGAGGGACATGACCCGGTCTCCCTAGAACCCGGGTCGGTGGTGTTCATCCGCGCTGGCGCCAAGCACTGGCACGGTGCCAAGGCGGACTCCTGGTTCTCCCACATCGCGCTTGCAGTCCCTGGGGAGAACACCTCCAACGAGTGGCTCGAGCCCGTCGAAGACGCCGCCTACGCAGCGCTTTGACGCTCAGATTGCTCGTTGCCTACGGACCCGATAGCAACACAAGCCCGGCCCAGGCGGTTGTGGCGCTTTGACGCTTAGATTGCCCGTCGCGCACGGACAGGCGGCTCGGCGTGGCCGCGCGGCCGCGGTAGCGCCGCGACAGGTGCGCCTGGCAAACGGTCACCACGGCGCGGCCGCGGTGGCGCCGACCGAAGCATGAGATGTTTCGTCTCAGTTACCCGTGGGGTGCGACGCTTTGGCCCAGCGCGGGACGCCCGCCTGCTCAAAGACGTGCTCCTGCGCCGTAATCGCAGCCACACGGCACCGACTCCAGGTCGGGTGTGCCGCTGCCAGGTGACAGGTGAAGGAGATCCCGTATGCAGGACGTTGTTGAGAAGGTTTACGAACAGGTTGTGGCCCGCAACCGCGGGGAGGAAGAGTTCCACCAGGCCGTCCGCGAGGTGCTGGAGTCGCTGGACCCCGTCATTGCCAAGCACCCCCACTACGCCGAGGACGGACTCCTGGAGCGCATCGTCGAGCCCGAGCGGCAGATTATGTTCCGCGTCCCGTGGGTGGACGACGCCGGTCAGGTGCACGTGAACCGCGGCTTCCGTATCGAGTTCAACTCGGCGCTCGGCCCCTACAAGGGCGGCCTGCGCTTCCACCCGAGTGTCAACGCCGGCATTATCAAGTTCCTCGGTTTCGAGCAGATCTTCAAGAACGCACTGACCGGTCAGGGCATCGGCGGCGGCAAGGGCGGTTCTGACTTCGACCCGCACGGCCGCTCCGACGCCGAGGTAATGCGCTTTTGCCAGTCCTTCATGACCGAGCTGTCCCGCCACATCGGCCCTGACACCGACGTCCCCGCTGGTGACATCGGCGTGGGCGGCCGCGAGATCGGCTACCTGTTCGGCCAGTACAAGCGCCTGCGCAACTCATACGACGCCGGTGTGCTGACCGGCAAGGGCCTGGCCTGGGGCGGTTCCCTCGTGCGCACCGAGGCCACCGGCTACGGCACGGTCCTGTTCGCCCAGTCCATGCTGGCCACCCGCGGCGATAGCCTGGAGGGCAAGCGGATTGCCGTCTCCGGTGCTGGGAACGTGGCCATCTACGCCATTGAGAAGGCCCAGCAGCTCGGCGCCCGGCCCATCACCTTCTCCGACTCCTCCGGCTACGTCGTGGACGAGGCCGGCGTGGATCTGGAGCTGCTCAAGCAGGTCAAGGAGGTCGAGCGCGGCCGCGTCGCCGACTACGTCTCCCGCCGCCCCGGCGCCCGCCTGGTCACCGAGGGGCGCCCCTGGGACGTCCCGGTCGACGTCGCCCTGCCCTGCGCCACCCAGAACGAGCTCGACGCCGACTCCGCCACCGCCCTGCTGCGCAGCGGCTGCGCCGTCGTCGCCGAGGGGGCGAACATGCCCTGCACCCCGCAGGCCATTGAGGCCTTCCAGGCCGCTGGCATCCTCTACGCCCCCGGCAAGGCCTCCAACGCCGGCGGCGTGGCCACCTCTGCGCTGGAGATGGAGCAGAACGCCGGCCGCACCCGCTGGGACTTCGCCACCGCCGAGGCGAAGCTCACCGGCATCATGGCCGACATCCATGACTCCTGCGTGGCGGCTGCCGAGACCTACGGCCGCCCCGGCGACTACGTCCTGGGCGCCAACGCCGCCGGCTTCACCCAGGTCGCCGACGTCATGATCGCCCACGGCATCGTCTGACGCCCGTCGGCCGATCGGCCGACCCGATCGGCGGTCGCGGTCACCCTGGGATTACGATTTCTAGGGCGGTTTACTCGTGAACGGTGTCCGGCATCTTCCTGAGAAGGGGTCGGACACCGTTGTTGTTGCCCGGTATTTCGGGTGAGATGGTCTGTGGCGCGGCCCGCCGGCGCAGCGATAGGGCAAGGGGTGTTCAGCATCGCCAAATTGTCATCGTTGCTAATTGGTCAGTGTCATGGACCCCAGGTGTCCTGACACCTATGGTGATGTCAATCGTTCGGCCTATTGACGATCACGACGAGGACCACTATGAGATCGCGACACCTCACTCGGGCAGCCGTCTCCTTTACGACTCTCGTACTTGCAGCCTTCGCTCCCGCCGCAGCGGCCTCGCCGGTCGCGGTCGCCGGGGCTTCCATCGGCGGCCCGGTGGTCGTCGCCGCCCCCATTGAGGGCATGCTCGGTGCTCAGGTCGCCGACGCCCCCGTCAACATTAACCTGCTCGCTCTCAGCGACTTCGGTGGCCACATTGAGCGCGTATCTACCCTAAGTGAGGGGACGCAGCTGGTAACCGACCCCGGCGCCGTCACCCTGGCCTGCGAGGTCGCGGCGGCACGTGCCGCACAGCCCAACACACTGCTGGTCTCCGCCGGGGACAATGTGGGTGCCTCCGCCTTCATCTCATCGGTTCTGGAGGACCAGCCCACCATTGACTTCCTCAACGCGATCGGCCTGGACGTCACCGCCGCCGGCAATCACGAGTTCGACGGCGGCGCCACGGATCTGGCCTCCCGCCTGCTGGGCGCCTTCGACGCCCCGGTGCTGGCCGCCAACGTCACCGGTAGCGCCGCCCTGAGCTCCGAGGGTGATGGCGACGGCGTATGGACCACGCAGGTCGACGGCGTGACTGTCGGCTTCATCGGAGTGGTCACCGACTCCCTGCCTTCCCTGGTGTCCGGACAGGCCTTGGAGGGACTGCAGGTGGTTGACCTGATGGAGACCGCCAACACGCGTGCGGCCGCACTGAAGGACGGTGACGGCGCCAACGGGGAGGCCGATGTGGTGATCGTGCTGGCGCATGAGGACGCCGAGGTGTACGCCACGCAGTTCAACGGTTCGGTCGACGCCGTCGTCGGAGGTCACACCCATGTCGCCCACGCCGCCACCGTCACCGGTAAGGACGGCAACCGCATCGCCGTCGTCCAGCCCGGCCAGTTCGGCGAGTTTCTGGGCAATATCGCCCTGTCCTACGACCCCGCCACCGGCGCAGTCGGCGTTGTGAAGGCTGAGAACATCGACCTGACTGCCTCGGACTGCACCAGCGACGCCTATGGCGTCCAGGGAATCGTCGATCAGGCCGCCCACGACTCCCGGGTAGCCGGCGGCCGCGTCCTGACCACCCTGGACACGGGTTTCTACCGCGGCACCAATAACGGCTCCGACCCCGGCGCCAACCGCTCCACCGAGTCGACGGCCTCCAATGTCATCGCGGACTCCTATCGGTCCTGGCTGGTCACCGATGCCCGGCCTGAAGGCGAGCATTTCGTCGGGCTGATGAATCCCGGCGGCGTGCGCGCCGACTATCTGCGCGGCGATCTGACCGAGGGGGATGCCTATACGGTCCAACCCTTCGGCAATGAGATGGGCTACGCCACCTACTCGGGCGCACAGTTCAAGGAGGTGCTCGCCCAGCAGTGGCAGCCCGACACCTCCCTCCCGGTGCTCATGCTCGGCGTTTCGTCCAATGTGCAGGTCTATATCGACCAGAACGCCGCCGATGAGCTCGAGGAGTACTGGAGCCGGATCGCCGCCGGAGAGCGGGACCTTGCCGACCTTAAGACCGCCGTCGATGCCTCCCGCGCCCGTGTGATCCGCTCGGTTTATGTAGACGGTGTGGAGCTCGCCGACGACGCCGAGGTTGTGGTGGCGTCGAACTCCTTCATGCTGATGGGCGGAGACGGCTTCACCGTCCTGGGGGAGGCGGAGGTGACCGGCACCGGTGTGCTTGACCGGGCGGTGACCGCCGAGTATTTCCAGGCCGGGAACGCCGACCCCTCGGATCTGACCAAACGGCAGATCGGGGTCGACATGGATACCGATGCCGCCGCTGGCGCCGCCACCGTCCGCCTCACCGGACTGAGCTTCACGGCCGCCTCCGAGCTGTCGGCCCCGAGCGCCGCCCGGGAGGTCACCGCCACGGTGGCCCTCGCCGACGGGGGCACTCAGCAACTGACCAGTGCCATGATCGACACCACCATCACCCCCGAACTGCCCGAGACCGGTATGGCCACCTTGAAAGTGGCTCTTCCCGACGACGTCGCTACCACGGTCTGTCCGGGGGAAGGCGGGCAGAGCCACGGCGTGAGTGTTGCGGCGGCTTGCGCGGTGGTTTCTTTTACGCTGGTTGCCGGTGACGGTTCGACCCGGAGCATCGACCTGCAGGCCTTCGTTCCGGCCGCCTCGGGCGGTGCGGATGCGCCGCCCGGAGCGCAGGTGGTGGTTGCGCCGGAGCAGGATTCCCTGGCTCAGGCGGGCGTGCCGGATTTCCTGGGATCCTTCGGCATGATGAGTGCCGCGCTGCTGGCGGCCGGTGGCTTCGCCTGCTATCGGGTGATCCGCAAGGGTATGTCGAATCAGTGCCGCGTCGTACCGTCGGATACGTGAAACGACGCATAGATCCCGCCGCCGGCGCGCAATGCGTGCATCGGTGGGCCGACCAAACCGACTCCGGCAACCGACCCCGGCGCTCCGACACCGCAACCGCCGTGCGCTACACCCTGGAGGAACTGTCCGCCTGCGCCCCCGGCCATGCAGTGGAGGTCCGGGTGCCGCCCTTCGGAGTCACCCAGGCGGTCGCCGGCACCGTTCACCGTCGCGGCACGCCGCCCAGCGTGGTGGAGACCGATGCCACCACCTGGCTGGCCCTGGCCACCGGCCGAATGGCGTGGGAGCAGGCCCTGGCTTCCGGGGCGCTGCAGGCCTCCGGTGAACGCTGCGACCTGTCCGACTACCTGCCGCTGCTGCGACTGTGAGCCGGTGGCCCGGTGGTCCCGGTGGTCCCGGTGGTCCCGGTGGCCCCGGTGGCCCGGTGGTCCCGGTGGCCCCGGTAGCTCGGTGGTCCCGGTGGCCCGGTGGTCCCGGTGGCCCGGTCGGGCGCCGACCCCGCTTGGGCGCCGACCCCGCTTGGGCGCCGGGCCGGGCCCGGGGTCTGCCGAGGCCGCCGCTTCCGGGCAGGTGCAGCCGGAGTGCGCCGACCGCAGGGTCAGACTCGTGATTCGCCCCTGGATCGGCCTTGCTATGCCCGAGCGGACATGAATCACATCTAATCTGCTCGTTCCTCTTCCTATTCACGCCCGTTCGGACATACACTTACGTCCGAACGGGCTTCAGGGTGGAGGTGCGCAATGAATGCCGAGCAACGCCAGCAGGACATCGTCGACGCGGTCGCACGCGAGGGCCGCGTCGCCGTCGCCGACCTGGCTGCCCGTTACGGCGTGACCGTCGAGACCATCCGCCGTGACCTGACCGCCCTTGACCGGGCCGGTGCCGTACGCAAGGTCCACGGAGGCGCCGTACCCGCCACCGTCCTGGCGCTGCCGGAGACCGCCGTGGCCGAGCGCGAACTGCTCGGTGCCGCCGCCAAACAGGCTATCGCCGCCGCTGCGGTCGGTGCCCTGGGGCTGCGCCCCGGTGCCACCGTCCTGCTGGACGCCGGCACCACCGTCGGCTGTCTGGCCCGTCTGCTGCCCGAAGGACTGGACCTGCACGTCATCACCGATTCCGTGCTCACCGCCGCCCTGCTGGCCGGCCGCAACGACCTATCCGTGCGCATGCTCGGCGGCCAGGTACGCGGCATCACCCAGGCGGCCGTCGGCCCCGAGGCCCTGGAGGCACTGGCCGCACTGCGGGTGAGCGTGGCCATCATGGGCACCAACGGCCTGACCGCCGAGCACGGCCTGTCCACCCCCGACCCGGATGAGGCGGCCGTCAAGCGGGCGATGGTTCGCGCCGCAGGCCGAGTCGTCGTCCTGGCCGACGCCACCAAAATCGGCCAAGAACATCTGGTCTCCTTCGCCGACCTGGACGAGGTCGACCTGTTGGTCACCGACGCCGCCCTCCCCAGCCCACTAGCCGCCCAACTCGCCGACTCAGGAACCGAGGTACTTCTCGCATGATCATCACCCTCACCCCAAATCCCTCGCTGGACCGCACGGTCACGCTCGCCGGGCCGCTTGTGCGCGGCGGGGTCAATCGCCTCCGGTCGGTCACCACCGAGCCGGGCGGCAAGGGGCTCAACGTGGCCCGTGTGCTCGCGCGCTCGGGCCAGGAGGTCACCGCCATCTTGCCCGCACCCGATTACGACCCGCTGGTGAGCGCCCTGAAGGCGTTGGACGCCGTGGGCCTGTCAGCGGTCACAGTCGACGTGGCCGGCGCGGTGCGTATCAACACCGCCGTGACGGAGCCGGACGGAACCACCACCAAACTCAACGAGCCGGGCGCCGGCCTGGCCACTGCCGAGGTCGGCGCAGTCGAGGCGGCGCTGCGTGAGGCCGTCGCGGTGGGGGCCGATACGGGCGCCGGGAACAGCTGGGCCGTACTGTCCGGCTCGCTTCCGCCGGGTGCTCCCAGCGACTGGTATGCGCGCCTGGTCGGTCTGTTGCGCCAGGCGGCACCCTGGCTGCGCATCGCCGTCGACACCTCGGACGCACCCCTGGCGGCTCTGGCCGCCGCCCTGCCGGACGCCGCCCCCGACCTGATCAAACCCAATGGTGAGGAGCTCGGCCAACTCGCCGGGCTGCCCGCCGAGCGCGCCACGGCCCTGGAGGAGGGGGCCATCGCCGGTGACTACGCGCCCGTGGCTGCGGCTGCCCGCGTGCTGGTGGACCGGGGGGTGCGGGCGGTGATGGCCACTCTGGGCGGCGCCGGCGCCGTGCTGGTAACCGCGGACGGAGCCTGGCGGGCCTCCGCTCCCGCCGTGCCGGTCATCTCCACCGTCGGCGCGGGCGATTCCTCTGTCGCCGGTTACATCCTCGCCGACGTTCGCGGAGAGAGCGCCCCGCGGCGCCTGGCCACCGCCATGGCCTACGGCTCCGCCGCCGCCGGCCTGCCCGGAACCACCCTGCCCGGCCCCGGCGACCTGCCGGACCGCAGCGCCGTAGTCACCGAGCTGTGAGCCCCCGGTCCGCAAGCACCTACCAGAACCAACCTGCCCGGCGCGAGCCACCGGTCCGCGCATCCGATCCCAACCCGCGCCGCAACGGCGGAGCGGCACTACCAGGAGACAACAAGGAAAACACCATGTCCCAGCCCACCAATTCAGCGAACACGCCGCTGATCGTCCCCGAACTTGTTCGTTTGGACGCATCTGCGGGCACCGACAAGCAGGCGGTCATCAACTATCTGGCCGACGTCGTCGCCGCCGCGGGCCGTGCCGACACCAATGAGGGGCTCGCCGCGGACGCCCTGGCCCGTGAGGCCACCGCGCCCACCGGCATTCCCGGCGGCATCGCCATCCCGCACTGCCGCAGCCCACATGTGCTGGCCCCCTCCCTCGGCTTCGCTCGGCTGACCGAGCCGGTTGACTTCGGTGCCGCCGACGGCCAGGGCGCCGACCTCGTGTTCATGATCGCCGCCCCCGCCGGCGCCGACGACTTCCACCTGCAGCTGCTGGCCAAACTGGCCCGTGGCCTGATGAAGTCCGAGTTCACCGACGCCCTGCGGGCCGCGGCCACCCCCGAGGACGCCGCCCGGCTGGTCACCGCGCAGGTTCAGCCCGAGCTGCTCGACGACGACGCCGCCTCCGCCGAGCAGCCGGCCGCGGGGGAGGGGACCACCGCCCCATCTGCGGCGGCGACCGCCGACACCGGACGCGTCATTGTCGGCGTCTCCTCCTGCCCCACCGGCATCGCCCACACCTTCATGGCCGCCGAAGCGCTCGAGCAGGCCGGCAAGGAGCGCGGCGTGACCGTGCGCATCGAGGGTCAGGGATCGGGCAAGATCGACTGGCTCGACGCCGATCTGATCCAGTCGGCCGACGCCGTCATCTTCGCCCACGATCTGCCGGTCAAGGGCCTGGAGCGCTTCGCCGGCAAGCCCGTGATCGACGTCGGCGTCAAGGCCGCCGTGAACGATGCCGGCTCGCTGGTGGACCAGGCCCTGGCTGCCATTGACGACCCCGACGCCAAGCGCGTGACCGCGGCCGCGGGCGGAGAATCCGAGGGTGAGGAGGAGCAGGTCCACTGGGCGCGGCGCCTGCAACGCTCGGTGATGACCGGCGTGTCCTACATGATCCCCTTCGTAGCCGCGGGTGGTCTGCTGACCGCTCTGGGATTCCTCTTCGGCGGCTACGATATCGGCAGCACCGCGCAGAACATCGTGATCGGCAATGCCGATGAGGGGCTCGCGGCCTCCAGCCTGTGGAACCTGCCGGATCTGAACAATCCGGACTATGCCGCCCCGCACGCTCTGGGCGGCTCCCCGCTGATGGCCTATATCGGTGCGGTCTTCGCTCTTCTGGGCGGCGCGGCCATGAACTTCCTGGTGCCCGCGCTGGCCGGTTACACGGCCTTCGGCCTGGCCGGACGTCCCGGTATCGCCCCCGGATTCGCCATGGGCGCCCTGTCGGTGGCCATCGGTGCCGGTTTCATCGGGGGTCTGATCGGTGGTCTGCTGGCCGGTTACATGGCCGCCTGGCTGGCGGGCCTGGACGTGCCCCGCTGGCTGCGCAGCCTGATGCCGGTGGTAATCATCCCGCTGTGCACCACGCTGGTGGTCGGCTCCCTGATGTACATGGTTCTGGGCAACCCCCTGGCCTCCTTGATGAACTGGCTCAGCCAGTCGCTGACCTCCATGGCCGACTCCGGCTCCGCCGTAATCCTGGGTGTGATCCTCGGTCTGATGATGTGCTTCGACCTGGGCGGTCCGGTCAACAAGGCCGCCTACCTGTTCGCCTCCGCCGGTCTGTCCGCGGCCACCACTGCCTCCTACGAGATCATGGCCGCTGTTATGGCGGCCGGCATGGTTCCGCCGCTGGCCTTGGCCCTGGCCACCACCGTGCGTCCGGGACTGTTCACCGATGTCGAGCGGGACAATGGGCGGGCCGCCTGGCTGCTGGGCGCCTCCTTCATCTCCGAGGGCGCCATCCCCTTCGCGGCCGCCGACCCGCTGCGCATCATCCCGCCGTCCATGCTGGGCGGCGCCGTCACCGGTGCCCTGTCCATGGCGCTGCACGTGGGTTCGCGGGCTCCGCACGGCGGCATCTTCGTGTTCTTCGCGATTGACAACCTGCTCGGCTTCTTCATCTCCATCATCGCCGGAATGGTCGTCACCGCCATCTGCGTGCTCGTCCTCAAGCAGGCCCGGGCCCGCAAGCTCGCCGCTGAGGCCGCGGCCGAGGCGCAGCCCGCCGCCGTGGCCGCCTGAGCCGGAGCGGCACGGAGCGGCGCTTCCTATCCCGGGCGCCCTCCCCGCCACCGAGTTCGGTAGAAATAACCACCGAGTTCGGTAGAAATAACCACCGAGTTCGGTTGAAGTAACCACCGAGTTCAGTTGAAGTAACCACCGAGTTCGGTTGAAGTAACCACCGAGTTCGGTCGAAATAACCACCGAGTTCGGTTGTTATTACCGTCGAGGTCGGCCGATACGGCCGGCCTCGACGCGTTTCCGGCGGCCCGGGCAAGCCTTCCGTCTCCCTCGGCTGCTCTGTGCTATCGGCCTCTGCCGGAGATCCAGTGGGGTAGCCGCCCGGTTTTGGTGGCGGGCTGTGGCTGGGGCGTGAATACGCCGGGTGCGTCGGTGAAGTACTGGGGGTACTCGGTCATGGGGTTGTGTTCGGCGTGGTTGACCCAGGAGGTGTTGATCTGTTCCGGGGTTATGCCTGGGGTGAGCACTACGTGGTTTTGGAAGAAGTCGTCGGTCAGCCACAGGGCGAGGTTGGGGTCGGGGTTGAGGGAGCGCACCCAGGCGGCGACCTCGGCGACGGCGGTGGTTCCGGATAGTGCGTCGACGCCGATGGTCTGGTTATCGGGGAAGTGACAGACCTCTAGTTCTTCGCCGTCGAAGATGGGGAAGACGTCGGCGTCGGAGTCGTGGGGTCCGTGACTGGCGAGGAAGGTGCGGCATCCGGGCCAGTGCTGCTGGGCGGCGGTGATGAAGGTGTCCCGGTCGGCGATGATCAGGTCGGTGGGGCCGGGTGGCAGGATCGTGTACTTGGCGCTCATGGGTGGTTCCTCGCTTGGTTGGAGATCTCCGGGGTGCCGACCCGGGGAGGGTGCTGGGGCGGTCTGTTCTGTTTGGGGTGCGCCAGGGGCTTAGGGCATGAGCTTGACAGTCACGGGGAAGTCGGCGCCCAATACCTCTCGGGCCCGCTGCTGTAGGAGAGCCACAGATTGCTTGGTGTTGGTGACGAGTATGAGTTTGCCGAGCGGGTTGCTCGGGTGGTTGATGGTGCGCCCGTGGCGCTCCAGTTCGCGGTCGAGCTGGCGGTACAGGCCGCGTGGTCTGGCGCCGCGGTACTGGGTGGCGGGGTCGCCAGCGTACTTGCTCAGCCAGGAGGTCGCGTAGTCATCCTCCAGGGTGATTTTGTCGATCGCCACCGTCTCCCCGGGGATGCCGGTGGGGACGATGCGCACCACAAGGCTCCTGTTGTCTGCCGCGGGCGCTTCAGTCGACTCGTTGTCGGGCCCGTGCCCGTGAGGGTGTCGTCTACTCACCGTGCCTCACCTACGCTTCTACGTTCCTCACACCGGCCGGATATCCGGCCGGCGAGTCGCCGTTACGTTACCGCCACATGCCGGGGTCCGCAATGCCGGTGGCAGACTCAGTTGCCGAAGTATTCCGGGTACTCGACTGCCGGGTCGTGCTCGGCGTGGTCGACCCATGAGGCGCGTATCTGCTCCGGGGTGATGCCGGGGGTGAGTACGACGTGGCCAGTGAAGAACATGTCAGTCAACCAGAGAACGAAGTCAGGGTCTGGATTCAAGGTGCGCACCCATGCGGCGACTTCTGCAATCCCCCGGTCGGGTAATGCGCCACGAGCTGATACAACTTTTCCGTCAGGAAAGTGAAATACCTGCATCTCGGTGCCATCGAATATCGGGAAGATGTCTACATCTGAGTCGTGTTCTCCATGTCCGGCGTGGAATATGCGACATCCGGGCCATTGCTTCTGGGCGGCACGAATAAAAGTGTCTTTGTCTGCGATGATCGAGTCTGTGTGTCCTGGAGGCAGTATCGAATAATATGAACTCATGAGTCTTTCCTTGTCTGTGCTATTGTGTAGGCATCCTTAGGGGATTACCTTGATGGTCAGTTGGATGTCGTCGCCGAGTATACTGTGGGCGCGTTGCCCGAGGAATTCGGCGGCTTTCTCGGTGTTGGTGACGAGAGTGAGACCTCCTAGGGGATTGTCTGGATTTCGTATCGCCCGCCCGTATCGCTCTATCTCTAGGTCGAATTGTCGGTATAGAAACTCCGGCTTATTGCCTCCTTCGTATAGAGCATTCGCTCCGCCTGCAGTGTGTTTTGCTTCGTAGGCCATGGCGATGTTCCCTTCCTTGGTGACGGCGTCTGCCACGATGGTCTCGCCGGGGACGCCTGTGGGGATGACGCGCTCGACGTTGGTGCCTAGGACGCGGTGTTGGTACTGGATTGCGGTGGTAGAGGGTTTGCGGACGACGGTGCGCAGTCCGTTGACCCAGTCGCTTACTTGTTGTTTGGTCCAGGTGCGGGCGGCGGAGCGGCCGGCTTGTTCTGCTGCGGTTTCTGCGGCTTGGCGGGTGGTTTGTCTGGTGGCGGCGGTGGTGACTGCCCGGCGGGTGCCCAGTGCGATGGCGGAGCCGGGTATGAAGGTCAGGGCGAAGTCGAGGGTGTCGAGTAGTAGTTGGCCGGGGGTGGTGTTCTTGGGGTATTCGGTGAAGGCGGTGTTGGGGTCGCGTAGGAAGGAGGCCAGACCGTGGCCGTGGGCGAAGGCCCAGGTGATGGCTCCGGCGATTCCTAGGGCGAGTCCGACCGAGCTGCAGGCGGCCAGGGCGAGCATGGCGATGTAGGCGGTTACCGCGATTTGTTGGCCGAAGGTGAGTTGGTCCCACCAGTAGGCCAGGGCGTCCAGGAGGCCGGCGAAGAAGACCTGGTCCCCGTCGGTGGTTACCGACACCCCGATGGTGCGGGCCATGGTCAGTCCGTAGGCCAGGCAGGCCGCGGCGGCGGCCAGGCCGATGGCGAGGGCGGTGAGTCGGAATCGGTGCCGGGAGGCGGGTTCGGGGCCGGGGGTTGCCTGGGCCTGGGTGTGGGCGCGGGCTTGTATGACCGATGCTTGTGCTTGGCGGCCGGTGACCATGCGGGCGGCCCGGTCCAGGCCGGGCCGGGTGTAGGCGCCCAGAATGGTGGTGAGGTCGGCGCGTGTGGAGGTCGCTAGCGCCCGCACCAACCCGGCCAGGGACCGCAGCCACCCCCACAGGACAGAACCCACGCCAGAACCGACGCCGGAGCCCGACACCGGTATGCCCGACCTCGGCGCCCCGGCCCGCGGCGCCCCGGCCCCCGGCACACCGGAGCCCGGCGCCCCGGAACCCGGCGCCGGCGTGGGGCCTCCCACTGGCGGCGTGGGGCCTGCTGCCGGCGGGAGGCCGCCGGAACCGGCGCCGATGCCCGGAACCGAAGCCGGGGCTGGCTGTGTTGGCGGCGCTATGGCTTGTACCGCTGCTGGTTGGGCTGCGTCTGTGGTGGGTGTGGTGGCGTGCTGCCGGTGATGAACGTCGATGAGTAGGCAGATGATGAAGGCGATGGCGGCGAGCCAGGGTTGGGCGTGTCCGCGACCTGCGGCGGCCCAGGCCAGGATCATCCAGTCGGGTATGCCCTGCCCGGACTCCACCCAGGAGTAGGAGGCGGCGGTGGCGTTGTAGGCGGCGTGGTCGGTGATCACCACCAGCCCCGCCAGGGCCGCTGGCGTCCATGCCAGTAGTCGGCGTGCCACCATCCGCCCGGTCAGCCTGGTGGTTGCGTGTCTGGTGGTGGTGGGGTTGCGCCACAGGGTGATGCTGATCGCGATCGCGCAGGCCACGAGCATGGTGGAGGTCTGGTGGCCGACCACCATGGTTGATCCGCCGTGATCATCGCCTGTCAGTAGGCCGATCAGGCCGGAGTCGGGGAGGCTGAAGGCGCCGGAGGTGAAGGGGTTCAGGCCGTAGGTGATGCGGCGTTCGCCCAGGAGGGAGGCCAGCATTCCGGGGGCGGGCAGGCGTCTGGCGGTGTCCTCGGCGATGGTGAAACCGGCGCCGGCGGCTAGGGCCAGCAGCCCGGTACAGGCGGTCATGAACACCGCCGGCACCATCGCCACCCCGACCCGCGGCACCAGGACCAGCACCACCAGCAGCAACACCACCGCGGCGCGCTGGCTGAACCTCGAGACCCAGAACAACC
Source organism: Actinomyces qiguomingii (assembly GCF_004102025.1). NCBI lineage: Bacteria > Bacillati > Actinomycetota > Actinomycetes > Actinomycetales > Actinomycetaceae > Actinomyces > Actinomyces qiguomingii. Next base: position 3,523,393 of record NZ_CP025228.1, on the reverse strand, counting down.
CCCGCGCGAACCGGTCGTGCCGCCCCAGCCAGTCGCGCCATCCCGCCAACGCCCGCTCCCACGTCCTGGCGTGGAGCTTGTCTCCGGCGCGGCTCAGTGAGCCAGTCGCGCCATCTCGCCAACGTCCGTTCCCACAGCTCCGGTGGTGCCGGAGCGGACGGGGCAACCGAGGCTGCTCGCAGGAGCCACCAGGAATAAGTGGCGAAACCGTAATGCCCGGTATGTTGCGATGCCAAACACGTGCTGGCAGCCGGCTCCCGGAGACGCGGCTCCATTGGGCCCGCGGCGGTGTGAAGTGACCTACACTGGTCGGGTCCTCCGCCCCACTGACCTCCCGAGAACGCTCATGACACACCTATATCGCCGCCTTGCCGCCTTCACGGTGGCCCTCGCCCTGGGCACCCTCGCACCGGCACTGACCACTCCGGCCACGGCGGCCGCGGAGCCGGCCGAGGCAACCACTACGCTGAACATCCTCGGCATCACCGACCTGCACGGCCACATCGAGACCACCGGCGACGAGCCCGGCGCCGTCACCCTGGCCTGTGAGATCGCGGCCGCCCGCGCCCGCAACCCCAGCACGCTCTTCGTCTCCAACGGAGACAACGTCGGCGGCAGCGCCTACATCTCCTCCGTCCTGGACGACCAGCCCACCATCGACGTCCTCAACGCCATCGGCCTGGACGTCACCAGCGCCGGCAACCACGAGTTCGACAAGGGCATCACCGACCTCGCCGATCGCCTCCTGCCCGCCTTCAACGCCCCGGTCCTGTCCGCCAACGTCACTGGCAACGCCGCGCTGACTGCCGAGGGCTCGGGAGATGGCATTTGGATCACCGAGGTCGACGGCGTTCGGGTCGGCTTCATCGGCGTCGTCACCGAGGAGCTGCCCAGTCTGGTGTCCAAGTCCGCGCTGGAGGGCCTGACCGTCTCAGACGCCACCGCCACCGCCAACGCGCGCGCCCGAACCCTCAAGGACGGCGACGCCGCCAACGGGGAGGCCGACGTCGTTGTGGTCCTGGCCCACCAGGACGCCGCCATCTACGGCAACCAGTTCAACGGCGCCGTCGACGCCGTCGTCGCCGGCCACACCCATGTGCCCTTCGCCGAGGTGGTGAAGTCGACCGAGGGCACGGATATCGCCGTCGTCCAGCCCGACCACTACGGGCTCAAGCTCGGAGAGATCTCCCTGACGGTGACCACATCCGCCGACGGCACCAAGAACGTCACCGCCGCCACTGCTCGGAACCTGGACCTGGCGGGCTCCAACTGCACCACCGACGCCTACGGGGTGGCCGGGATCGTCGCGCAGGCGAAGGCGGATTCCGAGATCGCCGGCAACGAGGTACTGACCACGCTGGGATCGGACTTCCTGCGCGGCACCAATGACGGCGCGGACTACGGCGCCAACCGCTCCACCGAGTCCACGGCCTCCAACCTCATTGCCACCTCCTTCGGCTCCTGGCTGGCGCAGGACATCCAGCCGGCCACCGACTACGCGATCGGATTGATGAATCCCGGTGGCGTGCGCGCCGACTACTTTGCGGGCGAACTCACCGCGGGCGAGGCCTACATGGTGCAGCCCTTCGGCAATGAGATGGCCTACGCGACCTACACCGGTGCCGAGGTCAAGCAGGTTTTCGCCGAGCAGTTCCAGCCGACGACCACGCGCGCCACGCTCATGCTGGGAACCTCCGACAACGTCGAGGTCTACCTGGACCAGGAGGCCGCCGACCGGCTCGAGGACTACTTCACGCGGATCTCCAACGCCTCCGAAGCGGAGCGGGCCGCCCTCATTGAGAGTCTTGCCGATGACATCGCCGAGGCGCGCTCGCGGGTGGTTGACGCCGTCTACATCGACGGCAAGCTGCTCGAGGATGCGGCGAGCGTCACCGTTGCCTCCAACACCTTCCTGCTGGCGGGCGGTGACAACTTCACCACCCTGGGCGACAAGACGATGATCAACACCGGCATTCTCGATCGCACGGTCACCTCCGAGTACTTGGTGCGGGTGGCGCCGGCCACCGCCTCCTTCCGTACACACCAGGTGGGTACCGCCCTGGCTATCGACGGCGATACGGTGACGGCCCGTCTGACCGGTCTGAGCTACTCGGCCACCGTCGAGCAGGGCGTGGGTGACGCCGCAGTCGCGGTCGCCGCCACCGTAGCCATGGCCGACGGCTCGGTCCGCACGCTGACAACGAGCGACATCGACGCCACGGTCACCCCGGGCCTGCCCGAGACCGGCCAGGCGACGCTCACCTTCACGCTTCCCGACGGCGTCGCCACCCAGGCTTGCACGATCGACGGCGTGAGCACGACGTGCGCGGTTGTCTCCTTTACCGTCACCAAGGCCGACGGCACCACCGATACCCTCGCCGTCACCGCCCAGGTCGCCCGCCCGGTATCCGCCGGGCCGACGGCGACCCCGGGAACGCCGACGGCGGGCGCAGCCCCGACGGCGGGACCGACCGCCGCGGCTCCGGGGCCAGGTGGAGTGCCGACTGCCAGCGCGACATCGACGACGGGGCGCGGCAAGCAGGGAGCGCTGGCCCGCACCGGCGCACCGATGGTCCTCGGTGTGCTGGCCCTCGGCCTGATGGGCGGTGGCGCGCTATTGCGCACTCGCCGAGTTCGGTCGGAATGACCGCCGAGTTCGGTCGACGTTACTGCCGAGTTCGGTCGACGTTACTGCCGAGTTCGGTAGATATGGGCGCCTTCCGTCCGTTCGCGCCGATCTCGGCGAGGGACGCGGTGCGTGTGAGACAATGCCTGAGTGAGCTTTGGCGACTCCGGCCTGACCACCCCGCCCCCAAACGACGCGCTCGCCCCTACGCATCCCGAACCACCGCTCGCCCCCGGCGCAGAGGTGAACGAAGAGTGCGGCGTTTTCGGCGTCTGGGCGCCGGGGGAGGAGGCCTCCCGCCTGACCTATTTCGGCCTGTACGCCCTCCAGCACCGCGGCCAGGAGGCCGCCGGTATCGCCTCCACCGACGGCCGCAACATCCTGGTCTACAAGGACCTGGGCCTGGTCTCCCAGATCTTCGACGACGGCACCCTGTCCAGCCTCACCGGGCACCTCGCCGTCGGGCATGTCCGCTACGCCACCCAGGGCGCGGGCACCTGGGAGAACGCGCAGCCGATGCTCGGGCCGGTGGCCGGCTCCACCCTGGCGCTGACCCACAACGGGAACCTCACCAACACCCGCGAGCTCATGGAGGCGGTCCACCGCACCAGCGGGGAGGACCTGACCGGCGAGCTCGGCCGCGGCTCCTCCACGGACACCGCGGTCATCGCCGCCCTGATGGAGCTGGTCTCCCAGCGCGGCCGCCTGGACGCCTGGGACTACGACGCCGTCGACGCCGAGTCCTCCCTGTACCTACCGGTGGCCGACGCCGACGCCTCCCCGCCGCTGAGCATCTCCGCCACCGCTCGGCGCGTGCTGCCCCTGCTGCGTGGCGCCTTCTCCCTGGTGTTCATGGACGAGCACACCCTGTACGCCGCCCGCGACCCGCACGGCGTGCGCCCCCTCGTGCTCGGCCGCCTGCAGCGCGGCTGGGTGATCGCCTCCGAGAGTGCCGCCCTGGACATTCTCGGGGCCGCCTTCGTCAGGGAGATCGAGCCCGGGGAGCTGATCGAGATAGACGCCGACGGCGTGCGCTCCACACGCTTCGCCTCCCCGCGGCGGGCCGGCTGCGTGTTCGAGTACGTCTACCTGGCCCGCCCGGACACGCGCATTGCCGGCACCTCGGTGATCGCCGCCCGCAATGCCATGGGTGCGGCGCTGGCCAGCGAGCACCCGGTGGACGCCGACCTGGTGATCGCCACCCCCGAGTCGGGTACCCCGGCCGCCATCGGCTACGCCCAGGCCTCCGGCATCCCCTACGGGCAGGGCCTGGTGAAGAACACCTATGTGGGCCGCACCTTCATCCAACCCACCCAGACCCTGCGCCAGTTGGGCATCCGTTTGAAGCTCAACCCGGTGCGTGAGGTGATTGCCGGTAAGAGACTGATCGTCGTCGACGACTCGATTGTGCGCGGCAACACCCAGCGTGCGCTGGTGCGCATGCTGCGGGAGGCCGGTGCAGCCGAGGTGCATGTGCGCATCTCCTCCCCGCCGGTGCTGTGGCCCTGCTATTACGGCGTCGACTTCGCCACCCGTGCCGAACTGATCGCCACCGGCATGAGCGTGGAGGAGATCCGCGACTCCATCGGCGCCGACTCCCTCGGCTACCTGTCGGTGCAGGCGATGGTCGCCGCCTCCGGTCTGAGCGCCGATGCCCTGTGCACCGCCTGTTTCACGGGCAACTACCCCACCGCCACGCCCACGCCGAGCGCGGTCGCAGCCAACACCCCTGCCGTCTCCCGCGTGCCCGGAGCCTACCGGCGCCGCCGTGGCGAGGCGTCTGCGGGCAGTGCCCCACGTGGGATCACCCGCCCGGACCTGGGCGCCGGCAGCCCGCACCAGGTATCCGCCGACGCCGCCTCCGTCGCTCCCATTCCCATCCCAACAACCGCACCGGAAGGACCCGCCCGATGAGTCAGAGCGCAGCTGCCGCCGACGCCCCGGACGCTGACAACCACGCCGCCGACGCCCCGGATGCGCCCATCACCTACGCCGCCGCCGGCGTCGACACGGCCGCGGGGGACCGCGCCGTAGAACTGATGAAGGCGTCGGTCGCCGCCACCATGACGCCCGCCGTCGTCGGGGAGGTGGGCGGCTTCGCCGGGATGGTTGACGTCTCTGAGCTGCGCGGCTACCGCCGCCCCCTGCTGGCAACCTCCACCGACGGGGTGGGCACGAAGGTCGCCATCGCCCAGGCGCTCGACGTGCATGACACCATTGGCCAAGACCTGGTCGGCATGGTGATCGATGACATCGTGGTGGTCGGCGCCCGCCCCCTGCTGATGACCGACTACATTGCCTGCGGCAAGGTGGTCCCGCAGCGAATCGCCGACATCGTGCGCGGCGTCGCCCAGGCCTGCGCCGCCGTCGGCACGCCCCTGCTGGGTGGGGAGACGGCCGAGCACCCCGGGCTGATGGGGCCGGGAGAGTACGACGTCGCCGGTGCCGCCACCGGTGTGGTGGAGGCCGATCGGACACTGAGCGCCCAGCGGGTGCGGCCCGGGGACGTGCTTGTGGCGCTGGCTGCCTCCGGCCTGCACTCCAACGGCTACTCGCTGGTGCGGCGCGTGGTCGAGCACGCCGGCTGGTCCCTGGACCGGGAGGTGCCCGAGTTCGGTCGCACGCTCGGTGAGGAGCTGCTGGAGCCGACTCGGCTGTACACGCGGATGCTGCTTGATCTGATCGCGCAGGTGGACCCCGCCGACGCCGATCCGGACCGGCTGCGCATACGCGCCCTCGCCCACATCACCGGTGGCGGCCTGGGGGCGAACCTGGCCCGCGTTCTGCCCGCCGGGATCGTGGCCGACGTCGAACGTGGCAGCTGGGAGGTGCCCGTGGTCTTCGACGTCGTGCGCCGCCTCGGCGCGGTCCCCTGGGACGACCTGGAATCCACCCTCAACCTGGGGGTGGGCATGGTGGCCGTGGTAGCGGCCGATGCGGTCGCTGAGGTGCTGTGGGGAGCCGAGGCCGCGGGGGTACCCGCCTGGGTGCTGGGCGTGCTCCATGACGCCGAGAACTACACGCCCCGGGGCCGGATGGTTTCCGGCACCAAGGGCGTCGACGGCGGAATCGTCGACCTGCGGGGGGCCTATCGGACCACCTGAGCGGAACTCCGGGGCGGTCGTGCGGCCACCTGGCGCAGCCGCAACGCGCCGCCTGCACGGGTGCCGCAGGCATGGCGCAGGGCGTGGCAGTCGCCGTGCACCGCTGCCGGGTCAGGCCTCGTCGTCCTCGTCATCCCAGTCGTCGACGGCGTACTTGGCAGCGAGCTCCTCGTACATGTCTTCGTCACTTTGGGTGTCGGGGGACGTCGCGGATGACGACGTGGCAAGCTCTCGTTCGAGAGCCGCGTAGTCCGTCTCCGGGCTGAAGTACTTGAGCTTGCGAGCGACCTTGGTCGCCTTGGCCTTCTGACGGCCGCGCCCCATAGGCTCGACCCCCTCCAACATATCTCTGGGCGCGCCGTGGGCGCGCAGCAACTGGGCAAATGTGTCGTGGGGCAACCGTACAACGTTGCCGCCTCGGAACACCATTCCACAGGCAGCACGTCGACCGTGGTAAGGCCCACGGACACAGGCGGCGAAGCCGGGAATACGGATCCAGACGGGGCGGATGGGTTCGGGCGGCCAGTGGCCGTGCTAGCGGCGCAGCGCCTTGACCAGGGCGAATACGCTCAACCCCGCCAGCGCCGCCACAGCCCCGGTGACCAGTGCCAGTGCCTGCGGATCGCCGTCCTGGGCGTCGTTGAGCAGGCGCCGGGCCCTGTCAATGAGTGACGGGCTGTCGCTGCTCGGCGCGTCGGCGGGGAACAGCGGAGCGCTGGCGTCGCCCTGCAGGCGGGACTTCAGTCCGGTGGCCGCCGACTGGGCGCGTTCACGTAGATCGGCCACGGTCGCCTCGGTGGTGGAGCGAGCCACTGCCTTCAAGGCATTGGGTGCCAGACGTTGGGCTAGTTGCTCGACGTCGTTCGCGACCGAGGCGCGCAGTTCGGAGAGGCGGGCCTCGATCTCTTCAGGTGTGGCCGCGTCGGCCGGATTCTTCTCACTCACTGCTGGTTGCCCTTCTCGAAGCCGGTGGCGGCGGCGGACTTGACGGTGTTGAGGTCGTGTTGGAGGGCGCCCTTGGGGTCAGGGATGTCGGCCTTGGCCGCCTGCAGGCGCTTGCTCCCCAGCAGCGCGGTGATGGAGGCCACGATCAACAGCGTGGCGGCGACTATGAGTTTGGCGGCCCATACGGGTAGTGCCAGTGCGAGCAGGTCCACGATGGCGCCCAGGAGGAATCCCACCCCGTACAGGGCGATGACCCCGCCCACTGCCAGCAGTGCACCGCCGACTCCCATGGTGGTGGCCATGCGTTTGCCCTTGGCCTTGGCCAAGTCGATCTCCCCGTGCACGAGCGCGGAGATGTTTTCCGAGATTCGGTTGACGAGCTCGCTCAGCGTCGGTGCTGTTGAAGCAGAGCTCGGCCGCGGCGGCGCCGACGGGGGCTGATTGGGCTGCTGGCTCATGGAACCGACCTTCTTGTGCCTGCTGATAAACGGTGCGGGGCGGCCCACCGGCCGCTCCCATTGCTCGGAACAGAATCTCACACGCCGGGCCTGGGTTGAAGCTGACCGGTCCTGGCTAAGTGCCTGATTCGATGGCGGCGGTGGCAGTGCAACCGAATGGTGACGTTGTGGGCATGTCGGCACCTCGCGCTCCAGTTCCCGGCGGTCCGTCTGCGGATGGACCGTCTGGCTGCCGTTGGACCACCTGAAACGTACTCTCAGACGGTCCAACCGCAGGAAAGCGGTCCGACTGAAGGAACGCGGCCCGAGTGGGGTGCTCGGTGGCGAGTGTGGAGGGCGCAGCGTCTACCCGGTCCACCTGTGCGGTCGCCGTTATCCACAGCCCGGGTTGGTGCAGAGGGGCGTTCACCGTGTTCACAGGCGCTCGGACAAACAGCCCGGCCAGGGTGCACCGTGCAGGCATGTGGAGCTCGCCGATTCCGATCCTATTGTCATCCGAACTCGCCGGGTGCGGGCTGGACAAGGGTACGCTCGCCCGGTCCGCGCGCCCCGGCGGGGAACTTGTCCGCATCCTGCGTGGTGCATACGTGCAGCGTAGAGATCTCCACGGCCTGACTTGGTCTGAGGCACATCGGGTCAAGGTCATCGCCGCTCGACTCACCGGAGCACTGGAAGGTGCCGTGCTCGCCAGGGAGTCGGCGGCTGTCGTACATGGGATTCCGCTGGTGGGTGAGATTCCAAAGCAGGTCCAGGTGGTGCGGCCCGGGCGCGATGGCGGACGATCATCGGCGGGGATTCATACCCTGCGTGCCGGCTGCGACTTCCAGACGGTGCTTGACGATGGCGTGCCGGTTGCCTCGGTGGCGCAGACCCTCGCGGATCTTGGACGTCGCCGACCGTTGCGCTATGTATTGGCCGGCTTCGACGCCATGCTGAGAGAGGGGCGGGTGACGAAAGATGGGATCGCTGCCGCGGCTCCGGAGCGAACATGGGGGAGACAGCGCCTATCCCGGACGATCCAGGCGGCTGACCCGGATTCCGAGTCTCCCGGGGAGAGCTTGAGTCGAGCGGTGATGATCGAACACCACCTGCCACTACCGGCCTTGCAGGAGCCGGTACGGGACCAGCGTGGCGGACTGCTCGGACGTGTGGACTTCATGTGGCCCGAACACGGTGTGATCGGAGAGTTCGACGGTCGGGTCAAGTACGGACGGGAGCTGACGGGTAGGGCGATGGACGACGTCCTGCTCGCCGAACGGCGTCGAGAACTCGACATCGAGAGCGCCACGGGTATGCGAGTTGTGCGCTGGCTTTGGGATGACGCGCTGAGGGAACAGGGGATGTTGGAGATCCTCGCCGGAGCAGGCATTCGTGCCATCCATTGAGTAGGTGAGTGGGCGCCGTCGGTTCGGACCCGTTGCGTCGGTTTGGACTGCCCGCGTCGGTTTGGACCCCTTGCGTCGGTTTGGACCGGCCCAGTTGCACACTGCGGCGGTCCAAACGGAGGTTGGCGGTCCAAACGGAGGTTGGCGGTCCAAATGGAGGTTGGCGGCCCAAAACACGGCCAGGCCGCACGTGCCGGCCGCGCCGCTACTCCTGGCTCCAGGCCTCCCACAGGCTCGCATACTCCCCGCCGAGGGCGACGAGTTCATCATGCGTACCCAACTCCACGATCCGGCCGTCCAACATTACGGCCACCCGGTCCGCGTCCTGAGCCGTGTACAGGCGGTGTGCCACCTCTATTACGGTCCTGCCTGCCAGCGCCGTTGACAGGGTCCGCTCCAGAGTTCGTGCCGCGTGCGGATCCAGCAGAGAGGTCGCCTCATCCAGGATCAGTGTGTGCGGATCCAACAGCACCAGACGCGCCAGCGCCACCTCCTGCGCTTGTGCGGGGGTGAGCGTCAGGTTTCCCGAACCGACCGGAGTGTGCATGCCTTCAGGCAGTTCATCAACCCACTTGTGCGCCCCGATGGCGGCGATCGCGTGGGCGATGGTGGCGTCATCCGCGTCCGGGCGTCCCAGGCGCACGTTGTCCGCGATTGTGCCGGCAAACACATGCTGCTCCTGGGTCACCAGAGCCACATGGCGGCGCAGCTCCGCCTCAGTCAGATCGGTCAGCGGCACGCCGCCCACCGTCACCGACCCGGAGGTCGGCGGGTTGATGCCAGCCAGCATGCGGCCCAGGGTCGACTTGCCCGATCCTGACGGGCCGACGACGGCGAGTCGCTCCCCGGGCACCAGGTCAAGGTCAATGCCGTGGAGCACCTCCAGACCTTCGCGATAGGCGAAGCGAACATTGCGCAAAAGCATGCGCGTGTTCTCGGGTTCGGCACCGGTGGGAGTGCGATCATCCGGCACCTCCTCCACGCCCAGAATACGGGTGAGTGAGGCCTGGGAGACCTGCACCTGATCGATCCAGAACATCAGCTGGCCAATCGGCTTGCGCAGTTCCATGGCGTACAGGGTCACCGTGGTGATCGCGCCCAGGCTCGCCCAGCCGCGGGATGCGAGGAAACCTCCCCAGAGCAGAATGACCACCACCGGGGCCCGCCAGGCCACGTCCAGCACCAGGTACAGGCGCACTCGCAGCCAGGCCGTGAACTTCTCCAGACTCCAGGCCTCTGCCACCGAGGCGGCGATGACCTCCTCCCGACGACGACCGATCCCCAGGGCATCAACGGTGAAGGTGTGGTCAACCGTTTCGGAGACCACGCCGTTGAGCCGGGCTGCAGCGGCAGACCCCGCCCGGTACGCGGGCACCGAGATCGGCAGGTACCAGCTCATCATCGCCCACACCGGTGGACCCACCACCAGCAGTCCCGCCGCCAACAGCGGATCAGAAACCGCCGCCGCGGCGATAGTGAACACGATCGTCACGGTGCATACCATGATCTGAGGCACGCCAACTCGCACCAGGAACTCGATGCGGGAGACGTCATTGGTGGTGCGCCCCACCAGATCACCGGTTCCCGCCGATTCAACCGCCGACAGCGGCAGGTGCACCACCCGGGACATCATGCGCTCCCGTAGATCCGCGAACACCGATTCCCCGAGGGTACGCGCATACATCTGCGCAAAACGGTTGATCAGCGCGCCGACGAGCGTGACCAGGACGATCACCAGGACGATCTTGTCAACGTAGTCGACGGTGGCAGTGCCGGCGGAGACACGGGTAACCAGGCGACCCAGCAACTGCGGAGCCACCAGGGTGGCCAGCACCGCAGTGATCTGCAGAATCAGCACCCACACGAAACGCATGCGGTAGGAGGCCATGATCCCGAAGGTCTTGCGCATGGCCACCTTGCCAGGGGCTACGGGCAGCGCCATCAGCGCGTCACCCCCTCGGCGGGAGCGCCCGCGTCCGGCCGCGCCAAAGGCGCGTCCTGCTGGGATTGCGCCGCGCCCGCATCCGGCCGCGCCAAAGGCGCGTCCTCCCCTATAGCTCGGGCGACGACGCCGCGGTAGACGACGGCGTCCGGATCGCCGGCCCGGGCCCGGGCCACCAGCTCCCGATGCGGTGCGCGCAGGCGCTCGCGGCCGGCGTCGTCGAGAAAAACCACCTCATCGCACACCTCCAACACCAGCGGGGAGGCGGTGGTGACAATCGTGGTGCTGCCCGCACGGGCGGCGCGCACCCGACGCGCCACCCGGGCCTCCGTATGCGAATCCAGAGCGCTGGTCGGCTCGATCAGCACCAGCGTGGGCGCCTGCGTGAGCAGCGCTCGGGCCAGAGCCACACGCTGGCGCTGCCCACCGGACAGGGATCGCCCCCGCTCGGTGATCATGCCCGCCAGGCCCAGGTCCAGGGAGGACAGCACATCGTGGGCGTCTGCCACCTCCAGGGCAGCGAGCAGACGCTCATCGCCAGCCTCATGTGCCACCGCCCCATGCACATTCTGGTCCACATCGGCCACCCCGGACCGTTCCCGCTCGGCGGCCACCAGAGTGCCCACGTCCACTGGCTCGGGCACCGCACCACCGCGAACATCCAAGGCCTCACGCAGGGTGCCCGTGAACAACTGCGCCGTCGCCCCGGACACCACGATCGAGGCACGCACCTGCTCCAGCGGCATACCAGTCAAGGGCCGTGCGGCGAGTGTCACGGCAGGAGCGGCATCGTCGAAACGACCCAGCCGGGTGGCCAGCGCGGCGGACACATCCGGATCGGCGGAAACCAGCGCCGTCATGCGCCCGGGAGCCAGGGTGACGCCGGAGCCGGAGTCCGCCAGCTCGCCGACGACCGGGGAGGGGCGGGTCGGGTCGAGCACCAGCCGCTCGGCAACGTTCCCTGCGGCCGGCGTGACCGTGAGCAGTCGTGCCAGGCGTCGGGACCCCACCAGGGCGCGGGTGTAGTCCTGCACGGAGTATGAGAAAACCATCAACGGCCAGGACAGGTAGGCGGTGTAGCCGTAGAAGGTGACCAACTCGCCGGCGGTGATCGCCCCGGTGATGGCCATACGGGCCGCCGCCCATACGACGACGGCGACGAACAGGCCCGGCAGCAGCACTTGCAGACTCATAAGCACCGACTGTGTGCCGGCCACGGCCACGCCGCGGCGCCGCAGCTCCTGGGACGCCTCCCGGTAACGGCGGGCGAAGACGTCCTCCCCGCCGATGCCACGCAGAATCCGCAGACCCGCCACCGTGTCGGTGGTGATGGTGGTCAGAGCGGACTGCGCCTCGCGCTGCGCTGACTGGCGCCGCTGCAGTGGACGGATCACCGGGGTGATCGCCCAGGCCACCAGCGGCATGCCCACCAGCACGATCACCCCCAGCCGCACCGACGTGCTCAGCATGATCACCGCCACCACCAGGAAGGCGCAGGCGGAGCCGATCAGTTCGGGCAGGCGCTGCGCGAAGTTGCCGATGTACTGGGCGTCCGAGGCGACGATCGAGGCGACCTCGCCGGAGGAGACCTGCCGGGTCAGGCCGGCACCGGTGGTGGACACCTGGCGGCCGACCAGGCGGCCGATGTCGAAGTTGATCCGCATCCACGCGTGGATGCGGAAGTAGGACAGCATGGTGTCGCCCACCGCGTACACGAGGAACAGCCCCAGCAGAGTCAGCGTGATCGTCCATACACGCGGGTTCAGGCCATGCTCAATGCCGGCATCCAGAGCGGCTCCGAGGAAGGAGGGCACAATCGCCTGGATGATGCTGGAGATGATTGCGGCCACGGTGGCGACCGCAAGTGGTGCGGCGGCGCGCCGCAGCAGCCAGCGCAGCAGGCGCCCCGGTCCGGCCCCGGCCGGCGGCTGGGGGAGCGGGGCGTTCGGTTGCGGCAGGAGGTGGCGGACGGCGGTGAGTGGGTTGCGGGGACGAGCCATGGTGGCACGAGGCTAGCGGTGAGCCGACGCCTTGGGGCCGCGGCGCGGTGTGGGATGAACCGCGTCGCGGCGGGGAATACGCGTCGGACCGGAGCACGGGTGCTGTTGCGGCCGCATGGCCGCGGCTGCGGGCCGCGTCCGCTCCCGCAGCCACCGGCTGCAGACCGCCTACTGGTAGGTGTCCAGGATGCGTAGCTTCCGTGAAGTTACGTAGCGGGCGTAGGCCTTGGCGCGTGCCTCCAGATCGGCGGTGTGCATCGTCGTCGCCCCCGGAGTCACGAAGGGCTCCAGGTAGTCGGTGCCGATGATCACGCTGGTCGCCTGGAAGGGGCGCAGTACGTCGTTCATGGTGTAGCCGGAGGAGGCGGCGTCACGGTCGCGTCGACGCCGCCTAAACAGGACGTCGGCTACCGAGCGGCGGGTGTCGAAGCGCCGGTAGTGAGCGGCCACCGCACCGGCGGACACGGCCAGCAGCAACTCCTTGCCCTGCAGGGCGTCCCCGTTGGTGCCGTACGCCCAGCCCCAGGTCAGGACGTCGTCCTCCCACTTCTTCAGCAGCGGTGGGCTGGAGTACCACTGGATCGGGAACTGGAGCACGATCCGGTCGGTGTGCTCCAGCAGATTCTGCTCGGCCTCGATATCGAAGTTGAAGTCGGGGTACAGCGCGTACATGTCGCGGATCTCGACGCCGTCGAGCCCCTCCGCCGCCTGCGCCAGGCGCAGGTTGATGGTGGATTGGCTGAGGTCGGGGTGGAAGATGAAGATGGTGGTTTTCGCCATGACATTCCTCAACAGACGCGGGCGTAGAGATGCTGCCCACGGTAGACGACGAACTGTGCCGCTCCTCCCGGGGCGTTTACTCTCCGGAATAATAACGGCATGCTAACGGATGGGTGCGGGTATGTGTCTACCGATTGATCACGCTCACAATCCGGGGTTGCCGGCCCGGGGCTCCGGGCCGATCCAGTTGGGGGTCTTACTCGGTGGTGTCTGCGCCGGTGGGTGGCCGCGTCGCCCGTAAGGCCGGGGCCAGTGCCGCCAGCACGCCGCCGACGCCGCCGACCAGCGCTGGCGCCAGCAGCTGCATCCAGGGGATGACGATCTCGTCCAGACCCCGGTCGGCCAGCACCGTGCTCAGTGCCGTCGACAGGAGCAGGCCGCAGATCCCGCCGAGGATTACGCCGCCGGCACCGGCGAGCAGGGCCTCGCACAGGAACTGCCCGACGCTCTGACCCCGGGTCTGGCCGAGGGCTCGCAGCAGTGTGGTCTCAGCGGTCCGCCTGGAGGCGTGTGCCGACACAGCGCCGGCCGCGCAGATCCCGGCCAGCACCGCCATGCCGACGAGCATGGCCGGAAGGGCGTCCAATACGACGTCCAGGTATCCGGGTTGGTTCAGGGACTTGCGCAGGGAGGCGGCCGTGGGCGCGGCAAGGCAGGTGGCCGCGGCGGCAAGCAGGGGTGGCGCCGCCAGGGCGGCCCCCTGACGGGGAGCGGCGGCCAGACGGCGCACGGCTAGGCCACCGCTCGTCGTCGACCGAGCCGGCAGCCCCAGCAGCATGACGAACGGACGCAGCGCCCACGGCAGGGCGAGTAGGACTCCGAGTAGCAGCAGCGAAGCGGACACCCCCAGCACGGTTACCCGCTGGGGCAGGTCGGTCACGCGCCAGGTGACGCCGATACCGGCCATTGCGAGCAGACTCAGCACCGCACCGGCTACGCCCCGGGACAGCGCCGGGCGGGCGGCGTCGTCGGGCGGCGTCGAGCCGGCGGGCGGTGTCAACGCCGCACCGATGGCCGGCGGCGCAGCGCCGCAGACAGCCGCCAGCAGACCGATGATGATGGCGGCGGGCCGCGGCGCGGTCGACAGGTCGACCAGCGGCCCACCGCGGGAGGTGAAGCCGGTGTCCAACAGCCTGATGACGCCAATGCCGCCGAGCATGCCCAACGCGGCCCCAAGCAGGCCGATGGCCGTGGCCTGTAGGAGGACCGCCACTGCCACGGGCGTCGGGGCGGTGCCCGTGGCGCGCAGCAGGGCGAGCGCATGGGTGCGCCGTCGCAGGCTCGCCGCGAAGGCATTCATGACGATGATCATGACCGCTAGCGCCACCAGGGCGGTCATGCCCCACAGCAGAGCGTGCACGTACGCGTGCGCCAGGCGGGTGTCGGATGGGGCTGCGGGAAGGGCGTCGTCGACGGCGAGGGCACCGGCGACCGCGGACACGCCCACGGCAACGGTCGCCGCGGCGAGCAGGGACGGCCCCGGGCGCATGCGTACCGCATGCCAGACCGCCCGGATCACTGGTACCCCCACGGATTGTTGAGATCAGCGATGTCGGCACTGGCATTGCGGCTGCGCCGCCCCGGTCGGGCCGGTCGATCGCTGGGGGCGTCCCAGTCATGCGGGGTGGCGTCATAGGGGCGTGAAGCGCGTCCCGGACGGGGCTGGTCGCTGGGCTCGTCCCAATCGTGCGGGCGGTCGTGCGTGCGGGCGCCGCGGGGGCGAACGCGCTGCTGCCCGATGGGTTGCGCCCAGGCCTCTTCGATCTGTGAGACCTCCCGCTCGGTGGAGCCTACGCTGACGGCGGATGGCCCCGTGGCACCCAGGTCATGCAGGGCGTCCAGGAGTCGATCCCGGTCAGGCTGGTTCATCTCCGCGACGATATTGCCGTCTTGCAGGAAAAGGACGGTATCTGCGCGGGCGGCCGCATCGGCGTCGTGGGTGAACATGATGACGCTCTGCTCCAACTGGTCGACGGCGGCCCGCAGAATGTCCAGCAGCTGGGCGGTTCCCACCGAGCCCAGGGAGCCGGTCGGCTCGTCGGCGAAGACAGCCGCCGGGTTGCCGACAATTGCGCGGGCGCAGGCGACCCGCTGCGCCAGCTCCGGGGTCAGTTCGGCGGGACGGTAGTCGAGCCGGCCCCGCAGGCCGACGACGTCGGCGATTCGCTCCAGGCGCGCCTGATCTACGTGGCGGCGGGCCAGATTCAGCGTCAAGGTGATGTTCTCGGCTACGGGCAGCGACGGGATGAGATTGTGTGAACGCAGGATCAGACCGACCCGCTCGCGCCGCAGTCGTGCCAGGCGTCGGCCGTTCATAAGCGAGATCTCATTGCCGTCGAGTATCACGGTCCCCGAGGTCGGGGTGTCCAGGCCGATCAGGCAGCGCATGAGGGTGGTCTTGCCCGACCCCGACGGTCCCAGCACGGCGGTGAAACGGCCTCGGGCGATATGCGCGTCCACCGAATCCAGGGCCGTTACGGAGGCCTCGCCGTCGCCGAAGATTCTGGACAGGTTGCGGGCGGTGACCACCGGGTCGCCCACGGGCCCGTGCGCGACGAGCCGGTCCGGCCTGCGGCGGCTCATGCGCGTCTCGCGGCGCGAGGATGTCGATGATGTGCTCAGATGCCGGGCCTCTGAGGAGGTCGGTCCGTCCGGTGCGGCTGCGGTCATAACGGCAGTGTCACATGTAATGGTGTCGTGGGTGAAGCATGTGGCTGCGGCGCGCCTTGTCTGTGATCTGATCTGTGACCGTGTCACCTCGCGGCGCGGCTAGTCCCAACCGAGCTCGTGCAGCCGCTCATCAGAGATGCCGAAGTGGTGGGCGACCTCATGAATCACAGTAACTGCCACCTGTTCCACCAGTTCCTGGCGCGAGCCGCACCAGCGTTGCAGTGGACCCTGGAAGATGAGGATGCGGTCGGGTAGAACCAGGGACCACCCGGCATCACGTTCAGTCAACGGTACGCCGTCGTACAGCCCGAGCAGGGTGGGGCGTCCAGCGGCGTCGTAGTCCGCCTCGGTGAGCATTTCGTGCTCCGGCTCGTCCTGGACGAGCACCACGATGTTGTCCATGTGGGCGGCTAGGTCCTCCGGGATGATGTCGAGTGCATCGGAGACGGCGGCCTCGAACTCGGCGTCGGAGAGCTGGGTAGGGCTCATGGGGGAGAGCCTGCCATGGCTCGGCAGGTCGGGCTGATGCGGGATGGTGTGGGAAGGCTGCGGGAGGGCGTGGGAGGGCGGAGGGTGCAACAGGGGTGTGAACCGCCCACGGGATGCCTGGTGAGCAGGCTCACGCCCGGAAGATTTGCGTTGATGCGGTCTGGCCCAATACCGTACATCCCGGTTCGAGGCGCGACGACGCCAAGGGCAACCGGGCCCCCATCGTCTAGCGGCCCAGGACCCCGCCCTTTCACGGCGGTAGCACGGGTTCGAATCCCGTTGGGGGTACGATTCACGTAAGTGATGACATATTGGCCTCGTGGCGCAGTTGGTTAGCGCGCCGCCCTGTCACGGCGGAGGTCGCGGGTTCAAGTCCCGTCGAGGTCGCGGATGCGGGTCGCTCAGTCGGAAACGGCTGGGCGACCTAGCCTCTAGGCTCTGTAGCTCAGTTGGTAGAGCGTTCGACTGAAAATCGAAAGGTCACCGGATCGACGCCGGTCGGAGCCACGGCGATGGCCCTCGGGACCCACAAGGTCCCGGGGGCTTCGCTTGTTTCGGGCGGACTGCCGGGTTATCGGGGACGGTTATCGGCGCTAATGTGTGTGTGGTTCGGGCGTGTCGTGGTGTTCTAGCTGGTTCGTCCGGCCCAGCCTTTGCGTTTCCAGAGGCCTTCTTCGGGGGGTGGTGCCCCATCCGGCGGGGTGCGTGCTGGCGGTGGTGGGTGTGGACTCGATCGGCTGCCGTCCGCGTACTTGGACCGCGTTCCTGCGCTTGGACCGCGGTTTTGCGGTTGGACCGTCTGAGAGTGCGTTTCAGGTGGTCCAACGGCAGCTAGACGGTCCAGCGGCAGCCAGGTGGTCCAACGGCAGCCAGGTGGTCGATGGGTGTTTGCGCCTATAACCCCCAGGCCCTTTTGTGGGCCGGCCTCATCTCGTCGATGGAGATCTGGGAGTGCATCTCGCCGGTAACCGGTGGCTTGGGTACCGGGACGTGCCAGCACTAGGCCGTTAGGCGGCGAATCGCTCTGTTGCTACCACCGGACAGGTTGGCTTGGGAGCGGTTGCCGGTTGCCCAGTCGATGAACTCACCCAGCGCAGCTGGCTCGGTTCCACCCGGTGCGGGTGGGTGCGGTGGGGTGGTTGAGGACCGGCAGGCGGTGCACTTGCGCCGTTGGGTGTCTGCGGCGGTGTGGCTGGTCTTGTTCGTCGGGGTCTGGCAGATCGGGTGGAGCCTTGCTCGTGGGGAGCGTGTTCTGACGGCCCGCACATTTACCCGCGAAAGTCAAGCATCGCCCAGGATTAACGTCCCAGACCATAATCACCCCGATTTTCCCGCACCACACCGGCCAAAACCCCGATCTCAAGCACCACGCTCACGCCGACAACTCTCGACCGCAGGCACACCGGCACCATGCACACCACCGTCAACCACATCAAACAAGACAACCGCACCAACCCGAACCAGCACCACCACACCCCCGAATCGGAAGAGCCCTGGAGCGCCAGGTTGTTTGGAGTCCAGTAAGACGATGTCGGCGAGCTGTGGGACGACGGCCTCGCATGGGCCTCAATGGAGCCCGGTCCTGAAGACCAGGAAGACGCGCCACCAGCTTGACGTCGTGTGCGGCTGGCCGGAGCCTCAATGGAGCCCGGTCCTGAAGACCGGGAAGACGGCTGATCCTGATCCTGCTCAAGCAGTTGGTCGACTTGCCTCAATGGAGCCCGGTCCTGAAGACCGGGAAGACAGTCCGCGACCCAGCAGGTCCAGGCCGAGGCCCAGAAGCCTCAATGGAGCCCGGTCCTGAAGACCGGGAAGACAGCCCGACATTTTCGCCGAGACCTACCAGGAAGCCGCCTCAATGGAGCCCGGTCCTGAAGACCGGGAAGACAGTCGCCTGTCAGCCACCGCGGCCGGATGCCAACTTGCCTCAATGGAGCCCGGTCCTGAAGACCGGGAAGACGGCTGATCCTGATCCTGCTCAAGCAGTTGGTCGACTTGCCTCAATGGAGCCCGGTCCTGAAGACCGGGAAGACAGTCCGCGACCCAGCAGGTCCAGGCCGAGGCCCAGAAGCCTCAATGGAGTCCGGTCCTGAAGACCGGGAAGACGCCTGGACGACGGCACCAGCCAGGTCATACTGCCCGAGCCTCAATGGAGCCCGGTCCTGAAGACCGGGAAGACAAGGACACCCATCAGCCCTCAGCACAGGCACTCGGGCCTCAATGGAGCCCGGTCCTGAAGACCGGGAAGACCCGCATATCTACCGTCCGCGTCCGTCCACTACTGGAGGCCTCAATGGAGCCCGGTCCTGAAGACCGGGAAGACGTCAGGAGCTCGAGGAGATCGCCGCCCAGGGCTGGGCGCCTCAATGGAGCCCGGTCCTGAAGACCGGGAAGACCCGCATATCTACCGTCCGCGTCCGTCCACTACTGGAGGCCTCAATGGAGCCCGGTCCTGAAGACCGGGAAGACTAACCGCTTCTCTGACCTGTACGACAACACAGTCGGGCCTCAATGGAGCCCGGTCCTGAAGACCGGGAAGACAGGCGGGTGTTTCCGGTGGGCTCGACTGGCTGAAAGGCCTCAATGGAGCCCGGTCCTGAAGACCGGGAAGACAGGCGTACCAACACAAGTCTCAGCCGGCCGCGACTGGCCTCAATGGAGCCCGGTCCTGAAGACCGGGAAGACGCATCCGTCTACCGGCACATCGGCGCACAGGATATTGGCCTCAATGGAGCCCGGTCCTGAAGACCGGGAAGACTCCCGGCGAACTACGAGCACACGAGTATCACAATCGGGCCTCAATGGAGCCCGGTCCTGAAGACCGGGAAGACGGGACCAGCCTGGTCCTCACGGCCGTCATCTGACGGGCGGCCTCAATGGAGCCCGGTCCTGAAGACCGGGAAGACCGCGGTGCCTGGGCTGTCGAGCCCCTGGGCATGGACGAGCCTCAATGGAGCCCGGTCCTGAAGACCGGGAAGACCGCGGTGCCTGGGCTGTCGAGCCCCTGGGCATGGACGAGCCTCAATGGAGCCCGGTCCTGAAGACCGGGAAGACTTCACCGGCGGCCAGGTCACCGACTCCGACCATAAGCCTCAATGGAGCCCGGTCCTGAAGACCGGGAAGACGATAAACGAGAACAACATCGTTTTCAATGGGTATATGCCTCAATGGAGCCCGGTCCTGAAGACCGGGAAGACAGGCTGTGCGGGCGCTCAAGCCGCGCCTGGTGGTGTGGGCCTCAATGGAGCCCGGTCCTGAAGACCGGGAAGACAGCTCGCGGTTTTCACCGCCGCTGACCAGGGAGTTTACACGCTTCTGCGAGCGCTGCCTCAGAAACGGGTCAACCGGTTGTTCCAACGGGGGCGCCGACCGATAGAAATCCGCGTCATGGCAACGAATCGAGCGCTGCCTAGGAAACCGGCCGGCACCGGAGCGCTCGCAAAGCGCCCGCGTCTCCGGTGGGGCCTCGACCGTCGACCTCGCCAGCTCCGCTGTCATTCGTGGAGCTGGCGAGGTCAACGGCTGCCATGAGACGCCCTTCTCCGCATGCCTGGAAGCCACGGTTCTCAAGGGTACCCGCCTCGCTTTAGGCATAGTCGGTCTCGGTGTGTTACTGGTGCCGGTCTCGGTGAGGTTGCGCGGTGTGAGGATGCGGTCGCCGGCTCGGTCGGCGCCCGTGCGGCTCTTCAGCGAGTTAACGAGTCTGGACGGACTGGTGAGAGCGCCAGGACCGCAGGCTGGCCTCCCCGGCGGCGATCAGACCGAACAGGACGCCCGCGATCGGCCACAGTACCCAGCTGATTTCCCAACTGGAGCCGATGAAGGACCAGGCCAAGTAGATGGCCACGCAGCCGATCCAGTACGGCCCGGCGATCGCATCGGTGAAGGGGATGTTGGGGTTGCGCCAGGTGGGTGCGGCGTCGGCGGGACGGCCCTTCTCGGTGACGGTTGTATGCGTCATGGACGCCCAGGTGGTCGGCAGGAAGATGCGCAGACCGGCTGCCACCATGAACAGGCTGAGGACTAGACCGAGCGGCGGCCCGGAGTGGTCGGCTGACTCCCGGAATAGGACGCCGGCCCCCAAGGTGGGAATCGGAGCCATGATCCACAGGGCTACGGCGATGGCCAACGCGCGCGTACGCGCTCCCTCGTGCTCCAGTCGCAGCCGCGCGGTCCAAGCGGAGACGACCGGATTGCGCGTGAACTTGCCGTTCGTCAAATGGGTCAGGCCAGTGAAGGTGCGGTGGCGGCGGATCAGAACGGACACCGCCAGTGCCACTACGATCAGCGTCAGAACGGGTCCGAGTGCCGCGGCCTGGTCCTCGCTCAGGGGGATGAGCCCCAGGCCGTCCTCACCCTGGGCCAGGGCCACGCATACGAACAACGGCACCGCCGCCAGCACGCACAGGGCCACACCATTGCCGAGCAGGGTGCCGGTGGTGCGACGTGCCTCGGCCAGTGCCTGTGCCTCCGGCAGCGTGATGACGGGGAACTCCGACGACGTCGCATCGGGCGCGGTGGGGGCGCCGGTGTTCCCACCGCTCACAGCGTCGTGCTTGCCGGCCAAGCTCGCGTCCCCCTGGGGCGCGGCGCCGCGAATGTCGGGAAGAATGCCGAGCACGGGCGCCAGCTCCTCCAGATTGCCGAAGTCGGTGATTACCGAGCCGACCGCCTCATTGTGCGACTTCCCGGAGGCGACGGCGTCGGCGTAGGCATCTTCCATCATGGCGTGGAGTTCCCGCTTGGCCTCCAACAGGCGCGGGGTGGCCGGGTAGGGGGCGAACATGGCCTCTAAGAAGGTGTTGATGGTGTCCATCAGGGGTTCCTTGTCTGCTTGTGGGGTTCGGGGTCTGCTTGGTAGGGGGCGGGCGATTCGAGCTTTGACGGTTGGCCGGACGATCAGGGTTCAGCGGGGGAGGACCGTGCGGAGGCATACCGGGCGAAGCGATCGATGAGGGCCTTGGTGTCCTCCCACTCGGCGAGCTTGTCCGTCAGGTGGGTGCCCCCGGCCTCGGTCAGCCGGTAGTAGGTGCGGGGCTTGCCCGATTCGCTCGTATCCGCGAAGGAGGAGACCAGTCCCGCCGACTCCAGGCGCTTGAGAGCCGAATACAGCGTGGTCTGTTTGATCGTGTACTGCCCGTCGGCCACCTCGGCGATGGTCTTGGCGAGCTCGTAGGCGTAGGAGGGCCGCTCGTGCAGCAGCGTGAGCGCGATCAGGTCGATGTAGCCGCGGATGGCATCGGCGCTAATCATGGCGGCATTCCTTGCAGTCGCTCGGCCGCGGGGGCTTGTCGTGGGTCGTGACGGTATCCATGCGTCCAACGTACTACGACAGGCGTAGTACGTCTAGTGGGTTATTGCCGTGCCGCGTGGTGCTTCCGGCTTGGGGTGCGGTGGTAGGTGCTGGCCCGGAGCGTCCAAAATCGGCATAAACGGCCCCGGCAGCCTTGACGGCGGCGAGCAGAACGTTGGGATCATGCTGATACCGCAGCTGTTCGTGCCCCCGCCGACGGCGTTTATGCCGAGTTCGGACAATCCGCCCCTGGCGCCCGGTGCGGGGCGGGCTTGCCTGATGGCCGATCTCCCGGGGGCGGTCGACGTCGTCGGGTCGACGGCGCTTGACTACCTTTCCCGCGAACCACTCGACCCGGGTTGTGTCATAGTGGGACTGCTGCTGGTCACCGGCCGGCGATCAGGGTCGGACGGCGAAATACCCCTCTTCGTCTTGGTCTGGCAGCGGGGACCCCAGAGCCTGCGCCCACATCAGTACCGTCGCGAGGGTTAAGAGCTCCAGGCCCCGTACCCAGTGGGTGTGGGCCTCCAGTGCAGCCCTTTGCAGCATTGCCGGGGCCCAGGCGAGCAGGTGTGCTTCGGTGAACTCACGCGCCGCGGCCTCGTACTGCTCCTGGCGGTCGGGCCGGCCCGAGTCTGCGGCTTCCAACGCGGTCTGGCAGCAGCGCGCCAGAAAGTCCAGCTCTAGACCCAGATGGTCATCGGGCTCCCGATTCAAGTGCGGTGCATGCAAGCCCAGCCGCCGATACGCCCGCCTGACCTGCAGAGTGTGATCACCGAATACCAGGCCCTCCTCCTCGCGGTGAACCGACTCGAAGGGTGGTACGGCCGCGGTTGCGGTGATGCCGTAAAGCCGGTCCTGGTCGGCCCAGACGGATTCGGCCGACTCGCCGTCGCGCTGCGAGGCGATTAACCCCTGCCAGCCCCTGCGGGTGAGCCGACCGGTCGGAGAATCCGGCGCGACCACGTCTCCCAATGGCCACTGGTCTGACAGTCGGAGCATCTGACTGATCGTGTCCTGGTTCGCTGGGGACAGGTGAAGCCTCCCAAGTACGGACAGGGCGGCGCCGAAGCGTTCGAGCAGGTCATCAGACAGCACGGTTCTCCCGGTATCACATGAATGCGTAGAGATGGGTATTCGACCCAGGCCGGTGCTCAGCCCAGCCCGGACTGCAGGGAGGTGAGCCCAACATGCCTGAGGCCCTCGTAGTGGATGCCCCTTCCCAGCAGTTCCGTCCCCAGTGCGAGCAGGAAGGCGGTGGCGATCACGGTTACGAGCGCGGGTGAGGGCCGCTCGGCGTCCTTGGCCCGTGCGTAGGCGACCATGCGCACCAGAATCACCACTAGGGCAACCATCAGCAGGCGTATCGGCAGTGCAGCCGATGACGTCATTTCTTGGAGCACGTGGGCCGAGGCCGAATCCTCTCCGGCTCCCAGATGCGCCAGGAGCAGAGGGTATGTGACTAACAGTGCTACTCCGGCAAGCGCGCTGATAGTGCAGGTCAACTGGATGAAGTAGGCCGTCAGAGACGAGGTCGACCGATTCATCGGGGTGGGTGCCGTGATACGCAGCGCGGACAGCAGCCGCTGCCACCTGCCCGTGGCCCCCCGGGTGTCTCGCAGTCGCTGTGCCGTCCACGTCAGCAGCAGGCACGCTCCCACCGCCAGGGGCCCGGTTAACAGTGCCGATCCCAGGAAGAGCACCCAGGTTGTGGGAGTGTGCCATGCCGGGATCGTCCGTACCGAGTAGTACACCTGGATCATGGAAACTAGGAGTCCCAATCCTGCCAGGGCGGTGATGGCGGCTATCGAACGGCGGGCGGCGCGAGTCCCCAGTCCGAACCACTCGGCCGCGGCATAGGCGAAACCGGTGGCGCCGTAAAGCACGCCGAAGGCGATCTCTCTGCTGAGCCAGGACGAGCCCAGGTTGCGGAAGGTGTTCAGCGCATGCAGGGGATCGCCCAGGTGGAAGGAGGCGGCGATGAAACCCGCTACGAGGAGGGGGCCGACGGCGTACAGGCAGGCACGGGTGACCCGGTCCACCGTGGTGGGGTCATGACGACGCAGTCCCGCCACGACCTGCAACACCCCCAGGGTCCAGAAGGCGCCGACAGACATTTGGGCCAACACCGTGAACAGGATCATCGGCACTTCAGCGGCGTTCATCAGATCTCCTTCGGATTGGCGATGGCGCCGGTGCCCGCATCCCAGGACTGGGCGTCTCGGTGAGGCTTGATCACCAGGTGCGGCTCGGTCAGAGACGGGTCGGGCAGCGGGGCGATGCCGGCCTGGTCTCCATGCCGTTCTCGCAGCTCGTCGATCGGGCCCCAGTCGAGTGCCCGTGACGGGCAAGCGGATACGCAGGCCGGGTCCTGTCCGGTGGAACGGTAGTCGTAGCACAGATCGCACTTGGTCATGTGTCCGGTGCGCGGGTCCAACTGCGGGGCTCCGTAGGGGCAGGCCCACTGGCAGTACCGGCAACCCACGCATTTGGACTCATCGACGTATACGGTGCCATCCTCCCGCTTGGACATTGCCGTGGTGGGGCACACCTGCATGCACACGGGATTCTCGCAGTGGTTGCAGGCCATGGAGGTGTAGTAGGTGAAGACATTGGGGGTGACGGTGCTGCCCTCGATCCGCCAGGACCCGCCGCTGTACTCCACCACCCGGCGCCAGGTCACGCCAACCGGCAGATCATGCTTGTCCTTGCAAGCCACCTGGCAGGCCTTGCATCCCGTGCACAGGCTCTGGTCGAAGAAGAAACCGTAGTTAGCGCCCCCGCGGGTCAGGTCATTGCTCATCAAATACTCCTCAGGCCTTGACCACCTGAACGGTGGTGGTGTGGACGGCGTTTCCTTTGGCGAGCGGCGACGGGTGCAACGACGTCAGTGAATTGACACTGCCGTTAATGTCCACCGGGTGCTCTGGGTTGGCGCCCGGAGGAGGGGCGACTTCGCTGGCCGGGCGCGGGTTGTACCAGGCGCCCTGGGGTAGATCGACCACGCCCGGCACGATGCGCTCGGTCACTCGCGCCTCAATGCGAATAGTGCCGCGTTCGTTGTAGGCGAATACCAGGTCACCGCTGGAAATGCCCCGCGATGCTGCGTCTATCGGGTTGATCGCCAGATACTGGTGGTGCGCCTCCTGCATCCAGTCGACGTTGCCGTAGGTGGAATGGGTGCGCTGGCGGTAGTGGTGGCCGATCATCTGCAGCGGATACTTGTCCGAGTTGCGGGCCTCCAGCGCACCCTCCCAGGTTGCCGTGTACTCCGGCAGGGGCGTCAGTTCGTCTCCAGGAAGAGCCGGCCGGAAATCGTCCCAGGTCCATTTCTGCGCCATTTGCGCCAGGCGTTCGGAATAGATCTCTATGCGACCGGAGGGAGTGGGCAGCGGATTAGCGTTAGGGGCGGCACGGAAGTCCTCCAGGGGTATCACAGAACCGACGTGGCGGCGGTAGACACCCATCTCCTTCCAATCATCGTAGGTCGGCAGCTCTGGATCCACGGCGCGTGAGGTCTCCACCGTCTCTCGCAGCCAGTCCTCGCGGCTCTTGCCCTCGTAGTAGGCCTGCGCGACTCCCAGCTTCTCGGCAAGTTGGCCGCAGATGTCAAAAACGGAGCGGCATTCGTACAGCGGTTCGATCGCCTGGGAGGAGATGATGCCGTAGGCCATTGGGGAGGCGTTCTCCCCCGGGTGCAGATCGAACTCCTCAGCCGCGGAGGTTCCGGGCAGGATGTAATCGGCGTAGCGCGCAGACACGGTCATCTGAATGTCGCAGACGACTATGAGCTCACATTTGCTTTCATCCTGCAGTATCTTGGCGGACAGGTTGTTCTCCCCGGTCTGGTTGACGATCGAGTTGCCCGCGTACTGCCACACCATTTTGATGGGCGTGCTCAGGGCGGTATTCGTCGGGGAGCCGGACTCGTCAACGGGTACCTTTGCGGCGCGGACGCCCGGTTCCGGTTTCTCGCACACGCCGGCGTTGAAGGTGTCCATGCTTTCACCATGGTCAATGGCGTCCAACCAGGAGAACACCGAGATGATGTGCGGCTGAGGGTTGGTGGTGCCGGTATTGAACGGTTTGGACAGTGCCAGCGACGGCGAGGCCTCGCGCCCGCCGGTGCCCCCACCGGGGATTCCTACATTGCCGGTGACGCATGCCAGCAGGAAGATGGCTCGGGCCTCGTTCTCACCGTTGGCGTGCCGCTGCGGTCCCCAACCCTGATTGATGGAGCAGGGCTTGGCCCCGGCGATCTCGCGGGCCAGACGCGTGATCTGATCCGCCGGCACCCCACATATGTCCGCGGCCCACTCGGGAGTCTTCTCCACGCCGTCGGGACCTTTGCCCTCGATGTATGAGCGATAGGAGGAGTGGGCGGGTGCGCCCGCGGGCATATGGTCCTCGTCGAAGCCCAGGCAGTAGCGATCCAGGAAGTCCTGATCGTGGAGGTTCTCGGCGAGCATTACGTGGATCATCCCGGCGATCAGCGCGGCATCCGTGCCCGGCCGGATGGCGATCCACTCGTCCGCCAGCAGTGCCGCGGTCTCGGAATACCGGGGGTCGACCACAATGGTGCGAACCCCCGAGGCCCTGCGGGTCTGCTGGGAGACAAAGGTCAGCCCACCCCCGGACATGCGCGTTTCCAGGGGGTTGTTGCCGAAGAAGACTTGCAGCTGGGAGTTCTTGGCGTCGTCCAGAGAGTTGGAGGAGGTCCAGTCGCCGTAGAAGTAGGGGTAGGCGGCGGTGATCTCGGTGGTGGAATAGTCGGCGTAGTGGTCCAGGTAGCCGCCCCAGCAGTTCATCATGCGGGCGAAGGGCGTCTGCTCCGGCGGCCAGGAGCAGGCCATGGTCGCCCCCAGGGTCCCGGTGCCGTAGTTGATGTAGAAGGCCTCGTTGCCGTACTCCTCCTTCAAGGAGGTCATCTTCTCGGCGATTTCGGTCAGGGCCTGATCCCAGCTGATCTCCTCCCACTGTCCATCGCCGCGGGCGGTGCCCGCCTTGCGCCGCAGCGGCCGCTTGAGCCGGTCCGGGTTATAGATGCGGTGGCGAATGGAGCGTCCGCGCACGCAGGCGCGCACGCTTTGACTGCCCAGTTCGTCGTCACCGGTGTTGTCGGGCAGGACGCGCACGATGGTGCCGTCCTTGACTTGAAGCCGCAACGGGCAACGGGAACCGCAGTTGACGGTGCAGGCAGACCAGACGGTGCGGTCGGCGTCGGGCATTCCCTCGATCGGCGCCGCGGCAGCCGGGCCGATCGCAGGCATACCCAGATCGGTGGTGGCCACCAAGGCGGTGGTTCCGGCGGCTACCGCTGACCAGGCCAGAAAGGCTCGGCGGCCCAGTCTCGGTGGTGTGGGCCGCGATGGGTTGTGGGCGAGAACCATGGAGCCGAGGCCTCCTTCGGTGGCTGATGGCTGAGTGACCTGGTTGCACAACTGTAGGCGCTAAACGACACTTGTCGTATAGTCGTGGTGTGGATCGCGCCAGTGGGCGAGAAAACGCAGTTCCTGGGCTCACGGGCGCAGTGATGTGCAGAGGTTTTGCGGCACGGTGGCATATCGTTAATCGGCTCGCCGGACAGGACGGTGCCGGGAGGAGGGGTGAGTATGCCGGAGGCCAACCGCGACGACCCGCGCTACTTGCGTGTCCGTGAGCGCTTGACAACCGCGATACTGGATCTTGCCTCGCGCCGCAGCGTGGACACCATCACCGTTTCCGAGCTGACCGCTCATGCGGGTGTGTCCCGCTCGGCCTTCTACGCCCACGCCCCGTCTCCGACTCAGTTGTTGGCGGACCACCTGGTCTCCAAGCTGGCGCCCCTGCTGGAGCAGTTGGGAACGCTGTTGGAACGAGACCCGGACAACTACGTGCGGGGATGGCGGAACGTCTATCTGGACGTGCTTATGGCCGTGCGGGAGGACGGGAGCGTCTACGCCCATGTATTCGGCCCGGACGGCTCCCCGGCCGTGTTGGCGCGCCTATGTACCTGCTTTGAACGTGCAGCCGAGGTATTCGTGGGCGACTTCATAGCCCGACTGGACGAACCGGTCACGGAGCTGTGGCGCACGATGGCAGTGGCGCAGCATGTGAACAACACCGTAGTGCTCATAGAGTCATGGGTGCGGACGGGCATGCGGGGATCGCCAACGGCGGTGCTCGACACCTTCATGACCCTCGTGCCGCCCTGGCAGCTGGTGCATCTGTCTACCAGTGGCACAACATCCTTGGGACGTTCTCGGCTGCGGGCCGCGCTCAGCGCGCAGGAGAGCGTCTAGGCGGCCATTTGGCCGCGTGTCCCGCAAGGGGCGATATTCATCCGAGAACCGCGAAACGAACCATGAAGGAGTTGTTCTGTAGATGTCCGCAGACAGGGATGAGGATCTAGTCCTGGAGCGAATGCGCCGCTGGCTGGAGCTGGTGTGCGAGCGGCTGGAGGTGGACCCGGCCGTGGTTGCCGACCATGAGTCGGAGTTGCTCGGGCTCGTTTCGCAGGTGGCCCACGGACCGTCGCGGCCGGGAGCGCCGATGACCGCCTTCGTGGTGGGGTATGCGGCCGCGGCGGCAGCGCGCCCCGTGTCCGAGATCGTAGGCGAGGTCTCCGAGCTGGTCGCTGCTGCCGGCCGAGCCGATCCGGGGCAGTGAGCGTGCACAGTCGGCACACAGCGTGAAGCTCTACTCTGAGACCATGGCCATCGTCCCCGCGGCGCCCGCCGCCAGTCCCGCAGTGCTCGCGGCGTTGACCCTGCCCGGTGTCAGCCCCGCGGAGAACGACCCCACCGACTCGGCCACGTCCACGGCCACCGACGGCGCCGCCGAGACGGCCGAAGCCGTTGTGGAGGCCACCGCTAACGTGTTCTCGCTGGCCTGGCGCGCCGGACTCGGCGCGTTGATCGGCATCGCCCTGGTCTTCATCCTCGTGGTCATGCTGCGCACCATGGGGCGCCGCCGGGTGATGTACGCCGAGCTGATCCGCTTCTGCCGCACCCCCATGTACGTGACTGCGGCTGTCATCGGGGCTTTCATCGGCGGTCAGATCGCCTTCTTTGACCTCTCACAGCCCGACTGGGCCCAGTTCGTGCTGCATGCCCTGCTCATCGGCATGATCCTGGCCTCCACCTGGGTGGTGGTGGGGATCGCCAAGGCGGTGGAGTCCTCCATTGTGATCGGTGTGCGCGCCCGCGGCGACGTCGGCCGCACCAAACGCATCACCACCCAGGCGCAGGTGATGCGCCGCGTAGCCGAGGTGATCATCGTCGTCTGCGGGCTAGTCGGGGTGGCCATGACCTTCCCGTCGGCGCGCGTGGCCATGGCCTCGCTACTGGCATCGGCCGGGCTCGTCTCCGTCGTCGCCGGCCTGGCCGCCCAGTCGACCCTGGGCAACCTGTTCGCCGGCATCCAGCTGGCCACCACCGATGCCATCCGCGTGGACGACGTCGTCGTGGTCAATGACGAGCAGGGATATATCGAGGAGATCACCCTGACCTACGTGGTGGTGCGCGTGTGGGACGGACGCCGCCTCATCTTCCCCTCCACCTACTTCACCCAGAACCCCTTCGCCAACTGGACCCGGCGCGGCAGCCAGCTCACCGGCACCTTCACCATCGACCTGGATTGGCGCGTGCCCGTGGCCGCGCTGCGCGCTGAGGTGGACCGGATCCTGTCCGGCTCTCAGGCGTGGGACGGGCGCGTGGCCTCCGTGGACGTCACCGACACCTCTGACGCCACCGTCACGGTGCGCGTGGCCGTCTCCGGAGCCAATAACGCCGACGTGTGGACCCTCCAGTGCCAGCTGCGCGAGGAGCTGGTCGCCTGGCTGCAGCGGGAGGCCCCCTACGCACTGCCCCGCACCCGTGTTGAGGTGGATAACGTCGATATCGTCCATGACCCCACGGCGGAGAAGGTGGCGCGACTGGCGGAGGAGCTCGTGACACTCCAGCGTCCCGACGGAGCCGAGCCTGAACCGTCTGGGGCGGCGGCGACGGCGGTGCAGCGTCCTGTCGAGGATGATCCCATTGAGGCCGCCCGCCTGCGCGCCGTCGCCAAGGGGCGGGCCAAGCTCCGCCGCGCCCGACGCGACAAGGTCCGCCGACGCCGCATTCTCGCCCGCGACGCGGCGCAGGACGGCGGCGCGGCCGACTCCGCCCACAGCCGGGCGGCGGATACCGCGCAGGCCACGGGCGTCATCTCCACCCGGGAACAGCAGGCCTATGCCGACGCCGCCGAATCCGAAACCGGCAAGCCGGGCAGGCTCGACGGGCTCGGCATCGGCAAGTCCAGCACGGACGCGGACGAGGACTGATGAGGACTGAATCGGCCCGCGGAGGTTGAGTCCGCCCGCGATTCCGCTCGCAGGAGTCAGCGCCGCCCGGGGGAGCGGCTACGGCCGGGGCTCACCTGCGGCTCATATAGGCGTCCACCACCCGGTGGGCCAGGTCCGTTCCCTCCAGCTCGCGCAGCAGCTCCAGGTGCGGGAAGCGGACCGCCTCGCCGTCGCCCCGGTAGCGGGTGATCTGTGCCCGCGCGTCGAAGGCGGGCCGATGCGGCATGACGCCGTCGCGCACGAAGCCGAGCCAGTCCCGCTGCGTCACGGCCATCGCCCGGCGGTTGTCCGCGGTGATGGGGATGCGCATGCGATCCAGGTTGCCGAAGAAGATGGCGACCTCCGCGCCGTGATAGGCGCCGCGCAGTCCCCGGTAGAGGTTGGGGACGTACTCGAAGCGATAGCCGTAGACGCTGGTGTGTGCCGACAATCGCTCCATCAGGTTCAGTGCCGCACTGTGAAACACCAGCAGCTCCATCATCTTGATCTGCAAGTCCGGCAGGTCCGCGGCCTCCGGGCGCAGGGCGTCGGCGAGGGGGCCGGCCCAACGGCCGTATAGACGCGCGGTGGTCCGCTCGAACTCCTCCGGGGTCTTGGCGATGCCCATGCGTCGATACCACATGGGGATCTCGATCATGGAGAACTCGTCCGCGGTGCTGCCCACCAGCACCGGCACGTGCGGGAAGGCGCCCTCGTGCAGCACGTCGCGCGGATCGACCTTGAAGAAGGGCTGGTCCATGGTGGTGGACAGGGTCATGGTCGGCTGCGCCAGGCGCAGCAGACGACTCACCGGCGCGGCGGCCAGCTCGCGGTAATCGTGCAGGCGGTTGTCGGCCAGGAGCCGGGCGAAGGCCTCACGCTCGGCGTCGGGGTCCAGCGGCTGCGGGGTGGCGCGCTGTCCGCTGCACAGGATGAGGCGGTGGAACAGGCCGCGGTTGTCCGGGTTGAGCGCCTGGTAGAGGGCGTACTGGGCGCCGCCGCAGTGACCCATAAGCGTGATCCGCTCCGGGTCGCCGCCGAGGGCGGAGACATTGTCCTTCACCCAGCGCAGCGCCGCCTGTTGGTCCAGCAGCGCACGATCGCAGCTGATCCGGTCGCCGTCGACCACATGCAGGTGGCCCAGCACTCCGATCCGGTAGGTGACGGTGACGACCACGACGCCCTGTGCGGCCAGGTGGGTGCCGTCGTAGATCGGCAGCGTGCCCGAGCCGCAGTCGCCGCCGTGAATGAACACGAGCACCGGCTTGGGACGCGCGGGACCGGAGGTCCACACGTTCACGCGCAGTGCATCCTCACCCTGGACGTCCTCGCGCGGCTGCCATTCGGGGCGCAGCTGGAAATGACGCAGGAACAGGTTCATGAAGCCCGGCATGAGCCGCTGGGGGAAGCACTGCCCGCACCCGGAGTTGACGACATCGCCGCTCGAGTCGGCGGCCACGGGCTCCGGCTCCCGGAAGCGCTCGGCATGGGCGTAGGGGATGCCCAGGATGCGGTAGACCGGGTCTCCGGAGTCGGTGTTGTTGCCGGTGACGGAGCCGACACGTTCGGCCCGGAGCGTCCCGATCGTGGTGTGGAGCATCATGACTGCGTTCCCCTCATTGCTCTCATCAGTCCGATCCATCCGTGCAGGCGGAAGGCGCCGCGGTCGGCGAATACGAACTCCAGGACCCGATCGGTGCTCCGGGACGAGTACTCGGCAGGATCCGCCGCCGGGTCTGCGATGATCGGCGTGTGCGCATGGTCCTGTCGGTCACCGCGGACCTCTCTTTGATTGACTTCCGCCCGTGGGTAACGACGTTATCCAAATAAGTAAGGTGCGTCAAACCTAATCAGCATGCGCGTGGACCGTGCGGCGATGAGCGAGGGGTGCGGGTAGTCGGCGCGTGCGGAGTGGCCGAGCAATACGGACGACGCCGATATTCCCGCCGACATGCGTTCTTCGGGTGAGACTATCCACGCCTGTGCGGGGGTTGTCGGCCTATTACAGCGGGGCCAGTATGGGGGCATGACCGCAACAGAAGACACGAACGCAGCCCCTCGCCTTGATCCGGCCGCCATCGCGCGGACCGACGCCCAGTGGCGCGCCGCCCTCAGCCCGCTTGAATACCATGTGCTGCGCGAGGCTGGCACGGAGCGGCCCTTCACCGGCGCACTGCTCGACGAGCACCGGGAGGGCGTCTACCGCTGTCGCGGCTGCGGGGCGGAGCTGTTCCGCTCCACCACCAAGTTCGAATCGAACTGCGGCTGGCCGTCCTTCTACGACCCCTCCCGCACCGACGCCGTGGTGCTGTCCACGGACACCTCCCACGGCATGGTGCGCACCGAGGTGCGCTGCGCCGCCTGCAACAGCCACCTCGGGCACGTCTTTGACGACGCCCCGTCCACCCCCACCGGGCAGCGCTACTGCATGAACTCGGTGAGTCTGACCTTCGAGGCCGGCGCCGCCTCGCCCTCCGCCCCCGAGATGCCCGCCCAGGAGGCCTGACATGCTGCGGGTGCTGACCCTGAACCTCCAGCACGGCCTGCCCGGCGCCGGAGCCGGCGACGGCGCGGCCGCCTCCGGGTCGCTCGCCGGTGCCGACATCCGCAGCCCGGCCCTGGCCCGCGCCGTGCTGGTGCAGCTCGCCGCACAGATCGCCGAATTGGATCCCGATGTCGTCGCCCTGCAGGAGGTCGACCTGGGCCAGTCCCGCTCCGGTCGACTGGACCAGGCGGGGGCTCTGGCCGAGCTGCTGGGCTGGCACCACCACCGCTTTGCGGCCGCCTGGGCGGGGCCCGTCGCCGGACTGCGGCGCCGCCCCCTGCGTTCGGCCCTGGCCCGGCCCGCCGACGACGTGTTCGGCCCCGCCCGCGCCCTGCTGGGTCGATCGCCGGCCGGTTTCGGCAACGCTCTGCTGTCCCGCCACCCGATCAGTGCCTGGCGGGTTATGCGCTTGGGCCGCGGGCCGGCAAGTGTGGTGCGTCGCGGTGACAATCCCATCTCTCCACGCTCCTACCGCGTGTTCACCGCCTCCGCGCGCAATCTGCTCGTCGCCGAGCTCCGGCCGGGGGAGGGGAGGCTGCCCGGGATCGATAGCCTTCAGCTGGGAGTCACACACCTGGCCACTCGCGGCGATGTGGCTGCCGGGCAGCTCGCGGCCGCCTGGGGCGCGTTGGCTGCACTGCCCGGGGCGCACCTGCTCGCCGGCGATTTCAACCTGCCCGCCGATAAGGTGGCCGCCCTCGGCATCGGCAGGCTGCTCGGGGAGGGGGCCACCTTCCCTGCCGCCCGGCCGACCCGGCGTATCGACCACTTCCTGACCGATCCCTGGCCGGTCGACGCCGCCGGGGTACCGCTTTCCGTGGTTCGGGCGGACGGGGGCGGCTTGGCGCCGAGGCTGCACACTGTGGGTGGCGGGGTGCGCACCTTCGTCGCCTCCGACCACGCCGGAACCTGGGTGGATCTCGCCCCGCTGGGCTGATGGGCGCGAGGAGGGCGAAGTGGCGGACGTGGTCGGGGGCCTGGCGGTCTTCGCCGTCGTTATCGCCGTGGGCTGGGTACTGGTGCGCACCGGCGCCGTACCGGTGGGATCCGACACGGTACTGACGCGCCTTTGCTTCTATGCGGCCACGCCCGCCCTGCTGGTCACCACGTTGGCGGCCGCCGATCTGGCGGCCGTCGCCTCGGTTGGGACCGCGGTGGCCGTTTGGGCCGAGCTGCTCGGAATCGGCACCGCCTGGTGCCTGCACCGGTACATTCTGCGCCGCTCGGCCGCCGAGTCGATGATCGGCGCACTGGCCTCCGGCTATGTCAATGCGGCCAACCTCGGCATCCCGGTGCTCGTCCTGGTGCTCGGCGACGCCACCGCCGTCGCCCCGATCCTGTTGCTGCAACTGCTGGTGCTCACCCCGGTCACCTTCGCCGTGCTGGACACCGCCACCCGCCGCGGGAACCCTTCGCGCTTGGCCACCTATACCATCCCTCTGCGCAACCCGCTGGTGCTGGCGGTGCTTGCGGGGGTGACCATCAACCTCACCGAATTCAATCTTGACGGGGTGCTGCGGGGGTATCCGGCGCAGGTGCTGGATGCGCTGGGGCGGATAGCCGTTCCGTTGATGATGCTGTCACTGGGCATGAGCCTGGCGGCGTCACGTCGGCGTCCGCCGGCGGTTTCGGAAACAGCCTGCAGGACCCGCAGTGGCGGCCGGGGCGCCCGCGGCGATGCGGAGGCGATGGACCGCGTCGAGATTCCACCGGAGCCCGCCCACGACGCCGCTGGCAGGCGGGCCCTGTGCTGGGCGGTGACGTGGAAGCTGGTGGTTGTGCCCGGCCTGGCGGTGGCGCTGGGGCTGGTGGCCGGACTGCGGGATGGGGCGCTGCTGATGCCGGTGACCACGGCCTGCCTGCCGACGGCGCAGAACGTGTTCATGTACGCCTCCCGTTACGGGGTGGCCAGGCCGCTGGCCCGTGACGCCGTCTTGCTGACTACGGCGGGATTCGTTCCCGTGGTCCTGCTCGCCGCCGCACTGCTCTGAGGGGCCGGCCGTGGGTGCGGCGGCCCAAAGGCCCAGGCGCACTCTCCGGAGTAGTCGGCGTCAGGAGTCCAGGAGGCCACGCAGACCACGCTCCAGCAGGACCTCGCGCACCTCCGCCACGATCTCCCGCATGCACTGCTCGGCCTGTTCGGCTTGGCCCGCGGCGATCGCCTCGGCTAGGCGCACATGCAGGTCTAGGGCCTCGGCCTTGGGGGATTGCCAGGCCTCATCGGTCAGCCGGGCGCGGCCGCTGAGTACTTCTGCCACGACCTCGGTCAGCGCCGCGAAGGTGTCGTTCTGGCTGGCCGTGAGCACCAGGGCGTGGAAGGCGATATCGGCGTCTAGGTAGGAGGCGACCGATCCTGCGCTGCCCTGCTCGTGGATGATGCGGGCCAGTCGCAGCAACTCGGTGCGCTGTTGCTCCGTGGCTCGGCGGGCGGCGGCCGCGGCAGCGACCGGCTCGACGGCGGCGCGCAGCTCGGTGAGTGCGCCGAACTTGGGTCCCGCGGGCGTGGTCTCCAGCTGCCAGCGGATGACCAAGGGGGACAGTGCAGCCCAGTCCGTCTGGGGTCGGACTATGGCTCCCACACGGCGTCGGGACTGAACCAGGCCCAGCGATTCCAGGGTGCGCACACAGTCCCGGGCGAGGGTGCGGGAGACGTCGTGGCGGGATTGGATGTCCTCCAGAGTCAGGGACTCGCCCGGACGCACCCGACCGGAGACGATCGCGTGGCCGAGCGCGTCGAGGATGTCGCCGCGTCGGGATGAGGAGGTCATGGTCGCTCCCGGGCAGTGGTTTCACTGAAGTCTTAAGGCGTCAGTGTTGTTGGCCGCAGCGGTGTTCGCGGCGGCGTCGGGCGGTGGCTGTCCGGGCCCCGGCCCGCACCGTCAACATGCATGACGCGACACCCACCCAATCGGGGACCTTCGACCTATTTAAAAGTAGTACGTTATCTAGCATTATGGTACTACTAAATGTCGACAAGGTAGTCAAAGGAGTCCACCGTGAACCAACCCGTTGAACATCTGGTTCTCATGGGGGTGGCCGGCTGCGGGAAGACCACCGCGGCCGCGAACCTCCACCGCGCCCTGGGGTGGCCCGTGGCGGAGGCGGACGACTTCCATCCGCAGGCCAATATCGCCAAGATGTCTCGGGGCGTGCCCCTGGATGATGAGGACCGGCGCCCCTGGCTGGAGTCGCTGCGCGACTGGATGAGCGCGCAGGCCCGCTCCGGCACAAAGACCATCGTCACCTGCTCGGCGCTCAAGCGCTCCTACCGGGAGCTGCTGTCGCAGGCCGATGGACGCGTCTTCTTCATTCACCTGGTCGCCGATCAGGATGAGCTGCGCGAGCGTATGGAACACCGTGAGGGCCACTTCATGCCCCCGGCCCTGTTGCCCTCCCAGTTCGCCACCCTGCAGCCGCTCGACGCAGATGAGGACGGCGTCGCCGTCGTCTCCCGCGCCACCCCCGAAGAGACCTTCGAGGCGATTCTCGCCGCGCTCGAAACTGCCTGTGCCCCGTCCTGACCCTTCCCAATGGAGCCCATCGAAATGACTACCCATCTGCCGGCCGCGGGCGACGCCGTGGCCCACTCCGACAACGAACTGCAACTGGTGCTGGCCGCGCTTGCCGGTATCGCCGCCATCATCGTCCTGATCGTCTGGAAGAAGATCCACCCCTTCCTCGCCCTGACCCTGGGGTCGGCCGTGCTGGCTCTGGCGGCGGGCATTCCGTTGCGCGACACCTTCGCGGCCTTCACCTCCGGCATGGGATCGACCATCGGCGATGTCGGCACCCTCATTGCCTTCGGCGCCATCATCGGCAAGCTCCTGATCGACTCCGGAGGCGCCGACCAGATCGTCGACACCGTCCTGGACCGCACTCCTACCCGCAGGCTGCCCTGGGCGATGGCCCTGATCGCATTCGTCGTCGGCATCCCCCTGTTCTTCGAGGTGGGCATGGTCCTGCTGATCCCAGTGGTGATGATTGTGGCCAGGCGGGCCCGACAGCCACTTGTGCTCGTCGGGATTCCCGCATTGGCCGGCTTATCCGCCCTGCACGGCCTGGTGCCGCCGCACCCCGGCCCGCTGATCGCCATCGACGCCGTTGACGCCGACCTCGGCCTGACTCTGGGGCTCGGGCTGGCGGTGGCCGTGCCCACGGTTGTGGTGGCCGGCCCCCTGTCCGCCCGCATCATGGCTCGCTGGGTGCCAATCGAGGCGCCGGAGCCGCTCGGTGGAAGTGCGCAGGAGCGCGCCGGGGAGCGTCCCTCCTTCGCCATCTCCATAACCGTGGTGCTACTGCCGGTTCTGCTCATGCTTATGCGGACCGTGGTGGAGACGACGCTGTCGCAGGAGACCACCAATCCGATCGGAGATATCGCCCTGTTCCTGGGCCAGCCCATCGTCGCCCTGCTGCTGACGGTGTTGGTGGCGATACTCGTCTTGGGTGTGCGCATGGGGGATACCGCCGATGAGATCTCCGCGCGGGTGGGCGCCTCCCTGGAGCCGATCGCCGGAATCCTGCTGATCGTGGGTGCCGGCGGCGGATTCAAACAGACTCTGATCGACTCCGGTATCGCCACGATCATCGCCGGCTGG
Organism: Actinomyces qiguomingii; assembly: GCF_004102025.1. Classification (NCBI taxonomy): domain Bacteria; kingdom Bacillati; phylum Actinomycetota; class Actinomycetes; order Actinomycetales; family Actinomycetaceae; genus Actinomyces; species Actinomyces qiguomingii. The sequence continues at coordinate 3,486,256 of NZ_CP025228.1, read as the reverse complement.
ATCGAGCAGGCGGCCGTCCCGGCGCTGCTCGCCGGATGGTTGGTGGCTGTGGCGGTGCGCCTGGCCACCGGCTCGGCCACGGTCGCCACGATTACGGCGGCCGGGATCATGGCGCCCCTGGCACAGACCATGCCGCCGGTGGGGGCGGCCCTGCTGGTGCTGGCCATCGGTGCGGGCTCGGTGTTCCTTTCACATGTCAATGACGCCGGATTCTGGATGGTCAAGGAGTACTTCGGCATGAGCGTCGGGCAGACCTTCAAGACCTGGTCGCTGATGGAGACCGTCATGTCCGTTACGGCCCTGGCGGTGGTCCTGGTGCTGGCCCTGGTATTGGGCGTGCTGTAGCTGAAGGTGCGGGGCGTCACGCCGCCGCGGGCGGAGTCCGTGGCGCCCCGCACCCACGGATATGCCGTCACCGTCTCCCAATACACATCCTCGGCGTCCCGTGGCGCCCCGTGCCCACGGATGCGCCAAGGTCATCGTGATCCTGCGGAACATCTCCGGGGTCCGCACCCACGGATACGCCCTCGCGCAGATCCTGGACGATCGGGGCCACCAAGCTGCACTTGGACCGCCTGGCTGCCGTTGGACCGCCTGAAACGCACTCTCAGACGGTCCAACCGCAGGAACGGGGGCCAACCGCAGGAACGGGGTCCAACCGCAGGAACGGGGTCCAAGTACGAGGCCGGGAGTCGGCGCGGCCAGCGCCCACAACCAGCCAGCGCCCACGACACTCCCCAGCCCGAAGCGCCGGTGGGCGAGCCCGTCTTCACCGTCGCCCCAGCCTGAAGCGCCGGCTGTCACCGCTGTTTTCAGTGTTCATTATGCCTGCGCGGGGATATTGCGAGCCGGATGGGGAATGGATTGGAATACGGTGGGAGTGAAATGGGAATAGTGTGGGCGAGCGATTGCTATACGGCATATAGTTGAGACTGGTCTCACGGCAGGCAATTCGTGGTGTATCTTGCTTTCAGGCGTGTAGGGCGCCAGTGCTCCGTGGCATATATGCCGGCGAGCGCATTGTTCGACGCGATATGAAGGGAAAAGCGTCATGGGTGAACTCATTGGAATGATCGTCTTCGGCGGCATCATCGGTGCCCTGGCCAGGTTGATCATGCGCGGCGACCAGAGTCTGTCCATCCTGTGGACAATCGTCCTCGGCGCCATTGGCGCCTTCCTGGGCGGATGGGTGTCGGAGATGCTCGGCGTGGTCGACACCCCGGGAGTGGACTGGATCCGCTGGCTGCTGTCGCTCATCGCCGCCATGATCGCCATTTACGCGTATCTCGCCATCGCCCGCAGGCGCTGAGCGTCGGGTGTGGCGGGACGCCGTCGAGAATGAAACACGTTGTCGCGGTGGTCGCCAATATGGCGGGCGTGCTGCTGTGCATGTTTTCGCTGTTGCTTCTGGAAGGCGCCGGAGAACTGATTGTGGAGGGTAATGCCGATTCGTCGGCAACGCTTATCCTGTTCCCGCTCGCCGCGCTAGCAGGCGCATTGGCGATCGGCCTGCTTCTGGGGCCGGGCCGCCCGTGCTGCAGCGGCCCGCATGCGCAATACGGAATGAGGGTGCAAGATGCTCTGAGCGGCCTTTGCCCGAAGCTGTTTCCGGCTGGCGGCATAAAAGGTTTGCATTGCGCGCTCTTATCCCGCGTGGTGCCCCCCGTGGGGCTCGAACCCACGACCTTCGGATTAAAAGTCCGCAGCTCTGACCAACTGAGCTAGAGGGGCGCGCCGACGGCCGGAAGCGGAGTCCAGACGCCGTCAGCCAGGTCAGCATAGCCGATTGTGCAGGTACGGCAGGTGATCGACGGCGTGGAGCCGCGGCGTCGCCCGCGTCACTCTCGCCGCCATCCGCTCATGCGGGACAATGGCGTGAGCAACATTACCCGGGCCGACCGGCCGCTCCGCGGTCGATCGGCCCGGCCGACCACCGGGAATCACAAGGAGCTCCCATGGCACGCCAGTTCCACCGCCCCGCAAGACTCGACCCCGAGGACGCCGAGAACATCGAGGGCGGCGTCGATACCGCCGTCACCTCCGAGCTCGCCCACCGGGCGGCGCAGGCTCTGGTCGGCGGCTTCCCGGAGGATGCCGTCGAGACCGACGCCTCCGTGGAACTAATCACCCGTGACGGCGTGGTCGCGGCCGTCGCCGGTCATGGTGTGGACGCCGTCGCCGAACTCTGGGCCGACTCCCCGGCCACTACCCTGCCGGGCACCCTCTGGCGCCTGTTCCTAGTGTGCGAGTGGCTTCGCCGCGACCCGGATCTGGTTGAGCGGCGCTACGCCACGGTCGTGGACTTGACCGCGATCGCCTCCGAGCCCAAGGCCGCCGCTGCCCGGGTGCGCCTGGACGCCGCACTGGCCGATGCCCGTCGTGTTCCCTCCCCGCAGGAGGTGCGCGCCGCCCTGGACGAGGTACTTACCGGCCGCATCGAAGACTCTGTGCCGGCGTTGGTTCCGATTCTGAACATGACCGCGGGTTTCCTGCGGTCCCTGGCCGCGGGCAGCAATGCCACCTGGATCGACGACGACGCCGACGAGCTCGCCCACCGGGTCACCCGCCGCGACTCCGCGCTCGTGGCGACAGCCGACGAACTGGCCGAGGCGGCCCGGCGCGCCGAGGTCGGACTGCTGGACTGATCTCGTCGGATTACGCCGAGCGCCCGGGCCGGTCTGCGGCGTCCCGCAACGGCGGTCGCATCCTCGCCGGACGACGTCGAGCGCCCGGAGCTGGCCCGTCCGGCCCCGGAGCTGGCCCGTCCGGCCCCGGACCGGACTGTTAGGGCCGGGCGCTCGGAGACCGCAGGCTTCCTTGGTGCGGTTCCCCACCCGCTCCCGGCCTAGACGTGGGACGATTCCCCCATGACGACGCCCGACTCCGAAACGACCCCCTCCACGACTTCCGCGCCCCTGGCCTCCTTCCTCGGCGGCTGGGCTCGGGCCCAGGCCCGGCACGCCGCCGACCCGGGCTCCTCCCCGGTCAGTCCCGCGGAGGCCGATTCGCTCGCCGCGGCCTCGGCGTCGTCCGCGGATGCCGACGACGCGGCGTTGACCCAGGACGACCTGGACATCATTGAAGACCACGTCATTGAGGCGGCCGATCCCCGGGACTTCGTCGACGACGACGCCGGCCCCCAGTACGAGGATGAGGACTTCGACGAGGACGTTCCGCAGGCCGGGGGCGATGGCGTCGATGCCGGTGGCGCGGTGCCGGTATCCCCGCCCACCGCCGGCGAGCAGACCGGGTTCCGTACCCCCGCCAGCCCCGCGGGCTCTGACGCGCCCGCAGCCCAGAACGATTCCGCGGCCGCGTCCACGCAGCCGCCCGCCGCAGCAGACGCGTCGGATCCCGACCATCGAGGCCATGACGACGCCGAGGCGACCGCCGCGCCCGATCCACAGGACGATCTGCCGCCGCTGGAGTCCTTCACGGAGCGTTTCACCGACCGGGAACTGACCTGGCTGGACTTCAACGAGCGTGTCCTGGAGCAGGCCGAGGACCAGGACCTGGAACTGCTGGAGCGCGCCTGGTTCGCCGCAATCTTCTCCTCCAACCTGGATGAGTTCTACATGGTGCGGGTGGCCGGGCTGATGCGCCGCATCAAGGCCGGTATCACCCCGGTGCGGGCCTCGGGCTTGGACGCCCACCAGGTGGTCGCCGCCATCACTGAACGCGCCAAGGAGCTCACCGCCCGCCAGGCCGCCCTCTTCCAGGAGGACATCCGCCCCAAGCTCGCCGAGCACAACATCGAGATCCTCACCTGGGACCAGCTGGACACCCAGCAGGCGGAGAAGATGACCCGCTACTTCCGCCACCAGATCTTCCCGGTGCTCACCCCACTGGCCGTTGACCCCTCCCACCCTTTCCCCTACATCTCCGGCCTGTCACTGAACCTGGCGGTACTGCTGCGCAACCCGCGCTCCGGCAAGGAGCACTTCGCCCGGGTCAAGGTGCCGCAGTCCCTGCCGCGCCTGATCACCGTGCCCGGACGCGAACTCGATCCCAAGAACAAGCGGGCCGGCACTGCGCTGATCCCCATTGAGATGGTGATCGCCGAGCACCTGGACCACCTGTTCCCGGGGATGGACATCCTCGAGCACCACCTGTTCCGCGTCACCCGCAACGAGAACCTGGAGGTGGAGGAGGACGACGCCGAGAACCTCCTGACCGCCATGGAGAAGGAGCTGGAGCGTCGCCGCTTCGGCGCGAGCGTGCGCCTGGAGGTGGAGAACACCATCAGCCCCTTCGTGCGCCGCTATCTGGTACGCGCCCTGGGCCTGCGCGATGACGACGTCTTCGAGCTGCCCGCACCGCTGGACCTGACCAGTCTCAACCAGTTGCACGACCTGGACATCCCGGACCTGAAGTACCCGCGGTTCGTGCCGGTGACCGCAGCCGGCCTGGCGCCGGAGGAGTCCAGCACCCCCGGAGACATCTTCGCCGCCATGCGCGAACACGACGTGCTGCTGCACCACCCCTACGACTCCTTCTCCACCTCCGTGCAGGAGTTCATCTCCCAGGCGGCCGCCGACCCCAAAGTCCTGGCGATCAAACAGACCCTGTATCGCACCAGTGGGGACTCCCCGATCGTCGACGCGCTCATTGAGGCCGCCGAGGCCGGCAAACAGGTGGTGGCGATCGTGGAGATCAAGGCCCGCTTCGATGAGGAGAACAACATCACCTGGGCCCGCAAGCTCGAACGCGCCGGTGTGCACGTGGTTTACGGCATGGTGGGGCTCAAGACCCACTGCAAGCTGCTGCTGGTGGTGCGTCAAGAGTCCGACGGGCTGCGCCGCTACTGCCACGTCGGTACCGGCAACTACCATCCCAAGACCGCTCGCGGCTACGAGGACCTGGGTCTGCTGACCTGCGACCGCGACGTTGCCCAGGACTTGACCACCTTGTTCAACCAGTTGTCGGGCTACGCCCCGCGCGCCCGTTTCCGCCGGCTGCTGGTGGCTCCACGCACCGTACGTGACGGTCTCATTGAGCGCATCGACCGGGAGATCGCCAACAAGCGGGCCGGGAAACCCGCCTGGATCCGCATCAAGGTCAATTCGATCATTGACGAGGCCTGCATCGACGCCCTGTACCGGGCCAGCCGCGCCGGCGTCGACGTCGACATCGTGGTGCGGGGCATCTGCGGTCTGCGCGCCGGCGTGCCGGGGTTGAGCGAGAACATCCGCGTTCGTTCGATCCTGGGGCGCTACCTGGAGCACTCCCGCATCTATGCCTTCTGCAATGACGGCCAGACCGACCTGTTCATCGGTTCAGCGGACCTGATGCACCGCAACCTTGACCGGCGGGTGGAGGCGCTTGTGCGCATCACCGACCCGGTGATGATCGCCCAACTGGAATGGGTGGTAACCCACTCCGCCAGTCAGGCCGTCACCTCCTGGTGGCTGAACCCTGACGGCACTTGGACCCGACACACCCGCGACGCCGAGGGCAACCGGCTCGAGGACATCCAGAACACCATGATGACCTGGGCGCGCTCGCGTCTGCGGGCCGGTCACTGACGAGCGGAAACCACCACAGATGGCAGGCAAGTCCAACACTGACAAGCGCATAGTCCGTGCAGCCGGGGCCCTGGTGTGGCGCGAGTCGAAGGGGCACCTGGAGGTGCTGCTCGTCCACCGCCCCGGATACAACGACTGGTCCTTCCCCAAGGGGAAGGTTGAGCCCAGGGAGTCGGTACGCACCTGTGCGGTGCGGGAGGTCGCTGAGGAGACCGGTGTTCAGATCGCCCTCGGACAGCCGCTGGACACGATCCGCTACAAGCTCTCCAACGGTTCCCGCAAGGAGGTGCACTACTGGGCGGCACGTGAACTGGCGGGCGACTGTCCGGCCCTGCGCGCCCGTACACCGGTAAAGCCCGCCTCTGCCTCCGAAATCGACGGCGTGGAGTGGGTGCGCGCGAGAAGGGCACGTAACCTGCTCAGCCACGCCCTGGACCGTGATCTGCTGGGATCTCTGGTGGACCTGTGGGAGGACGGCAAACTCGACACCTGGACCTTCGTGCTCGTGCGCCACGCCCGCGCCGTCAAACGCTCGGTGTGGAATCGCCCGAAGAAGCGGGACGCCGAAACGGATGAGGCGACCCGCCCGCTGACCAGGGACCAGGGGGAGGTGCGTGCCCGGGCCCTGGTGCCGGTGCTGGCCGCCTACGGCGTCGCCCAGGTGATGACCAGCCCATGGCGGCGCTGTTTTGACACGGTTGCCCCCTACACGCAGGCGGCCGGGATCGAACTGGTCACCGAGCCGGAGCTGACGGAGGCCGCGCATGCCGCCAAGCCGAAGGCCGCCCGCAAGGTGGTTTCCAAGGTGCTGCGGCGCCGCGATGTGCCGGTCGCGGTGTGTACGCACCGACCGGTGCTGCCCACCGTCATGGAGGCGATCTCCGATTACGCTCCCGGCAAGCTTCTGCGCTCCGTCCCGGACCGTGACCCGTGGCTCAAGACCGGGGAGATCATGGTGGTGCATATGGCGCGTCGCCCGCGCGGCCGGATTCGCGCCGTGGCCATTGAGAAGCAGCGTCCGGTGCTATCCGAGGGCCGTTGACGCCCGCGCCCGGGCCAGCATCAGTGACCTGTAGGGAACGGGGTGTGAAGGACGTCGGGCCGGAGAGCGCCAGTCGGCGCGATGGCCGCTCGTGGCGGCTTATGTTGGAGCCCGGGGCCCGTCGCGGCCCGACGCCGCAACCAGGGTAGTACAGCCGGGGCTCATCCGACGACCTCCTCCAGGCCGATCTTCAACTTCTCCCAGGAGCGTCCCTTGGTGTCCTTGAGGATGTCGTACTCGACATCGACATGCGGCTCAATGGCGCTGTACTTGTCATTGGGCGCGCCGATTACGAGCTGGAAGCCCAGGCCCCGCCAAGCACCGATGGCCCGCTTGGTGAAGTGGGCATCGGCCTTGATCAGGGCCTCATCAAGGAAGACGACGGCGTACCGGGGGCGCTCGGCGGCGGCGTCGCCCAGCTGGTAGCGCAGGGCCGCCCCGACGATGAAGGCGATCAGCTCCTGTGACTCGCCGCCAGACTTCTCCCCAATGTGGTCGTACAGGGCCGCATGCGCCCCGGTGCGGGCGTGAACCTTTTCGGCGCTGATGCGCACATGGTTGCGCACATCGACCAGTGTGCTGAAGTCCGGGGCGGAGCGGCGGATGCGGTCGATCAGACGCGACATGCGCATATAGGCCTGCTCCCGCTGGGCCTCGCTGCCGGCGGCATCGATCAGGGCACGCACCTCGCGCAGCTCCCTGCGGAAACTACTGCGCACCCGCGACTGGTTGTCCCGCAGGTTGATCTGCAGACGGTGGGCGTCGTCGTAGAACGGCAGATCCGCCATGATCCGATTGACCGGTTCAATACGCTCGCGGACCTCCCGCAGTGCCCGGCTGAGCGAGGAGTCCAGGTTGGTCAAGTCATTGCCGGACAGGCGCAGCAGGCTGTTGCGCCACTGCTCCTGAAGCTCATGCAGGCCCGAAGTCTCCAGGTCTGTCAGGATCCGCTCGAAGTCCCGGTAGGAGGTATCCGGGTCCGCCCGCAGGCTCGGGTTGGGCCAGGCGTCCAGGAAGGATTCCAGGGCGTGGCGCAGGGCGGCCCGCTGCTCATCCAGGGTGGTGTGTGCACTGAGCCGGTCCTCCTTCAACAGGCGCGCCCCGGCGGCCAGCGCCGTGTCGAAGTGCTCCAGGCGTCGGAGCGGGTCCAGTTCCGTGGCGGCGGGGGCGGGTGCGAAGCGCCCGGACAGGTATTCCCGCTCCTGCGGTGTCAGGAGCTCCCCGCGATCCTGTGCCTGATCCAGAAGTCCCTGGGCCGCGTCGACGGCGTCGGAGGTGGCCGCCCAGCGCTGCGCAAGTGTCTCCTGCTCGGCGCGGACCCGGCCGACCTGCTGCTGGAAGTCCTGCACCTTCCTGCCCAGTTCATCCACCTTGCGGCGCAGGGAGGTGATATCCGGGTTCTCCGTGGAGGCCTCGGCCACGACGCCGCTCCAGCGCCGTTGCTCCTGCTCCAGCGCACCCACGTCGATCTGCTCCCAGCCGGTATCCAGCACGCGGCGGTAGGCGGTGCGCTGCGCCTCGACGTCGTCGAGGGCGCGTTCGGCCCGTTCCCGGCTTGCTTCGGCACGGGCCAGCTCCCCGGCCAGGCGCTCGGCCTCCTGCGCGAGCTCGGCCAGATGGCGTTGACTGGAGAAACCCAGCACATTTGAGCGTCCCTGACCGCCGTGGGCGCCCCGGCTGCCCTGGGAGACCTGACCGGTGATGGTCAGCGCCCGGGGGTGGGAGTCGAGTTGATCCGGCGAATCCACGCAGACGAAGGCGAAGCGCCGCTCCAAATGCTCCTTGAGCCACCCGGTGAACTCGGTGTCCCGGTACTCCAACCTGCCCGGGAGGATACTGGGGTCCAGGGGGCCCTGGTGCGGCACCGAGGTGCGCACGCCCTCGTACCGCAGCCTGGTGGGCAGCCGGAGCTCATCAATGGCCTGGCGGAAGCGTCCCATCTGGGTGACGTCGATCAACAGGGTCGTGGCGAAGCCGCCCAGCGCCAGGTTGAATGCCTCCCGCCACGGCTCATACTCGGCGCGCACCTCCACCAGCTCCCCGACGAAGGGCAGCCGATCCGGGTGCAGTCCGGCCTTCCGGGCCAGCAACTCACGTGCGGCATGGAGCCGGCCCGGGATGGAGTCCTGCCGACTGCGGGCCTGCTCCTGCTCGGCGTGTAGCTCCTCCAGGCGACGCCGCAGCTCATCCGCCTCGGCGTAGGCGCGGCCGTGCTCATCGCGCGCCGAGCGCCTGGCATCGGAGCTAGCCAGGGCGGCCTGGGCACGCTCACGCAGGGCCTCGAAGTCGTTGCGCCCGGTGATGCGCACACCCAGACACTCGGTGGCCTCAACAAAGGCCCGGCGCGCCGTGCGCACCTGCTCCAAACGGTGCTCGGTCTGCCTCAGCTCGCGCTCGGCGGTCTCCAGCCGGGCGCCGCCGGAACTGCGCAGCACCTCTCGGGCGGCCTCATACTGCGCCTCAGCGGCTTCGGCGGCGGCCACGGCGGTGGCGACTTCGGCGTCGGCCGTGCTCTTGCGTCTACGCAGCTCCTCTTCGGCCTCCCGCAGCAGGCCCAGCCGGTATTCGGCGCGCCACCGCCCGGCCCGTGAATCGGGTTGGGAGAACTCGCCGATCGAATCGAGTAGCTCCAGGCGTCGGGCGGCGTCCTGAATTCGGTCGTGCATGGTGCGGATGGGGCTCAGGGCGCGCACCTGCTTCTGGGCGGTGACCATGCGCTCGCGGGTGGACTGGAGCTCGTCGAAGTGGGAGACGACGGCGTCGGCGGTGGCCAGGGTGGCCGGCTCCTCCAGCACCATGCGCTTATACAGTTCATCCACGGTGGTTATCTGCTGACCGGCCTGAATTCGGGCCAGCAGGCTCATGGCTTTGGTGCCGGAGCCGGCGGCACCGATGCCCAGCACCGAGTAGATGCGGGCAAGGAACTCCCGGTCGGTGGGTTGGGTCTCCACCCCGGCGTCCCTGACCGCCGCGGCGCCCAGGCGGCGGGAGGCGGCCTCCTCCAGGCGGGTCAACGCGAAGGATGCGTCGACGGTTCCACGCACCTTGACGGTGTCGTCCAGGGAGCGGGCGGAGGCCGGGATGTACCAGGCCCGCAGGGCGGTGAAGCGAGAGCCGTCGTGGTCCACCCAGGTCATGGCCACTGCAGTCCAGGTGTCTTCGCCGTCGCCACGCAGTACCCGCATCCGGGTTCCGTCCTCGGTGCGGGATTCATCGAGTTTGCCGCGCCCGTAGGACAGGATGTTGCGTTGCTCCCCACTGCGCGCCCGTCCGGTGACCCCGCCGTTGGAGGCGCCGTTGAAGGGCGTGGTGTGCGGCATCATCAGGGCGATGTAGGCGTCCATGAGGGTCGATTTGCCCGAACCGGAGCCGCCGCATAGGAGGGTGGCGGTGGGGGAGAAGCGCACCCGGTGGTAGCCGTCATAGCCTCCCCAGTTGATCAGCTGTAATTCCTGAGCGAGCCACTGCTGTCCGCGGGAGGCGGCGGGAATCAGGCCGAACAGGGTGTCGATCATCGTCATGCGTGTCCTCCCACGGACTCGGGGGCGGCGGGGTGTGCGGCGTCGGCGGCCGCGAACAGGGGCTCGGGTTCCGGCGGCGTCGGCGCCTGCGGTGCTTGCGCCGCCGGGGGTGAGGCCGGTTGGTCGGTTTCTGGCGGTGTAGAGGAGTCCTGGTCGGTCTCCTCCAAGGATTCCAGTCCGGACTGCGCCCGCAACCAGGTGTCGAGCTGCTTGAGCCGTTCGGCGCTCAGGACGATCTCAATGACCGGGGTGATGCGGTAGCGGCCGGCGGACTCCTCCTGGATGAGTCCCTCCGTCGCGAGCCGGTCCAGGGCGTTGCGGATGGTCCGCTGTCTGCGAGCGGTTTCCCGGTCCGCATGGGTGAAGTAGCTCAGTGCCGTCTGCTCGACGTCTTCCACATCCACCAGCACCGAGCCCTCTCCCGCCGTCGACTCGCGTTGGTACACGGCCCGCAGGTAGATCAGTACCAGTGTCTCGGCGCGCGTGTACGGCTTGTCGCGCAGCAGGACGGGTGCCTCAATGCCCTCCGAGCGCACCTGCTGCTTGTAGGCCACGCCCCGGTCGAGGTCCACCACAAGACGGATGAACAGGTCGTGGAGTCGGGACTCGATGACCTGCTGGTTGTCCAGCAGGACACGCCAGTCCTCCCGGTTGCGTTCGGCGTGCAGGAAACGGTCACGCAGGATTTTGACCAGCACGCGTCGTACCGGGGCCTCCAGGGTGCCCCGGTCACCGGGGTAGTACCCCTCCGGGTCATCCTCCATGGCGACCGGTTGGATGAAGGCGCCGGTTTCCGGCGTCTCGGTCGGATGGTCCGCCTCGGCGGTGGGGGTCTGCTCGTTCAATCTGTGTCCTCGCTGGTCGGGGTCGGGCTGGCCTGGGCGGTGACGGAGCCGAAGGCGAAGCGCCTGGAGGTTCCGTCGGGGCGCTGCGCCTGGACGACGGAGACTGTATCGCCCTCGACCATGCCGTTGCGGTGTGCGATTTCCAGCAGCCCCAGCAGATCAACCGGGCGGCGGGTGTGAGCTGCCATACCCTCAAAGGCGGTGGCCAGGTCGAAGTGATCCTCGCCGAGAGTGCCGACGTACTCCTCGATCTGTCCGTAGTGGGGCCCGCCCCAGGCGCGCGTGTCCGCGTCGAGGAACTCCACGTCCTCCTCCTGCTGGTGCAGGGGCTCGGGGGCGCGTGGCGGGCGCAGGTCGCTCAGGGACTGGCGCAGATGGCCCAGTTCGGGGGTCGGCAGGGAACGGATCGGCTCTACGACGTCGAGGTTGGGGCCTGCGTGCATCCAGTTCTGCATGGCGGCCATAACTGAACGCAGCAGATCGTCCAGCTCCCGGTCCCGGACCGGATCATGGGTGCGCACCTGGGTGGTGATGACGTGTGAGGCGCGTCGTTGGGCGGTGAGCACCTCATCCACTCCCTGCTCGATGCGCTTGGCGACGGCGCGCAGTTCGTCACGCTGCTCGTCGGACATGAGCACAGTGAACGGCAGGTCCAGCACCGTGGCGAGCTGCTCGTTGAGCTGATCGATCTGCTCAGGGGCACCGATCAGCCGCAGGGCCCCGGCGAAGGCGCGCCCCTCGGCAGTCGATTCCATCACGTGTTGACCGCGCTCCAGGTACTCGCGCAGCACCTCGCCGGTGGGTCGCACATCGCGGCGCAGCTCGGTGACCACATCGCGTTGCATGGCCTTGATGGATTCCGCCACGCGGGCGAAGTCGGCGGGCAGCTCCTGGGACAGGTGCAGGACGTTCTCCGCCTCCTCCAGGAGTTGTTCGTCGTCGGCCGGCTCCATCTGCCCGGAGCGAATCCGCGCGATTTGCGCGTCCAGTTCCGATCGCTCGGCCAGAAGTCGGGTCAGACGCTTATCGGGATCGGTCTCGGCGCTGGTGGCCAACTGGTCAATGGCCTCCAGGAGCGTGCGGACGCGGGAGCGTGAGACTCGAGAGCGTCCGGCACCCGAACGGCCGACAAACTCCAATGCACCCACGGCCTGGGCGGAGAGGCGATAAACCTCCACGGAGTCACTCATCTGGGGAATGAGCCACCCCACGCGTACCCAGTAACGGCAGATGTCCCGGCCGGTTCCGGCGGGCAGGCCGCGTTCGTCCTCGTCGTAGCCGCAGGCGCGCAGCTGCTCGACGGCCTCAGTGACTTCTGCATGGGCGTCGGCCACGGCGACCAGCGGCCGGTCCGGGGTGAAGACGAGCGATAGGGCGGCGACGACGAAGGGCGCGTAGCGGCCGTGTAGCAAATCGAGTGTGGGACTTCTGAAGGCCGCCAGTGCACGTCTGTAGGCGGCTTCTGCGCGAGGTTCGGACATCGGGCCCAGGTTAGCGAGTCGTCGGGGTATTCGGCCTGACGGCCTGTTGCCCCTTCCTCCTCGCACGCCTCATGAGCGAGCTCATGGGCGTACTCGTCGTCGGGGTATTCGGCCTGACGGCCTGTTGCCCCTTCCTCCTCGCACGCCTCATGAGCGAGCTCATGGGCGTACTCGTCGTCGGGGTGGCGGGATTTGAACCCACGACCTCTTCGTCCCGAACGAAGCGCGCTACCAAACTGCGCCACACCCCGTGTGCGGGATGACTATATCCGTCGTCGCGCCGGTGGGGGAAATCGTGTTCCTGAGGATTCCGTCACCTGCGACCGGGCGGCCGTCAGTCGACGGGACGTAGCGTCAGGAGGGTTGCCTCGGGGCGGCAGGCCACGCGTACCGGCGTGTACGGGCTCGTGCCCAGGCCGGCGGAGACATGCAGAAGCATCCGCGTGTTTGCCTCGTCACCCGGACGGGTGTCCGGCCAACGCGACAGGCCCGAGGCCCGACCGCGATCCAGGTCACAGTTAGTTACCAGTGCGCCGTATCCGGGTAGGCACAACTGGCCGCCGTGCGTGTGTCCGGCGATAGCGAGTCCGACCCCGTCGTCGGACATGGCGTCCAGTACCCGACGATAGGGGGCGTGCACCAGCCCCAGTCGCAGTGGGCGGCCAGCGAAGTCGCGCACCGCGGTGGCGTCGTCGCCCGCCGGGGCGGAGGGCGGGAACACGTCCCGATCAACGTGCGGATCATCCGTCCCGACCAGCTCGATATGCCGATCCCCAACGGTTATGCGGCCGCGTGCATTGGTGAGATCGACCCAACCACCGGCGGTCTGCAGATCGCGGACCTCCCGCCAGGGGAGGGCCTGAACTGCGGCCTCCTGCTCGGGATCGTCGCCGGAACGCGGATCCCGGCGCAGGTAGCGGGTGGGCAGTTTGAAGACCGTCGTGCGGTAGTCGTGGTCGCCCATCACGAAGGCGCCGGGCAGATGCGCGAAGGGTGCCAGGGCCCGGCCGAGTGGCTCCAGACCGGAGGCGAAGGACAGGTTGTCTCCGGTGTTGACAACTATGTCGGGACGGATCTGTGCCAGACGCCGTACCCATGCCACGCGGGCTTCGGTGCGGTCGGTCAGGTGCAGATCCGACAGGTGCAGGATCGTCAGCGGACGCTCGCCGGCGGCCAACACCGGCACGTCGATGCGGCGCAACACCGGTGAGTGCGCCTCAAACAGGGCGTAGCCGAGCAGCCCGACGCCGGCAGCCAGCCCACCGAGCATGGCGATGCGGTGCGGGGGCATGTCAGTCATCGTCGTCGCTATTGTTGTTGTTCCGCGAACCCTGTGAACTGCCGCCGCCGGAGCCGCCGCCGGAGGACGGCGCACCGCCGCCCAGACTCACCTGGTTGAAGCCTTCGACGGGTTGATCGGCCAGGGCGGTGTCCATATAGGTCTTGAACATGGGTGCGGGCAGGTCGGAACCGTACATGGTGGCGTAGTAGCGCCCGCCGATGTACTGGTGGTTCATAGCGTAGTAGCCGTCGGAGTGACCGGCCCAGATGGCGGTGGACAGCTGCGGGGTGTAACCGACGAACCAGGCGTTGTCCATCTCATCGGTGGTGCCCGTCTTGCCCGCCGCCGGGCGGCCGTTGAGGGCGGCGGACTTGCCGGTTCCCTTACCTCCCAGCACCGACTGGAGCGTGATGGTCACCTGGTCGGCAGCCGTTTCGTTCATGACCTGCTTGCAGTTGGCCGACGGCGCGCTCATCGCATTGCCATCGGCATCGGTGATCGAGTCGATGACGATCGGAGTGCAGTAAACGCCGTGGGCGGCGAAGGTCGCGTAGGCGTTGGCCATCGCGAGGGGGGTGGCCTCGGTGCCGCCGAGCACCACGGAGGGGCGGGGGTCGACCGGCTCTCCGGAGGACTTGGTGACTCCCAGCTCCGCGGCCAGGCGGGTCACATCGCACACGTCCATTTGCGCCAGCATCTCCGCGTAGCCCACGTTGATCGACATGGCGGTGTTGTCCAGCACCGTGTGGACGCCGTCCTCGGCATTGTTGGCGTTCTTGGGCGCCCAGTCCTCGGGACGCAGATCGGGATCGCAGGAGATGTTCCACTCATAAGTGGAGAAGGTGCGTGGTGTGGTGTTGGTCACCGCGTATCCGGAACGGCCCTCTTGGTACCACTGGGCCAGAGCGAAGGTCTTGAAGGCCGATCCCGGCTGGAAGCCGTTGGCCTCCATCCCCCCGTGGAGGTAATCCGCCGAGTAGGAGATCTGGGTGGCGGTGGGGTCGGAGCCGGTGGCGTCGCCGTAGTTGGTGTTCTGGGACATCGCCAGGATTCGGCCGGTGCCCGGCTCGATCGACACCAGCGCCGTCTTCACATTCGAGGGGTCGCCGGTGGGCACATATGCCTGAACCGCGGCATCGGCTGCGGCCTGCTTGTTGGTGTCCAGCGTGGTGGTGATCTCCAGGCCGCCGCGCAACAGGAGTTGCCGGCGCTCGGCCTCGGTGGCGCCGAAGATCTCGGAGTTCTCAATCTCGCCAACCACGTACTCGCAGAAGTAGGCGGCCGAGCCGGCTGCCCCGCAGCCGCCCGCGGAGTCGGTCACGTGGAGTATGTCCGCGATCTGGGTGTCCTTGGCGGACTGGTAGTCCTCGGCGGTGATGAACTCCTCCTCATACATCTTCTGCAGCACCCAGTCCATCCGGCTCTTTGCCTTGTCCGGATACTGCACGGGGTCGTACATGCCGGGGGCATTGGTCAGGCCCGCCAGAAGCGCCGCCTCGGGGACTGACAGATCCTTGGCAGAGTGGGAGAAGTAGTGCCGCGCAGAGGCCTCCACGCCGTAGGTGGAGGGACCGAAGGAGGCGATATTGAGGTAGCCCTCGAGGATCTGCTGCTTGGAGTACTTCTGCTCGACGGTGAGCGCGTACTTGATCTCGCGGAGCTTACGGGCCACTGTCGGCGCCTTGGCGGCCGCCACCGCGGCGCTGTCGTCGTTCTGCAGACCCGCTTCAATCAGTACGTTGCGCACGTACTGCTGCGTGAGGGTGGAGGCTCCCTGGGAGCCGCCGTTGGCGTTGGACACGATGGCGCGGACGATCCCGGCGGGATCGACCCCCTTGTGCTGGTAGAAGCGCTGGTCCTCCACTGCCACGATGGCGTTGTGCATATTGGGCGAGATGTCATCCAGTGAGACGACTATGCGGTTCTCCGCGTAGAACTGGGCGATCTGGGAGCCGTCCGAGGCCTTGATCACCGAGATCTGGCTGGGTTCCAGGACGTTGAAGTCGTCGGGCAACTCGTCAAAGAGCTGGGCCGAGGCGTTGGTGATCGCGGAGGCGACGCCGACGGCGGGCATGGCGAAGCCGGCAGCCACAACGCCGCCCGCACCGGACAGGAGCAGGAAGACCAGCAGCATTGCCACGACCTGGGCAGGAGAGGATATGGACCTGCCGCGGGAGGAAGACTTCGACATAGTGCCCACACTACGGCGAAATGGGCCGTTTGTGCACCGGCTGGGGAGGTTTCACAACTGGGGAAACATCCATGGGGCGAGGCGAGCGGGTCAACGCCGGCGCGCCGATCGTGCGGGACGCACACCGGATTTGCCCGTCCATTGCGGGGTTCTTCTGGATTTGGGCGCTTCGGGTTGGAGGGTGTGGTCAGTGCGTGCGGTGGTGGGGGCTGGACGCCCCCAGGGGCCCGAAACCAGACGGCCAGGGCCGACTACACCCTCAAAACTGCGAGAGCTAGATTGCCGGCGTTACGGGCTGATGCGGCGGCGAAGACGGGCTTGGCCAGGGCATGGCGCCTGGGGGTGAGGGGACGGGGAGGATGACCGATTTGGCAAATGACCATCGGTTGGCATACCGTCTGCGTGTGATTCGGCCGACATTGTAGTTGACCGTCGCGGTAGGGGAGTGAGAAATGACGAGCGATCAGACCTGGGCGGCACGCGCCGCCTGCGCCAGCGTCCCGCCCGACCGGCTCTTTGGAAAGGGTGCCGAGCAGCGGGACGCCCGTTCGCTGTGCTTCACCTGCCCGGTGCGCATGGAGTGCCTGGCGGAGGCCTTGGACTCCGAGCTGAGTTTCGGGGTATGGGGAGGACTGACCGAGCGCGAGCGTCGGGCATTGCTGCGACGGTTCCCGGAGGTCACCGACTGGAGCGAGTGGCTGCGCCGTGAGGACGATGAGCTTGTGGCGGAGATCCATGCGCGCCGCGCACCCCGCATTCTAGCCCGCGTGCGGTAAGAACCGGCGTGTGGTGACTTTGCAGCCAACGTTCCCGGTGGACTTTCAAGTCGCGGGCGTCGGCCCCTAGGCTCTGTCTATGACTGACACGACCAGTAACGCCCCCGGCGCCTCCAAGGTCACCAGGTGGGAGTACGCGACCATACCCCTGCTCGTGCATGCCACTAAGCAGATACTCGACCAGTGGGGCGCCGACGGCTGGGAGCTTGTGCAGGTGGTCCCCGGTCCCTCCGGCTCCGAGAATCTGGTCGCCTACCTCAAGCGGCCTGTGGCCTGAGAATCCCGAGTTTCCGCTCAGCCGGCAGGGCTGTGCCCAATCTGTCGGATCGGCCAACAAGTCCGGATCCATCACCGCAGACACCCAACCGACTACAACGCCACGCCGCCCTAAAACACCACGCTCACGCCCGATCCCAGTCCGGGTGACTGGCTCACGACCCCCGTCAGGGTGACTAACTCACCTCCGGGCGTCGTGGCGCGGTGCAGCCGGACGCTGAGCTGACAAGTACACACGCCGGAACCGACACATCAGCGGTGTCGGTTCCGGCGTGTCGCCCGCCTCGGCCCTACGGCAGCGGTCTGGGAAGACCACTGATGCTGCGGGGCCGACGGGTGGTAGGCGTTAACGGGCGCGACGGCGCAGGCGATCGATATCGAGCAGCGTGACGGCGCGGCCCTCCAGGCGGATCCAGCCGCGGGAGACGAATTCGGCCAGTGACTTGTTGACCGTCTCCCGGGAGGCGCCCACCAGCTGGGCCAGCTCCTCCTGGGTGAGGTCGTGCGGCACGTGCACGCCGTCTTCAGTGGTGGAGCCGAAGCGGTCCGCCAGGTCCAGCAGGGCCTTGGCGACGCGCCCGGGCACATCGGAGAAGACCAAGTCCGCCAGCGCGGTGTTTGTGCGGCGCAGACGCTGGGCCAGGGCACGCAGCATGTCCTTGGCCAGCAGGGGGTGGGTCTCGATGAAATTCATGAGTTGGGTGTGCTCCAGCGCCAGCAGATCG
Source organism: Actinomyces qiguomingii (assembly GCF_004102025.1). Lineage (NCBI taxonomy): Bacteria > Bacillati > Actinomycetota > Actinomycetes > Actinomycetales > Actinomycetaceae > Actinomyces > Actinomyces qiguomingii. The sequence goes on along the minus strand of NZ_CP025228.1, from coordinate 3,468,592 downwards.
GTCGGAGCGACCGCGGTGGCGGTGGTGGAGCGCGGGCCCGGGTCGAAGAGCGTCAACTCACCCACGACCTCCCCGGGGCCGAGCACCGCCAAAAGGTTCTCTCGACCATCGGCCGAGGCGTGCCCGAGCTTGATCTTGCCGGAAAGGAGGATGTACAGGCGGTCGCCCGGGTCGCCCTCATTGAACAGGATCTCGCCGCGACGCAAAGTGGTCTGCGTCATCATGTTGCGCAGCTCTTCTCGCTCCTCCGATGTCATCCCCTCGAAGAGCGGGATTCTGGAGATGATGCTGTCTTCCACGAAGGTCCTCCTGTGGTGTCGTCTGGCGGGCCCGGGAACGCGCGGGGCCTCTTACGTCATATCCTAGCCACGGCTTGTGATCTGTGGCACGCCGACCTGCATTGTAGTCTGACTGTGTGCCAGGTCAAACCCCTCACCGGTCGCAGATCTCATACACCGGTGCCACCGCCGATGATTGTGCCGCAGTCGTGCGGCGGGCCGCCGCCGTCGACGACGCCCTGACCCGCCTTTATCCGGACGCCGGCTGCACCCTGGACCACAACGGCCCGTTCCAGCTGCTGGTGGCCACGGTCCTGTCCGCGCAGACCACTGACGCCCGCGTCAATACGATAACTCCGGCTCTGTTCGCCCGTTATCCCGACGCCGTCGCCCTGGCGGGCGCCGATCGGACCGACCTGGAGGCTCTGCTGCGCCCCCTCGGCATGCAGCACACCCGCGCCGGCCGCCTGATCGCACTGGGGGCCGAGCTAGCGGCCGAATATGGCGGCGACGTCCCCGCCGACCGGGACGCCCTGGTGGCCCTGCCCGGGGTGGGAAGAAAGACCGCCAACGTGGTACTGGGGAACGCCTTCGGTGTGCCGGCCATAACCGTCGACACGCATGTGGGTCGGCTTTCGCGTCGCTTGGGTTGGACGACGGCGAGCGATCCCCGCGCCGTCGAAGGCGACCTGACCGCCCTATGGGATCCGCAGCGGTGGACCGATGGCTGTCACAGGCTCATTGAGCACGGGAGGACGGTGTGTCGTGCCCGCGGCCCCCGCTGCGGGCAGTGCGCCTTGAACGCCGCCGGGCTGTGCCCGCGGGTCGGCGTATGAAAGAGGCCCGCCAGGGCCTGCGACGGGTTCGCGGTGATCGTTCGGCGGGCAGCGGCGCGGTCTTGGCGTCCGCCTGTTGGGCGGGCCGCGCCAGCTCGGTGAGGAAGGGCAGCAGCACGTCTACGAGCCTGTCGGGCGCCTCCTCCTGCGGGAAGTGCCCGACGCCGTGAATCGTCACCTGCTGCAGAATGCCGGCCACGTGATGAGTGTCACGGGCATGGGCTCGGGCGGGCTGCACCGGATCGAACTCGCCCTGCACGGAAAGCACCGGCACCGTCGTCGGCCGGTTGAGAACCTGGATCTCGGCGCGGGTCAGGGTGGAGCGGCGGGTGTTCTCCAAGGCTGAGTGTGCCGCGCCCGGGCGCGACAGCAGTGCGGCGTAGTACTCGGCAGCCTCGGTAACCAATGGGCGCGTGGCCGGGGCCGCCCAGGACCGCAGGAGGCGTTCGACACCCGCCGTGGTCTGCAGGCTGCGTTCTGGCAGCAGAGGGATGTTGAAGAAGAGGTGCTGACCGGTTGAGCCCATGACGGTGCGCATGGGCAGGGAGCGCACCGCGAGTGGATGCGGAGCCCCTATGGGGATCAGACCCACCGTCAGCTCCGGCTCCAGGCACGCCAGCGTCCAACCGACCTGACCGCCCAGCCCCGCGCCGACGATGGCCGCGTGGTCGTGTCCCAGTGCCCGCACCACGGCGGCGACATCGCGCGCCAGGGTCATCAGGTCGTAACCCGACGGCGGGCGGTCGGAGCCGCCGAAGCCGCGCAGATCAAGGGCGGCTACGCGGCAGCCAGCGTCCGCCAGGGCCGGGATTACGTGCCGCCAGGTCCACCAGCATTCGGGAAAACCGTGCAGCAGGATCACCAGGTGGCCCGGTGCGCCCGCGGCGGTCCCCGTGGTGTCGAGTGGTGCCTCTGGTCCGGCTAGGACTACATGAAAGCGGGTTCCGCCGGCGGTGATGTGGCGGTGGGTCCAAGGGCCGGGACGAGTCACGGTGGCGCGCACGGTTGCAGCCTACTGGTAAGACGCCCTGTCCGGCTCTTCCGGTTTGACCCGTGTTCGCCGAGTTCGGTCGAAATAACCATCGAGTTCGGTAGATATGACGATCGAGTTCGGTTGGTAGGGCAGGCGGGCCCGGGGGAAGTGTCCAGATTCGGCACCAGCGATGCTTCCCCGCTCGACGCCGCCCGCCAGGTCCGCATGATTCCAACGAGTCTGAGGGCGTGTGTTGGGAGGGGCGGGGTGTTTGTGCCGATTCTGGACACTTTGGCTCTCAGCTGCCGGCCTACCGTCCTGATGCGGCGGGCCGGCCAGGGCCTCTGGTCGCCGACCCGGCCCCCTTGTCCGATCGGCTGGGACGCCTTTGATGACGAACCGGGCCCGCACCCCAGCCGGGTGCGCAGACCCGCCCGGCCCACAGTCAGGCCGGGCCCGCCTGCCGGCCATGCCGGCGACGTCCGCGCCCTAGGTCTAGGGCGTCTTGACCGTTGACCGCGGGTGCGCCGGCGTCCAAGGCAACTGCACCAGCCCGAGCCAACACCCCCGCACGTGGACTGCCTGCAGGTGCAGCTGCTCGACCGTGAGGGCCTGTCGCTAACACCCCCGCACGTGGACTGCCTAGCTGCCGTTGGACCACCTGGCTGCGGATGGACCGCCTGGCTGCGGTTGGACCGCCTGGCTGCGGTTGGACCGCCTGGCTGCGGTTGGACCGCCTGGCTGCGGTTGGACCGCCTGGCTGCGGTTGGACCGCCTGGCTGCGGTTGGACCGCCTGGCTGCGGTTGGACCGCCTGGCTGCGGTTGGACCGCCTGGCTGCGGTTGGACCGCCTGGCTGCGGTTGGACCACCTGGCTGCGGTTGGACCACCTGGCTGCCGTTGGACCACCTGGCTGCCGTTGGACCACCTGGCTGCGGATGGACCGCCTGGCTGCGGATGGACCGCCTGGCTGCCGTTGGACCACCTGGCTGCCGTTGGACCACCTGAAACGCAATCTCAGACGGTCCAACCGCAGAAGCCCGGTCCAACCGCAGGAGCCCGGTCCAAGCGCAGGAACCCGGTCCAGGTACGAGGCCGGAAGTCGACCGGGCCCACACCCACCACCGCCAACACCCTAAAACCGGAAGAGCCCCATATCTGCTCGGCCCGCCGCCGCTCATCGCCGAGGCCGGTCTATCTAACCGCCAACCGTTGCGTACCATCAGCCTCCGATGTAACATCGGCGCATCCTTTGTGCAGGCATCGGTTGAAGAGGAATGTGAAAACGAAATGGCTCCCAAAATCGTGTACGCGTCCAAGACCGGCAATGTGCAGACCGTGGTCGAGCAGCTCGGGCTGCTGCCCGAGGCCATTAAGATCGTGGATGGGACCGAGCATGTGGACGGCGAGTTCGTTCTGTTCACCTACACCGTCGGCAAGGGTCAGATACCTAAGCCGGTACGGGCATTCCTTGAATCGAACCCGGGAATTGTGGCGGTTGTGGGTAGCGGCAGCACGGCCAAGAGTCATATCGACACGTTCAATTACGCGGCGAAGCGCGTGAGTGAGACCTATGAGGTGCCGGTCATTGCCAAGTTGGACGGCGCGGGCACGAGCGAGGATCTTGAGACGATCCGTGCGGGTCTGGCGGCGCTCTAGGTCGTGTTGTGTAAGTCGTTTGTGGTGGTTGTTCGGTTCTGCTGCTGTTGAGGGCGTTGTCCCGGGCCAGGTTGTCGGTGGGGGTGGGTGCCTGCGGGCGGGCCGGTTGTGTGCTCGGTGAGGATCGTTGTATGCAGTCAGGCGCGCAGGGCATTGCCACGGTGTCGGGGTCGGGTTGCCGACGGTCGAAGGGGGGCGGTGGGTCTTGCACCGCCGCGTTGGAGGCTCTTCCGGTGTGAGGGTGTGGTGGTTGGATCCCGGGTTGCGGTGTGGTGGTCGTTTTCGGGTGTGTGAGGTCGTCTTCGGTTGGCGTCGGTCTGTTGAGGACGACCTAGTCATCTCCGGGCCCTTCACATTCTGGAGGGTTTCGGGCTGAAAAGGACGTTCTCGCCGGATCGGGGTCGTCCTTGGGCTGACGGGGATGTTGTCCGGCGTGTCGTGGGGGGTGTCCGCCGTCGGCGTGCCCTGTTTGGACCGTTTCTTTCTGTTTGGGCCGTCCGCCTCCGTTTGGACCGCTTTGCTCTGTTTGGACCGCCGTAGTGTGCTACTGGGGCGGTCCGGACCGACGCGAGGGGTCCAAACCGACGTAAGGGGTCCAAACAGAGGCGGGCGGTCCAAACTGTCAAGCCCCGGGTTTTGTGGAGGGTGTTTTATCTGGCGCCGGTGGTTGCCGGCTGGGGTTGGTTGATGGTGGTCTGCTCACCGACGTCCATGGCCTCTGCCTCTGTCTCGGGCTCGGGCTCGGCGATGGTGTCGGTGTCGTCTGGTGGGGTGTAGGCCTGCTCGTGCTCGATCGGAGCGTGCATGTCGATGGCGGAGTGAGGCCGGGTGTTGCCCGACCAGTTGCGCCCACTGGGCGGTAGCGAACACGGGCATCGTCGATGCCCTGCCAGGGCCCGTGGTCGTCGAGGTAGTGCCGGTTACGGATGAGCTCGGCCTTATAGAGTGAGCTGAGGGCCTCGGCCAGAGCGTTGTCGTATGAGTCTCCCTCGGGTGCCCACCGAGGCCACAGCATCACAGTCGGAGGGGGCCTGCCCGCACTCGGATTGCCCGGTACTGGACCCCGCGGCCGCGTGTGGCGGGGTCAGGCCCTTCAGGTCGGCTCCTTCTCGCCTGCGCTGCCAGATACCCATCCTCAAGGGGGCGCCCCTGGGCCAGGTCGGTGCACACGGGCTCGCGGGTGGTCTGCCAGCCGACGATCCGACGCGAGTACACGTCAGTGACAAAGGCCACATACACCCAGCCGGACAGGGTGCGTACGTAGGTGGGGGTACCTCCCACGTAGTGGGGGAATGTCCACACGCCCACAACTCGTTGGGCCTGAACGCGCTGAAGTGTCTTTTGACCAGGTCCGCCGGGCACTGCTCCCTTGGGAGCGCTGCGCGTGGTACGCGGTGATTTGGCGCGGCCGGTGGCCGTGCAACCCCATGGCCCGCATCAGACGCACCCGCGGTGCAGCAGGCGCCGCATGCCCCAGCCCATGCCGCTCACAGGACTCAGGCCGATTCAGCATCGCATGCATCTTGCGGGCCCCCACCCGCGCAGTAGTTGTCCTCATGAACCCGCCCGATCTCAGCCTTTAGAGCCTGGTCGCGCACAGCCCTTGCTGATGGGGGACGGGTCTTGGCTGCGCAAGTGGTGCTCGGGGCGATCTTGATGCCGGCGCTGGTCAGCACCTGGCAGAACCGGCACAGGCCCCGAACCCCTCCTTGTGGGAGTCGATGTACTTACAGATCAGCGGGACGGGCGGCCTGGTGTCGGCCGCGAAAAACAACTGACACGCTCCTCAAGATCGCGTTCGCCCGCCCCCGGCTCGCGGCTTGTCGGCCTCCAGCTGCCTGATCCGCTCAGCATCGGATGTGGTGGTTCCTGGCCGGGCGCCCGCGTCGACCTCGGCCCCTCTATCACCCAGGTACGCAGCGCCTCGGGGCGGGGCGCCCAGCTCCTCGGCGATCCTCCAGGTTCGCCCCCTTAGACCTCTCGGGGTCCCTACGGGCCTCCACAGCCATCCTGGTGGCCCGCTCCCGCAGCCCTCTTCGGGGTACTTCCTTTGTGCACTGCCGGCAGTGATCCTTCCGTGTATTCACTGCCTCCATCAAACCCGGTGCAGTTCAAACCCTGGGCGCGCCTGGGGCTTGACACGCCCAACCGCCACCCAAGCACTGACATAACAGGACCTAGGCCGGAGGCCGATGGTTCAGGTCATTAGGAGCGAGCCCGCCACATAGACGGCGGTGCCGCCGATCAGCGACACGCCCATGGCGCGGCGCCACAGGTGCAGGCCGGCGGTGGTTCCGATGCCGGCCAAAGCAGGCAGCCAGGTGGACGGTGTGGTGCTAACGCCGTCGAGGGTGTAGGCCACCAGGACGATCATGACTCCCAGTGGCATGGCGTCCCCCAGGAAGCCGAGCAGCGGCATGCGGCTGCGACTCCGCAGCAGTACGAAGGGCGCGATACGACAAGCGAAGGTGATGGCGGCGACCACCGCCACGGTAAGTGCCAGTTGGGAATTGGTGAGCATCAGCGCGCCCCCGCATGCGTATCGGTCGCGACGGCGCGGCCGGAGTGGCGCCGCCACAGGTACAGGGAGACGAGCGCGACCGCGAGGGTGCCCAGGGCGCTGAGCAGGGCGGCCGAGCCGCCCACCGCCAGCCCGACGGCGCCGGCTACAAAACCGCTCAACAGTACGGCCAGATCCGGGTGCGCCCGCCAGTTCTCAATGGCCAGCACAACGAACAGTGCGGTGAGCACGAATCCGAGCAGCTCCACGCGCTCACCGATCAGTGCGGCCAGCCCGGTTCCCGCAAGCGCCCCTGCCGTGGTGCCGACAATCCAGGCTGAATGGCTCATTGCCTCCACGGTAACGACGTAGCGCCCGCTCATGGCTGTGCGATCCCGCGAGGCCAGCAGGGCGTAGACCTCATCGGTAATGGCATGGATCGCGTACAGGCGAGTGGCTGCCCTACCGCGGACGCGATTCAGCGGGAATCCCAGCCCGTAAAAGACATGCCGACCGGAGACGAATAGCGTGGAGGCCGCAATCGCGGCCAGTGGCTCACCGGAGCCGGCCAGCGGCACCAGCAGCATCTGCATGGTCCCCGAGTAGATGAGCACGCTCCACACCGGCGCCCACCACCAGTCCAGGCCCGCGGCAACCAGCAGCAATCCGGCTGCCAGACCGAGCGTTATATAGCCGACGACGATTGGTACGGCGTCGCGGGCGGCATCGCGCGCCGTCGTCATGGGCGCCTGTGCGTGAGAGGTGGACGACGGCGGCTCGGCGGGAGACGGGTGCGGGTGTGGGGCGGGCACCGGGCCAGATTAGGCGGTGGGAGCCGCCTGCGCCCGGATCCGCACGGAATCCGCCGTCGGAGTCCCGCCGCAAGTGGGTGGGAGCCGCCTGCGCCCGGAGCCGCAGCATGATGAGACCGGCCGACGGCGCATTCATGAGTGGCCGACGGCGCACCCGTGTACGAATCGGGTCGGTCGTGTCAGTCGGGCATCCGCCCCCGGTCGATGATCTCCTGCTCGTGCCTGCCCTCGCGCCGAGCACGGTGCGAGACCACTCCCACCATGACCATGAACAGCCCAAAGGCGATGAATTTGCCGCTGACGGCGTCGGCCCAGAAGTAGCGGGACAGACGGGCCCCCAGGTCCGAGTGGGCCGTCAACCGCTCCAGAAGTGCTCCGACGGAGCCAGTCATGACCCTGGGAATGATCAGGAACGGCAGTCCGGTCAAAATCGACACCGCGCCGACCACGAATGCCCCCAGGCTGGAACGACTCGCCGTCCACAGCGCTGACGCCAGTACCGCGGCACCGGCGCCCAGCTCTATCAGCGCGCGTGCCGGGGCGCCGAAAGTCGATGGAGCGGAGTTGTCAACCGCTGCGGCGGCCGCGTCGTGGAGCAGGAACCAGGTCAGGGGCAGGGCGACCACCCAGACGAGCACGCCGGCCCAATGTGCGGCCGCGCGAGACTTCGGACGGCCGACGACGCTGGAGCCGTCCAGCAGGATCTCGTCCTCCGAGCGCAACCGGTGAGACAGGGGCCGCTCCTCGGGTGTGGCGGTGGGTTCGGGTTCGGGTGTGGCGGTGGGCTCCGGTTCGGGTGCGACAGGGTCTTGCGGCAGCGGGAGTGGTGCCGTAGGTGCCGGGGCCTGACCCGGCCCAGCTGCCTTTAGTGCGAATGCGTCAGGAGCGTCGGCGGGCGTGGCCGCGGCGTCGTCGCCGGTGCCTTGAATCGGTGGGTCCGCCGGGGTGTCGGCGCGGTCCGCGGGGCCTGAGTTCTGGGTGTCCGCCTGGGCAGACGCATCCGCCCAGGCGGCGGACTCAGCTCCGGAATCGGGTGCGGGCTCCTCCTCCGGGTCGTTTCCGGCGGTGGTGTCGGTGCTCATCGATAGGAACCTCCTTCTTCTTTCACGCTAACGGTTCGTCACCGCGGCGCGGGGAGGCGTGCCGCGTCGTTGCCCGCCGGTGCCTCAGGCCGGTATTGCGCTCAGCTGCTTCAGGGAGTGCGGGGCAGCCCGTGCGGCGGCGTCGGCGTCTCCCGGAATCGAAGTTCGGCGAGTTCGCGCGCCCTGCCCTCGCGGCGGGCCAGATGCGCCCCCCAACCGGTTGCGACCAGCAGGGTCCCGGTCAACAGCAGACCCGCGCCGGTCGGGTCATGGGGGAACAGACTCGTCAGCAGTCCGCGTCCGGGGAGGCGTGGCCAGACTTGGCCCAGCAGCGATGGCACAGAGAACAACAGGAGTAACAGGCCGGTGGTGCGGGCACCCAGGGTGGAACGTCCCGTGAGCGCCGTCCCCAATAGGAGCAGAACCAGGGCGAGTACAGATGCGAGCAGGGCGCCCAGGGGGAGCGCACCCGGGGCGACCAGCTGCGCATAGCCGCCTGAAATGAGAGCGAGGGCGGTGCCTGTGGCTGCCACCGTCAGGATCAGGGAGATCATGTGGTCCCGGCGTCGCGACGGAGGGGCCGCCGGGGTCAGGCCCGGCGTCTTGTCGTTCGCGCCTAGCCTGACCGACAGGCGTGCATCGGCCCGGCCGGCACGGCGCGCACGGCGCATCCCCCAGCTGCCGCCCAGCAGCAGCGCCGCGACGATGAGCACCGCACCCGTGGGGATCAGGGCGCGGGCCCAGCCGAAGGGCGCGGCGGCGGCGTGGCCCGGTCTGGTCAGGATCACCACCTGGGCCAACAGCGCAACACCGCCCGCGACCACTCCTCCCAGGGAGGAGCGGGCCGCGAAGAGCCACTGTGTCAGTGCCGAGACGAGCAGGGTGGACAGGGCGAACAGGGCGATGTGCGGCAGCTGTCCGGCGGCGACTGCCTGGGAGGTCATGCCGGTCAGGGCGAGGGTGAGTGGTGGCACGACGACGCCGATCACCGCCGTCAACAGATAGTCCCCGCGCCGCGACCGCGGCATACGCCCGGAGTCGTCGGGGGCGGGACCTGTGTGCGGGGGCCGGGCTGCCGGGGAGAGCTTGTCTTGCGCCACAGGGTGATTCTAGATGAGGGCGGCGCCGTGGCCGACCCTTCATTCCACAGCAGGGCGGAGACGTCTCCTCCCATGGCACGGGGGAAGTGGGGAGGACTATAGACCGACGGGGGGATTCGGGGCGCATCAGCCTCTCCTAAAGTCCCGCCCATGAGAACAAGAATGAGTCGTAGAGGCCTCGCCGGTCCGTTTGCCGCCGTGGCCGCGGCCTGCCTGGCACTGTCCGCATGTATGCCCGGCAACGGCAGCGGCGGTGATGCGGCGGCGTCCGCCAGTCCTGTGCACGCCCCGAGCGCTGCGCCGATACCGGCCGGACTGGAGACCTTCTACAACCAGACCGTGGACTGGAAGGACTGTGAGGATGATGCCTCCTTCAAGTGCGCCACAGTGAAGGTCCCGCTGAACTATGAAGAGCCTTCGGGGCAGACCATCGACCTGGCTCTGAAGAAACTGCCTTCGACCTCGGGTAACCCCATCGGCTCGTTGCTGACCAACCCCGGTGGGCCCGGTGGCAGTGGCCTGGAGTACGTCTCCCAGGAGGGGGTCTTCTCCGACGCCCTGCGGTCGGCCTATGACATCATCGGTTTCGACCCGCGAGGGGTGGGCGAGTCCACGCCCCTTACCTGTATGAGCCCACAGGAGATCGAACAGACCGCCCAGGCGGCGCTGGAGCCCGGTGACGCGGCGGATGCCGCCGAGCCGCAGCAGGAGGAGATGGAGGAGGACTCCGCCCAGAGCTCCGAGCAGGCAGCGGCCGAATTGTCCGCCCGATGCGAGCAGTACTCGCCGGTCCCGGGGATCATCGACCATATGGACACGGCCTCGGTGGCACGTGACATGGATGTGCTGCGAGCGCTGTCGGCAGACGCCCGTCTGAACTACCTGGGCACCTCCTACGGCACCTACCTGGGCGCCCGCTACGCGGAGATGTTCCCGGCGAATGTGGGGCGCATGGTGTTGGACAGCGCCCAGGACCCCGCGCAGGAGAACGCCGACAACGTGGTGGATCAGGCCGAGGCCATTGAGAAGAGCCTGCACGCATATGTCGAGCACTGCCAGTCGGGCGACAACTGCCCCCTTACCGGCGACGTCGCCTCCGGTGTAGAGCAGATCGGACAGCTGATCCAGAAGGCCACCGCCACGCCGCTGCCCAGCAGCGTGGGGGAGGCCGTGGACGGCGCCACCTTGACCAAGGTGCTGGTCGACCTCATGTACGACAACAGCGCCTGGGACATTCTTACCGCGGCATTGACCCAGGCGATCAACAACAATGACGGCAGTGCCCTGGCGGTCATCGCCAACCCCTCGCTGGTTGATGATGAGACTGATCCCCAGGAGCTGGCACAAAAGGACGCACGGGATGCGGCGAATCAGCACGCCATCACCGCCGTCGACTGTCTGGACTACCCGGTTCGGGGTAACCAGGCGCAATGGGATGCTCAGGCGGAGGAGATCAAGCGGGTGGCGCCCACCCTGGGCGCTGGACTGGGGTACTCCGACGCGTTCTGCAAGGGCTGGGGGCACCACACCGATCACCAGCCCGGCGAGATCCGCGCCACGGGTGCGGCGCCGATCCTCGTCGTCGGCATCACCGGTGACCCGGCAACCCCGTATCAGTGGGCCCAGGCCCTGGCCGAGCAGCTCGACTCCGCCCGGCTGCTGACCGTGGAGGGCAACGGACACGGCGCCTACATGCGTAAGGGCGAGTGCGTGGACAACGCGATTGACGCCTACCTGCTGCGAGGAGAGCTGCCGGAGGAGGGCAAGACCTGCGTCGAAGAGGTCAAACAGTACTGAAGTTGCTTCGATACGCCGATGCTTCGGCGCTCAAGCCAGGCCGAGCGGGCCGCGCCCAACGGCACTGTGCATCACCCCTTTGCCCGTGTCGCCGAGCTTGAAGAATTCGGGCCGGCCCGGACTAGAGCCGAGAACAGTCCAACACACACTGAAAGAGATATCCTATGAAAACAACCGACCTTTCCGACCTTCTTCTCAAGCGCCGCTCGGCGGTCGCGGCCATGGGGGCGGCCCTGCTGCTCCCGCTGGCCGCATGCACCGGCACGGAGGATTCCAAGAGCGGCGGCGCGACGCCGACGCCGAGCGCCGCGGAGCCCGCCGAGGGGGCGCAGAACCCGCTGGGCGGCCTGACCGGCACGCCGTCCCTGTCGGCCGAGCAGTACGAGACCATGGTTGAGGGAGTGGCCGGCTGGGTGAAGGCCGTATGGCCGCTCATGGGGCCGGTGTGGCCGGGGGTCGACTACACCCAGCACCGGATCGTTGCCCTACAGGTGGACGAGCAGTTCCAGGCCACCCGCGCCTGGGCGATCTCCACCGAGGGGCACCGGGAGCTCAAGGCCGAGGAGTTCGCGGACATTGAGCCGCCGTCCTCATACGGCAAGGTCACCTTCGAGGGACAGCCGTCGATCACCCTCAACCTCGGGCAGGCCGCATCCGCCAGCAACGGCCCGGGCCATGGGGAGGAGGAGGCGGCGAGCATGAACTCCACGCCGTCGATCACCGCCACTGGTTCGTCCGCTCCCACCGCGGACCTGACCGATCCTGCTACCTTCGCATTCGCCCTGATGACCCACGAACTGGTCCACTTCTACTATCAGGGCGAGATCAACGTCTCCGCCTCAAGCAGCCGCGACACCCCCTACCCCTACGAGGCCAGGCCGCGCACACTGCGCCGCATGCTGTTGGACCGTCTGCGGCTGGCCGCCACCGAGGCCGATAAGCGGGCCGAGCACCTGGGGCATGCCCGCCACTGGCTGGACACCTGGAAGTCGGAGTACTCCCAGGAGGCGCAGGACATCCATCACTACGACATCGCCGAGGGCGTGGCCCGGTACGTGGAGTACATGGCGCTGTCCATCCAGGCGGACCAGTCCGCCGAACAGTTGCAGGCGCGGCAGGCCCCGCTGCTGGGCAGCGAGTCGCTGGACGTCTCGGTCGATGTTGAGTCCTACGCCTTCGGCTTTGTCACCGGGGTGCTGCTCGATGCCACCAAGCCCGACTGGAAGAACGGCTTCTACGCCAGCGACAAGACGCTCACCGAGTTGCTCTTGGAGGATGTGACTGCTGTTCCGGAGGAGGTTGATCCCGCGGTCAGCGGCAAGGTCGATGAACTGATCAAGGAGTCCGACGAGTACACGGCTCCGGACATCAAGAAGATCGACGACGCCGAGGCGGACACCTCCGTGGCCTACCTGCGTGTGCACAAGTACGGGGAGATCGGATACGGCGGGTCATTCGCCTACAAGGACAAGGTGGTGCTGACCACCACCATCCTGGTGCTGAGCAATGAGGGGCAGAACCTGCAGATCCTGGGGGTGCCGACCTTCACGGGCACCGACAGGCAGACCCTGACCGTCCCCCTGGTCGACGCCCCCCACAGCTACGCCGACGGCGTGTTGAAGGTCGACGGCAATGAGATCACCGGAACCATCAAGGCCGAGAAGACCACCGAGAACGGGAGGGAGGTGTTCGTAGCGAAGTAACGCAGCGATTGTTCACGGTCCATGCCGCCCGGAAGCGGGCGTGCGCATGAGCGGGGCCGACCGACGGATGCGAGTCGGCCGGCCCCGCTCATGCGTGTACGGATGCCGGGCCGTCGGCGATAGCCGCCCTTCCGGTTGAGGCCGTAACCATCGAGTTCGGTTGAAATGACCATCGAGTTCGGTCGAAATGACGCTCTTCGTGTGTGTGGGTGTGGTGGGTGGTGTGTTCTGGGGCGTGAGGTGCTGGTTTTCGACCTTGGGGTGTGGTTTACGACCCCGGGGTGGTCGTAAATCGCACCCCAGAGTCGAAAATCGACATGAACGGCCGTCCTGCACACCATCGCCGGGGGTCAAGGCTCCGAACATCATGGCGATGAACCGGGCCCGCATCCCAGCCAGGCCCGCATCCCAGCCAGGCCCGCATCCCAGCCAGGCTGGCTTCCGACCGCGGCGGCGCCTGCTACAGCACCTCAACCCTTGACCGCAGGCACACCTGCACCATCCGCCACCACCTTCAGCGGCATCAAAGCAGACAACCGCACCAACCCCAATCAACAAACCACCCCAAACCGGAAGAGCCGGTTTACGACGTAGCCGCATACTCCCCGGCTTGAGGTGGGCTCCGTCCACGTGCATACAGTGGCCCCGTGATCAGCATGGGAGTGTCGATCGGCCCGCCGCCGGAGGAGCGGCCAGCGCGGCAACACGACACTGCTGAGGACGAAAGGGCGCGAAACACGGTGTCCCCAGCCGCCGGCGCCCGCTCTAGCGGTGTTCGGCGTCCAGCCCGCCCCACCCCTGCCGTCTGGGCGCTGGAGGCGCTCGCCGCCGACCCGCGGGTCCGGCGCGCCGAGGAGGCCCTGCGCGAGGCCTCCGCCGAGCTGCGCTGGCACCAGGCCCTGCGGCGTCGCTGGCGGGAGGCCCGCGCAGAGTCCGCCATCCGGGGAGCCATCGCCTCCGCCGCCATCGAGGGTGCGGTCCTGCCCGCGACGGTGCTGCGCGACGCCGTTGCGGGCCGCGCCCTGAGCGAAGCCGCCACCGGCGACCCCGCCCTCGACGCCGCTGCCGGCCTGTGGCGCGCCGGTGTGCGTCTGGGCGAGTGGATGCCCGATCTGCGCGGCAGCACCCGCCCGGCCCAGCCGAGCCCCCGCGCCCTGCTGGCCACGCTCCATCGCGACGTCGCCGGGCCGCTGGCCACTACCGGACGCATCCCCCTGGACGCCGTGGCCATCCCCCGCGGACCGGGCCGGCCCCCGCTGGAGGGCGGCCCCGGCACGGCCCCCGACGCCCAAGCACTCAGTGCACGCATCAACGCCCTGCTCGATCTCATCGACGTCCCAGGCGCACCCGCGCTGGTGCGCGCCGCCGTCGTCCACGGTGAAATGCTCACCGCCCGTCCCTTCATAGCCGGCAACGCCGCCGTCGGCCGCCTGCTGGTGCGCCACCTGATCACCCGCGACGGCCTGGAGCCCACCGGCGTGGCGGTAACCGACCAGTACGCCGCACGCACGCCCGGCGCCTACGCAGACGCTGCCGCCGCTTATGCCTCCGGGCGCCCCGCCGACGTTGTCGACTGGATCGTGTGGCAGGCCGAAGCGGTGCTCGTCGGCATCCAGGAGGCCCAGTCCATCTGTCGCTCCGTCCAGGCCGGCGCCGTTATCCACAGGCGCCGTTGGGAACCACCCTCCCAGACGCCATCCACAAGCGGCCAGCGCTAGGAGGCTGTCCCGACGCAACCTAATGGCGGTCGGAGACATGCGGGCCGCCCGCCCGCGGGATCACGCCAGGAGGAGCCATGGACAACGCCACCCTGCTCGCCCCCAATGTGCGGGTAGTCGTCGACACACCCACGGAAGCGGGCGCGGCCGCCCTCCCCGGCTCCGTCCCGCCCGTGCTGCCAGCGGGCTTCCCCGCGGAAACCGTACGCACCTGCACCGGCTCCCGCCCGATCCTGCTCGGCCCCACCGACGAACCGGTCGGCAAAGCCCGCGGCATACTCGCCGATTCTGATGTCGGCGCCGTAGTGCTGCTAGTTCCAGAAGCGAGCCGACAGATGCCGGCGGAGCCCGGAATCATTTGCGGCAGCCTCGAGCGTTGCTGCACCCCCGAAGGCACCGACCACCTCCTCGCCATGCTGCTGGCCGCGCAGCACCCGCCGCGGGCCCGTCTCATCGTGGTCACCGGGGCCCGCGGCGGGCTCGGCGCCAGCACCTTCCTCCTTCACCTCGCCCGCGCCTGCCACGCGCGGGGGAACCGCGTCGCCATAGTTGACGCCGACCCTGCCGGCGGCCTGGGACTGCTCATGGGCGACGGCGTGCTGCCCGGTCTGCGTTGGGCGGACCTACCCGCAGACGAGCCCGCCTTCCG
Organism: Actinomyces qiguomingii; assembly: GCF_004102025.1. Classification (NCBI taxonomy): domain Bacteria; kingdom Bacillati; phylum Actinomycetota; class Actinomycetes; order Actinomycetales; family Actinomycetaceae; genus Actinomyces; species Actinomyces qiguomingii. Next base: position 3,453,486 of record NZ_CP025228.1, on the reverse strand, counting down.
GCCGGACAAGCTCATCACCGCCCTGCCCGCCTGGCTGGGCATGCCCGTGCTGACCGGGGATGGACGGGGCGGCGTCCGCGATCCGCTCCAGCTGCGACCCGCCCTGGCCGCCCTGCGTGCCAAGCACGATCTGGTGCTGCTGGACCTGCCCCGTGGCATTGACCCGCCCGCGGGCGCCATCATCCTGCTCCTGTCCGGGCTCGACCTGCGCTCGGCCGTCGCCGCCGAGGCGCTCGCCGCCAGGCTCAAGGCCCCGGATGCCGGGCATGGGACGCCCGGCGCACCGGAGGCAGCCGGGCCGCCCCGGGTGTGCACGGTGGTGCGCAAGGTCGGTGAGGACGTCACCCCCGATGAACTCGCCCTAATGACGCGCACCGAGATCATCGCCGTCCTGCCGCATGAGCGCGCCGTCGCCCAGCGCATCGCCCGCGGGGACGACCCGACCCGTGGCCGCGGCGCCCTGCGCACTCAGGCTCGCGCCGTCGCCGAGCTGCTGCTGGCCGACGGCGACACATTCGAGGAGTAGCCATGGCAGCCGCCCCATCACCCACGGGTCCGCTTGCGCACACTCCGGCGAATGCGGCACCGGCGCCGGGCTCCCCGCCGACGCGCCGCGAGGAGCTGAGCCGAGTGCGCGGCGCCCTAGCCCGCGGCGCCAGCCTCGACGCCGCCCTCGGCTCCGGGGCCTCGCCAACCACCGGCGCCGGTGGCCTGGCCCGGTTGACTCGACACGTGCAGGCCGATGTTTCCGGTGCCGGTCCCGTGCTCCAACCGCTCCTGGAGCTCGACGGCGTCACCGACGTGCTGGTCGGTGCCGGCCGCACCTGGATCGACCGCGGCAGGGGGCTGGAACCGGTGGCCGACGCCACCCTGCCCGAGCCCGAAGTGCGGGCGCTGGCCGTGCGCATGGCCGCTGCCTGCGGGCGCCGACTGGATGACGCCAGCCCAATCGTGGACGTCACGCTCCCCGACGGCACCCGTCTGAACGCCGTCCTGCCTCCGCTGAGCGCCGACGGCACGCTCATCTGCCTGCGCACCAAGCGGCGCCACGCCTTCACCATCGCCGAACTGGTGGATGTGGGCACCATCGCCCCCGGCCTGGACGCCGTGCTGGGCGAACTCGTGGCCGGTCGCGCCAACTGCTTGGTCACCGGCGCCACCGGCACCGGCAAGACCACCCTGCTGGCGGCCCTGCTGGGGCTGGTGCCCGCCGATGAGCGGATCGTCTGCATAGAGGAGGCCAGCGAACTGCGCCCCGACCATCCCCACGTCATCCATCTACAGGAGCGCGGGGACAATGTTCAGGGCGTCGGCGCGGTCCCCATGACCACGCTGGTGCGCACCGCCCTGCGCATGCGCCCGGACCGGATCGTGCTCGGAGAATGCCGTGGCCCGGAAGTCCGTGACGTTCTGACCGCGCTGAACACCGGTCACGAGGGCGGCTGGGCCACCCTGCACGCCAACTCGCCCGGGGACGTGCCCGCCCGCCTGACCGCCCTGGGTGCCCTGGCCGGCATGGGACAGGGCGCCGTCGTCGCGCAGGCGGTCAGTGCCCTCGACGCCGTGGTCCACCTGCGGCGTCAGACCCGCCTGGGTGCCACGGCGCTGCGACGGGTTACCGCGGTCGCCGTACTGGAGCGGGACGGGGAGCAAATGCGCTGCCGGGACGCACTGGTCCTGGCCGACGACGGCAAGATCCACCCGGGCCCCGGTGTAGACCGCCTGGCCCAGCGGATTGGGGACGCTCCGGTGGCTAGCGCCCTGGGTGCCGACACGAACGCGGAGCGGCCGGACCCACCCCGGGAAGGTGCTGACGAGGCGCTCGGGGTCACAACCGCCGGGGCCCGCTCACACGTGCGGGCGGACCGGCGTCGGAGCCGACCATGACCGGCGCACAGTTATTGGCCGGACTGCTGGTGGCACTGGCCGCCGCCGTGATCCTGCTGCCCGCCCGCCGTGAGGCGCCGGCCGCGCTCGGCGCGCACCATGCCGGAGCCCTGGCCCGCCCGGCCCATCCCGGTGCGGCGGACCTCGACCTCGGCCTACTGCTGACCGAGGTGGCCACCCTGCTGCGTGCCGGCGCTACCCCGCAGCGAGCCTGGGCCCGCGCGCTTGAACGCGCCGGCATCAGCGAAGACACCCACCCGGGCGACGACGGCGTACCCCCCGCCCTGTTGGCTCTGGCTCGGCAGCCGGCGGGCGGATGGCTGCCCGGGCGGTGGGAGGGGCGCTGGCACTGGGAGCCACCGCTGCCGGGGCGACGCGCACGCAATGCTCGCCGACGCCTCACTGCCGCGGCCGTGCCCGGGGCCGTGGCGGCCTGCCGCCTGACCACGGCGCTGGGCGCCCCGCTCGCCGGCGTGCTGGAGGCGGTCGCAACGGGAGTGGCGGACTGCGGGCACGCCGACGCCTCCCGTCGCACCGCCCTGTCCGGCCCACGTTCCACCGCCCGCCTGCTGGCTATGCTGCCGCCCATCGGACTACTGCTGGGGTCCGCTATCGGCGCCCACCCCGGGCAGATGCTTTTCGACGGCGCATGGGGAAGCGCCCTGGGACTGGTCGGCGTTGTCCTCATGGTGGTCGGCCACTGGTTGACGGCACGCTTGGTCGCGGCTGCGGTCGCGTCGGTGGAGGAGATCGATGAGGCCCTCGTGCTTGACCTGGCCGGGGCCGCGCTCGCGGCCGGAGCGTCCGTTCCCGGGGCGCTGCAGGCGCTTGGCGACGCCTTGGAGGACGAGGAGCTCGGCGTCGTTGGGCGGGCCCTGCTTCTGGGGGCCGACTGGGAGGAGGCATGGCGGGCCGGCCGTGGACAGGACGGCGCCGACGAACCGGACCCGGGGGAGTGGTCCGGGCGGTGGGGGCGGAGTCGGGGCCGGGATGAGGAACAGCGGCACGCTCGACTCAAGGCCTGTCTGCGGCCAGGCTGGGAGGACGGGGCCTCACCCGCGCCCCTGCTGGCCGGCACCGCTGCCTCCCTGCGCGCCGGCAGGCAGGCCGCCGACGAGGAGGCCGCCGAGCGGCTGGCGGTCCGGCTGGTCCTACCACTGGGGACCTGTTTCCTGCCAGCTTTCATCATCCTGGGCATCGTCCCGGTGGTGATGAGCGTCGGCATGGACATGCTCGGCTGGTGAACACCGGCGGACCGACACGGGTACGGTCGCGACCATGACCGAAGCCGCCCCCTCACCTACACATGCGTCCACTCCGCCACCCGTGGCGTCTTCCACCCCTCCACCCGCTCCGTCTCCCACCCCTCCATCCGCTCCGTCTCCCACTCCGCCACCCGTGGCGTCTTCCACCCCTCCACCTGCTCTGTCTCCCACCCCTCCACCCGTGGCGACCCAGGCCCAGGCCGAAGCACTACGTGCTGATCTGAAGGACAGTGGCTGGGGAGTGGACGCCGTTGCCCGACTGCTTGGGCCGGCCGCCGACGCCGCCCTGCGTCGAGAACAGCGCTATCCTGCGCTGCGCAGGGTGCGGGAGATGCTAAGAGCGGCGCGCGCCGGCACCGGGGCAGACGGCGCAAGGGATCCCATCGCTGTGCTCACCGCTGTGTTCATGCTAGGGGAGCCGGTGTATGCGGCTGAATTGGATGCCGTCCTGCCGCGCACCGGTGCGGCCGGAGCCCGGGCCATGGGGCTGGTCGCTCCAGTGGGAGATGACGTCGGCAGTGGGGGAGGGACGGTTTCGGGCGGCGGTCCCGCGAGTTCTGGGGGAGCCTTAACCGCGCCGGGGAAACGGATACGGGCGGTTGTTGATCTGCGTCCCCATGAGGCCAAAGACGAAGCCGGGGATGTGCGCTGGTGGGTCGCCTCCGATCTGGGCGAGCTGGTCTCACAGGGCCAACTCGCCCCCGACCACGTCCTGGGTATCGGCGGCGCGGGTCTCACCCTGGCCTCCCTGACACCACGCACGCAGGTGAACACCGCCCTAGACCTGGGCTGTGGTTGCGGCATCCAAACCCTGTATCTGTTGCGCCACGCGGACCATGTCGTCGCCACCGACATCTCCGCGCGGGCACTGGCCTACACCGCCTTCAACACGGCCCTGGCCGGCGCCGATCCCGAACGTCTGGAACTGCGTCGTGGGTCCTTCCTGGAACCGGTGGTCGGTCGCCGTTTCGACCTGATCGCCACCAACCCACCCTTCGTCATCACCCCGCCCGCGGTGCGGAAGGCAGGCCTGCCGCTGATGGAGTACCGCGATGCCGGCGGCCCCGTTCTTCCTACACTCCTGCCCGCACTCGGGTCATACCTGAATCCCGGTGGTATGGCCGTCATGCTCGGCAACTGGGAGCATCACGGAGCTGTGGACTGGCGAGAGCGCGTGAGCAGCTGGTTGGGAGAAGACGTCGACGCCTGGGTGATTCAGCGAGAGGTGCAGGATCCGGTGGAGTACGCCATCATGTGGTTGCGCGATGGCGGCTCAACTCCCGAGCGTGACCGCCCCGGTTTCGAGGCCGCACTGGAGGCCTGGATTGAGGATTTTGAGAGCCGAGACGTACAGGCCATCGGCTTCGGCTACGTGGTGCTGCACCGTCCGGAACCCCTAGCCGACCCGGGGCGGGCACCCTGGCGGGTGCTTGAGGAGATCGGTACTCGGTCGGTCGTACCCCTGGGGCAGCACGTGACCCAGGCGGTGCGCACACGCAGTCGCCTGGCTGGTATGGATGATGAGGCGGTGGCGCAATTGCGCCCCGTTGTCGCCCCGGATGTCACAGAGGAGCGCCACCTGCGTCCCGGTGACAGTGAGCCCAGCATGATCCTGCTGCGCCAGGGCGGCGGTTTTGCCCGCACGGTGCGGGCGGACACAACGTTGGCGGCATTAGTGAGCGTGGCTGATGGACAGCTGAGCGTCGGGCAGATCGCCGCCGCGGTGGCGGCGCTCACTGGTGCCGAGAGCGCGGAGCTAACTGAAAGCATGGTCGCCGCCACGCGCAGTCTTCTTGCCGACGGCCTGCTGCGGTGGGAGTAGGGGCCTCTGCGGCTAGTTCCAGAGCACTGGAGGCGCAGTCTTCTTGCCGACGGCCTGCTGCGGTGGGAGTAGGGCAGGCGTGGCGCATGCGGCGGAGCTGGGTGATGACGATTCCTGGGTGATATCCGGGCCCTGCGCGACCGATCCCGGCAACTGTCCTGATGGGCGTAGGCGCTCCACTCGCGCATCGCTGTCACGAAATGCAGCACTTTACGTGCTCGGGCGGCGCAGCCGCCCGTCACGGCCGCGCAATCATGCGGTTCACGCCGATCCTACTGACTCAGCAGGGTTGAAAGTGCTGCATTTTGTGACACCAACTGGATGTCCGTTGCGCGGCTCGCACGGGTTCCCCACGCCGTTGCGCCATAGTGCGACCCGCGCCCCTCTGCGCCGCATCGAGGGACCGGTGCGCGGAGTCTCAGGCATCTCCCAGGCGTATGCCTACTGCAACGACGCCCTCATCCAGTGGACTGCCTGGCTGCCGTTGGACCGTCTAGCTGCCGTTGGCCCACCTGGCTGCGGTTGGACTGTCTGGCTGCCGTTGGACCACCTGAAACGCACTCTCAGACGGTCCAACCGCAAAAGCGCGGTCCAAGCGCAGGAACGGGGTCCAAGTACGAGGTCGGCTTTCGGCGGGCCTGCCCTCATATACCACACCCTCAAACACGACGAGCCGGTTAACAATGCTTGTTAACGGTCTGTTGAAGGGTTGGCGGGTATTCAGTAGAGCGTTAACTGGTGTTATTGACGTCTAACTGGCCTTGTAGGCGCTGCGGCCCGCAGTCCGGGGCCGTCCTTGGCGCAGAAACACGAGGTGATGTTGCACGGCCTCGGGACGGTTGTGGGAGAGGTGCGGAGGTGGTGCAACGTGCGGTGGGGGGTGCCCCTATGTGGTTTGTCAAGCGGCGGCGGGTAGTTGTTGGGCTGGTGGGTCGTAGAGGGATCCGTCTCGGATCATGGCGTATAGGGTGAGTATGCGGCGGTGTGCGAGTGCGAGTATGGCTTGGTTGTGTCGCTTGCCCTGGGCGCGTTTGCGGTCGTAGTAGGCCCGGGATGCGGGGTCGGATCTGAGGGAGGCGAAGGCTGACAGGAACATGGCTCTCTTGAGGCGCTTGTTGCCCGCGTGGGAGACGTACTCGCCGCGTATGGAGGACCCCGACCGCCGGGTGACTGGTGTCAGGCCGGCGTAGGAGGCCAGGTGGGCGCCGGAGGGAAAGGTCTTGCCCGCGGTCTCTGCCAGGAAGACGGCGGCGGTCCTGACCCCCACCCCGGGCATGGAGGTCAGGACCGGGTAAAGAGGGTGGGCCTCCACCAGGGCCTCAACCTGGGCGGCGACATCGTCGCGTTGGGCGTGTAGGGCGATGAGCTGGCGGGCCAGGTGTGGCAGCACCACCCCGGCCGCGTCGGTACCAGCGACCACGACGGTCTGCTTGTTCAGGGCGTCGGTGATGGCTTTTGCCCAGGCGGCATGGCGCTTGGCGCCCTTGGATTTGAGCTTGGCGTCAATCCGCGCCCGGCCGGCCTTGCGCAGGTGGGCTGGGGTGGGCCAGGCGGCGATCACCTCCAGTATTGGGTCGTGTTCGAGCCACTTGCCCAGCACAGTCTCCAGGGCTGGGTGGATTTGGGTGTACAGGCCCCGGATACGGTTAGCGGTCTGATTGACCTGGCGGGCCAGGTCCAGGTCAAACCCTGTGAGCATGCTCAACGCGGCCGCGTCCTTGTCCGAGGCGTCGATCGCTCGCAGCGTGTGGGGCATGGTGCGGGCAGCATCCGCGATCACCGCCGCATCGCGAGCGTCGGTCTTGGCATTGCCCGGGGTCAGGTCGGCGATCCTGCGCATGGACAGGCCGGGTAGGTAGCCCACGGTGATACCCATCGCCTGAGCCACCGCCACCGCCAGGGCCCCGATCGTTGCCGGCTGATCCACAGCCACCAGGACCCGGCCATGCTCACCCAGACGCTCGTACAGGTCCCTAAGCCTGGATTCGTCGTTGGGTAGGGCCTTGTCGAAGATCTTCTTCCCGTCGTCGGTCAGGGCCGTGGCCCAGTGCTCGGCCTTGCCCACGTCGATACCGACGAAGACCTCCACATCCTCGATGTTCACCTTTCCTGCGCCTCTCTCGTGCGTTGGTGGGTCAGCCTGTCAGGCAGACGGCCCCGCACCCACGTTACGAAAGACATCGCCGCGCTGCGGCGGGTCGTTCCCCTAATCAGCGATCACCACCCGCCCGCCACCATGGGTGACAACACCCCCCGGATCATCAAACGACAGGGGCAAGACATCATGCCCACAGCGGCTGGCCCGGCCCCGGACTTCCCGGAACCACCAACAAGGTAACGGGCGTTGAGCGTCCGGGGCGGGACGCGCGGTTGTGGTGGGCGCGTGGGTGCAGGGGAAGGTGTTGCGCTGGAGGTCCGCCTGGGGGTGGAGGCATGCAGGCCCGTGGGCGTAGGGGAAGGTGAAGGGTGGTGGGTGTGGTGGGCGCGCGGGTGTGGTGGGCGCAGGGGAAGGTGTTGCGCTGGAGGTCCGCCTGGGGGTGGAGGCATGCAGGCCCGTGGGCGTAGGGGAAGGTGAAGGGTGGTGGGTGTGGTGGGCGCGCGGGTGTGGTGGGCGCAGGGGAAGGTGTTGCGCTGGAGGTCCGCCTGGGGGTGGAGGCATGCAGGCCCGTGGACGTAGGGGAAGGTGAGGGGTGGTGGGTGTGGTGGGCGCACGCGTGTGGTGGGCGCGTGGGTGCAGGGAATGCTGCAACTGCATAGGGCTGCGGCGGTCACCGTCCCCGCTGGCGCGCGGCCATGCCGGTTCCTACAGAACCCCGGTGATGAACTTGCATCCACCGCCACACCCGCAAACTGGAAGAGTCGGATGCTGTGCGGCACCGAGTGGGAGTGGAGAGCGAGCGCCGCCGCGACTCAACTGCGTCCCGAATGAGAGAGTATTTGTACTGGCTCGATGCGAATCGTATATTATTGACATCATGGCAATGTGCTTGTGACGGTGGCGCTAGAAATCGGTTATTCGCTTCACAGTACCCTTTGGGGGTACCACAGGCGGGGTCCCTGCGCACGGCGCGGTGAGGCCCCCCGTTTTCTTCGCAGAACGGAGCCTCTTCCCATGCCTCTGCCCCACGCGTTCCCCGGATCGCGGACCGGCTGGCGTCGCCTTATGGCGGTGATCGCTGTCGGTGTCCTGGCGCTCGTATCACTGCTCGCCGTACCACCATTGATGGTGCTTCCGGAGGCAGAGGCCGCCGGTGCTACGCTCACCATCGGCCTGGGAGACACGTCTGCACAGATCTCCAATGTCAAGACCTATGACACCGATGACACGATTGTCTACAACGGTCGCCGGGTGACGCAGGAGGAGTACGCCCGCCTGATTGCCTGTCTGCGCTACGGGCCGCAGGACAATAACTACAACACCGGTGTGGTCTCAGGATCTTCCGGTCAGTGGGCCGGATTCTCCTACGGATTTGATGAAGGAAAATGTGCGAGTGCCTTCAACCCCAACTCGCAGTCAGCGATGAGCTTCAAGCCGACCTCGGTGACCACGGCTGATGTCGGCGATGTGTTCCTTGTGGGCACGCTGCGTCACGACAACAACCCGATCGATGCGGTGGACACTACTACCAAGTCCTACTACGGAAACCTCCAGATCACCATGGCGGGCGGGGAGATCCAGACCAGTTTCCCCTTCCGCGAGTGGGACACCCCGAACCGCTGTAACGGCATGATCGGCCCGGATGGCAACGTCATCCCGGGATCCAACGGGCCCACCCAGTACGCCTGGAACGCCTCGGCAACGGCGGTTGGTCCCTGGGGAACCCGGGCGGCGGACGGCAGCACCTACACCTACGCCTGGAACTTCGGCACCTTCCGCAATATGTCGTCATATCTGGGAACCCTGAGTTGGGGTGCCTCCGGTCCCAATATGCGTACATGCGATGATGACACGCTGGAGATCGCCTCGGACCGCTCCGACACCTCCTGGACGGACCCGAATACGGGCATCTCTTACAAGCTGCGGCTGTGGGGCTTCGTCCACAATGGTTACGAGGCAACCTGCGCCGTAACCCCGGACGTTGCCACCGCCGATCTGGAGAGCTCATTCGTCACCAAGGAGGGGCGGACCAGTTACGGCTGCCTCTACGGCTCCCTGGAGCAGGTCCGGCCGGTAACTTTCACCAAGGTCGTTGAGACAGACGAGTCCTTACAAGCCAGAACTACTATCCCAACCTTCAGCTTCTCCAACGTTTCCGCCGAGGGCAGCTACGGGGCCGAGAAGTGGGGCACTCCGGCCTCACTTACCCCCACCGGCTGGGGCGCGGCGGGCGCTGCCTCGGACCCCACCACCTACGAGTTGCTGGCACCCAATGACGCCGCGATCGTCCAGGAGAACGCGCTCACTCCGGCGCTTACGGATACGACCTCGGGCTGGACCCTGGGTGCAGTGACCTGCACCTATAAGAGTGGGGGTGAAGAACACCCACTGATGCGTCGGGACGGTCAGAGGATGGACACCTCCGACTCCGTCGACCTGGCCAACCGCACTATCCGCCTGGATCAGGCCGAGCTCGCCACCTCCTTCGAGGAGGCCGCAATTACCTGCACCTGGCACAACCAGTATGTGGCCCACTCGCGGCTGACTCTGGTCAACACGGTCGGCGAGGGCGACGCCCGGGCCACCGACTGGACTCTGACCGCGACCCCGGTCTCTGGTCTGTCTGGCCAGAAGACCCTCAACGGCGTGACCGGTACTCCGGCGGTTACCGCCGTAACCACCGGTTCGGGCGCCTATGAGCTGTCCACATCAGAGGTTGACGGATACGCCGTTGACTCCTGGTCCTGCGTGCACACCGGCACCTCCACCGCGGTGACGATGAACAGCGGCACGCAGGTGGTGCTACCTGCGGACGCCGATGTCACCTGTACCGCCACGCAGAAGCCCGCCAATAAGACGATCTCCTTCGCCAAGGAGCTGACCGGTGCCACCGACGGAACGGATCTTGACTCCTACCAGTTGAGCTACACCTGCACTAAGGAGGGCAAGCCCGACGTAACCGGCACGGTCACTGTCAACAGCGACGGGAATGTGGTTGAAGGCCAGGCCGTCCCCGTGGGTGCCACGTGCACCGTCACCGAGCAGGCTCCCGGCACCGCCGACCTGATAACACCCGATTCCGGCTCCTTCGGTTGGGGCAGCCCCGCCGACTATGCGGTTACCGTGGGTCAGACCGCGGTGAGCACCACGCGCAGCGGCGACGGCGTCTCCTTCACCGTTCCCGGCGGTCAGGGCGCACTGGTGGTCACCGTGACCAACCAGATCTTCACTTACGCCGGTGTCACCAAGACCTTCGACTCGGTGACCAAGGCCGATGCTCTGGGCGCCAGCGCTACCTTCGACCAGACCTACACCGTCACGGTGACCAACCCCTCGCGCATTCTCCCGCTGTGGTACTCGCTGGAGGATGCGGTCACCGTGCCTGCGAACACCACCGTCAACTCCATTACGATCAGCGGTGGTCCGCTTGCGAGCCCACAGGAACTGCCCGCGGGTCAGACCACCTATACAGCCAATAACGTACTGCTGCCGGCCGGTGAGCGGCACGTATACACGGTGGTCGTCAATGTCAGTGCTCCCGATGCCGGGCTTGCCGGTCCGGACGGCGCCTGCACGGTTCAGGACGCCACTTCCGGGCGTGCGGTGTACAACGCCGTGGGCGTCACCACCCTGGGCCTGGAGAGAACTGCCGATGCCTGCGGCACGGTGCCAGCTAACCCGAGCTTCTCTGTGAGTAAGCAGGCCGGTGAGGTGGTGCGTAACAGCGCTGCCGGCGACTTCACGGCCGGCTACACCGTGACGGTTACGAACACCTCCCATGCCGCCTCGGCCGTAATCAGCGACGTCACCGACATTCCGGATCTTCCGGCCGGCGCGCGTATCAGCGGGGTTGAGGTGCTGGAGAACGGCGCTGCGGCCGCGGGCGTGAGCATTCCGGCAATTGTCGACGGCGCTCTGAGCGGTCCGGTGGTTCTGGCGGCCGCCGGAACCGGCCCGGAACTGGCCGCCGCCCCCGAGGGTTCCGAGACGGGCGGAACGCGCAGCTTCACCGTCCGCATCACCTTCACGGTGGATCCCACGGCCTCCGGATATGACGCCGCCGACTACCAGTGCGGGGCCACCCGGGCCGACGGGCACCCGTCGGGACTGGTCAACACCGTGTCCATGGACGGTGACACCTCTGGTGAGGATGACAACACGGCCTGCTTGTCGACTCAGTCAGTGCTGAAGTTCTCCAAGACCGTGGCTACTCAACCAGGTTCCGGCGCCTCTTTCGAGGTCGCCTATGACATCAGTGTTGTCAACGAAGGCGCCCTGCCCGGATCCACCGGTCGGGTCACCGACCTGCCGTCATTCGCTCCCGGACTGAATATCACCTCCGCCACTGTCTCCCGCGACGGCGGAGCTCAGAGTGCGCTCAGCGCCGACGGGACGGGTGCATACGTCCTTACCGAGGGGGAGACGATCGCTTCTGGGCAGACCATGACTTGGCGGTTGACCTTCTCCGTGGCGGTCGACCCCGCCGACGCCGATTACGACGAGGGACTGCTGGCCTGCTCCACCGACGCCGCCTCCGGCCTGCTGGAGGCCGGACACGGTCTGTACAACGCGGCGATTCCGCCCAGTGGTGTGGATCAGGGGACTGAACCCGACCGCAACGTCGCCTGTGCCAGCGTCTCGCCTGAGGCCGGGAAACGCACGCTGTCGGTGGTTAAGACCGGCAGTCAGGGCAACCTGGATGGCGCCTCGTTCAGCATCTACCCGGTCGACCCCACGGCTGGTGGTGCAACCGCGATCGTCGACGGCGTGGTGCCTTCCGGTCAGACCGGGGTGTTCACCACCGCACTGCTGCCGATCAACCGCGAGTACTGGCTGGTGGAGACCGAGGCTCCCGCGGGTCACCAACTGCTGGCGAACCCGGTGCACATCCGCGTCACCGAGACCGGTATCACCGTGCTGAACGATGCCCAGCTTGGAGTGGCCACCGCGGTTGTCTCACAGTCGACCGGTACGGGTCCGCAGGACACTCTCACGATCCAGGATCTCCAGGCGGGCAGGCTGCCGAATGCGGGTGGGAACGGATTGCTGCCCAATATCTTGGGGGCGCTTGCGCTGGTCATTGCGGCGGTTATCGCCTGGCGCATTAATTCTGGTGGGCAGCGTGTATAAGTAGCGCGATCTAGACGGTCGGCGCGCCGATTCTTAGGCGCTGACATGAGGGCCGGCCGCGCCCGGCTAGACCGGGGTGCGGCCGGCCCTCATGTGGCATATAACTGAGGTTCTATTCGTGATGCCTTGACATTGAATCGGGTGTCAACTGTAGTGGGAACGTTGTGTATATGGCGCGGTGACGGGAATTGCGCTAAAATGTTGCATGTTAGACGGTGAATCGTGCGCAATATCCGATTTCCCGGTAGTACTGTGGGTGTCCCTTGAGGAAATGAAGTCTCTTGGGCGGCGCCGCTGTCGAGTTGGTTAATCTGGGAGGGGAAGGCAATGCGCAGAGTCGTTTCGCGTCTTCGTGCGCGCTCTCCTCGGCGTGGAGCGCCGTTGGCCGTGCTGACGGTGATATCGCTATTCGTCGGGACTTTCCTGGGGGCAGCGGTCTTGCCTGTGCTGCCGGTGGCCGCAGCGGCAGAAGTAGTAGTCCCCCTCGGGGGATCCACCGCCCGTCAGTACGGCATCACCACCAGCGCCTTCCCGACCGTGTCCCAGGCGTTCACTGAGGGCTGTGTGCGATACAGCCCGGAGGTGATCGGAGACCAGACCACGACTGCAGAGGTGAGGGCCGGCACCGGTAACTATGCCGCCTTCGGGTACGGGTCGAATAAGGGCGTCAAACCGCAAGACTGCCCGGTGCAGTACAACGCGGCTCAGCAGAGCACCGTGAACCTCAGGCCCGAAGTCACGGGAAATGTTCGGGTGGGGGTGCCGTTCCTAGTTGCCACCATGCGCCACGGGAATCGCCCCATCTACTCCAAGGTGGGAGGGATGGTAACGGTCGACGGCACGATGGAGCTCAAACTGGGGGATGCCATCACCGCTGAATTCCCGTGGGAGCTAACCGAGACCGAGAACATCTGCCGCTCGACCTTCAACGCCGACGGCAGCTACAACACCTCGGGCACTGGTCTATACGCCTTCGACAGGTATGGCAATATCGGCCTGCGCGCGACCTGGCGCTGGGACGATTGGAACGGGTACGAGTGGAGCAGCGACTACCACTTCGCCTACAACCGGAACCATGAGCTGATTTCCCTGCCCACTGATGATCGCAACGTGAATGGGGCCGACCTGAAGGTCGGTGCCATTTACGGCAGCGATGGCCGCTCCTGCGAGGATGACTTCCTGCAGGTGAGCGCGGCCCGTATCTCAACCGCGTGGAGGGATCCGAGCACTCAGATCGACTACAAGCTGAAGCTGTGGGGATTCGTCAATAACGGGGAGAACGGCGTCTGCTCCGCTGGCCTGGCGGATGAGGGAAAGCTGGAGCACCTCTTCTTGACCAAGGAGGGCGCCGACACTTTCGGTTGCCTGTACGGCTCTCTGGAACAGGTGCGTCACGTCACCTTCTCCAAGTACGTCACGACCGACCCTTCCCTGGAGAGTGCCGTTACCCCGCCGGAATTCACCTACACGAATGTCTCCGCACCGGGCTCCAACGCCCTGGCCGACTGGACAGGCCTGGCCGGTCTTCGTCCCAATGGTTGGGGAACGGCCGGCACGGTCACCGATCCGCAGGAGTACGAACTGCTTGCGCCCGACGATGAGGCTGCCGTGAAGGAGAACATCTCCAATCCGGTAACACAGACCTCCTCCGGCTGGCGCCTGGTCGGCGTGGATTGCCGGACTCCCGACGGCGTACTGAAGCATCGCGACGGCGGTGACTTCACCGACACGGCCCTGGACCTGAACACGAATACGCTGGACCTGGACTCCACCCAGCTGTCGCAGGACCAGAGGAACACCGACTTCAATTGCACTTGGCACAACGAGTACGTGGGTCGCTCGCAGATAACCCTCGTCAAGCACCTCGGCGGCATGACCTTCCCAGCCGTCAGCACCCGAAACTGGACGTTGACGGCCACACCTGAGCTGAGTTCGCCCACTGACGATCCCTTCCCGTACCGGACGATCTCCGGTGTGTCCGGACAGCCTGCAGTGACCGGGCAGTGGACGCGTTCGGGTACCTACACCCTGTCGGAGGCCGCCACCGGTAACGTGCAGGGCTTTGAGCAGCAGGGGGAGTGGGTCTGCAAGGACCAGAACAACCGGGATGTGGCAGTCACCGACTCGAAGGTGACCCTCGCCCCGAATCAACGCGTCACCTGCACCGTCACCAACATTTTCAACACCGGCTCAATCGAGATCCGAAAGACCGTGAACGATCCCGAGCACGGTCTTAGCAACCCCAACAAGGTCTATACCGGCACCTATGACTGTGGCAGCGCCAATGGCCGCGACTTCTCCGGCACCTGGAGCACAACTGCGGGGCATTCTGACGTGGTCTCCGGCTTGCCCGTCGGCGCCACTTGCGCCATCAGTGAGGACACCCCCAGCGGGGACCTCAAGGACGGCTCCTATGAGTGGACGACGCCCGCTGTCGACAAGCCGACGGCACAGGTCCTGCGCGCACCGTCCGTCAACCGGGTGAACGTCACCAACACCATTGTCCGCAACACCGGCACCATCAACGTCAGCAAGGTCGTTGAGCCGGAAGACGATACCGCCGCGGGCGGCTGGACCGGCGGGGCGGACCGCACCTTCAAGGTGGACTACACCTGCGACGGCGACGGCGGCTCCGGCACGCTGGACGTCTCCACCGGAACCACCGCAACGCTGACCGTCCCTGCGGGAACCGCCTGTTCATTCTCCGAGGCGGCCCCCGAGACCGCGGACGGCGACTTCAAGGACTCCTCTTACGAGTGGGCCGGCGCCGGCAGCTTCGACAACTCCCGCGTCACCGTCGGCAAGGGCACCTCCGAGACCATCACCGTCACCAACACCTACAAGCGCGTGCTGGTGGATCTGAACCTGGCCAAGCGCGTGGACGGCGAGGGCTACAACGGCGGCGACGCCACCTTCGCCATCGACTATGACTGCGGAGCCGACTACGCGGGCACCGTAGACGTCGCCAACGGCGCCTCCGCCACCGTGCAGGTTCCTCGCGGCGCCCTGTGCACCGTCTCCGAGCCCGCCGCCTCCCTGAACGAGGACCTGCTCGCCGACGCCTACGACTGGGGCACCCCCAGCTACGAGGGCCTCGACGCCGCCGAGGGCACCATGGTCAGCGCGGCCGACGGCGGCAAGACCGTCACCGTCGTGAACCCCACCGTGGCCGCCTGGGGCAAGGTGGCTGTCACCAAGAACGTCGAGCCCGATGCCGGCCCCGTGGCCGCGGGCGCGACCTTCCCGGTCACCGTCACCTGTGACGCGCCCGCCCTGGGCCAGGCCGAGAACTACACCGGCACCTTTGACCTGTCGGCCACCGGCTCCACTGCCACCGGCACCACGCCGTACATTGCCGCCGGCGCCAACTGCACCGTCAGCGAGACGGCGCCCACTGGCAACGCGGGCCTGACCGACGCCTCCTACAAGTGGAACGCCGGCCCCGATGACCAGACCGTCACCGTCCAGGGCGACCGCACCGAGCAGGTCACCGTTACCAACACCTGGCAGCGCGACTACGGCGACTTCACCGTCACCAAGCAGCTGACCGACCTGGACGGCCAGGGCGCCGACAACACCTACACCGGCACCTGGACCTGCACGCACCCCGGCGACGACGACGCCACCGGCACCTGGTCGGTGACCGGCTCCGGCGCAGCCACGCTGAGCGTCACCTCCGGGCCCGCCACCGCCAATGGCACCAGCGCCGCCGTGCTGCTGGGCTCCACCTGCACGGTCACCGAGGATGACCCCGGCACTCCCAACGCCGCCGACTCCTCCTACGTGTTCTCCACCGCCGGCGCCACCTCCGGCCCGGTCACCATTGACTCGGAGGTCCGCACCGGCAACGTGGACGTCACCAACGTGGTCGCCCGCACCACCGGCGGGCTGACCATCACCAAGAGCGTGGAGGGCGCCGAGGCCGGCACCGGCTTCGCGGACACCGACTTCACCTTCACCTACACCTGCACCCCGCTCAGCGGCGAGGCCGTCAGCGGCACGGCCACCGTGCGGGCCGGCCAGGTAACCGAGCCCATCACCGGCATCCCCGAGGGCTCGTCCTGCACGGTCACTGAGAACACGGACGCCCTGCCCGCCCCGATCGACCCCTACCGCTGGGACGGTGACGGCACCACCATGACGGCCACGCCATCCAGTGGGGCGAGCGTGTCCGCGGACGGCGCGAGCATTACCTTCACCATGCCCGGCGGCGAGGACGCGGGTGTGGCGGTGGCCGCCACCAACACCATGAGTGAGCGCTACGGCTCCATCCAGGTCACCAAGACCGTGGCGGAGCCCAATAAGGCCAACGGCTTCACCGGCGCCGGGGAGAAGCTCTTCCCCGTCACCGTCATCTGCGACGGCGCCCAGGCCTACTCCGGGTCCCTCACCGACGGCGAGACCGTCACGGTCAGTGACATCCCGCTCGGCCAGACCTGCACGGTCACCGAGGGCACCATCGGCGGCGGCCTGGCCGACGGCTCCTACGCCTGGGGCGCGCCCACCATCACCGACCCGGTCACCGTCACCAGTGAGGACAATTCCTCCGGCACCGTCACCGTCACCAACACCATTGAGCGCGTGCGCGCCGACGTGAACCTGAGCAAGGTGCTCTCCGGTGAGCTGGCCACCCAGTTCGGCACCGACAACACCTACTCCGGCACCTTCACCTGCACCCACTCCGGCGACGCCGAGGTGACCGGCAGTTGGAGCGTGGACGGCGCCGGCAAGGCCGCCATCACCTACGACGGCGGCCAGGCCCCCTTCGTTGACTCCACCTGCACGCCCACCGAGGACCTGGACGCCGCCGGCGCCCCGGACACCGACCCCTCCTTCTCCTGGGGCGAGCCCACCTACGACGCCGCCACCGTGACGGCGGACGGCACCGCCACCATGACGGTCACCAACACCGTGAACCGGGGCATGGGTTCCCTGACCGCCACGAAGGTGGTTATCGGGGAGACGAACGGTTTGAAGGACGGCCAGACCTTCACCTTGAACGCCACCTGCACCGCGCCGGGCGTTGACGGCGAGCTCACCGCCACCGCCACCGTTGCCGACGGCGAGACCGGCGTCGCCTTCGACCGGGAGATCCCCGCCGGCTGGACCTGCGCCATCAGTGAGACCAGCCCCACGCAGGACCAGCTGAAGGACTCCTCCTACGCCTGGGACATGGTCACGGTGTATCCGGACCAGGTCACCATCACTAAGGGTGAGACCGTGGAGGTGTCCGCCACCAACACGATCCGCCGCGTCACCTCCAGCCTGAGCCTAAACAAGGCCTACGGGAACGGGCTGTCCGAAGGCGTCGTCGTGGACGACTCCTTCTCCGGCGCCGTCGCCTGCCACTACGACGACGCCCAGGGCACCACCCAGGACTGGAACCTGACCTGGACGGCCGACGGCGCCGGCGCGGCCACCATTGACGGCCTGCCGGAGGACGGCCTGCCGCTGGGCACCGTCTGCTCCGCCACGGAGGAGGCTCCCACGCAGGACCAGTTGAAGGATATCTCCTACCGTTGGGCCGAGCCGGTCATCTCCGACCCGGTCACCATCGGGGCGGACGGCGCCGCCAACGCGCTCACCGTCACCAACGACGCCGAGCGCGCCGCCCAGCCGCTCACCATCACCAAGGCCTACACCGGCATCGACGGCGCCCTGACCGACGGCGCCACCGTGCACGGCGGCTGGTCCTGCACCCAGGCGAACGGTAGCGAGGTAGGCGGACGCTGGGAGCTGCCCGCCGCTGGCGGCTCCACCACTATCGCCGAGGGCGCCACCGGCGCCACCGTGTTCGCGGGCGCCGACTGCACCCTCACCGAGGACACGCCCATCGACACCGCCGGGCTGATGGACGTCTCCTACGCGTGGAACAACCCCGTCTACGACGTTGCCGCCGACGGGCAGACCTTCACCGACGGCAACACGCTGACGGGTATAGCCCAGGACTCCGACCCGGTGCTGCGGGTAACCAACTCCACCCAGCGCATCTACGGCGCCCTGGCGATCACCAAGCTCGTTGAGGGACTCGACGGCGTCACCGCCGCCGCGGCCAACACCTACGCGGGCACTTGGTCCTGCACCGCCCCGGACGGCAGCCTCAACGAGGGCACCTGGCGGGTCACCGGCGGTGGCACCGCCACCCTGACCGGTAACTACACGCAGATCCTGGTCGGCTCGGCCTGCACGGTCACCGAGACCGGCCGCCCGACCACCCCGGTGGTCGGCGACCCCTCCTACCAGTGGACCGACCCCGAGCTCGACGGCGACTACGGCACCGTGTCCCAGGCACAGGCCATCGCCCGGGAGGCCACCTCCACCGCGGAGGTCACCAACGCCGCCGCGCAGCGGCTCCTGGCCACCGGCTTCACCGTCAACAAGGCCCTTTCCGGGGCCACCGACGGCGCCACCGGCGCGAGCTACACGGTGGACTACAACTGCACCGCCGGCCAGGACACCTTCACCGGCACCCTCACCCTGCCCGCCGACGGCACCGCCGTAGCCGTGGAGGGCGTGCCCGTGGGCGCCACCTGCACCCTTACCGAGGCGGCGCCGGGAGACGACGCGCTTGCCGCGCCCGCGGACGGATCCTTCACCTGGACCGCCCCCATGACCTACGCGGTCGAGGGCGCCGACGCCGACACCTCCACCCCCGGAGCGGTCACCTTCACCCTGCCCGCTGGGGCCGACGCCGCCGTGACCGCCACGGTCACCAACGACGTCGTCCCGCACGCCGGCGTGGACAAGACCTTCACGGGCACCACCAAGCACCTGGACACCGACGGCAACTGGACCGGCGAGACCTGGGACGTCACCTACGAGGTGGCCGTCACCAACCCCTCGCAGGTGCAGGACCTCACCTATGACCTGGTGGACACCCCGACCGTCCCCGAGGGCACCACGCTGAACTCCATCACCGTCACCGGCGGCGCCCTGGAGGACGCGCTCACCCAGGAGGCCGGGCCCATCACCGTGGTCGACGGCGCAACCCTGCCGGCCGGCGCCACCCACACCTATACCGTGGTGCTGAACGTGACCGCCCCCGACACCGGCGTCCCCGGGGTCGGCGACGGCCAGTGCAGCGCGCAGTCCGCCACCGACGGCACCGCCATCCACAACACGGCGGCCGTCACCTCCGGCGATGTCACCGACACCGCCGAGGACTGCGGCGACGTGCCCACCAACCCGAAGTTCTCGGCGCGCAAGGACGGCGTTGACGTGGTCCGCAACGCGGACACCTACACCGCCACCTACACGGTGACGGTGGAGAACACCTCCCGGGCCGCCAGCCGGATCATCGCCGACGTCACCGACACCCCGGTGCTGCCGCTAACCGCCAAGATCACTGGCGTCGCCGTGCTGGAGGGTGGGCAGGCCGCCGCGGACGCCGAGATTCCCGGCATCACCGACGGCGTGCTGGATGGGCCCATCATCCTGGCCCGGGCCGACTCCGGCCCCGTGCTGGCTGGCGGCACCGCTGGCCAGGACGGCGCCATCACCGGCGGCGGCGCCCGCATGATCACCGTCCAGGTGAGCTTCACCGTCGACTCCGCCGCCGCGGACTTCGAGGACACCGACTATCAGTGCGGTCATGAGCGCGCCGACGGCGCCCCCTCCGGCGTGGTCAACACCGCCGCCATGACGGGCGACACCGACGGCGATGCGAATAACACCGCCTGCCTGGACCTCAGGCCCCGGCTGACCACGTCCAAGTCCGTGGCCACCACCGGCGTGGGAACCCGCTCCACCTTTGACGTCGCCTACGCCATCACGGTGACCAACGAGGGCGAGCTGGCCCAGTCCACCGGGCTGCTGCGCGACAAGCCGGACTTCGCGCCCGGCCTGGGCATCGACCGGGTGACCCTGACCGTCCCCGGTGGGGATCCGGTCACCGCCCAGGCCGACGCGGAGGGCTACTACACCCTCACTGACGGAGATGTGGTCGCCCCCGGGCAGACGCTCCAGTACACGCTCACCGTCACGGTGAGCGTGGACCCGAGCAACGCCGACTACTCGGAGGAGCTGCTGGAGTGCTCCGTGGAGGCCGATGGCACCCGCACCCCCGGGCACGGCCTGTTCAACGAGGTCTACCCGACCGACGGGCGCGACGCCTCGGGGCGCTCCGACAACACCGCCTGCGAGCCGGTCACCCCGGACGCCGGCAAGCGCATCATCACGCTGCGCAAGACCGGCACCCAGGTGCAGGCGGACGGCACCACCAACTTGCCCGGCGCCGAGTTCGACATCTACGACGTCGATCCGGCCACGGACGGCGCCGCTCCGATCGCGGGCGGCGTGAGCGTGGACCCGGTGGACGGCTCCCTGTTCACCTCCGCGGGCCTGCCCATCAACCGCGACTACTGGGTGGTGGAGACCAAGGCTCCCGCCGGGCACAGCCTGCTGCCGCGGCCCGTCCAGTTCCACCTGGGTGTGGACGCCGATGGCAACACCACCATCACGCTCGCGCAGACCAATCTGACGGGGGACACCATCAAGGTGATCCCCGCCGTCACCGACGCCGAAGGCAACGTCATTGCCGCCATCGGCATCAACATTCACGACGTCGAAACCGGCACGCTGCCCCTGTCGGGTGGCCGCGGCATCGGCGTGTACCTGGCCGGGGCCGGACTGCTGCTGACCGCAGCACTGGTCCTGACCATCACCAAGACTTCCCGACGCCGGGGCCGCAGGGCCTGAGCAGCGGGAGAAACAGGGGCCAACCGGCCAGCCGGGCAACCCGAAACCACATCAACGAGGAGAACCCATGAAATCCCTCACCAGGCGCCGTGGCGCCGGCCTCGCTGCGGCGGTGGCCCTAGCTATCGGCGGTATGGTCGCGGCACCCATCGCCACGGCCGTTCCCGCGCCGGCGATCTTCGCCGCGGAGCCGGCAACCGACCTGAACACGGCGCTTATAGACGCCAATGAGCGCGCGACGCTGAGGATCTACAAGCTGGCCCAGACCGAGGACAATGGGACCGACCCCGGCAATGGTCTTGTTGACGACAACGCCACCGGCGCACCGGTTCCGGGTGTTGAGTTCACGATCACGAAGCTTGACTTCGACCTGACCACTCAGGCCGGCTGGCAGGATCTCGCGGCCCTGAACGGCAGCGCCGCGGCGGCCGCGAACCACAAGACCAACACCGTGTACACGCAGACGACCGACGAGAACGGTCTGGCCGACTTCTCGGGCCTGCAGGTGGGCGCCTACCTGGTGTCTGAGACCAAGGCACCGCAGAATGTGACCACCGCCGAGGACTTCGTGGTCACCCTGCCGATGACCGACCCGGAAAGCGGTTCCGTGTGGAACTACAACGTCCACGTCTACCCGAAGAACTCGGTTGTGGACTCCACCAAGGAGGTCTCCGACACCGGCTCCCCGACTATCGGTGACACCATCACCTACACGATCAAGGCGGACATCCCCAAGATCGATGTTGCCGGTGGCGCCACGATCAAGAACTACCAGATCGTCGACCCGCTCGACCCGCGCCTGGAGTACCAGGACATCGCCGTGACCATGCTCGGTACTGGAGCCGTGGCGCTGTCTGAGAACACTGACTTCGAGGTCGTTACCGCCACCGGCAGTGACTCCAAGACCTACGTGACCGTCACCTTCACCGAGGCCGGCCGCGCCAAGATCGCCGCTGCCCGCGCCACCGGAGACACCAGCACCCAGGTGCAGGTGGTCATCGACTCCACCATCAAGGCGATTGGAAACGGCAACGGTTCGATCTCCAACACCTCCTTCTTGATCCCGAATGACTCGCAGACCAACTGGGACCCGAATAACCCCAACCCGAATGACGTGCCCGGTGAGCCCAGCGACGAGGTCAAGTCCTACTACGGCAAGGTGACCATCACCAAGACCGGCACCGACGGCAAGCCCGCCGCCACCTATGCCGGTGCCGAATTCCAGGTCTACCAGTGCAACCCGAACGGTGCCTCGCAGGGGGCCACCATTGACCGCGACGCCGCCAACATCACCGGCGCAGCTTTGACGGCCAACCAGGTCACCGCCGCCGGCACTACCGAGAACACCGCCAAGTTCACCACCGGCTCGGACGGCACCGTCACCATCGACGCACTGCGGACGAATGACTTCGTCAACAACGCCGAGGTCGCTGTGGGCGAGCGCGGCTGGTACTGCCTGGTGGAGACCAAGGCCCCCGAGGGCTACGAGATCCAGAGCGACCCCATCGCCTTCCAGGTTCTGAAGACCAATGTTGAGGCCTCTCCGTTCTCGATCGGCTTCACGGTGATCGACGTGCCCTCCAACGCCGGCTTCCGCCTGCCGCTGACCGGTGCCAACGGCATCATCTTCCTCACCGTCGCCGGCATTCTGCTGGTTGCGGGTGCGGCCCTGCTGGCGGTGCACAACAAGCGCCGCAGCGTGGAGGACTGATCCGGGCGATGCGTCGGCTGGCTGACTGATCCCCGGCGCAGCCCAAAACCGGCGGCGGCGTGTACGAATCGGATAACTCCGGACGTACACGCCGCCGCAGGCCACCTCAAATTTCAACACAACCCCATACTCAGCACACCTAGACCTCAGCCGCGTAGAAGGACTCCCATGGGCCAGACGCTGACAATCGCCGATCTCCTGGAGGCGCCCCGCCTCGATGACGCTCCCAGTGCGCCATCAGCGGATCCGGTCGCTGCGCACGACGACGGCGTCGAGCCCCCCGAGCGGCCCGGCGGAACAGCGGATCGTAAACCCAGCAGGGGTAGCCTCCTGATGGGTGTGCTGCCCTTCATTCTGGCGCTGGCCGGTGCGGCGGTGCTGGCCTATCCGGTGCTCGCCACGCAACACAACAACGCCCGCCAGCAAGCCATCGCCGACCAGTATCAGGCGCAGATGGACTCAACCAGTCCCGACGTGCTCGGCGCCAAACTCGCCAGTGCGGACAAGTACAATCAGGAACTCGCCTCCTCCCCGATCCTCGACCCCTGGCTGGACCAGCAGCGTCCCGATACTCCGCAGTACCAGGCCTACCTGGCCGAACTTGACCTGAATGAGGTCATGGCCCAGATCGTTATCCCCAAGATCCATGTGGACCTGCCGATTTACCACGGCACCGAGGCGGACACGCTCGCACACGGCGTCGGTCACCTATTCGGCACCGCCCTGCCTGTGGGCGGGACCTCCACCCACTCAGTGCTGACCGGGCACACCGGCCTGGGCTCGGCAACTCTGTTCGACGATCTGACCGAGCTTGAGGACGGAGACGCCTTCTACCTGACCGCCGCCGGCCGCACCCTGAAGTATGAGGTCAACGACATCCGCGTGGTGCTGCC
Source organism: Actinomyces qiguomingii (assembly GCF_004102025.1). NCBI lineage: Bacteria > Bacillati > Actinomycetota > Actinomycetes > Actinomycetales > Actinomycetaceae > Actinomyces > Actinomyces qiguomingii. The sequence goes on along the minus strand of NZ_CP025228.1, from coordinate 3,429,983 downwards.
CACCGAGACCGAATCGCTTAACAAGGTCCCCGGCGAGGACCTGGTCACGCTGATCACCTGCACCCCTTACGGTGTCAACACCCACCGACTGCTGGTCACCGGCACGCGCGTGCCCATGGACCCGGCGCAGGCGGCGGCGGAACAGGCCGCCGCCACGCCAGCGCCCATGCGCGGCTGGATGCTGTGGCTGATCGGGGCGGTTGTGGCCATTCTGGCCGTGCTCGCCGTCGCCGTCGGCCGTATCCTGTGGCGCAATTTCAAGCGTATGCGGGCCGCCGAGGATAAGACCACACTGGCATCGGCTGCGCGCGGCCCCGCCGAGAGCGAGGTGGACGGCGGCACCGCGCCGGCGGACCTGACCGGGTCGATGTCTCGCTACCTCGAAGCGCTGGGGAATGGGCGGGAGCTTTCAGCCGGCATACAGCCGGACGACGTAACATCGCGGCCCAATGACAACTCCCAGCACCAGCGCGACGATCTCCCCTGAATACCGCACCGAATCGCCTCGGCCCGATACGTGGCGTAACCGGCGTGCGTTGGCTGGCGTCCTGGCCGCCCTCAGCGCGATGGCCGTGTTCGCCGTCTGGTGGCTGTCGGTGATGCTGCCGACCGGGCAGGCCATGGAGCAGACGGCCTTCGTCGGCTCACGCATCGGGGCCCGCTTCGTGACCGCTCACGCCCGCAGCCTGCTGCATGTGGTGTCCCTGCCGGCGGCGGTCGGACTGGTGCTTGTGGTGCTCCTTGGCGCCCTGTGGCGTGGCAGTCGTCGGCGGGCGCTGTGGGCGGCGGCCGCGGTGGTCGCCATCAACGTATCCACACAGGTGATCAAGTACCTGATTCTGTGGCGCCCGGACTACGGGCTGTCACTAAGGTTCGGTGGCTTGAATACGCTCCCCTCCGGGCATACGGCCGTCGCCGCCTCGGCCGCCGTCGCCCTCATTGTGGTGGCTGCTCCGCGGTGGCGCCCGGCCGCGGCCTGGGCGGGGGCGCTGCTCGCCGCGGCGATGGGCTACTCCACCCTTGCCTGCCAATGGCACCGCCCCGGAGACGTGATCGCCGCCCTGCTGCTGGCCACCGCCTGGGGGGCGGCGGCGATCGCCTGCGGAGCCTGGGCGGATGAGCCGGCCGAGCTTGGCGAGGTTGAGCCGGGGGAGCATGGGCCCGCGGAGCGGGTGTCGGCGGCAGCCGTCCTGGGCGGGCTCGGAATCCTGGCGGCCGTGGTGGCCCTGGCCCTGGAGGTGCTCACCTGGCGGGGTGTCGTCGACGGCGGTGGCGTCGTCGCGGTGGCCGCCGGACAAATCACCCGCACCGGTGCGTTCATCGCCTATGCGGCCGGCGCCGTGGGCACCGTCGCTGTGGCCAGCATGGGGATGGCGGCACTGGCCCTGCTGTGCCCGTCGGCGAGCACAACCGGCAAGCGATAAGCACTGTGAGCCTACGGCGGCTGGGGTGGTCGGCGTCAGCGGCTGGTTGCGGATGCTGAGGCCACGGGCAGTTCCACGGTGAAGATGGTGCCGTGGTCTTCGGCGCCGGTGCGAGATTCGACGGTGAGAGTGCCGTGGTGAGACTGCACAATCGCCAGGGCGATGCTCATGCCCAGACCGGTGGAGCCGGTGCGTCGCTCCCGGGAGGCGTCCCCGCGGGCGAAGCGCTCAAACAGGCGTTCGCGCACGGCCGGGTCAATGCCGGGGCCGTCGTCGGCGACGGTGATCACCAGCGCGCCGTCGGTGCGGGACAGGGTGGTAGACACTCGGGTGGCGGCGGGGGTGTGCACGCGGGCGTTGGCGAGCAGGTTGACCATGACCTGCCGTATACGCGCCTCATCACCGACCACCAGCGCAGGTTCGGGCACAAATTCCTCCGCCTGCTCCGGGCTGATGTCGGCGGGCGGCTCGAGCACTTCCAGTTCAAGCTCCCAGACATGGTCGGGGCCGGCGGCGCGGGCGTCGGCAACAGCGTCCACCAGGATCTCCACCAGGTCGACCTCTGCTTGTTCCAGTTCACGGCCCGCATCCAGACGGGCCAGCAGCAGCAGGTCCTCCACCAGCGCCGTCATCCGCACCGACTCCGAATGCACCCGCTCCAGGGCGTGCACGGCCTGGAGCGGGAGTGCGCAGTCCGCGCCGCTGCGCTTGATCAGCTCGGTATAACCGCGGATGGAGGCCAGCGGCGTGCGCAGCTCGTGGGAGGCGTCGGCAACGAACTGCCGCACCTGTGTCTCGCTGCGCTGACGGGCCGCCAGCGCGTCATCGACATGCCCCAGCAGCGTGTTCAGGGCATTGCCGACCTGGCCGATCTCCTGTGAAGAGGCGAGATCTGCGGCGTCGACCCGTTCCCGGATGCGCACCTCGCCGCGGGACAGCGGCTGGGAGGCGACTCTTTGCGCCGTGCCCGCCACTCTCTCCAAGGGCGCCAGGGATGTGCGCACCATGGTCCTTCCCGCGACGGCGGCAATCAGTGCCCCGGCCAATGCGATGCACAACTGGGCCAGCAGCTGGGTGCGGATCAACTTCTCATCGGCGGCGGTGGAAAGGCCGGTGACTACCACGTCGCCGCTGGCCGAGTCCTTGGTGACCAGCACCCGGTAGTAGCCCAAGGAGTCGATGCTGACCGTCACCGGTTTGCCGGTGGCCTCCAGCGACAACAGGGTCTGGCATTCGGTGCCGGTCAGGGTGCGGTAGTTGCCGTCGTCGTCGATGTATCCGGCTTTAATCGTGGAGACGGGCGAGTCGGAGCCTGCGGCGGCGTCGCGGGCGCCGGTGGCGATCAGGGTCAGCGTGCCGGTGGACTGCCCGACGGCGTCCAGGCCGATGGGCACGTCTTGCTTCGGGCCGATGGGCGGGGTCGCGCCGTCGGCAGGCGGCTGGGCAGCCGGCCCCCGGCCCTGCTCGGAGTCGGTGGGAGCGGCGCCCAGACGGCGTGCGGCGGCCCGTTCGGAGGCAGCCGTCAGTTGCTCATCGAGCCGGTCGATCAGTGACTGGCGCAGCATGAGGGTGGAAAGGGCCCCGATACCGCCCGCCATGACCAGGACTATGCCGATCACGCCGACGACGAGCCGGGTGCGCAGACTGTGTGGGGCCGGGCGGCCGGATCTGGGATTCGCCAAGCGCCGTCCGCTCTCGGTTGCCTCCGGGGAGCGCCGCCGTCGGCGGTTTCGCCACATATGTGCCATTACCGTTCCGGGTGTGCGGGCCGGGGCGGTTACCGGGCGGAGGCGGCGGGCTTGAGGACGTAGCCGACTCCGCGCATGGTGTGGATCATGGGCTCGCGGCCCTTGTCGATCTTGCGTCGTAGGTAGGAGATGTACAGCTCCACAATGTTTGCCTGCCCTCCGAAGTCGTAATTCCACACGCGGTCCAGGATCTGCGGCTTGGATAGTACCCGGCGAGGGTTTCGCATCAGATAGCGCAGCAGTTCGAACTCGGTGGCGGTCAGGCGGATCTCGTCGCCCCCGCGCCAGACCTCGTGGGAGTCCTCGTCCATGCGCAGATCACCTACCTCCAGCACGTTGGTGGGCTTGTCCGCGTCGGCCCCCGAGCGTCGCAGCAGGGCGCGCAGGCGGGCCACGACCTCCTCTAAGGAGAAGGGCTTGGTGACATAGTCGTCCCCGCCGGCGGTGAGCCCCGCCACGCGGTCCTCGACGGCGTCCTTGGCGGTGAGGAACAGGACGGGAACGGTGGGCTGGTGCCCGTGGATGCGACGCATGACCTCCAGGCCGTCGAAGTCGGGCAGCATGATGTCCAGCACGATGACATCGGGACTGATCTCCTGGGCGATGCGCACCGCCGCCCGGCCGGTGCCTGCGGTGGTCACCTCCCAGCCCTCGTAGCGCAGCGCGGAGGCGAGCAGATCCGCCAGGGTCTGCTCGTCGTCCACAACCAGGACGCGTATGGGGGAGCCGTCAGGGCGGGTGAGGGTCTCGGTGGGGATGCTCATGCCGCAATCTCAGATGGCAGCGCTAGGAGCAGCCTCATGTGGGACTGTGAGAGACCTGTGAACCTGTTTCGGGTGCTTCACCGTGTCATCCGTGCACGCGGCACGAAGCGAGCATGCATGAATCCGCGGGCGATTGTGCGCACGGCTGCCGGTATGGGATACAGTGTCGGGGCGAGTGCCAGTCATATGGCATGCGGGGGCAGTGCCGCCAAGAACCGCAACGATCCCAAGTGTAGTGCTATACCTCACAGGAGTGTCATGGAATACGTCAACGGCAATGAGCGGCTATTCGGTGCCGGCGACCTGTTCTTCTCGGTCACGGATACCAAGGGTGTAATTCGCGGTACCAACCGGGTGTTCAACACCCTTTCCCGGTACAGCGCGGAGCAACTCATCGGTGCACCGCACAACATCATTCGTCACGATGACATGCCTGCGGGCGCGTTCAAGCTCATGTGGGATGAGCTCGAGCAGGGCAGTCCCGCCTGCGTTTACGTACTCAATCGCGCGCAGGACGGGATGGACTACTGGGTCTTCGCCACGGTGGTGCCCTTGGCCGACGGCTATCTGTCGGTACGTATGCGGCCGGGCAACCAGGCCCTGTTCGCCCCTGTCAAGCAGATGTACGCCCGCGTGCGCGCCGCCGAGCGCGAATATGCCGCGGCGGGGCACTCGCGCCAAGAGGTGGGGCGTTACGGTGCGCAGCTGCTCACGGAGGAACTGCACAAGGCCCAGTTCCGCGGCTTCTACCCCTTCGCCAGGGCCGCCCTGCCGCGTGAGCTGGCCCTGCTGGTGGCCGAAGGGGTGCGGGTTCCGGCGCGCGTGAACTCCGACAATCCCATGTCCGAGATCCTGCTGACCATGGCCGCCATCGAGCGGGACACCGATGAACTGGTCCAACAGTTGGGCGAGTATCAGGAGCTGATCAACGGCCTGGGGGTGTGGACGACCGGGATCCGCTCCATCAGCGAGCGCGCCACCCGGGTGGGCTCGGTGGTCACCGAGGTGACCAGCCCCGATCAGGACTCCTCCGTGCCGGTTGTCTCGGCGCGTGTCAAGGAGCGCATCGCCCGGGCCCTTGAAGTGCTGCAACGGCTCAACTCCTTCCTGGTGGCCTTGTATGAGGTGGTTGCGGATGTGCGCTTCCGTGCATCGCTGATGCGCCTGCACACGCTCATGACGGGCATCTTCGCCGCCGCCGTTTTGGACGGGGAGGACGCGGACTCCGCCGTGGCGATCGGGGACCTCGCGGAGGCGCTCGTAGGCGATCTGGAGCCGTTGGTGCCCTCCTGCCAGAACGCTGCGGACCTGGCGGCTCACCTGGATGCGGAGATGCGCTCCCTGGTGTCCGATCTGGATCGGGTCAATCGCCCGTTCCAACGCTGGATCCGCGCCGTGCAGGATGAGGGAGCTCTGCCGCTGAATGAGGGTGCGGACGCTCAGGCCCTTGTGCGCGAGGCGGTGGAGCTCAGCGAGCGGGGATTCCCGGAGACCGCGTCCTTAGCCGAGCTGGCCGCTAAGGCACGCGGTGCGGTGGTCACCCTGGATGCTCCCGTCATCCGTGAGCGTATTGAGACGGTTCGGCAGGCGCTGGCTCGGATGGGGGAGTGACAATCCCATAAAGGGATGTTGCCGGCGGAAATATGTCCCTAGAGTAGTGCAGTAGCCGGAACAGTCGATGGTCGATTGGCGTGCCGGTTCGTGACGGCCGGAAGCATGTCGGTCGCGTGCGAAGAAAGGGGACCTGATGGAATCGCAGATCGGCTATGAGAGGCTGTTCGATCCGGAGGACATCTTTTTCTCGACCACCGACCGCCGGGGTGTCATCCAGAACACCAACCGCACCTTTGACCACCTTTCCCGCTACTCGCGTGACCGTCTCATTGGTGCCCCCCACAACATCATCCGCCATTTGGACATGCCCGCAGGTCTCTTCCGGCTCATGTGGGTCGATCTTGAGGCCGGCAGGCCCGTGTGCGCCTATGTCACCAACCGGGCGCTGGACGGACTGGACTACCGGGTGTTCGCCACGATCGTGCCCCTGCGTGAGGGGTACCTCTCGGTGCGGATCAAGCCGATGGACACCGCGACGCGCAACCCTGTGGAGGAGGCCTATCGCAGGGTACGCGCAACTGAGCGCGAGCTCGCCGCGCATGCGGCCTCCCGCCGTGAGGTAGGTGAGCGCGGCGCCGTCGAGCTGGCCAAGGAGCTGGGGGGACTCGGATTCGAGTCCCTACATGAGATGACACAGGTCATGCTGCCCCGCGAGGTCTCGGCCCTGGTTGGGGCCGGTGTGCGCGTGCCCGCGGCGCTGCCCGGAATGCAGGGGCCGGTTGCGCGTCTGCTAGCCGCGGTGGCGCTGATTGAGAAGGAGACCAACACGCTGGTCTACGAGCTCGACGAGTACATGCGGCTCATTTCCGCCATGGAGTCCGCCCGTGGCGCCGCTTCGGCCGCTCAGCGTCGGGCGGTGCGCATCGGTCGGCTGGTCTCCCAGGACACGGCGGGAGGCGACCGGGTCCGGTCGCTGGCCGGGCAGATCAGCGAACTGATCGGCGTTGCGGACGCGGAGCTGGGCAGGCTGCCGGCTCGCCTGCGGGCCATGGACGACGCCGTCACGGAGCTGCGTTTCGCCGTCGCCCTCATGCGGCTGATGACTCTCATGGTGGGGCGATTCGCGCGTTCCATCCTTGACGGCTCGGAAGAGGAGCCGGTCCGCTCGCTACGGGATCTGCATGAGGGCCTGGAATCTGGTTTCGCGGGTCTGGCCCCCGTCCTGCGCTCCGTGGGCGTGCAGGCGCGTGAGTTGGATGATGCCCTGCATACGGTGACTTCGAGTCTGGACCGGGCCACGCGGCGACTGGGACGTTGGGTTGACGCGCATAGAGGCGGGTTCTCTGGCTCCGGCGTCGTCAACGAGGTGGCGTCCTTCATGTCCCAGGGATTCCCGGAGGTCGGCGGGCTGGCTCAACTGGCCGCGGAATGCCGCGGACTGAACCTCACCTATGACGAGGCCGAGACCCAGAAGTGCCTGGCGGCGGTCCGGACGGCGCTTACTGAGTTGTCGTGACTCGTCCCGAGTCGTCCTGAGTTGTCGTGAGTCGTCGTGAGTCGTCCTGAGTTGTCGTGAGTCGTCGTGAGTCCGGTAGGTGGTCGATTCCACCGTGCCGTCTTCGACTGCGGTAGGTTACGCTCACCCGTGGGCGGGTCCTAGCCGGCTCCCGTCGTCACATCCGTGGGGCAGTGACGGTAGGTCTGACCTATTGATTCTATTGATGTCTGTGGTCTTCGTGAGAAAGGTCGCCTGTGTCTACCAAGCTCGTCATCGTCGAGTCCCCCAATAAGGTCCGCTCCATTGCCGGATACCTGGGCAAGGACTTCGACGTCGAGGCCTCGGTCGGCCATATCCGCGACCTCGCCCAGCCCTCCGAGCTGCCCGCAGCCGAGAAGAAGGGTCCGTACGGGAAGTTCGCCGTTGACGTTGAGGGCGGTTTCAAGCCCTACTACGTGGTCAACCCGGATAAGAAGAAGACGGTCACGCAGCTGCGCAAGGCCCTGAAGGACGCTGACGAGTTATACCTGGCAACCGATGACGACCGTGAGGGTGAGGCCATCGCCTGGCATCTGCTGGAGGTGCTCAAACCGAAGGTGCCTGTCAAACGCATGACCTTCACCGAGATCACCAAGGAGGCGGTCACCCGCGCCCTGGGCAACACTCGCGACCTGGACACCCACCGGGTGGACGCTCAAGAGACCCGTCGCATCCTGGACCGCCTGGTCGGTTACGAGGTCAGCCCGGTGCTGTGGCGCAAGGTGCGTGCCGGCCTGTCAGCCGGACGCGTGCAGTCGGTGGCCACCCGGCTGGTGGTCGAGCGCGAGCGCGAGCGTATGGCCTTCAAGGTTGCCGGCTACTGGGGTGTTCAGGCGCAGCTGTCCACCGATCTGGCAGCCGGAAGTTCCTTGCGTCCCCCCGCCGGGGCGCCGGAGGCCTCCTTCACCGCCCGCCTGACCGCACTGGACGGACGGCGCGTGGCCACCGGCCGGGACTTCACCGACGCCGGTGCGCTGCGCCCTGCCGCCGTCAAGGCCGGCACTGTCCATCTGCACGAGGGGGCCGCCCGCGCCGTCGCCGAGGCGATCACCCGGGCGGTGCCGCGCGTGGCCGAGGTGGAGGACAAGCCCTACCGGCGGCGCCCGGCCGCCCCCTTCACCACCTCCACTTTGCAGCAGGAGGCCAGCCGCAAGCTGCGCATGAACCCGCGCGAAACCATGCGGGTGGCGCAGGCGCTGTATGAGAACGGCTTCATTACCTACATGCGCACCGACTCCACGGTGCTGTCCGGGCAGGCGGTCGCCGCCGCCCGCGCCCAGGTGGCCGAACTGTATGGCGCGCAGTACGTGGCGCCGAAACCGCGCGTATACGCCAACAAGACTAAGGGCGCCCAGGAGGCGCACGAGGCGATCCGCCCCGCCGGCGACCACTTCCGCACCCCCGCGCAGGTCTCGGGACGGCTCACCGGCGCCCAGTTCCGCCTGTATGAGCTCATCTGGCGGCGCACTGTCGCCTCCCAGATGGCCGACGCCACCGGCTCCACGGCGACGGTACGTGTGGATGTGCCGCTGCGGCCGGCCGACGGGGGCTCCCGCGACGCCGGCATCACCTTCAGCACTGCCTCCTTGAGTGCCTCGGGAACCGTCATCACCTTCCGCGGCTTCCTGGCCGCCTACGAAGAGGGACGGGATGCCGAGCGCTACGAGTCGGAGAACACTCCTGCGGTGGCGGGCGGCGATGCCGGTGCCTCGGGCGAGGGCTCGGGGAGTAGCCCAGCAGCGGGAGGGGCTGCGAAGGCGGGCAAGGACCGGGAGGTGCGCCTGCCCGCCATGATCGCTGGTCAGGAGCTGTGCGCACTAGCCGCCGAGGCGGCTGGGCATGAGACCACCCCGCCGCCTCGCTACACCGAGGCCTCCCTGGTCAAGGCACTGGAGGAGCGGGAGATCGGCCGCCCGTCCACCTACGCCTCCATCATGTCCACCATCTCCGACCGCGGCTACGTGGAGCACCGGGGCCAGGCGCTGGTGCCCACCTGGCTGGCCTTCGCCGTCACCCGCCTGCTGGAGGAGAACTTCAGTGAGCTGGTCGACTACGACTTTACCGCCTCCATGGAGGCCGACCTGGACCGCATCGCCGCCGGTGAGGAGGACCGGGTCGGCTGGCTCACACACTTCTATTACGGGCCGCAGGGGCAGGCCGGCGCTGGGGCCGGTGATGCCGCACCGTCCGGTTCGGCGTCCGCAGCGGGGATCGGCGCGGGGCAGAGCCAGGGGCTGAAGGCCCTGGTTGACGGCTTGGGCGAGATCGACGCCCGCGCCATCAACTCCATTGACATTGGTGAGGGCATCACTTTGCGTGTGGGCCGTTACGGCCCCTACCTGGAGGACGCCGAGGGCAAACGTGCCAACGTTCCCGGTGATCTGGCACCCGATGAGTTGACGGTGGCCAAGGCGCGGGAGTTGTTCGCCCGTGCCGCCGACGACGGCCGCGAACTCGGCGTCGATCCCTCCACCGGGCACACCATTGTCGCCAAGGATGGCCGTTACGGCCCCTACGTCACCGAGATCCTGCCCGAGCCGGATACTGCCGCCGACGCCGCCGGGACGGAGCCCGCGCAGGAGTCCTCCGCCAAGTCGAAGTCGGCCTCCCGACGGTCCAGGAAGGGGCCCAAGCCGCGCACGGCGTCGCTTTTGAAGTCCATGGACCTGGCCACCGTCACCCTGGAGCAGGCCCTCGACCTGCTGAGCCTGCCACGGGTGGTCGGCCAGGACGCCGACGGCGTCGACATCACCGCGCAGAACGGTCGCTACGGACCGTACCTGAAGAAGGGGACGGACTCGCGTTCCTTGGAGAGCGAGGAGCAGCTGTTCACGGTGACTGTGGAGCAGGCGCTGGAGCTGTTCGCCCAGCCGAAGCGTCGTCGCGGTCAGGCCGCCTCCCGGGCGCCCCTGCGTGAACTCGGCACCGATCCGGCCACCGGCCGGCCCGTGGTGATCAAGGACGGCCGCTTCGGCCCCTACTTCACCGACGGGGAGACTAACGTGACGCTGCGCCGCGACGATGATCCGGCCACCGTCACCCCCGAGCGCGCCTATGAACTCCTGGCGGAGAAGCGTGCCAAGGGCCCGGCCAAGAAGCGCACCGCCCGTAAGACCGCGAGCAAGAGCTCGAGTGCGAAGAAGACAACCACACGGAAGTCGACCACGCGGAAGTCGACCACCCGTAAAACGAGCGGCTGAAGCCGCCTTCCTGGTTAACGGGCTCTTCTGCTTCGAGGCTCTGTTCGCCGAGTTCGGTAGATATAACCATCGAGTTCGGTAGATATGACGATCGAGTTCGGTTGGTGGGGCTGGTGGGGTGGGGGAGTGTACGGATTCGGCATGAACGGTGTTCCTCCGTCCGGCGTCGCCTACCAGGTCCGCATGGTTTCAACGAATTTGAGGGTGTGTGCTGGGCGGGGCGGGGTGTTTGTGCCGATTCTGGACACTTTGGCTCTCAGGTGCTGGCCTACTGTCCTGGCGTGGTGGGTAGGTTCCGGACGCCGCCAACGATGCTGACCGGAAGGCCTGGACCACCTGCCTGCCGTTGGACTGCCTGAAACGCACTCTCAGACGGTCCAAGCGCAGCCAGGTGGTCCAACCGCAGCCAGGTGGTCCAATTCGGGTGGGCTGTCATGAAAAGCGGCATGAGTTGGGTAGCCATCGAGTAATGCGGCAGCCTGTGGCCCAACTGGGCCACAGGCTGCAACGTGAGCGCCGCGGCGTACTCCCGCCTAACCGACGCCTTGACTTGTTAGACGCCGTCAGGCGCTCTGAGAGGGGGCGACTGCCTCCTGCTTCCGCCTCTTCAGGATGAGGACGAGCGTGATGACGAATTCAATCGCGGTGAGCGCGCCCATCGCGATGCTGATGGCCGGATACTTCACCGGCGCATCACTCAGAAGGATGTAGTCCCACAGGAAGTGGGCGGTTATCAGCAGGCCGATGCTCTTGGTGTAGTCGTACATGATCGCGTAGAACAACCCGGCGATGAAGGTGGACACCAGTTGCGACAGGGTCCCGGTCAGGGGCTGACCCGCAAGAATGTTGACCGCGTGAAGCAGACTGAACATGGTGGCGGAGACCAGCAGGGCACCATTGATGCGGTTGCCGTTCGGCTCACCCAGATAGCCGACGTACAGGATGCGGCGGAAGATCAGCTCCTCCGCGATCCCGACCAGCAGCGCCACGGCGAGCGGGGTCATGAAGGCGGCGCTCAGCTCCCCGTTCGTCGCCAAGTAGTAAGCGGTCATACCAATGACCGGAACGAAGATCACCAGGAAGAGCGTGTAGCTCTTCGGACCGGTGGGAGCGGGCAGCTGCTTTCGCAGGGCGAGGAAGCAGAAGACCGCGCCCAGGGCCAGCAGGCAGAAGAATGGCAGCATGGCCTTCGCGTAGCCCGGGTCGTTGTAGCTGGTGTTGAAGAGGTGGCGAACGGTCAGGTTCGCGATCCCCATGGCGAGGATGTAGACGACGGCGCACTTCAGCGCGGTACGTGCTGTCTTGGTTCTCGGCATATCGCCTCCCTGTCGGATCTGATGCTTCCGACTAGATCGTGTGGCGCCCTTGTGGGGCTTGGTGTGATCCGACCGCTTTTTGGTTCGCGTGTCGGCGCGAGCTGTGAACTCGCGACTGCGGAGGGTATCATGCGATGCTTAAGAGTCGATCGTTTGATCCTATGACGAAGAAATGCCGGATTCACCCGGGCTTCTGCTCCGCCGGGGAGCCTCGTCGTCTCAATGAATGTCGCCGGTGGGCGATGCGGCCGCGGGGGCTACGGTTGTGAGTCCTTCGGAGAGTCGTATGTTGAGGTCGGCTCGTCGAAGTATCGGGTTGGGAGGGGCATCTCACGGGTGGTGCGGGTACGGAACTCTTCCGGGGTGGTGTTGGTCAGTGCGGTGAAACTCAGCTCCGACAACTGCACCAGGCGCCGCAGCAGAGCCAGCGCGGTGTTGCGTACGTCGCGGTGCTCGCTGAGTGCGGTCACCGCGGCGCCGTCGACGGTGGCGATGACGGTTTCGGCTGTCAGGTACAGCCCAAGGCCGTTGACCACGCGGTTGACGGCGGCGTTCAGGCGGTTACGCCCCTCGCCGTAGGCGCGGCCGACAGGTGCGGAGGCGTTTGCTGAGATCAGCTGCATGTAATGGCCCAGGTAGGGACCGGCGTCGGGCAGGGTGGCCGAAAGCAGGAGCTCGACGACCTCCTCCAGGGAGGGGGAGTGATCCAGTCCCTCGACCTTCTTGGCGACCCGTTCGGCACGTTCGGCCCACAGGGCGATGTTCACCCGCCCAGCCTCATAAAGGAGGTCATCCAGGCCGGAGAAGTAGTACGTGGTGGCGGAGAGAGAGCAGTCGGCTCGTTCCGCCACACCACGATGGGTTACGGCGCTCGGTCCGGATTCACGGATGATCGCGGCAGCGGCGTCGATGATGGAGCGACGTCGTGCCTCGCCCTTGGGCGTTGCAGGGGTCCTGGGAGCATCGGTACTCACAATGGGGCGATGTTAACGCCCGAACGAGAGTTCGGCCTGTTGGTCTCACCTTGCGGTTGTCGGCTCCTGGGTGGCGGTGCCGGACTCGGAGGTGAGGTCGGAGCGCAGATGCACTTGAGAAGCGACGAGCGCCACCAGCGCTAGAGCGGCGACGGCGGTGAGCAGGTAAGCCGGGGCGATCGGTGTGCCGGTGAGCTTGATCAGCCAGGTGGCGATGAACGGTGAGGTGCCGCCCAGCAGGGTGTTGGCCATGTTGAAGGACAGGGCGAAGCCCGAGTAGCGCACGTCGGTGGGGAACAGCTCGGCAAGGAAGGATGCCAGTGTGCCGTCGTTCAGGGTGAGCATCAGCGCAAAGAGCAACTCGCAACCGATCAGTGCCAGTAGTGAGGCGTGCGTCATGATGTGGAAGACCGGTATGGTTCCCGCGACGAAGGCGACAGCGGCGATGATCATGATGCGCTTTCGACCAATTAGGTCTGAGATGTGGCCCATGACCATGATCAGCGCGATGTAAAGGGCCAGCGTCACGGATGTGGCCAATGTGGCCTGAGTCTCTGGGAATCCCAGCTCGGTGCTGACGAAGCTGGGCATGTAGCTCAACAGCAGGTAGAAGGCAACAGCGTTCAGACATGACACACCGAAGCCGGTCAGCACTGCTCCGCGGTGGTGCCGCAGCAGCTTGCGCAGGGGTTCGATGCCCGACGACGGCGTGCCGCCCCCTTGCTCACGCGCCGCCGCCTTCTGCTGGCTTTCCAACCGGTTACGTAGCTGCGTGTAGGCCGGAGAGTCCTCCAGGTGGGTACGAATGTAACGGCCGATGAGTCCCAGCGGTCCGGCCACGAGGAAGGGGATGCGCCAGCCCCAGGCCAGCATGGAGTCGTGGTCCAGCGCGGCGAACAGTGCAGAGACCGATAGGGAGCCCACCAACAGGCCTGCGGCAGTCGAGGCCGGCACCAGGGAGACGTAGATGCCCCGGCGTGCAGGTGGCGCGTACTCCGCCAAGAAGGTGGCGGCGCCGGCGTACTCGCCTGAGGCGGAGAAGCCCTGGGCCATGCGGGCCAGGAGCAGCGCTATGGCGCCCCATATGCCGATCCGGTCGTATCCGGGCAGGCAGCCCACGATCACGGTGGAGGCGGACATGATGAGGATCGACCAGCTCAAGGCCCACTTGCGGCCTTTGCGATCGCCCCAGGCGCCCCAGATGATCGCTCCGATGGGGCGCAGAATGAATGACATGGCGAATACCGCGAAGGCTGACAGCAGACGCGTAGTCGGATCGGAGTCTGGGAAGAAGACTTCGCCGATCACTACGGCCAGGTAGCCGTAGGAGGCGTAGTCGAACCATTCGATGAAGTTGCCGATGAACGAGGCGCCGGCCGCGCGTCGGACCGCGCGCCTCCCGGCGTCGTCGATCTGGTGGATGGGTGTTGACATGATTTGGCCTTGATGTGTCGTCTACTGGCACTGACTTGCTGGAGAGCTGCTAACTATTAATAGGGGAATGTAGTCGTTGTAGATTCGGACTGGGATCAAGTGGCCTCGGTGCTGTGAAGCACATCCGTTTCCGTGCTATGGCGTCTACGCAGTCTGCGAACTATGTTCGCCATCATGAGTAGAATGATGGCGCTGAATGGCAGTGCGCCGACAATGGTGCCCGTCTGAATCGTGGTCAACGCGCTGCCGCCGCCCAGCGTCAGAAGTGCGATCGCCAGCACGGAGATGAGCACTGCGAGTATGACTCGAAATCTGGGGGAGGCCTTTGCGCCCATGGAAACGAATCCAGACAGCGCATGCACCCCTGAGTCTAAGGAGGTCACGAAGTATGTTCCCACTAGCACCGTGGCCACTAGGATCAGTAGGCCTCCGATGAGCGGCACGAAGTTGAGTGCCGCGAAGAGCCCGGCCGAGATGTCCGCATCCAGGGAGTGGCGGACGGCGCCGTCCGACTCGGTGTCGTACCGCAGGGCGGTGCCCCCGATGATGCCGATCCATATCATGACAATAAGAGTGGGGACACCGAGCACTCCGAGTACGAACTCCCTGAGGGTGCGTCCCTTGGAGATCGAGGCGATGAAGGAGGCGACGAAGGGAGAGAAGGCGATGCACCAGCACCAGATGAAGGTGGTCCACTGCCCGTTCCATGATTCGTGCCAGGCATTGATCCCAGAGCCCAGGACCTCTGGTTCGGAGTAGACCGACATGGCGACGAATCGGTCGATGAACTCGCCGACCGACTGCGGCACGATGTGCAGGATGTACATCGTTGGGCCGAAGACCAGGGTGAGGAAGACGAGCGCAACGGACAGCAGGGAGTTGAGCTCCGAGATGAGCCGCATTCCGCGGTTGACCCCGAAGTAGACCGAGACCGCGGTGACCGCGCCCATTGTGGCGATGACGGCAACCTTGCCGGGGGTAGAGATCTCGATGCCCAGCAACGCAGACAGCCCCGAGGACAATTGCAGGGAGGCGAAGCCAAAGGATGTGGACAGTCCCAGGATCGTTGCTAGGATCGCGAATAGCTCGACCGCCAATCCGATACGGCGTCGGTGGCGTGCAGGGAACAGATCCTCACAAGCGCCCCGGAACGTGGCTTGTTGCGCGCAGTTGTATGTCGAGTAGGCGATGCACAGTGCGACCACGCAGTAGATTGCCCAGGCGGTCAGCCCCCAGTGGAAGTAGCCCCATGACAGTGATGCCGCGTCGGCGTTTCCCGGATGGGAACCGGCGAGGGGGTCGTCGGTTTTGAGGAGCACGGGCTCGGCCACGGACCAGAAGATGAGGCCTATGCCCTGCCCGGAGGCGAAGAGCATCGAGTACCAGGCGAAGCGCCCATACTCGGTTTTCGCCTTCGGGCCGCCCAATCTGATGGAACCATCGCGTGAGAAGGCGATGGCTAGGACGAAAACAAGGGCGAGCCCCGAGAAGACGACGAAGTACCATGAGAAGTACTCGGTGACGAAAGTGCGGGCGGTGTCAATGACCTTTGAGGCCTGTTCCCGGAATAGGACGGCGCCCAGCGCCAGGAGGACAACAACGGTGACCGCCGCGATCCGGATGCCGTTGTCATCGCGGCGCCGGGTTTCGGCGCTGATCGAGGCGGAGTCCTCCCGCTCCTCATCGGAGCCGATGACGCTGGGGCCGTCCTCAGAACTCATGATGAATAGCCTCGACGATGCCGTCCGCGGCGGTGTCCAGTAGGATGCGTCCCTTCTCCAAAGTGGCGTTTCGAGCCGAGGACAGGCATCCCGACGGCGGGGTCAACTCCGGTTTGATGGGAAGGACGTCATAGTTGGGCAGCACGGCGGGAGGATCGTCGGACACTCGGTCCATGTCAACCAGCTCGGGGTGAAGCAGGAGCATCAGGGAAGTCTCCAGGACTCCGCCGTGTTCAAGATCCCAGCCTGTGAAGCCCTCGGGGTAGAGTCGATCGATGGTCGCATCATCGACGAAATCCCAGTAGGAGATGAGCTGACAGGTGATCTCGATGCCGTGTAGCCGTAGTTCGCGGACCGCCAGGTCGACGCCTTCGAAAAGGAACTGGTAGTTCTCGTAGTGGCCGTTGCAGAAAACGAACTTACGCACTCCGTGCTCGGCCAGTTCCAGGGTGATCTCTTTGGCGAGGTCTATGAAGGTCTTGCCCGTCATGCTGACGGTGCCCGCCAGGTGATAGCCCCCGCCCGAGCGTTGCTGGGACTTGTAGCCAAAGGTGATGGTAGGACCGACGACGGCGTCTATCCGTTCTGCGACGGCGGTAGCCATGTCGGTTGAGAGCAGCTCGTCCACGCACAGGGGCATGTGGGGGCCGTGCTGTTCGAGCGATCCGACCGGAATGATGACGATCGGGTTGGAGGCGACGCGTTCACGGTAGGTGAAGGCATCCATCTCCTTCATGAGGACGGTCTGCTTCATCAGACTAGCGCTTTCTCGTGCTCGGCTGGAGTAGTCTCAGCCTCGGTGTTCGGTGGATTGGCCGCACCTCGGGTGGAGAAGAGTACCTGGGACAGGCCGCCAGCGATGATCAGTGCACCGCCCACGAATTGCAGTCCGGAGAGGTGCTCGTGGAAGAGAATGAACCCGAGGATCGAGGCCATGATGGTCTCTTGATAGGAGATGGTGGCCAGCTCTCCAGCCAGTAGCATCTTCGAGGCCACCGTGAGGAAGTAGAAGGCGCCGAATCCGGTCATGACGGCGGCTACCAGGAGCACTGCCCAGGAGCGGCCGTCCATCTCCAGCAGGTTCCAGGGTGCGCTGACCGGTTTTCCGTCGGCGTCCACGGTTGTGGTTGGCACGCCGTCGACGGACTCGCGCACCGGATAGACGAAGGAGCTCCAGCGGAAGGCCACCATGATGGCGATCGTGGAGGCGGCGAACAAGAAGTTGTACCAGGCGCGGACGTTGGAGTCGCAGTCCTCGCGATAGCGTGAGACGAATAGATATAGCCCGTATGCGACTCCCGAGGTCAGGGCGATGATGTTCCCGGTCATGTACTGGGGGTCCAGATCTAATCCGATACCATCTTCTGAGACGATCTCTACGATGAGCAGGGTGCCGATTACGACGGAGGCGAGCGATGCCAGCATTGCTGGCTTGAAGGGCTCCTTAAGGAAGATCGTTGCCAGTACCGTCGAGTAGATCGGGCCCGTGTAGATCAGGAACGACGCGTTTGCGAGGGTTGTGTACTGAGTGGCTATCACATACAGTGCTGAAAGCAGCCCGAGAAATATTCCCGAGAACAGCATGGCGGGGGAGAATCTGGTGGCGCGTACCTTGCGAAAACCACCGATGGCCAAGAATATGATGGTCATGCCGAGGAATCCGGCGAATGAGCGCCAGAAGGCAATGAAGTCCCCCGGGGCGTTGATGTAGCGAGCAAACGCTCCAATTCCGCCCATCAGCGAGGAGGAGAGGAACATGAAGCCGAAACCCTTGAGCTTGTACTTTGAACGTTCGTTCAAGGTGCTACTCCTTTGTAGTGCTGACTTTCTTCACCGGTTTCACTCAGGATGATGAGGACGCCGGATGCGGTGTTGAGGGGCGGCACACACGCAGCCATCTCGTATCCGTAAGGTGAATTGCCGCGGGGCCAAGTGTCCGCGGACGGGACTCGCCTCCCGGTTGCCCGGGCAGCCGGGAGGCGAGTCCCGTAGTGATCCTGGCGTTGTGCTCCGCTCCTCAGAACGTGGGCATCAGACCAGCGTGGGGTCTTCGACCTGGTTCGGGAAGTAGTCCTCGCAGCCGCCCTCGCGGTAGACGTCCGCCGTCGCACAGTGCAGGGCACCGCCGAAGGGGTAGGCGTCGCGGAAGGGCACCGGGATGACGTTCATCCCGAGCTTGTCCATCTGCTCCATCTGGTGGACCTCGGAGGCCTCGCAGATGACCGTCTTGTGGTCGAGCACCAGGCAGTTCATGGACAGCCACACCGAGGAGTAGCACAGCGGCGGCGGCGTGTCGTGCGCCGGCTGGGCGGCGTCGACGATCTGCCAGTCGTTGGCCTCGAAGATCTTGCGCTGCTCCTCAGGCAGGCGGCGGTGCGGGTTGTTGATGATCAGGCCCGGCCGCAGCGGCACGAAGGTCGCGTCGATGTGGATCGGGTAGGGGTCACCCGGGAAGTTGACCGCGTGTACGCGCAGGTCCGGGTAGTAGCGCTTGAACCACTCCATTGCCGTGCGGTTGGTGGTCAGACCGTGCTGGATGAACAGGTCCTTGCCCAGGCGCAGCACGTCGGCGGCGTCCCACATAGGCTCGACCTCGGTGGTGACGAAGTCCTTGTTCGCGGTACGTACGAGGCGCTCCTCCAGGGAGATCTTCTCGTCGTAGTAGTTGTGCTTGTAGGACTTGTCCGTCAGACGGGGGCGAGGGGCCTGGGTCCACTTGAACTCCGGGTCCTCGTCGAAGTACTGCTTCATGAGCGGCCAGTAGGCCAGGTACTCGAAGTACCGGCAGCGGAAGGAGTTGGCGGAGGCCATGATCTCGTTGCCGATGGTGAGCAGGATGTCGCGAGGCGGCATACAGGTCATCATCGAGTCGTTGCGGAAGTCGGGCGTCTGGATGTGCTGGTTCCACTGCAACGGGGTGGGCCGGTCCACCTTGACGCCGTGCTCCTCGAGAGTCTTGGCGAGGAAGTCGAGCTGGACGGCCGCCTTCTCCACGGTCTCCAGGGGCCGGGGCCCCCACATGCCGCGCATCTCGGAGTCGATCGGCACCTTCTCCGAGGTGGCGGGCTCCTCGGGCGGAATCACGGAGTGCTCGGCACGTCCGACGATGACGTGCTTGAGCGGGTCGAAGTCGTTCCATGAGTTGACGATCTTCGTCATGGTGGTCACTTCCTTGTGAATGTGTGTCTGCTGCTTGGTGGTTGCGGACGATTGGTCGGATCTTCGCGGTTCAGTGATTGCGGGCGGGCATCACTCCTTGGCTGTGTGAATCCGGGAGCATTCGAGCTACTGGTGTTAGGAGGGCACGAGACCCGGCGTGGGTGGGCGGATGTCTTCGGGTTGGCCGTAGTTGCCGCCGGGGGTGATGATGGTTCCGGCGGTGCCGTTGATGATTGCGGTGGTGTCCTCCAGGCGGCCGATGGCGGCCATGTCGCCGGTGAGTTCGACGAAGCGGCATACGGCTTCTACTTTGGGGCCCATGGAGCCGGCGGGTAGGTTGAGGGCTCGTAGGGATGCTGGTGTGGCGCGGTCGATGCGTTGTTCGTTGGGGGTGCCGAAGTCGGTTCTTACTCCGTCGACGTCGGTGAGGATGAGTAGGGCGTCGGCTTCGAGGTGTTCGGCCAGTACGGCGGCGGTCAGGTCTTTGTCGACGACGGCTTCGACTCCTTCTAGTTTGCCTTGGGCGTTGCGGATTACTGGTATGCCGCCTCCGCCGGAGCAGATGACGATGGCGCCGGCTTGGAGGAGGGTGCGGGCCATGCGGGTTTCGATGAAGCGTTGGGGTTTGGGGGAGGGCACTACGCGGCGCCAGTGGGTGCCGTCGGGTTTGACGGTCCATCCGCGTTCGGCGGCCAGTGCCTGGGCGGTGGGCTGGTCGTAGACTTCGCCGACGAATTTGGTGGGGTTGTTGAAGGCCGGGTCGCCGGCTAGGACCAGGGTCTGGCTGATCAGTGAGGCGATGTGGCGGCCGGGTAGGGCGTTTTGCATGGCCTGGAGGATCCAGTAGCCGATCATGCCCTGGGTTTGGGCGCCGAGGGTGTCGAAGGGGTAGGGCTCGGACAGGCGCTCGTCGTTGGCTGACTGTAGGGCGAGGGTGCCTACTTGGGGGCCGTTGCCGTGGGTGATGATCAGTTCGTGTTCCTCGGCCAGTGCGGCCAGCGCTTTGGCGGCTCGTTTGACGTTGGTGATCTGGGTGCGTGCGTCGGGGCGCTCTCCCCGGCGCATGAGGGCGTTGCCTCCCAGTGCTGCGACGATTCTCATGGGTGTATCACTCCCAGTCGCCCAGGGTGGCCACCATGACGGCCTTGATGGTGTGCATGCGGTTTTCGGCCTGGTCGAAGGCTATGTTGCGGTCGGTCTCGAACACCTCGTCGGTGACCTCCAGGCCGTCCATACCGGTCTTGGTGTAGATGTCCTGGCCGATGGTGGTGTTGCGGTCGTGGAAGGCGGGCAGGCAGTGCAGGAACTTCACCTCCGGGTTGCCGGTGCGCTGCACCAGGGTCGCGTTGACCTGGTAGGGCTTGAGTAGAGCGATGCGCTGATCCCACACCTCTTTCGGCTCGCCCATGGACACCCACACGTCGGTGTACAAGAAGTCCACGCCCTTCACGCCGGCATCAACCTCGGAGCCGATGGTGATCCGGGCACCGGACTCCTCCGCCAGACGACGGGCGGAGGTGACCACCTCATCGGCCGGCAGCAACTCGGCAGGGCCGATCAGGCGCACGTCCATGCCCATCAAGGCCCCGGAGACCAGCAGGGAGTTGGCCACATTGTTGCGGCAGTCCCCCAGATAGGCCAAGGAGATCTCCTTCAAAGGCCGACCCGCGTGCTCCAACATGGTCAACTGGTCGGCCAGGGCCTGGGTGGGATGCCAGTCATCGGTCAGCCCGTTCCACACCGGCACCCCCGACAGATCCGCCAACTGCTGAACATGGGCCTGGCTACGGCCCCTGAACTCAATCCCATCGAACATCCGACCCAACACCCGGGCAGTGTCAGCCACCGACTCCTTATGCCCCATCTGCGAACCCGACGGATCCAGATACGTGGTACTAGCACCCTGATCAGCCGCAGCCACCTCAAACGCGCACCGCGTACGCGTAGAAGTCTTCTCAAACAACAAAGCAATATTCTTGCCCTTAAGACGCTGCACCTCCCGGCCCGCCCGCTTATCAGCCTTCAACTGACCCGCCAAATTCAACAAAATACTCCACTGCGACGCCGTAAAATCAAGCTCCTTGAGGAAGGAACGTCCGGACAGAGGATGCGACATGGTGTTCTCCTAATGTGTTTTTGAACGCGGATGAGTCAGTCGACGGGATTGCGCAGAATCGGGCAGCTCATGCAGTGGGGTCCGCCACGGCCGCGCCCCAACTCCGAGCCGGGAATGGTCAGTACCTCGATCCCCTTGCTGGTCAGGTACCTGTTGGTATTGACATTGCGCTCATAGGCGATGATCGTGCCGGGGGCGATGGCCAAGGAGTTGGCGCCGTCGTCCCACTGCTCACGGGCCGCCGAGCGGGAGTCCTGGGGCGTGGTCAGCACGATGATCTCGTCTAGTCCGAGGGCCTCGGCGATCACCTGGTGCATGAGCTCGGGGGCGTTCTCCCGCACATCGATCTCATCGGGGTTGTCGCCCGGGCGCAGGGTGACGGTGGGGAGCATGCCGGCACCGGCGTACTTGGTAAAGGTGCCGCGGTCCACCATGGTCATGATTGTGTCCAGGTGCATCTGGGCGCGTGACTTCTGCATGCGCACGGCAACAACCTCGCGAATACCCCCGGCGAAGAGCTTGGCCGCCAGATGCTCCACCCCCTGCGGGCAGGTGCGTTCGGAGATCCCGATCATGACCGCGCCGTTGCCGATGATCTGGATATCGCCACCCTCAATGCTCATCTCCCGGCCAAGGGTGCCGTCGTTCCAAAGGGGGAAATCGGCGTTGGCGAACAGTGGATGCCAGCGGTAGATGGCCCGGTAATTGAGGGTCTCGCGGCGGCGCGCGGTACGGCGCATGGTGTTGACCGAGACGCCGTCGTAGATCCAGCTGGAGGAGTCCCTGGTGAACAGGTGGTTGGGCAGCGGTGATAGCAGCAGGTCCTCATCATCAATGGAGGACATGACCATGGAGGAGACCCCGGGCAGCTGCTCCAGCAGCTCGGCCTTGGTGATGCCAGCGATCAGCACCTCTGCTAGCACCTCGGCGGGGGCCTCTTCGGCCCATCGGCGCACCGTGGGGGCGGCCGTGAACCCCGTGTGGTCGGCAGTGAGCGCGCCTTCGAGCAGGTACTGCCTAGCCTCGGGAACTTCGATGGTGTCTGTGAGAAGATCTTGGAGGTAGAGGACGTTTACGCCGCGCTGCTTGAGGATCGCCGCGAACTGGTCGTGATCCTGCTGCGCTCTCTCCAGCCACAGCACATCGTCGAACAGAAGTTCGTCCTTGTTGTCCGGGGTGAGTCGATTCATCTCCTTGCCGGGGCGATGAAGGATGACCGTTGCTAGTTCGCCGATCTCCGAGGCGACGGAAAACTTCATGTCGTGTCTCCAGATTCGTCTTCAGCACACCTGCGTGCCTGTGCGGGGCGGTCGGTCGCCCCGTCGCGATTGGTACAAGCGTACCAATGTTTGTGTGAACCGAGAAGGGGGAAGAGGCGACTTCTAGTACGTTTGTCCAAAAACTCTAGGGCTGGGTCGGCTGTGTGGTCGCGCGAACGGCGCGTCATGGGGGAATTTATGCGGTATTCGGGTGGTGTTTGGGCCTGAGGGGAGCGAGAAGGTCAAACGATGGTCTTTGTAGGCATTCACAGCCCGTCTCGTCTTTGCCAGCAGGATTCCAGCTGTCTGCGCAGCCTCCTACGACGCCCGTGTCGCCGGGAGCCGCCGGGCGCGGCACCACGGCCGCGACCGCACAGACGACCCCGGCCGACCGGATGGCCCCGGCGGACCGGACGCCCCGGCGGACCGGATGGCCCCGGCGGAGCGGATGGCCCCGGCGGACCGGATGGCCCCGGCGGAGCGGATGGCCCGGCGGAGCGGATGGCCCGGCGGAGCGGATGGCCCGGCGGAGCGGATGGCCCCGGCGGACCGGACGCCCCAACCCCCGAGCACCGGTTCTTACGCCGTCAGAGTGCAGGAGCTCGCAGACCGGGGACCGTGAATCTGGCTTACCACCGTGTCGCAGGGTTGCGACACGGCAGCGACGCCCATGGGGTATACCCGCCTGTACTCTTTCGGTACCCAACTGCTGATTCCTGTAAGGAGCACCCGTGCGCATCACCGGCAAGCCCCTGGTCCCAGTAACCGTTCTCGCTGCGTCCCTTTCTTTGGCCGCGTGCTCAGTCAGCCTCGGCCGGGGCGCCGAAGACTCCCCAGAGCAGACTGCGGCCGTCGCCAATGCTGACATCACCGATCCCGGCTGGCTCGATGCCATTGAGAACGGCGATCGGCAGACACGGTCCGGCGACTACTGGATCGCCGACTCGAACCGTACCTACAACCTGGTCGGTGAGTTGGACAACCTGAACGTCACGGGAGCGGGAGTAGTGGTCGCGGCGGAGACCGTCTCGTACTTGAATGTCGCCGGCTCGGATGTAACCGTCTACGTGCGCGAGGTAGCCAGCGTGAAGGCCCTGGGGTCCAATGTGAGGATCTACTACTTGGACGGCAACCCGGAGGTGCAGGATCTGGGCTCGGGCAATGTGATCGACCGACTGACCAACTGACCGGCCCGGAATCAATCGGTGCAGCCCCATGCTCATGCCCACATCCCCCGCACCCGTGCAGCCCTCAGCAACTGTCCTGCTCGTAGATGACGAGGCCCCCATCCGCACCTCGCTCGGCTCCTACCTGGAGCGCAGCGGTTACCGGGTGATGTCCGCCGGAGACGGCGTGGAAGCGCTGGACCTGCTCGCCGACTATGACATCGACATCGTGGTCAGCGATGTACTCATGCCCCGCATGGACGGGCGGGAGCTCGTGCGGAGGGTGCGGGCCGGCGGCACCTGGACGCCGATCATCCTGCTCACCCAGGTCGACGCCTCCTACGAGCGGGTCTCCGCCCTGGACGACGGCGCCGACGACTACCTGTCCAAGCCCTTCGATCCCGCGGAGCTGGCCTCCCGAATCCGCGCCGTCCTGCGCCGCACGCGCGGGGTGGGACAGCCGTTGACCGCCGCGGCCCGGCTGGTGTCGGGAGAGTTGACCCTGGACCGGGCCGGTCGCCGCGTCACCCTGGCGGGTCGGGAACTGACGCTGACGCCCAAGGCCGTGACCCTGCTCGACTTCCTCATGTGCCACCCCGGTGAACTGCACACCCGCGAGGCACTGCTGTCCGCACTATGGGGAATCGACTTCGCCTCCTCCACCCGCGCCGTCGATCATCGTATCCGCGAGATCCGTCGGGCTCTGGGAGACAATGCCACTGACCCAACCTTCATCCAGACCGTCCCCCAGGGTGGCTATCGCTTCCGCGGTGAGGTGCACGCATGAGGCGCTTCTGGCTGGGCTGGGCGGGCGGCGTCCTTGGGGCGGTGGCCCTGACTGTTCTGGCTCGCCTGCATTGGGGTGGACTGTCCATAACCGTGACTACCGCCGTGCCGACAGCCGTGGCCATAACCGGTGCGGCGGTGCTGACGGCGGTGGCTGCGATCGGAGTCGGACGGCGGCGCTGTCGGGCCGCACAGATACGCGTGCATGCGGAGGTCCAGGCTCAGGAGCGCCGTCGTCACCGCCGGTTCCTGCAACGGCTGGATCATGAGTTGAAGAACCCGCTGACGGCGGTGCGCGCCGCCGTCGCCGACGCCTCCCGCACCGCCGACCAGGAGATGGCCGCCGACCTGGAGGTGGTGGATGCTCAATCCCGGCGGATGAGCCGACTGCTGACGGACCTGCGCAAGCTGGCTGAGCTGGAGACGGCGCCTCTTGCACTGGAGGATGTTGACCTGGCCGAAACCGTTCAGGATGCGGTCGGTGCCGTCAATGAGGAGATTGCCGGACGGGGTGCGGCGGTGCGCGTGCACATGGACCTGCCGGCGGCGCCCTGGCCGCTGCCGCATGTGCGTGGCGACGGCGACCTGCTGTACTCGGCGGTATACAACGTCATCGCTAATGCCGCCAAATACACCCCGGACGGTGGCGCGGTGGAGGTGCGCGGCCGGGAAGAGGGCGGCACCATCACCATTGAGGTGGCCGATACCGGCATCGGTGTGCCCGAGGCGGACATGAGCCGCGTTTTCCAGGAACTGGAGCGGGCCGGAAATGCGCGTGCCCTGCCCGGCTCCGGCCTGGGCCTGGCCCTGGTGCACACGATCCTCGACCGCCATGGCGGGCACGTGCGAATGACGTCGCGCGAGGGCGTGGGCACTCGGGTGTGGCTGACGTTGCCGATCACCGGTCCACCTCGCGCCGCCCAACCGGCCCGCGCGCCGACCCCTGGTCCGCCGCCGCTACCACCTGACAGCAAGTACTCCCCGAAGCTCTGACACAGCCATCGGCAGATAACGACAGACAAGGAACCATCCCATGCGATCTCAGCTCACTTCCCGCCTTTTCGGTAAACCCTCCCGCGTGCCGGTGACATGCGCGGCAGCAGCGGCCCTGGCTCTGACCCTGGCCGCCTGCGCCGGTGGTGCCTCCAGATCCACCGGTGCCGAGAGTCCGGCCCCACCGCCGGCAGCGGCAGCGCCCAGCGCACCCGCGAGCGCCTCGGCCGCCCCGACCGGATTGACCGGTTCGGCGGACTCCAGTCTGGCGGTGCCCGGGTACCAGGTCGGTGAGATTCCCCCGATCCCGGTATTCACCTTGCCGGACCTCAGCCTGCTCACACAGTCCACGGGAGTCTTCACCCCGGATCTGACCAAGGACATCACCTCCGTGCCCGGGGTGAAAGTGACTCCCGCCCGGTGCGACGAGCCGGGAGTCCTGGCGACTGGCGCGGGTACTACGGTGCTGGACGGTGACGGGGCGATGTCCTATTCGGACGCGTCGGTGACGATCACCAATGATGGCGACGGGGCGGGTACCTACTTGGACGCGTCGGTGACGATCACCAATAATGGTGATGGGTCGGGTACCTACATGGACGCGTCGGTGACGATCACCACCGATGGCGACGGGGCGGGTACCTACTTGGACGCGACCATGACGGTGACCGTCGATGGTGATGGGTCGGGTACCTACATGGACGCGTCGGTGACGATCAACAATAATGGTGATGGGTCGGGTACCTACATGGACGCGTCGAGGACGATCAACAATAATGGTGATGGGTCGGGTACCTACATGGACGCATCGGTGACGATCACCAATGATGGTAATGGCACTGCCACGGTCACCGGGTTCTCGGGCACGGTCACCGTGGCCGCCGAGCCGCTGCCGCCGGTGGGTAAGGTCGGCTCCTTCCCGTCGATCGATGCCATTCAGCCGGTCGAGTCCTGCGGCACGCTGATCACTCTTGAGGACGGAGTCCTGTTCGACTTCGGTTCCTACGAGATCCGTGACGATGCGGCCCAGACCCTAGGCAATCTGGCCGAGGTGCTAATCGAATCGAACTCTCCCACCCTTAAGGTTTACGGACACACGGACTCCATTTCGGATGAGGCCTTCAACCAGACTCTGTCTGAGAACCGTGCCCAGGCCGTTGTCAACGCGCTGATAAGCGAGGGCGTGACCGCCTCGACGGAGGCCACCGGTTACGGCGAGACTCGGCCCGTGGCTCCCAATGAGAATGAGGACGGCTCGGACAACCCGGCCGGACGCCAGCTCAACCGCCGGGTGGAGGTTTTCATACCGGCCTTCTGAGCACAGCTGGGTGCATCGGCCGGTGTTGAAGGGGCGGGGCCGGTAAGCGGGGTGCTGTCCAAGCCCAGCGTGCTTTCCGGCTACCCTGACTCCGTGTATCACTCAGCTTCCGCCCCCTCGGAGTCTGGGCGCGCCTGGCCCGGCCTGTTCATCTCCTTCGAGGGTGGTGACGGCGTCGGCAAGACCACCCAGATCGAGCTTCTGAGTTCGGTGCTGGAGGCGGCCCGGATCGCCTACCGGCGCACTCGTGAGCCCGGGGGCACCGAGCTCGGTACGCGGATCCGTGAACTGCTGCTGCACGGAGGTCAGGTGAGCCCGCGCGCCGAGGCCTTGCTGTACGCAGCCGACCGTGCCCACCACGTAGCCACCGTAGTGCGGCCCGCACTTGCCAGCGGCCAGGTGGTGCTGACCGACCGCTATTTGGATTCCTCCGTCGCCTACCAGGGTGCCGCCCGCGCCCTGGGGACGCAAGAGGTGCGCGACCTGTCCCTATGGGCCACCGATGGGCTGCTGCCCGACCTGACCATCCTGCTCGATGCCGACCCCGCCGTCGGCGGCCGGCGCACCGGCTCCCGCGGGCACCGCGACCGCCTGGAGCGCGAGCCGGACGTCTTCCACCGCGCACTGCGTGAGCAGTTTCTGGTGCTGGCGCACCAGGAGCACAGGCGCATCAAGGTCGTAGACGCCGACCAGCCGGTGGAGGCGGTGTCAGCACAGGTCAATCGACTCGTCGAGCAGCTCATCGCCGATCATGGAGCAGGTCTGTGTCTGGTACGGGGCAGAGTGGAGAAGGCGGTTGACACCGCGCGCGGGCATGAGCCCGCCTCCCGTATCCCGCTGGAGGCCTTCCGTACGGCCCGCGGCTAAGGGCTTGACCGCGCTGATGCCAACCCCGCGGTGAACTGCACCGGGTTTGCTGGAGGTAGTGAACATGTGGCTGGATCGCTGTTGGGAGTGCCACCCGTGGAAGTTCCCCCGGGAGGGGCTCGGTGAGTGGACTACCTGGATGGGTGTGCAGTGGTCTGCCGGGATCTTGAGACAGCCAAGGAGGGCGAACCTGGAGGATCGGAGAGGAGCTGGGGGTGCCCCGTCCCGGAGGTGCTGCGCGTCTGGGACACAGGGGCAAGCCCCGACCCACCCACACCACGAGACCCACCCGCACTACGAGACCCACCCTCCGGTCGGTTTGAGCCGTGCTCGCCGAGTTCGGTCGTTATTACCATCGAGTTCGGTAGATATGACGATCGAGTTCGGTTGGTGGGGCTGGCGGGGTGGGGGAAGTGTCCAGATTCGGCACGAACGATGTTCCCCCGCCCGACGCCGCTCACCAGATCCGTATGATTACAACGATTCTGAGGGCGCCTGTTGGGAGGAGCGGGGTGTTTGTGCCGATTTTGGACACCTTGGCTCCCAGGCGCCGACCAACCGCCCTGATGCGGTGAGCAGGCCAAGGCCTTCTGTTTGCAGACTGGCCCCTTGTCCGATCGGCTGGGACATCTTTGACGACGAACCGGGCCCACCGCCCAGTCGGGAGCGCAGACCAGCCAGGCCCGGCCCAAGGCCCAGTCCGGCCGATGGCAGGCCGGGCCCGGCTGTCGGCCATGCGGGCGACGTCCGCGGCCTAGGTCTAGGGCATCTTGACCGTTGACCTTGGGTGCGCCGGCGTCCAAGGCAACCCCACCGGCCCGAGTGGTCAGCACCCCCGCACGTGGACCACCTGGTTGCCGTTGGACCGTCTGGCTGCCGTTGGACCACCTGAAACGCACTCTCAGACGGTCCAACCGCAGAAGCCCGGTCCAAGCGCAGTAGCGCGGTCCAAGTACGAGGCCGGCAGCCGGCCGGGCCCACACCCGCACGCTACACACTTAAACCGGAAGAGGGGTTTTGATGACGCCCCATCGTCACCGGCGGGTCGCGCCGCACCCCCCACCAACAAGCCCTGAGCCGACATACAATCAAAACCACCAACCCCAGGCGTTGCACTTCTTCATAGACAACGGGCGGACGCCGAGTTTGTTGAGACTCTGATATGGTTAGGGAGGAGTGAACAGAATATAATGAACACTTTCGAGGATCGCTTTATAATAAGGCCGAGCGCGTCCACCGCCAACATGTGGATAACCTTGAGATGGCCGGGCAAAGATGGAGAGAATCCGAGTGCTCTGCCCGACGGCCGCGATTGGGAAGACGTCCTGTACGGCTACGGCATCGCCGCGCTGCCGGATGATCTTTGGCTCGAACCGTGGAACCACGGTAAACGTGTTGACTGGCTTTGGAGCGGCTCGGGTGAATGTGTTGTTTCGGAGCGGTTCTTGCAGGTTCTTGCCGAGCAGGAGGTTCCGGGCGTCGAGTATCGTCCACTGACCGTGCGGCGCAAGCGAAGTGCTGATATCGAGGGCTACTATCTGCTTCACCTACCTGAGGCAGGCCCGGGAGACGCGGTGCGACGATACCCGTCTAGCGCGCGAACGCCCGACATGCTGGTCGATCGAGCGGTGGCTGAGCGCATACGTGCGGAACGACTCACGGGCATATTGATGACGCCAACGGCGGGGGAACGGGAAGAGTTGGAAAGAAGGCGTCAAGAGGTGGGGCGTCAACTGCGTATCTTTAGACACGCTGAAGGTGCAGCAACAACTGGGGAGCACGTGTCGCAACCCGGACTACGCGCGTCAGTAAGCGGGAGCAAAGGTCTAGCGAGTAGCTGGGATAAGCGGTGCATAATTCATGCTAGTGATCTCGTTGGAGACGTGAATGCAATGACGGTGGAACTCGGCTGGCGGGGCAAGGACCCTATGCGGTCCGATCTTCTATCTGATGGTCAAGACTGTAGTCAGGTCCTTTTTGAGCGGGGAGTCGAGGCCCTACCTGTAGAGCTGTGGCTCGAGGTCATTACGCCCGGTGAGCGTACCGACTGGCTGTGGACGACTGGATGCGGACAGGTGGTCTCGCGAAGGTTCTTGGATCTGCTCCTCGCCGAGGCCGTTCCCGGAATTGAGTATCGGTCGCTTTTGGTCCGGTCGGCATCAGACACCGACGGGAATGCTGAGCGGCCGGATGTTGCGGGGGATTCAATGGGAGAAGAGGCCGATAGCGGCGGCTACTTCCTTCTGCGCGTTTACGGCACTGCGGCTGATGCTCCGCTCCGCCTCTTTCCGCCCGACGATCCGCATGCCCACCGGTTGGATGTGGATGCGGCGCTCGCAGAGAAGATGAGGCATGCCGGACTCTCCGGTGTCATCACCACCTCCGCGTGTGAGGTGTGGGATGAACTAGCTTCCGAGGCTGAGTGGTTGGACCAACTATTAAGGGAGCTTGCGGCAGAGTAGCTTTCGCCTGTAACAATTCGATATGTGGCTTTTCGTGTTTGTGGGTGAGGAGGGGAAATTCATGGGACGTGGGAGGCAGCGAGGCTCTTCCGGTTTGAGGATGTAGTGAGTTTGCGTGGGCCCGGTCGGCTGCTGGCCTCGTATTTGGACCGGGTTCCTGCGGTTGGACCGTCTGAGAGTGCGTTTCAGGTGATCCAATGGCAGGCAGGTGGTCCATCCGCAGCCAGGCAGTCCAGAACACCCCGCCCCTCCCAGCAGATTCCCTCAGACTAGTTGGAATTCTGCGGACCTGGTGGGCGGGGTCGGGCGGCGAAACATAGTTTGTGCCGACTCCGGACACTTTCCCTGGCCCCGCAGGCTCCACCAACCGAACTCGATCGTCATATCGACCGAACTCGATCGTCATATCGACCGAACTCGATGGTTATTTCTACCGAACTCGATGGTTATTTCTACCGAACTCGGCGAGTAGGGTTTGA
The DNA here is from genome assembly GCF_004102025.1 of Actinomyces qiguomingii. Lineage (NCBI taxonomy): Bacteria > Bacillati > Actinomycetota > Actinomycetes > Actinomycetales > Actinomycetaceae > Actinomyces > Actinomyces qiguomingii. The sequence continues at coordinate 3,399,706 of NZ_CP025228.1, read as the reverse complement.
GCTGGAAGAGCCGGCAATGAGCGGGATCGGTTGCGTAGGCTGGCTACCTTGGCCGTGTGCCGTGTGCCGTGTGCCGTGTGCCGTGTGCCGTGTGCCGCGGGCTTGCGGCGACGTTCCGGTATGCCGAGCCCCTGGCGCAGGCCTGGGTGACGGGCCCGCGCGGGTGGGCAACATCCCTCAACCTTTGACACCGCCTTCCTGAACGCCCTTGAAGAACTGCTTCTGCGCCAGGGCGAACAGCATGATGATCGGAACCAACGCGATGATTGTTCCGGCGGCTACCACGCGTGGGTTGGACCCGAAGTTCGACTGCAGGTACTGCATGCCCACGGTGAGCGTGTACTTCTCGGGATCCGACAGGACCACCAGCGGCCACAGGAAGTCGTCCCAGGCTCCGATGAAGGAGAACAGGGCAACGACGCTGACCATGCCGCGGATGTTCGGCCACACCACATGCCGGATGCGCTGCCAGGTGGACGCGCCGTCAATCTCTGCGGCCTCAAGGATGTCCCTGGGAATCATGGCGCAGGCGGTCGTGATCAGCAGGACGTTGACGGCGCCGATGGCTCCGGGCAGGAAGACGCCCACGAGGGAGTTCGCGAAACCGAGTGACCTGACGGTCAGGTACTGGCTGGTCAGCGTCACCTCGCCCGGCAGTAGCAGGGTTGATAGGAATATCGCCAGGAACAGGTACTTCCCGCGGAACTTCAGGATGCCCATGGCGTAGCCGGCGCAGGTGCAGAAGAAGACCTGGCTGGCCACGGTGGCCACGCCCACTGCCAGTGAGTGCCAGGCGTACTTCAGGATCGGTATGGTACGTGAGACCGTCGCATAGTGCTCTAGCGTCGGATGCTCCGGGAGCAGCTGGGGCGGAAATGCATAGATGTTCTCCGACGCGCCCTTCAGGGAGGTCGACAGCTGCCACAGGAAGGGGAAGACGGCGATGCCCGCCATGGCGATGAGCAGCACATAGCGTACGACGGCGCCGGCCGCGGTGGGTTTCAGGAAGTCGGATTCACCCCTGCGGCGCCAGAAGCGGTCCTTATAGGGTTTGGTCGGGGCGGGGGTGGAGGTTCTCGCGCGCTCGGCGGTCGTGGATGTCATCGTGAGACCTTCTTGCTCGCCCGCACGGCGTTCTCACGCAGGGCAGCCCTATGCGCGCGCCGTTTGCGCAACGCGCTGCGCATGGCGGAGATGTCGGTGCCATTGTTGAGGAAGGCGGTCAACACAAGTGGTCCGATGGTGAGCAGGAAGAGCATCACCGATAGCGCCGAGGCGTAGCCGAGCTGTCCGTCCAGTCCCGCGCCCTTGCGCTGGATGAGCATGACCAGGCTCATCGCCTGCCCACCCGGGCCGCCGGAACCGTTGGTGAGTATGTAGATCTCGGAGAAGATCCTCATGGCCGAGGTGGCGATCAGAGCGGAGACCAGAAGCATGGCGCCGCGCACACCGGGAACCGTGATGGACCAGAAGCGGCGCACCGCGCCAGCACCGTCTAATGCGGCCGCCTCGTGCAGCTCACGACCCACATTTCCCAGGGCCGCCAGGTAGACCACCATGTAATACCCCAGACCCTTCCAGGTGGTCAGTAGGATGGAACACAGGAGAATCCACCAGCGGTCGGTTAGGAAGTCGACACCCGTTCCGCCCAGGAACTCGATCGCCTGATTGACCACCCCGCGCGAGTCGAACATCCACGACCAGATGATGCCCACGACCACGACCGAGGCGATCACGGGGAAGTAGTAGACCGTGCGGAAGAAGGACATCCCGGGCATGTACTTCGATATCAGCAGCGCCAACAGCAGCGGAACGATCGTCAGCAGTGGGACGCATACGAGCACGTAGACCAGGCAAGTGGTGAGGGCGTAACCGACCTGCGGGTCGTCCAGGATGCGCGCAAAGTTGTCCAGGCCGGTGAACCGGGCGGGGCGCAGCGGTCTGGCATCGGTGAAGGCCAGGATCACGGTGTTCGCGAAGGGCCAGAGGGCGAAGACCATTACCCAGATCGTTGCCGGTGCGACCAGGATGTAGGGGGTGAGGCGATGACGCAGATGCATGCGAAAACCGCCTGTCAAACGTTGAGATTCTCGTTGCAGTACGCTACGGCGGCGTCCAGTGCTTCCTTCGGGGAGAGATCCCCCTTCATCGCGAGCGCGATCTGCTGCTGGGTGTAGGTGCTCATGTCGTCGGTGTACTGGACCGGCTTGACCGTCTCGGCGTCGGGCATGGCCGCGGCCGCCAGTTCGATGGCCTTCTTCATCAGCGGATCGGAGACGTCCCCGGTGAAGGACTCCGGATCGTTGTTGCCCGCCAGAGTTCCGGGCATGAACCCCTGGGCGATCTTCACGAAGGCGACCTGGTTTTCATTGTTGGTCACGTACTGGGCGAATGCCAGTGCCAGGGCGGGATTCCCGGAGTTCGCGGCCACGGTGATCCCCTGGATGTACAGCGGCGGCGTGGTGAAGCGCGCCGAGCAGTCCGTCTTGTCCAGGAGGGTTGGCGCGTCGTTCGTCAACTGGGTTACGAATGATCCCGTGGCGGTGGTGTAGCCGACCTTCTCCTGGGTGTACATGGTCGCATTGCCGGCGTAATCGTCGTTGAGGACCTCGGAGGGCATGGCACCGGCCCGGTAGAGCTCGGCGTACTTCCCCACGATCTGAGCGGCCCGGTCGGTGTTGAAGGTGAACTGGGTGCCGTCGAAGATCTCGACGCCGTAGTCCCTGATCTCCATCAGGCCGGGCATGGTGGATGCCAAGTAGACGCCCTTGTCCGCGGCGGTGGTGCACCAGTCGATGTAGGCGTCCAGATCCGCGGGCGCGTCCTCGGGGGACAGGCCCGCCTGCTCCAGCATCTCGGTGTTCCACCAGCACACGTCGGTGCCCAGGTACCACGGATAGCCGTATACACCCTCAATGCCGTCATAGGTGTAGGCGTCCAGGCCGCCTTGTACGTAGGTTCCCAGAATGTCAGCATCCGCCGCCCGCAGGTCGAGGAGCTGGGAGACCTGCGCGAGTTTGTAGGCGAAGCCCTCGGGAAGGTTGATGACGTCCGGCAATTCGCCGGAGTTGGCCTGCTGGAGGATCTTCTCCTCGTAGCCGTCGCCGGGCTGGTCGATCCAGTTGATGGTGGTGCCGGGATTGTCATCCTGGAAGGCCTTGATAAGGGCCTCGAAGTAGGGCGTGAAGCGATCGTCCTTGAGTGACCAGGTCTGGAAGGTGATCTCGCCGGACAGCTCCCCGGACCCGGAGACAGCCCCGGGATTGGAACCGTTGGAGCCACTGGGGCCGTTGGAGCCGGTGCAGGCGGACAGGGCCGCTGCCGATGCGGCGGAAAGGCCCATGAGCAGGCGGCGGCGGGTGAGCTTCATGGTGGAACTCCCTTCGTCATTGAAGCGGTGGCGTCCACGCCACTGAACAGAGACTACACCGGTTTAGTGCTGGTTGAGTAGATCAGGGCAGTCGGAGTTCAGGGGCCGGTCCCTGAGAGGCCATTCGTTGCCACTGGTCGAACAGATCCGAGTTCGGACCGGACTTGGAACGCTGCGCAGGATCGGCCGTCGGCAGCACCAGTTGTGGGAGGCCCTCCGGGGACTCCGGGCGCGCGGTGGCGGACTCGCCGACGGCGTCGACGGCATCACGGAAGGCGCGTCCGGTCGGCTTGATCGCTCCAGTTGAGTCGATCAGACCGAGGGAGTACTCAAGCTCGGGGAAATCGGCCAGGTCGCGGGAGACGTCGTGGGAGCACCACCAGGTGATCGCCTCCAGATTCTTCGCCGCCGGTTTGCCATCCAACCCCGTGAGATGGGCGATTGTGTCGGTGATAAAGGCGGGTGCGTCGGCGTCGGGCACGTGCGTGACGGGCGCGCCGACCTCCTGCAGCCAGACGGGTCGGCGATCCCCTCCCCAGGCCCGGGCCAGCTCGACGAGATAACGCGCGAACAGTGTTAGCGCGGGGTGCCCGCTGCCGTACCGCGGACCAACCTGCATGAAGATCCACGAATGCACCGTGGTGGCGTCTCCCAGGAGCGCATGCGCGGGCGTGAAGGGGTGGGAGTCGTCGAACCACAGGTCGTCGTCGAATGAGTGCGTAAACCTGCCGGCGGGCCACTCCTGCCGCGCCGCCTCCAGCAGGGTGGTCAGCCAGTGCTCGGCCTGGTCGCCTCGCAGCGGTGAGCGCTGGGGATGGCGCCGGGAGGCGAACTGGATGAACTCGTTGCCCAGGCTCAGCCCGTCGGCATGCGGGCGCGAGGAAAGCTCCCGGGCGAGGTTGCGCACCAGCTCGGCCTGGCCCGATACCACGCTCGGATCGGTGAAGAGATTCCCGCTGTGCCAGGTGGTCACCCACGATGGCAGGAAGTCGAAGGAGGACAAATGCCCCTGCAGCGCATCGACCGTCACCGTCAGCCCCGCCTGGCCCGCGATATCAACCACGCGCAGAACATCGTCAACGGCCGCCGGCCGGATCAACGACCGATTGGGCTGCAACAGCGGCCACAGCGGGAAGATCCGCACATGGTCCGCCCCGACGGCCCGGATGGTGGCCATGTCTTCGGCCACGAGCACCGGATCCAGGTCCAGCCAGGAGTGGAACCAGCCCACTCGCGGGGTGTAGTTGACTCCGAACCTCATTGTCAGTGGCCTCCCTTGCGCTTGGACTGCTGACTCATCCGCACGGTGGCGATTCCGAAGGGGTGCAATTCGAAGCTCCAGGCCCCCGCCTGGTCCGGGGTGGGAGCGATAGCGACGCCCAACGCGGAGTCGGGATTTCCGTGCAGGTCTGTCCCCACGGCTCCGGTCAGATCATCGGAACGCAGCGTCACCCGGGTACGCGCGCCCTCCGGCTCGTACAGGCGCACCAGCACATCCCCGGAGTCGTCGTCGGCCGCATGGAGCGATTCGATGACGGCGCCAGAGGCGGTCACCAGCGGGACTACGTCGACGGCGTCGTCGGGGGCGGCCAACTCCCGCACCGGCAGGTCCAGACGGTATGCGGCCTGCCGGGCCTCGCGCGTCCCGGCACAGGGCAGCACCGAGAAGCGGAAGGAGTGCTCACCCCGATCCTGATCCGGATCGGGGAAACGCGCGGACCGCAGCAGCGAAGCCCGCACCAGTGACCAGGTGCCGCCGCCCCGCCGCGGATGTCGGGTTATATCCCAGCCGTAAGTGGCGTCATTGGTGATGCCGACGCCACGGCCGGGCTCACCCAACTGCAGCCATTTGTGGGCGCATACCTCAAAGCGGTAGGCGTCCCAGGAGGTGTTGTCATGGGTGGGGCGGCGCACGTGACCGAACTGCGCCCCGTAGGCCGCGCAGTCGGTGTGCACATCGGTGGGGAAGGCCAGTTTGAGCAGCTTGTCCGTCTCCTGCCAGCAGACGTCTACGCGCAGGTCCATTTCGTCGCCTGTCAGCGTCCATGTCAGGCGGGCGCGTGAATCCCCGAAGGGCGCCTCGACGACGGCGAGCGCCGCCCCGGCCTGCACGCGCGCCTGAAGGAGCCGGCCCGGGACTTCGCGTATGGAGTTGCGGTAGAAGGGGTCCAGGTCCCAGGCGTCCCATTCGTTGGGGAAGTCGTTGGCGATCTGGAGGCAACCGAGTCGCTGTCCCGGCGGGACGATCTCCTGACGATCGCCGTCAACATTGAATGACAGTGACAGGACTGCCCCGGACGCGTCGAACTGCGCCCGTGCGCCGTCGACCGCAAGGATCACCCCGCCGTCCTGCAGGCGCGTGATCGAGGCGTCGGCGCTTCCGGCGTCGATGACGGTCGCCTCGGCGCCGGCCGTACCGGTCGCCACCACCGCGGCTCCCAGGGGCGGAATCTCCACACCATCCACACACTGCGCCGCGGGCGCAGCATTGAATACGAGCCGGCGCGGGGCCTGGGAAGGTGTGGCACCGTGCTGCGGGAAGATCGCAGGCTCTTCACGCACAGCAGCGGGGACGGGGGCGGAAACAAGCTCGGTCGGCGTGCGTTGCGCCAGGGCCTGCCGGGCGCTCGCGGCCAGGGTGCGGGCGGTGGCGATGACCTGTGCCAGCGCTGCCTCGGCGTCCTCATAGACCCAGGCGATCGACGAACCCGGCAGGATGTCGTGGAATTGGCACAGCAGGGTGGTGCGCCACAGGCGATGAAGAAGGGCGGCCGGGTAGGCGTCGTCGGCGAGCAGGCCGCGCACCCAGGCGGTTGTGCACCAGGTCTCGGCCTCGCGCAGTGCCGCCTCGGCCTCGCGATTGCCGCGCTTAATCGCCGCCTGACTGGTGAGTGTGCCCCGGTGCTTCTCCAGGTACAGCTCGCCGACCCAGACGGGAGCGTTGGGATACTCCGCGCGGGCGCGTCCAAAGAATTCCGCGGAGGTCATATGCTCCATCCGGGGCGAGCCGGCCAGATCCTTTCTGCGCTCTATGCGGTCGAGCATCTCGCGGACCGGCCCGCCTCCGCCGTCGCCGTAGCCGTAGAGGAAGAGCTCGGTGGAGGCGCGCCCCTTGTCCTTGAAATTGCGTTGAGCGTGCTGCACCTGTTCTGCGCTTACCTCGGCGCCGTAGGTGTCCGCCGGGGGGAAGTGGGTGAAAATCCGGGTGCCGTCGATCCCCTCCCACCACAGGGTGTGGTGGGGGAAGGCGTCAACCTGGTTCCAGGAGATCTTCTGGGTGAGGAAGTTGTCATAGCCGGCCAGGTGGGCGATCTGCGGCAGCGCCCCGGTGTAACCGAAGGAGTCCGGCAGCCAGATCTCATGGCACACCGCCCCGAGCTCATCGCGGAAGAAGGCCGTGCCCTCGGTCAGTTGGCGCACCAGGGACTCGCCCGAGGGCAGCACCGCGTCGGGTTCAACCCAGGAACCGCCGACCGGAACAATGCGCCCGGCGGCGACCTGGGCCTTGAGCTGTTCGAACAGTGCCGGGTCCTCCTCCTTGACCCAGGCTGCGTGCTGGGCCGCGGGGAGGGCGAAGATCATCGGTGACCCGTCCTGAAGCAGGCGTATCACATTGGCCAGGGTGCGCACCGCCTTGCGCCGCGACTCGCGGACGGGCCACAGCCAGGCGGAGTCGATATGTGCGTGTCCGATGGTTCCCAGCGTCACCGCGTCATGAGCTGCGGGTGTGGCCAAAAGCGGGTTCAGCAGTTCTCGCACTGCGGCTGCCGTGGAGCGGATGTCTGCCGGATCGAGCCGGTCAATCGCTTCGGCGGTGCCGATCAGCACTTTCCACATGCGCAGGGAGTCCTCCGGCAGCGTCCGCGCCAGTCCCAGCAGGGTGTCGACATCCGCAGCCAGGGCGCGCACCTGATCGTGGACCCGGACGAGCCGAGCGGTGCGGAAGGTGTACAGCGGCGCGTGGGACTGGGTGATCCGGGAGCCGTCCGCCGTGGGTTGGAACGGTGGGACATCCAGGAGCAGCGGGTTGGAGGCGGCTTCGAGGTACAGGGTGAGGCGGCCGGTGTCGTCCAGCAGCGCCGGTGAGACGGGAACCCATTGATTCCGGGGATTGATTGCCTTCACGGCGCTTCCGTCGGGGGCGCGTACCAGTCCCTCGGCCTGAAACCCGGGGGAGTGGGGCTCCCAGCCGAGGTCAATGTCCAACTCGAGGTGTTCGGTGCGAATCTCAGCGGGGATTTGAACACTCATCCGGAACCAGGTGGTGCCCCACGCCGGTCCCCAGACCCCGGGTATCTCGAAGGCGCGGTAGGGGTATGGGCGGCCAGGGCGACCGAGAAGGGGACTGGGGCACCCGCGCCGGGGACGCCGGCTGCGGGCCCGGCGTCATCGGTGACCTCCCAGGCCTCAACATGCAGGGGGGCGATGGTCTCAAGGACGGCCGGGCGGATCCTCTCGTTGAGAATGCGGTCAACGTGTTTGAGGAGCAGCGGGCGGTTGTCGTGCACGGCGGCCTCCATTGGCGCGGGCGGTTGACTAGGCGAATGTCCGTAGGCGGCGGACCGCCTGATGAAAGCCAGGCTAAACCGTGTTATGTAAGCGGTCAAGCGGTTCTGGTGGAAGTCGATGAGCGGATCAGTCGTGGCATACTGCCGTCATGGAACGTCCCACCATCCGCGACATTGCGGAGGTAGCCGGCGTGTCGCCGTCGGCGGTGTCCTTCGCCCTGAACGGTCGTCCGGGCGTCTCCGACAGCACCCGCAGCAGGGTTGTTGCCGTCGCGAATCAGATGGGGTGGACGCCCAATGCTGCGGCGCGAGCCCTGTCCGCCTCCCGCGCCGGGGCCGTGGGCCTGGTCATCGCCAGGCCGAGCCATGCCGTGGCGGCCGAACGCTTCTTCTTCGAATTCATTGTCGGCATGCAGGGTGAGCTGGCGGTTGACGGGCTCGCCCTGGTGCTGCAGATCGTTGAGACGACGGCGGAGGAGATCGCCACTTACCGCTCGTGGTGGGCGCAGCGGCGGGTCGACGGCGCCGTGGTGGTCGACCCGCGCAGTGAGGATCCGCGCTTGGCGGTGCTTGGCGAGCTCGGCCTGCCGTATGTGCTGGTAGGTGAGCCTGACGCCGCCGGCATGCCCGCCGTCGTCGGCGACGACGAGGGCATGATGGACATAGTTCTGGCCCACCTGATTGAGCAGAGGCGCGCTCGCATCGCCTATGTCAGCGGCGCCGCCGGCGTTATGCACAATGCGCGGCGCACCAACGCTTTATCTGCCTCCGGTAGGCGTGAGGGGGTTGAGATAATGGTCGTGCAGGCTCCCGACTACTCCGAGCGCTCCGGCGCTCAGGCCACCGCCGAACTCATCGGGAGCAGGCGGGTGCCCGACGCGATCATCTACGACAACGAAGTACTCGCGGTCGGTGGCCTGTCGGTGCTGAAACAGGCGCACAAGGACATCGCCTCCGGCATGGCCGTCATCTCCCTGGAGGACTCGGCCGTCCTTCGCGTGCTGAGTCCCGATGTGACGGCCATCCATCGGGAGCCGGGCGAGATGGGCCAGACCGCCGCCGGGCTCCTGCGGGCGTATCTCAGTGACGGGATCTCGCGGACCGTTCGTCTGGCGACCCCCGCCCTCGTGGTGCGTGCCTCCTCAACGTCCGCGGGCCGGACGTCAGACGTCCTCGCGACGTCGTAGGAGCCGGCGTGCTAGCACAACGGCCACTACGAGCGCGATGACAAGGTAGAGCACGCTGCCCGGGTCGAAACTCCGATCCCCGGTCCACAGCGGTAAGAGCGCCTCCATGAGGCGGTAGCCGGGCAGCCACACGGCGACTGCTTGCAGCGCGTCGGGGAAGGCGCTGATCGGAAAGATCGCGCCGGACAGGAAGAGCAGCGGGAAGAAGACCATGGAGCAGACCCCCTGCGTGCTGCGCGGCGTCCCGGCCACGGCGGCGACGCATATTCCCAGCACCAGGAACACGACAATGCCGAGGGTCGCCACGCCCAGAACCGCCAAAGGGAGAGCCGGCGGCGTCGCGCGCCATCCCAACCACAGGACCAGATAGGAGAAGGCCCATCCCAGCAGCACCAGGACGAGCAGAACCAAGGCATACGCCGACATGACGAGCCCCGGCCCGCCCGGGCGCAGACTGGACCCGGCCAGAACGCGGGACTCGATCAGCGAGGCCAGGCCGATCCCGGCTCCGCCTCCTCCAAAGCGCGGACGTCACGACGCAGGGACTCGGCGCTGGTGTATCCCACCAGGGTGGCTGCGCCGTCTGCGCTGAGGACGTGACGGGTCCGGGCCGTGCCCGCCGGAAGGGAGTCGAGAATTGCTGTCGGCACGGGCACCACGCCCACCAGCCCGGAGGCGCGGACCAGGTCGCTCACCGTGCCGGAGGCCACGATGGAGCCGTCGCGCATAATGATCACGGTGTCCGCGTAGTCCTCGGCCTCGGTCAGGTCATGGGTCGTGACCAGGAGCGTAGCGGGCCTGCCCGCCATGACCCGGGACAGGTAGTCCCACAGGGAGAGCCTGCTCTCCAGGTCGACGCCGCTGGTCGGTTCGTCCAGGATGATGAGTTCCGCCTCGCCGAAGAAGCAGCCCGCCACCATGACACGCCTCTGCTGGCCCCCGCTGAGGCGACCGAACCGTCGGTCCAACAGGTCCCTGATGCCGAAATCCGCGGCGGTGTCCTCCACCGCTCCGGCCGGCCGACCATAGAGTGCCGCGAGAAACTCGAAGTGCTCCCGGACGGTCACCTGGGCGTGCAGCGATCCGCCTTGCAAGCACACTCGGATGCGTGGCCGTAGGGAGGGATCGCCCGGGTGCGTTCCAAGCAGCGTGATCGTGCCGCTCGTCGGGGCACGCAGTCCCACGAGCGTCTCAATGGTGGTCGTCTTCCCGCACCCGTTTGGTCCCACCAGGAAGTAGGTGGACCCTGTGTCCAGGGAGAGGTTGATGCCATGGAGCACCTCTCGCCCCTGGTAGGTCTTCGTGACGCCCGACAGCTCGGCCACCGCAGTCATGGTCCCTCCTTTTCCTCTCAGAGATCTTAGGGGCACGGCAAGAAGACGGCGACGCTACTTCAACTCGGGGCAGCCATGTCGATGGTCGGGCGCAGGCAATGCGTCGGCGGTTGCCGCTAGCCTGGTGACGTGAATCAGTCCATTCCGCTGCCGGCCGTGGTCGGGGCACCGGCGGCCTTCGCGGGGGAGTGCGCATGAGCGTGTGGGACGACGTCGTCGGCCAGGCGAAGGTGGTCGCCTCCTTCCAGGCCGCCGCCCGGGCCGCCCGTCTAAGCGCTGCCGCCCACGCCTCAGGCGCGCCCGCCGTAGACGCCTCCGCCATGACCCACGCCTGGCTGGTGACCGGCCCGCCCGGCTCCGGCCGGAGCGTCGCCGCACGCGCCTTCGCCGCCGCCCTGCAGTGCACCGGCGAGATACCCGGCTGCGGGGTGTGCAAGGCCTGCCGTGACGTAATGAGCGGCAGTCATCCCGACGTGGTGCGACTGGCCACCGAAAAGCTCCTGATCACCATGGACGAGGTCAAGGCCCTGATCGGGGAGGCGCAGCGTCGCCCCTGGACCGGCCGTTGGCGGGTGATCCTGGTGGAGGACGCCGACCGCATGGCCGAGCGCACCACGAACGTGCTGCTGAAGTCCATTGAGGAACCACCGCCGCAGACCGTGTGGATCCTGTGCACGCCCAGCGCCGACGACGTCCTGCCCACCATCCGCTCCCGCTGCCGGCTGGTGACGCTGCGCATCCCGCCCGCCGACGCCGTGGCCGAGCTGCTGGTGCGCCGCGACGGCGCCGACCCGGAGCTGGCGGCCCGTGCCGCCCGCGCCAGCCAGTCCCACATCGGACTCGCCCGGCACCTCGCCGTCGACTCCGGCGCCTGGGAGCGACGCCGTCGTCTGTTGCTCGCACCCATCTCCCTGCGCAGCGTCGGAGACGCGGTCCTGGCCGCCGCAGACCTGGTCGAGGCCGCCGAGGCGGAGGCCACCCAGTCCACCGCCGAGCGTGACGCCGCCGAGAAGGCCGCCCTGCTGCGCGCTCTCGGCGTGGAGGATGGCACCCGCGTGCCGCCGTCGTTGCGCGCCCAGGTGCGGCAACTGGAGGAGGACCAGAAGCGGCGCGCCCGGCGTGCCCGCACGGATGTCCTCGATCGGGCCATGATCGACCTGCTGTCCTTCTACCGCGACGTACTGGCGGTACAGCTCGGCAGCGACGTGGAGCAGGTGAACATCGACCTGTCCGAAGCGGTGGAGCAGGTGGCCGCCTCCACCGGCCCGCGGCAGTCGCTGGCACGTATCGGCGCCATAGAGGAGTGCCGCAACCGGCTGCGCTCCAACGCCGCGCCGCTGCTGGCGGTGGAGTCCCTCATGGTGCAACTGCGCCCTCAGGCGTGAACGTCGTCGTCGCCAGCGCAGAGAGGCTCTAGCACTGGGCCGGTTGGGCGGCGTCGTCCGTCTGTGCCAGCTCGGTGGCCGCCCAGGAGGACAATAGCCGCAGTGCCTCCTGGCTCGCGGAGTCGGGCTCCACTCCGTATAGGAGCATCGTCAGTCCGGGTGTGGTGGCCATGGCGGCCGACTCATAAAACAGGTGCATCTCGCCGACGACCGGGTGGTTCACCACCTTCTTGTCACGGCACACATAGCCGACGTCGTGACGCGCCCACAGATCGGCGAAGTCCCGGCTGCGCGTGGACAACTCACCGATCAGTGCCTGTAACTGCGGATCGGTGGGATTGGCGCCGGCGTCCAGCCGCAACATGGCCACCAGATCCTCCGCGCCGTCCTGCCACCTGACGAAGAATTCCCGCGAACGCGGATCCAGGAAGACATAGCGCGCCATATTCGGATGTTCTGCGGCCACGTCGGGGATGGGATCTACGAACATGTGGGAGTACAGGGCCCGTGCCATCGCATTGGCCGCAAGGTAGTTGCCGGAGGCGTCGCGCACGGCCGCGGGCATAGCCATGGCGTCAAGGATCCACTGGGTGTCCGAGCGCACCCTGCCGACCCCACTGGAACGACGCCGCCTGGTCCGTCCGGTGGGGGTGACCGCCCGCGCCAGGTCGACTAGGTGCTGCCGTTCGGCATCATCCAGGCGGAGAGCGGAGGCGAGTGCCTCAAGGACCTCGTCGGAGGCGCCGGCCGCATGGCCGCGTTCCAGACGCGTGTAGTAATCCACACTCACTCCGGCGAGCATGGCTACCTCCTCGCGTCGCAGCCCCGGCACGCGCCGGTGCCCTGCGACCACCGGCAGGCCCACCATCTGCGGGGTGACCTTGGCGCGGCGCGTGGTGAGGAAGTCCTTGATCTCGGCGCGGGCGTCGGCGGAGGCGGGAGGAGGCGGCTGGCTCATGGACTCAAGGCTAGGCGCCGCGACGGAATCGTGGGAGGGTCGACCGGTCCCCGTCTGCGTCCGGGGTCACGCCGGGCCTGTGTAGCCGCCCGGCCGCCGGCAGGAGGATGCCCCAACTGCGTCCCGGGCCATGCCGGGCCTGAGTAAGCCTGAGTGAGGATGTCGGCGGTGCTTACGGCTGTGTCGCAATGGGGAGGACTCCACTCGGCGGTGCTTCGTCCCGGCCGTGGCCGCCTCGTAGGCTGAACGGATGAACGCACTTCGCGGACGTCCGCACCGACTACTTGTGGCACTTGTCGCAGTTTTTGCAGCCTTCGGCCTGGTGGCCTGCAACGGTCTGTTTCCCTCCGCAGGTGTCAGTCCCTCGGCTGCGGCCAGACCGACGGCCGCGGCCAGCGCCGTCGTCCCTGCTGGCCTGGAGAACTATTACTCCCAGGACGTCGCCTGGTACCCGTGCGACAAGGGCATGACCGAGGTTGACGGCGATGCCGACTTCAGCTGTGCTTATGTCACGGTCCCCCTGGACTACGAGAACCCGGACGGAAGCACTATTGATATCGCCATGAAGCGGCGCCCGGCGGACAAAGAGGCGATCGGCACCCTGTTCATCAACCCGGGTGGTCCGGGCGGCACGGGCGTCATCATGACGGAGTCGAGCGAGAAAACTTTCTCCGCGGATCTGCTCGCCGCATACGACGTGGTGGGTTTTGATCCGCGGGGCGTCGGGCGCTCCACAGCTATCGATTGCATGACTGATGCCGAACTCGATGAGTTCCGCGCCGGCTCTGAAGACGATATGGCCGTCGACGATGACGCGGTGGCCATACAGCAGGCTGTTGTGGACAGCACCTTGGAGCTGGAGGAGCTGTGTAATGCGAACACCCCACCTGGGCTGCTCGACCATGTGGACACCATCTCCGCAGCCCGTGATCTGGATATTCTGCGTGCCGCCGTCGGTGAGGACGTGCTGGCCTACCTCGGCTACTCCTACGGCACCTACCTGGGGGCGACTTATGCCGAGTTGTTCCCCGCCAATGTGGGCAGACTGGTCCTGGACGCCGCCGTCGACCCGACGCTGAGCCTCGGCGAGATCACCCTCGGGCAGGCCGCAGGCTTCGAGAATTCGCTGCGCGCCTACGTGGAGGACTGTCAGAGCGGAGGCGACTGCCCGTTGCACGGCGACGTCGATGCCGGAGTCTCGCAGATCCAGGACCTCCTCGCAGTCACGCGGGACTCACCGATTCCCACTTCCGATCCCGATCGGCCGCTAACCTACTCATTGGCCGTGTACGGGATCATCGGGATCATGTACGTGTCCGAGTCTTGGTCCACCTTGACCGAGGGACTGAGTCAGGCCATGAACCAGAATGACGGCTCAGTACTACTCAACACCGCGGACCTGTTCGCCGGGCGTCGGGATGACGGCAGCTATACGAGTAACGGCGTCGAGGCCCTCAATGCCATTATGTGCCTGGATCATCCCGTGGTCGGCGACTTTGACAGCTGGGAGGCAGAGCGGGAGGCGCTTGAGCAGGCCTCCCCGACCTTTGGTGAGGTCCTGGGTTACTCCGACCTGTTCTGCCAGAACTGGGGGCATGAGTCCAAGCGCGAGTTGACGGAGCTTCACGCATCCGGGGCGGCCCCCATCCTGGTGGTTGGCACCACCGGCGATCCGGCCACCCCGTACGCCTGGTCCCAGGCGCTGACGGAGCAGCTCGACGACGCCCGCTTGGTCACCTGGAAGGGCAACGGCCACACCGCCTACGGGCGTTCCGATGACTGCGTCATCAAGGCCGTGGACGACTACCTGCTGGCTGGCGTCCTGCCTGAGGAAGATCTCACCTGCGGCTGACTGTCTGTCCGGCTGGCTGCCTGTCGGGCCGGTTGCCGCTCCGGCTGACTGTCTGCCCGGCCGAACGCCCGCCGTCGGCCTGCTGAAGAGCTGGACCATGCCATATCGACCGAACTCGATGGGAACGTCGACCGAACTCGATGGGAACGTCGACCGAACTCGATGGGAACGTCGACCGAACTCGATGGTGATAACTACCGGTCTCGGTGGAGGGGAGTGGATGGCTCCGTGAGTTCTCCGGCCAGGTTGCGGCCCATCCAGGCGCCTAGCTCGGCGCCCCGCAGCCCCTGGGAGGCCAGGAACTGAAGCTTGGCGTACGCGGCCTCCAGGGTCATGTCACCGCCGCTGACCGCGCCCGCAGCGGCGACGGGGTTCCCGACGGCGTAGCGCCCGAACTCCACCGTGCCCTGGAGGCACTGGGAGGTGACCACCACCGTTACGCCGGTCTTCACCGCATCCGCTATTACCGTCGTCAACTCGGTCGGCAGATTGCCCACCCCGTAGGCCCGCAGCACCGCCGCGACGGGTGGTGGCTCCAGCAGCGCGGCCAGACGGGTGTCAGTCAGTCCGGGGACCACGTCTACGACGACGACGTCGTGCCGACGGAAGGGGCGCGGGCTCCTCCAGCCGGTGTCAGCTTCGGACTCGGCAGGACCGGACCACCGCCAGGGGGCTCCGGCGCAGGCCAGCGGCGCCGTGCTCGGAGAGTCGAAGCCCTGGAAACTCCAGGTGGAGGTTTTGGTGGCGCGATTGCCGGCCAGCAGGCGGCCGCCGAAGAAGAGCTGAACGCCGGAGGTGGCTCCCCCAAGCACCGCCTGTACGGCGCCAACCACATTTGCTGGGGCGTCCGAGCCCGCCGCGGACAGCGGCAGCTGGGAGCCGGTGATCACCACCGGCTGCGACAGGCCTGTCAGGGCGTAGGAAAGGGCGGCGGCGGTATAAGCCATCGTGTCGGTTCCGTGTAGCACCACGAAGGCGTCTGCGCGGGCGTGCGCACGTATGTCATCAACGATCGCCTGCCAGGTGGAGGGTGCGGCCTGCGTGGAATCGATCAATGGCTGCAGCGTGGTCACAGTGGCCGTCCCGATCGGTGTCAACGATGCCGGGAATGCGTCAAGAAGGTCTGTCAGCCAGGTTTCCAGGTCGGCGCCCGGGTGCAGCCCGCCGGGTGAGTCGATCATCCCGATGGTTCCACCGGCGTAGGTGAAGTGGACGTGCATGCGGTCAGGGTAGCGGGTGCGGCTGTGCTCCAAACCACTCCGTGGGTTTGGGGTGCCGGATTGCGTGTCGGCGGCGGCAGGCGGTAACCTGCGTGTCGCCGCTTTGGCGGCAGGCCACCTTAGCTCAGTCGGCAGAGCGATTCACTCGTAATGAATAGGTCGTGGGTTCGATTCCCACAGGTGGCTCCAATGGTCCCCGCACGCCGTGGACAGCCACCCCGGAGGACCCGACGCGCCGTATTTCCCAATTCCCTTGCTTCAATTGTGCCGTTATGTATATCCTGTTTCGCGGGACGATCCCGCAGTAGAAGCGGGGCCCGCAAATCTGTGGCAAGGAGGACCAATATGGCGCAGAAGACGCAGATTGTCCTGGTGGACGACATCGACGGGTCTGAGGCGACCCAGACCATCACTTTCGCACTCGACGGTGTCACTTACGAGATCGACCTGAACGAGGAGCACGCTGCCGCGTTGCGCGAGTCGATCGAGGAGTGGACGGTAAAGGCCCGTCGTCGCGGCGGACGCCGCACGCTCCGTCGTCGCCCGCCGACGGGCGTCACGCAGAAGATCCGTGAGTGGGCGCGTGCCAACGGCTATGAGGTTTCTGACCGTGGGCGCATTCCCGCTCCGGTGCGTGAGGCTTACATGGCGGCCAACAACCCCGGCAAGAACTGAGCTCCGGCGTCGTCGGCCTGAAAATGGTCGGCGACGCCGCGCGCATTGCCGGCGCCTCGTTTCCACCAGGCCCCTGGATCCAGCTAGGACCCAGGGGCCTGGTGGCGCGCGGCGGAGCCTGGCACAATGATCCTCATGGCTTACACCCTTGTGCTGCTCCGCCACGGCGAGAGCGAATGGAATGCTAAGAACCTGTTCACCGGCTGGGTGGACGTCGCGCTGTCGGAGAAGGGGCGGGCCGAAGCCCTCCACGGCGGCGAACTCCTTAAGGAGGCGGGCGTCCTTCCGGACAAACTCTTTACCTCGGTGCTCCGGCGCGCCATCATGACCGCCGATCTGGCGCTGGATGCGGCTGATCGGCACTGGATCCCGGTCGAGCGGCACTGGCGGCTCAACGAACGCCACTACGGGGCGCTGCAGGGCAAGAACAAGAAGGAGATCCGCGAGCAGTACGGGGACGAGCAGTTCATGCTCTGGCGCCGCTCTTACGATGTGCCGCCGCCGGCCATTGAACTCGGCTCGGAGTTCTCCCAGGACACCGACCCGCGTTACGCCGGTGAGCCAATTCCTGCCACCGAGTGCCTTAAGGACGTGCTGGTCCGGCTGCTGCCTTACTGGGAAGGGACCATCATCCCGGAGATCAAGACCGGCAAGACCATCATGATCGCTGCGCACGGCAACTCCCTGCGCGCCATCGTCAAGCACCTTGACGACATCTCCGACGCCGAGATCGCCGGCGTGAACATTCCCACCGGTATCCCGCTCGTGTACGAACTTGATGAGGAGACCCTCAAACCCATCAAGAAGGGTGGGCGCTACCTGGATCCCGAGGCCGAGGCGAAGATCGCCGCCGTAGCCAACCAGGGGAAGTGAGCCTGCGCGCATCTGTGAGGATGCGCGCAGCCGACAGTGACCATTGGTCTAGTGGGGCGGGCAGACGGAACCGGCGTCTGCCCGCCCCACTAGTCTGTGTGCCACAGGCCGGTTACGAGTGGTTACGGGCTCTTCGCGTTTGGGGCGTGGTGGTTGTGTTCGGGTGGGGGGTGGTTGTTGGTGGTGGGCTGCTGGTGTGCAGGACGGCCGTTCATGTCGAAAACCAGCACCTCACGCCCCAGAACACACCGCCCACCACACCCCCACGCACGAAAAGCCGGTTACGTCCGGCGCAATCAGGACTCGCTCGGGCCAGGCACGGTCACACCCGAGACCAGGTAGGCCATACGGCGGGCCACTGACGTCGAATGATCGCCGAAGCGCTCCAGGAAACGGCCCATGAGAACCGCGTCGACCACCTGCTGCCGGGTCAGCTCTATGCTCGGGTCGAGGATCATCTGGAAGGATTCGCGGTGCAACGCGTCCAGTTCGGCGTCGCGGCTCTGGATCTGCGCCGCCAGCTCCAGGTCTTGGGTCCGGATGAGGGTGCGCACGTCCCGGCCCGCGCGTACAGCGGCGTCGGCCATCTTCACCATCAAGCCCAGGATCGGCTCGGGCACCGGCGGGAGCGGGTAGCGACCACGGGCGATGGCGGCCACATGCCGGGCGAGGTCGCCCTGCCGTTCAAGGGTCTGCGCCATGCGCAGGGCGGAGATGACATTGCGCAGATCGCGGTCCACGGGCTGCTGACGGGCCAGCAGCATGACGCACATGTCGTCAATGTCACGCTGTAAGTCGTTTATGCGTTCGTCGGCGTCGATGACCTGCTCGGCCACCACTATGTCCCCGTTGCGCAGCGACTCCGCGGCACGCTCGATGGCGGTGGCCACCTGCTCTGCCATGGACGCCAGGTCGCTCCCGAGCTGTTTGAGCTCCTGGTTGAAAATGTCACGCACGGCTGCCTCCCAAGTGTCGGCGCTGCGGTCGGGCTCGCGAACGGCCCGCCCACACCTCTACCCTAGGGGGCGTGGGAACCGTTTGGCTGATCATCGCCGTGGCCGCCGTTGGTGTCGCCGCCGGCGCGGCGGCAGGGCTCGCACTCGGGCACGCCACCCGCGACGTGCACGGCAACGGCATGATCGCCGGCTCTACGCTCGAACGCGACGGTCTGATCCCCGTGCTCGCCGCGCTGAGCTCCACCGTGGTCCTGCTCGACGACGACGGCGAGGTCCTGCGTGCCGCGGCCGCCGCCTACACCTACAACATTGTGCGCGACGACGAGGTCAGCGAGCCGCAGGTGGCGCAGATGGTCGAGCGTGTGCGCGCCACCGGCCAGGCCGAGGAGGCGGAGATCACGGTTGCGCGCGGCCGTGTCGCCGGAGCGGGCAATTTCCACCTGCAGGTCCGTGTGGCCGCCATCGGCCGCGGTCGCCTGCTGGTGCTGGTGGAGGACCGCACCGCCGCCCGGCGGGTCGAGCAGATGCGGCGCGACTTTGTGGTCAACGCATCCCACGAACTCAAGACCCCGGTCGGCGCCATCTCGCTGCTGGCCGAAACCGTGCGCGAGAACGCCGAGGACCCCGAGCTGGTCGCCGACTATGCCGGACGCATGAGTCGGGAGTCACGTCGCCTGGAGCTGCTGGTGGGGGACATCATCGAGTTGTCCCGGTTGCAGGACGGCGACGCCCTGGTTGAGCCGGAGGATGTGAATCTCGACGACGTCGTCGTCGACGCCCTCGATCGGGTGCGGGTTGAGGCGGAAGCCAAGGAGGTCGCCCTGGTGTCGGGCGGTACGGAGAACCTCCACGTGCTGGGGGATGCCGCGCTGCTGGTAACCGCCGTCAGCAACCTGCTGGACAACGCCATTCGCTACTCCGACCCGCGCACCCGTGTAAGCGTTGGGCTGAGCGTGGATGCTGAGGATCCGGAACTGGTGCGTATCGCTGTTGTCGATCAGGGCATCGGGATCGCCAAGGAGGCGCAGGAGCGAGTCTTCGAGCGTTTCTACCGGGTGGATAAGGCTCGTTCACGCATGACCGGCGGCACCGGCCTGGGACTGTCGATTGTTAAGCACGTCGCCGCCGACCACGGCGGCACAGTGGAGTTGTGGTCCGCGCCCGGGCGCGGAAGCACCTTCACGCTGCTGCTGCCCCGTCACCGCACCGAGGCGGACCTGCCCGGGCCGGCCCCGGAGGCGGTCGAGGCGGTGGCTTCCGGAGCCGCCGGCGCCTCCTTCGCCGCCATCGCCGCCATATCCGAAGATCCCGCCGCCCGGCGCCAGGGGCCGCCGTCGGGCATGAGCCGCACCGGGCAGGAGGACAGGCAATGACCCGCATTTTGCTGGTTGAGGATGAGGAGAACTACCGTGAACCCCTGGCACTGAACCTGCGACGTGACGGTTTCAAGGTGGTCGAGGCGCGCGACGGCGCCGCCGCCATGGAACGCTTCGAGGGTGCCGGGGCGCCAGGCGGTACCGGCCCCATCGACCTGGTCCTGCTGGACCTGATGCTGCCGCGTATGTCCGGCGCGGAGGTGTGCCGTCGCATCCGCCGCACCTCCCGGGTGCCGGTGATCATGCTCACCGCCCGGGACGCGGAGATGGACAAGATCGCCGGGCTGGAGCTGGGGGCGGACGACTACATCACTAAGCCGTACTCCTACCGGGAGCTGGTCGCTCGCGTCCACGCCGTGCTGCGCCGCACCGCCGATGGGAGGCCGGAGGAACCGGTGCTCACGGCCGGAAGAGTGACCATGGACGTGGGACGTCACGAAGTGAGCGTCGACGGGCAGGTGGTGCCCATGCCCAAGCGGGAGTTCGAGCTATTGGAACTGTTCCTGCGGCACCCCGACCACGTACTAACCCGCGGCCAGATCATCGAGCGCCTGTGGGGCGCCAACTATGTGGGAGACACTAAGACGCTGGATGTGCACGTCAAGCGCATCCGCGCCAAGATCGAGGCGGACCCCTCCTCCCCGAAACTACTGACCACCGTGCGCGGAGTTGGCTACCGGCTGGTCACCGCCGACTGACTGCGGCCCCCGTGTGAGCTAACTCCCCGATCTTACTGTGTTATTTCCTGATAAACTGAAGCCCCGCGACAAATCTGGAGTGACCTCACCTATGACATTCGAAGTCGGCGAGACCGTCGTCTATCCCCACCACGGCGCCGCCCGGATCATCGACATCCGCCAGCGCAAGGTCAGGGGCGAGGAGAAGACCTACTTGCAGCTCGAGGTCGCACAGGGCGACCTGACCATCCTGGTCCCGGCTGACAGCGTCGACCTGATCGGTGTGCGCGACGTCGTCGACGAATCCGGCCTGGAACGTGTCTTCGAGGTGCTGCGCGCACCCCTGACGGAGGAGCCCACCAACTGGTCCCGGCGCTTCAAAGCCAATCAGGAGAAGATCGCCTCCGGAGACGTCATCAAGGTCGCGGAGGTAGTGCGCGACCTCTCCCGCCGTGACACCGACCGGGGCCTGTCCGCCGGGGAGAAGCGCATGCTGGCCAAAGCCCGGCAGATTCTCGTCTCCGAACTTGCCCTCGCCCAGAAGACTCCCGAGGAAGAGGCCGAGAACACGCTCGACGAGGTCCTCGCCTCCGGCGCCGCCGCCTAACAGGGGGCCGGACCGGACGGCGGCCGGGCGCTGGTAGTGTCCCGCACATGTCGGATATGACCGCCGGGCCCGCCGTCGCCGTACTGACCGCCGCCGGCTCTGGAAGCAGGCTCGGATCGGAGGGGCCCAAGGCCCTGGTGGATCTGTGCGGTGAAACGCTCCTGCACCGGGCCGCCCGTGGGCTGCTCGCCGCGGGAGTCATCGACCACATCACCATCACCGCCCCCGCTGCCGCCGTGGGACGCTTCACGGCCGAGGTCTGCGACCTGGCCGATGCTGGACGGATCGGAGTAGTCGCCGGCTCACCGGCCTCGCGGCAGGCCTCGGTCGCCCTCGGCCTGGCCGCTGCGCTGCAGGCGCGGCCCGAGGCCGAGGTGGTGCTCGTCCACGACGCCGCCCGTGCCCTTACCCCGCCGGACTTGACACGCCGCGTTGTGGCCGCGGTGAGGGCCGGTTATCACGCCGTCGTCCCCGGCCTGCCGGTTGTCGACACCGTCAAGGAGGTCGCCGTCGGGGAGGTCGTTGCGGCGTCGACGCCGGGGTCCTCAACCGGCCCGGAAGCAAACAGGGTGGAACTCGTGGTCGGCACGCCGGATCGTGCCCGTTTAAGAGCCGTCCAGACCCCTCAGGGCTTCACCCGCCGAACCCTGGAGGAGGCGCACCGCCGCGGCACGCTCCGCGCCGAGGACGAGTCGCTGGCCGCCCGTGACGACGCCGCCCTAGTCGAGGCGATGGGGGGAGAGGTCGCAGTCGTCGCCGGCGATCCGCTCGCCCT
Source organism: Actinomyces qiguomingii (assembly GCF_004102025.1). Lineage (NCBI taxonomy): Bacteria > Bacillati > Actinomycetota > Actinomycetes > Actinomycetales > Actinomycetaceae > Actinomyces > Actinomyces qiguomingii. Next base: position 3,377,953 of record NZ_CP025228.1, on the reverse strand, counting down.
GAAGGTGACCACACCCCTGGATCTGGCCCTGGCTGAGATTCTTGCCCGCAGGGAGCGTCAACAGCCGTAGGCTCGGGGTATGAGTCCACATGCTCCAGGACAGGGCACCGCGATCGATTCAGCCGGCTCCACGCACGTCGGCTCCGCCGGAACCGGCGGACTGCTGACCTGGCCGATTCTCGCCTGGGGGCTGTGGGACTGGGGCTCAGCGGCCTTCAACGCCGTGATCACCACCTTCGTGTTCTCCGTGTACTTGACCAGTTCCGCCTTCGGAGACTCGGCCACCACCGAGTCCTCCCTGTCCGTGGGTCTGGCGATCGCGGGCGCCTGCATTGCCCTGCTGGCCCCCGTCACCGGGCAGCGCTCCGACCGCGCTGGGCGCACCGTATTCTGGTTGGGGGCGTATACGGGAGTCGTGGTCGCCGTCAGCGCCGGCCTGTACTTCGTTCTGCCGGAGCCCGGCTACCTGTGGCTGGGTATCACTCTGCTCGGAATCGGCAATGTCTTCTTCGAGTTGGCCTCGGTGAACTACAACGGGATGCTCTCCCGGCTGACCACCCAGGACAAGGTTGGGGCCGTGTCCGGTCTCGGCTGGGGCATGGGGTACCTCGGTGGCATTGTGCTGCTGCTGATCCTGTACGTGGGCTTCATAAACCCGGAGGTCGGCTGGTTCGGGGTGACGGATGCGGGCGGCCTGGATGTGCGTGTATCCATGCTCGTGTCCGCCGCCTGGTTCGGTCTGTGCGCTATACCGGTGCTGGTGACCCAGTCCGGTAAGCCGGCTTGGCGGCGGTGGGCCGCCATTGATACGGCGGACGGGTATGACGCCCGCGAATTGGCTGGGTTGGAGAACGAACCCGCCGAACCCATTGAGACGCCACAATCGGTTATGCGTCGCGAGTCCGTCTGGGCCTCATACAAGCACTTGTGGCGCACACTTGTGGGGCTGTACCGCAACCACCCCGAGGTGCTGTGGTTCCTGCTGGCCGCGGCGGTGTTCCGCGACGGGCTGGCCGGGGTGTTCACTTACGGGGGGATTATCGCCCAGAACACCTTCGGCTTCTCCTCCGGGGACGTGATCGTGTTTGCGGTGGCAGCAAATGTGGTCGCCGGTGTCGCCACCATCGCCGCAGGCAGACTCGATGATCTGCTCGGCCCCCGCCGGGTCATTCTCGGCGCGCTCACGGTGCTGGTGAGCGCGGGACTGCTCGTGTTCTTCCTGCACTCATCCGGGGCCACCATTTTCTGGGTGCTCGGCCTGGTGCTGTCGGGCTGTGTGGGGCCGGCGCAGTCGGCGGCGCGCTCCTATCTGGCGCGGCTGGCGCCCCAGGGACGCGAGGGGGAGATGTTCGGGCTGTACGCCACCACCGGGCGGGCCGTGTCCTTCATGGCGCCAGCGATGTACGGGGCCTCGATCTGGTTGGGCACCAGGGTGGTTGGCGAAGGTGCGGGCTACTGGGGCATTCTCGGCATTGTGATGGTGCTCGCGGCGGGCCTGCTGCTCATGCTGCGAGTGCCGGACCCGCCGGCTGACCCGCCCGTCCCGCCCGTCTCACCCGTCCCGCCCTCCCATCGAGTTCGGTCGAAATAACCACCGAGTTCGGTCGATATGACCATCGAGTTCGGTTGGTGGGGCGGGCGGGTGGGCCGCCGTGCTGAGCCTTCGGCAGATCAGTCGTCAGAGACGGTTACGGTCACCGGAATGTTGCCCCGGGTGGCGTTGGAGTAGGGGCACACCTGGTGGGCCGCATCGGCCAGGGCCTGGGCAGCGTCATGCGGTTGGGCAGGAATGACGACCTCCAACTCGACGACCAGTCCGAAACCTCCCTCACCGTTTGAGCCTATGGATACTCGGGCGCCCACGCTGGAATCTCCCAACTCGGCCTTCTGGGAGCGGGCAACGGCCTGAAGCGCGGAGTGGAAGCAGGCGGCGTAGCCGGCCGCGAAGAACTCCTCCGGGTTGGGCAGGTTCGCGCCGGAGCCTCCCATCTCCTTCGGCACCGCCAGGTCGGTGTCAATGCGGCCGGTGGTGGAGGTTACGTGGCCGTTGCGGCCGTCTCCGGATGCCAAAGCCTCAATGGTGTACAGCGAGTTCGTGACGTCGGACATAATGGCCCTCCTAGGCGGTGTTACGTGCACTGTTGGTCGAGGAGTATATGGCTGCTACATGGTCGGCGGGTCCAGGGGCACCGATGCCGACCTGAATGTCAGGCGCGCAGGTCCGGGAAGTCCTCGGCCGCGTCGGAGTCGCCCTCGCGCGCCGCGCGGTCCTCGTACTCGGCGCTCAGACGGTCCAGGTCCTCCTTGGTCAGCGGGCCCTGCGTGGTGCCGGCGGAGCCGTCCTGGCGCGTCCAGGACACCACCAGCCCGTCCTCGTAGCCGAAGCGCGCCAGATGCCGACCGGCGACCTCCTCCAGACGCGCCAACTCCTGCGCGGAGGCGGACAGCGTCAGTACGAGTGCGCCGTCCTCACAGGCCAGGTCCGCCACGCCGGCCACGGTTCCCTCACGGTTGAAAACCAGGTGTCCGGTGGAGTCGGCGCCGTTCCACTCGCCGTCGATCTTCCGGCTCATGTGGCTGACAAGCTGGCGACCGTAGTCGGCCGGCTTGTCGGTCGTCACGCGGGCCACCGAGCGGGAGTCGAAGTCGGGAGTGGCATGTGCATTTGCTGATTCAGAGATCATGAGACGAGGCTAGCCTCGTGTATCGGGGCAGCCCAGGCTTATCGCCCGCGGCTGAGTGGCCGGCGCAGTGCCCCTTTTCGGGAATACGGCGGGTGTTTCAGGCGGGGCGGCTCATGGTCGCCGCTGGCCGGTTGCTGAGCCCGACGACGACGGTCTCGGTACCCTCGGAACTCCCCGCCCCGGAGGCGGTCTGGGCGGAGCCGTCCGGGTCTGCGGCCGCGGCTGAGCGCGAGCACACCAGGGCGATGATTCCGGGTGCCGGCACCAGGTAGCCGTCGTCGAGGTAGCGCTGATCGGCCGTGGAGACCGCGGCGTCGCCCTCCATGTCTTCGCGGTCCAGGTGCACGGCGACGGTGCCGTCCGAGGCGACGACGTCGAGGCCCATGCCCTGCGGGGAGGAAGCAGCGTCTGAGCGGGTGGTGGTGAGAGCGTCGAGGTACCCGCGACCGGAGGCACGCTCGATCAGTTCCTGGACGGTGTATGCCTTACCGGTGGCGGGCTCGAAGACGACGTCGGCGGAGCCGGGCGAGGAACCGGCCTGGACGCGCAGTGTCCTGGCGGCGTGGTTCCGCATCGGGGTCGTGAGGTCGCCCAGGGGTACCGCGGGCGTGGGCGCGGCGCCGGACAGGGCGTCGAGGCTGACCGCGTCCAGTGGATGCGTGACGGCCTTGACGGCGTCACGATCCTGCTCCGCGAGCTCGGTGTAGACGGCGGCGGGGTCGCGGTAGCGCACGGTCCACCCGTCGACGACCACCGGGCCCGCCTGGCTCCCGGCGGGGACGACGCCGACGACGGTGGTGATGGCCGTGGGATTGTCATCGGGTGCGAGGGTCAGCTCGCACCATCCCTCCCGGTCACTCGGGCAGTAAGTGCCCAGGATGAGAGTCGAATGCCCGCCCTGGAAGAACGATGCGGGCTCCCAGCCGGAGGTCGCGCAGCCCCAGTCGTCCTCACACGTCGGGAAACGCGTATCCGGCACCGTGGCCAGGACAGAGCCGTCCGTAAGCGACAACACGTCGTCGTCGACCATGAGCACGTGATCGGTGATCTGCAGGCGGTTGTCGTTGCCCGACCAGTAGCGATTGGAGTGGTGGTGCATGTGCTCGAAGGCGATGTTCCCGGTAGCGGTGTCGATGCCGACGAACAGGGTACGGGTGGGGCCGGCGCCATAGGCGATGACCAGATGCGTGCGGTCCGGGCTGAGTGCCGCGTAGCAGGAGGCCTCCCGCTGGCCGCCGTCGCAGTTGCCGATCCTTATGGTTGACGCCGGCCGGGTCTGGATCCAGTCGGTATAGCCGCTGTTGGGGTCGAGCCCGAGCACGCCGTGGTCGGTGATGACGAGTGGGCTGAACGTTCCCGCAATGACGCCCAGCACCGGCTCGGTCTCTTCGAATACCCGCTGCCAGGCGACGTCGTCGTCGAGCGTGTCGGGTACCGTCACCGGGCGCACGGCGGTCAGCCATACGGACCGGGCACGGTCCGGGAAGGAGACCCCCGGGACCAGGAATTCCGTGACCGCGATGGCAAGGGTGACAGCCGTGGCGGCCAGCGCCGTCGGCGTGGGGCACAGACGGCGCAGGACAGACCGGTGTCCGGTCGGGTGCCGTCTTCTGAGCAGGCGCAGCGGGACGTCGGTGGCTACCATGAGGGCGAGCCCGGCCGCGGTGACGGTGAGTGGGAGCAGCGCCGGGTAATTCATACGGATCGCCCCGGACTGTTGCAGCCACAGCCTGCCGAAGAGGACCGTCACGACGAATGCCGGTATGACCGTCAGCAGCAGCACTAGGAGGGTGGCGGCCCGGGTGCGCTGGGGGCGGGGACGCACGCGGATCAGGTGCGCGTAGTACGCCCAGGCCGACAGAGCCACCGGTGTCAGCAGGACCAGCGTGGGGACGAGCCCATCGATGGCGGCTTCCAGCATGCCGGGGTTGTGCGATGCCTGACTCATCGCCCGGGCTGCTGCTACGACGGCGGTGATCGCACCGCCGGCGCGCAGACCGCGTAGGACCTCGGTGGTGGCGGTCCGGGTCTCGGTGGCGGCTTCACGCATGGAGGACGGTGGAGGAGGCGGGAACTCCGGGTGAGGTACGGACCGGATTGCGCCGTCGGGGCTGGACGGCGGCGGGGAGACGTCGGCGATGGGCTCGTCTGACTCGGCGGAGGGGCACATGGTCAAAGCATGTCAGCCGACGGCGGAGTAGGGTGCGTTCGAGGTGTCGTCGTCCTCGGTCGACCGCGGCGGCTTTCTAGCCGAGGCCGACCACCACGGTTTGGTGGTTGCTGGTTCCGTTATTGTCGTCTACGACGGCGCGGTCATAGACCAGTGCCACGACGCCGGGCGCGGGCACGAGGTAGCCGTCGTGGTAGTAGGCCAGGGTTCCGCCGGCGGCGGCGAGATCGGCGTGATCCAGGTGCATTGCAATCTTGTTGTCGGCGTTGTGTATGTCAATTCCCGTGTATTCCACGGATATGCTTCCGTCCGGTTGCTCCGATATTTCTCGGGGCTCCTCGACGGTGAGGGTGTTTAGGTAGCCGGGGCCGTACGCTCGTTCGGTGAGTTCCTGAGTGGTGTTGACCTGTCCGGTGGCGGGATCGAAGACGACCTCGGTCGAAGAAGCACCCTGCACTGTCAGTGTACAGGAGCCGTTGTTGTTGAGGGGTTGAATTAGGTCGCCGAGGGGAATCGGGGCGGTGTTGTCAGCGCCGGACAGGGCGTCGAGGCTGACTGCATCCACGGGACGGCTGTGGCTTGTCCCGAGCTGTTCGCTTATTTCCTGATTGGCGGCGTCGGGGTCGTGGAGACGCACGGTCCACCCATTCGCTACGACTGGCCCATTATTATCCGTGGGTAGGATGCCATTGACGGTGGTGATGGCGGTGAGGTCGTCGTCAGGGGCCACCACCATTTCGCACCAGATGCTCTCGGGGCCCATCGGTAGTGTGTTTGGACAGTATGCTCCGAGGATGAGGGTTGAGTGCCCTCCCTGCAAATTGGATGGGTCGTGCAGGACAGGGGACGTGAAGCAAAATGAATGTCCGTCGCAACTCGGCATGGTTACTTCCGGCAGTGTGGCCAGCTGACTGCCGTCGGCAAGAGAGATGATTTCCGGGCCTGATACGAACACATGGTCGGTGATCTGTCTGCGGTACTGCGCCGGATCCGTATCGGCGGGGGAGTGGTGCATATATTCGAAATCCGCATGCCCGGTGGTGGTATTAATACCTACGAACAGGGTGCGTCCGAAACCGGCGTGGTAGGCGAGCACCATATGCGCGCGATTGGGGCTCAAGGCCGCGTAGCACGCGCCGGAGTCATGTTTGTATCCGCAAAGGCTGAATGTCGATGCCGGGCGGGTGTAGGACCAGGTGGTCTCGCCGGTTTGGGGGTCCAGACCCTGGGCCCCGTGGTCGGTGATGGCGATGGGGCCGGTTGTTCCGGAAACGACGTATCTGAGCGAGTCGGACTCGTTGTTGTCAAAGGCGCGCTGCCACAGAATCTGCTCGCCTAGCGCGTTCGGGACAGACGCGGGGCGGAGACCAGACACCTCGACGGACCGGGCTGGAAAGGTCAGGCCCGGCAGTGTGAGTGCGGTGGTGGCGGCGGCGATGGTGAGGACGGCGACCGCCGTCGTGGTTCGAGAGGGGCGGAGGCGGCGTCGTAGAGGTTGTTTAGAAGGTGTACGACTGTCGCGTTCCAGGTGCAGCAGGAGGCCGGCGGTGAGTGCGACGCCGATCCCGGCGGAGGCGATGGCGAGTTGGGAGAGCACCGGGTAGGGGAGACCAATGGTTTGGGAGCGTTGCCACCAGTACCTGCCGAGCAGAACTACAGCGATGGTTGAGGGAATCAGTACAAGTAGCGCGGCGAGCAGGAGCGTACGTCGGGGACGGGGACTGTCTGCCGGCTCGACTATGTAGGCGTAAAAGGTCCAGACCGTCGCAGCTGTGAGGAGCAGGATGAAGGAGAGCAAGAGTGGATCCAAGCCGTTGCTGTGTGGGCCTAACATGCCCGGGTTCTGCCTGGCCTGCCACCAGGCCCAGGCTGCTGCCATGACGGCGGCCAGTAGTCCGCCGGCGCGCAGGCCGCGCAGGATGCTGGCGCGCCGGGTTTGGTTCCGAATCCGGTTACGTCGCGGGGACTGCGATCCGGGCGTGGTCTGGGAGGGTGGGGCGTCGTCGTCGGTGGCCATGAGTCGAGGGTGGCAGAAGGCGCCGCACGCGGCCATGGGGTGGGCTGCCCGTGCCAACCGACTCAGCGCAGCGCGGTAATAATGAGTTCGTAGGAGGTGTTCCTGGTCGTCTGATCCACCACCACGTGCTGATCGACGACGGCGATCACGCCGGGCGCCCGGAGGACGTAGCCGGCCCCGGAGGTCGGGAGCCAATTGTCGGCAGCGGGGTAGTCGTTCAGGTGCAGGACGAGCTCACCATCCGGGCGCATCACGCTTACGCCGTCGGTCTTCGACCTGTGGACGTTGAGCGTCTCCAACCAGGCGGCTCCGGACGTCTGCCCCGCAAGCTCGGCAGCGGTATACACCCCGCCCGCGGACGGAACAATTAAGGCCTCGGCCGCCGCGCCGGTTGCCGCATCCCCAGCCGACCGCCCCGCATCCTCGGGCCCGCCCTCGACGGTGAGCACTCGGTACGGATGCCGGGTGCGGTAGGAATAGACCCTAGCGAAACCATACAGCGGCACCGTCACCGCGGGCTCGGAGCCGGAGACGGAGTCCAGGTCCACGGCCTCGAGGGGGAGGCCGCGCCCGGCGGCCTCCTCACTGGCGTCGACGTCCTCTCGAGAGTTATGGGACAGCTCCGCGTAGGCGGCATCGGGGTCGGCGTAACGCACGACCCACCCCTCGATGACCTCCGGTCCGCCGCTCTCTGCGGGAACTACCCCGGCAATGCTCTGGATGGCGGTGGGAGCGTCGTCCGGGGCGATCCGCGCCTCGCACCAGGTCGAGTTCTTGTCGTAGTCATGGTCCGGCCGCCAGCAGGTCAGATCGAGAATGAGCGTCGCATGACCGCCGCTTGACGGCCCCTCCAACCTCTCGCACAGCTCCACGTCGTCGCGGGGACAGTCATTGGTGAATCCGAGGTCGGGAAGCGCGCTTTCGGGAACCGTGGCAAGCCGGCTCCCGTCGTCGAGGGACACCACCTCCTCTCCCATCATGAGCACCCGGTCGGTGAGGTGGATGCCAACGCGTCTGCCAGCACTGGTGCGGTTGTCCTCGTCGCTGCGGTATGCATACATGTGCTCGAAGGCGACCTCGCCGGTGGCAGCATCGAGCACGACCAGCAGGACTCCGAGCGGGCCGGCGTCATAGCCCAAGACGAGCCTGCTTCTATCCGGGGTGAGCACCGCATAGCACGAGGCGTCGGTATGCGGCTCGGGCACCCCATCGCGTTCGCACGGATTTCCGATTCTGCGGAGTGAGGCGGGGCGGGTATAGGACCAGGTCTGCTCGCCGGTTGCGGGCTCCACGCCCGAGGCGCCGTGAGCGGTAACGATGACGGGGCCCGCCGCTCCGGCGGTTACCCCGGTTATGGCGTCGCGGTCGTCGTAGTGGATGACCCCCTGCCAGGCGACCTCCTCGCCGAGAGTGTCCGGCCTGAGGGCGACGGCGGCGGGCGGCACCTGCACGGACTCCGGCGCGTGCATCCTCTGTGGGATTACCAGCGCCGCGGCGCCGACGGCGAGTACGAGGATGGTGGCGATGAAGGCCAGCCGGCTGGGGCGCGGGCGGCACCGGGCGCCGCAGCCGCCGGCGGGCGCGGAGCCGCTAGCCGACGCCGAAGATGACGACTTCTGACTCATCGGTCTTCCCGTCCTCTGTGGTAGTGCGGTGGCGCTCTACAGCGACGATCACGCCGGGCGCCGGAACCAGGTAGGCGGCGGTGTGCTCGATGCGTGCCTCGTATTCGGCCAGGTGCAGGGCGACGGAGCCGTCGGGGCGAGTGATGTCCAGGTCGCTGCCAGATCTGGTGACAGCAAGCGCATCCAGATAAATGGCTCCCGTGGCCTGCTCTATAGCTTGGTCTACGTCCTGCACCTGCCGCGTGGCCGGGTCGAAGACCACCGCGTCGCCGGAGTTCCCGTCCGCGCCCACCACCGCCAGAGTGCGAGCGCCGTAGTCACGCACGGTCCGCCCCGAGGAGCCCAGCGGCACCGGTGCGACGTCGTCGGTGCTCACGAGGGCGTCCAGGCTCACGGCCTCCAGGGGGAGGGAAAGCGGGTCAGCGTCCTCATCGCGCATGGCGGCGTAGGCGGAGTTGGCGTCGCTATAGCGGATGGCCCACCCGTCGAGCACGGGCGGCGTCAGAACGGGGTAGACGCCGTCAAGGTTCTCCCCGGCGACATTGCTCTGCCCCTCGGCGTCGCCCGTGGCCCGGTCGATGGGAACGAAGCCGCCGACCCGCCGTGAGGCTGTGGGGTCGTCATCGGGGGCCAGGGTCAACTCGCACCAACTGGTTGCGGTTGGGCCGGGGCTCCAGCAGGTCGAATCCAGAATGAGGGTGGAGTGCCCGCCCTGGGAGCCGGGCCAGAAGCTCTCGCAGGAGCCGACGTCGGTGCGCAGGCATTGCCGCTCGCCGTCGACGACGGCCGGGTCCGGGGGCAGGGTGGACAGGACGGAGCCGTCTTCGAGCGAGATCACTTCCCGTTCGGCCATGACTACGTGATCGGTGACCTGGATATGCAGGTCTACGGCCCGCTCGGTGACGATCGCGTAGCCGGTCACCTCATGGTCGAACAGCACCTCTCCGGTGCCGGTGTCGAGCCCGACCAGCCGAGTGGCGAAACTGCCGGTGCCCGCGCTCAGGCCGAGAACCAGGCGAGTGCCGTCCGGACTCAGTACCGCCTGGCCGTGGGCCCGCTGGGCGGAGACCACGCCGTATCCGGTGACTGACACGGTGGCTTCGGGATCGCGGTAGGACCAGGTGGTCTCGCCGGTTTCGGGGTCGAGGCCCATCGCGCCGTGGCCGGTGACGACAATGGGTCCGGAGGCCCCGGCCATCACGCCCCAGACGGGGTGGATCTCGGCGTCGTTGTTGTCGATAACGTGTCGCCAGCGCACCTGTTGCCCCAGGGCCGCCGGGATGTCTGCGGCCATGCCTGCGGGGGCGGTGACCGAGACGGCCGCCGTTGTGGGGGTAGGGGAGGCCGTCGACGGCGTGGCGATTGGGGTCGAGTCGGTGCAGCCCGCCAGCATGGGCGATACCAGGCCGACGGCGACGGCGGTAGTCAGAGCTGCTTTACGGATCGCCCGTCCCGGGCGAGGCGGGCGGAGGCGTGTGTCGTCGGCGGAAGAGGTGTGCATGGTTTCAGGGTGGCAGTAGGTACCACGCCCGGCCATGGGGCGGACTGCCCGTGGGCGGGCTGGGGGCGAGGAGAATGGGCCGGTCAACCACAAAAACCGACAATGACTGTAGTCGTGCGGTCGAGGTCGCCGTTCACGGTGAAGGTGTATTGCCGGGCCACTACGGCGATAACGCCGGGTGCCTGTAAGAGATAGGTGCCAAGGTCACCGCCAAATAGGTCGCTGCGACTCAGGTCCAGGTTCCTCAGGAGCAGGGCGATGGAGTCGTCGGTGCGGATGACATTGGTGCTTGCGCCGTTGCTGCTAAAGCGCAGGGAGTCGAGGTAGGTGTAGCCGGAGGTCTGCTCGGCCAGTTCGTCATAGGTGTAGATGTGACCGCTGGTGGTGTCGAACACGGATCTGGAACCGGTTTCGTCAGGGTTTGCCTGGGCTTGAAATAGGGTGATGGTGCGAGGATGCATCCCGTAGTAGTCGATGGGGCCGTTGAACTCACCCAAAGGTATGGACGGTGCGGATTCGGTGCCGCTGAGAGCGTCAATGCTGACGGCCTCCAGGGGGAAGTTCAGTTTCTCGGTCTGTTCCCTTGAGGTCTGCTCGGACAGAGTTGCGTAGGCTGCCTCGGGGTCGGCGTAGCGCACGGTCCAACCGTCCGCGAAGACTAGGTGCGGCCATGCAGCAGACTTGGGTACGACGGCGTCCACCGTGATGATGCCCGTGGGGTCGTCGTCCGGTGCGATGGCCACCTCGCACCAAACGCCATGGTTGTTCTCCTCATAGACATAGTTCGGGTTCCAGCAGGTTGATCCAAGAACCAGGGTGGAGTGGCCGCCGTGCTCCGGGGGGAACAGTTGCCTGCAAGACTGCACATCGTCACGGGGACAGCCCTCACTGCCGTAGCGCGCGTCAGAATCGTCGGACAGCGTCGCCTGGAGGGAACCGTCCGTCAGCGAGAGGATCTCCTGCCCCACCCAGAGCACGTTATCGGTGACCTGGATGCTGGGCCCCTCGCGTCTGTCGAATTCAGTCCCCCGGTTCTTGCCCTTCCAGGTGCGGTCGCTGTAATAGTGCTCGAAGGCGACCTCGCCGTTGGCGGTGTTGAGCACGACGAGCGGCGTTCCGAGTCTGCCAGCGTCGTAGCCCAGCACGAGGTGGTTCCGGTCCGGGGACAGGACGGCGTAGCACCAGTTGCCGGCCTCCCAACACCCCGCGCCGAAGTGCACGGTCTTGGCGGGGCGGGTGTAGGACCAGGTGGTTTCGCCAGTGTGGGGGTCGAGTCCCATGGCGCCGTGATCGGTGACGAGGATCGGTCCTGCCGCGCCGGCAACGACACCCTCCACGCGAGTGTCCTCGTAGTCCAAAGTCAACTGCCAGGCGGCGGTGTCGGTGAAGGACTCGGGTATTGCTGGTGCTGGGGCGGCGGCAACCTGTACGGACTCGGCGGCATACAGGCGGGTGGGTGCGGCCAGCGCCGTTCCACCGACGGTGAGGGTGAAGATGACAGTCAGCACCAGTGGCAGCGTGGGGCGGAGGAGACGGAGCCGTCGAGTGCGCGGCCTGGTCCGATATGCGTTGCGCCCCCGGATGAGAATGTCGCTGATAGCGACGATGCCCAGAGCGGCCGCGGCGACGGCGAACTGCGCCAGTGCAGGGTAGCTCATCTGGATGTCTTGCGACTCGCGCCACCACAGGCGGCCGAACACGACAGTCCCCGCCAAGGCCGCAGCCGCCACCAGAAGCAGTATGAGTGTCTTCTGTAGGCGGCCAGGGCGTTCGTGTCGCGCCAAAAGCGCGAAGTAGCCCCAGAACAGCACGGGCATGAGCGACCCGATGGCGACCCACGAAACGGCCTCCAGATCCTCGCCGGAGAGTCGGAATACGCCGTTGTAGTGCGCGGTCTGCCACCAGGCCCAGGCTCCTGCGCCCACGGCGGTGAGCAGTCCGCCGGCGCGCAGGCCGCGCAGTATTTCGGTGCTGCGGCGTTGGGGTGGGGTGGGTGTGGCGGCAGCGTCGTCGCGGGAGGAGGTGCGCATGCTCCCAGAGTGGCAGGAGGTACCGCACCGGGCCATGGGGCGCACTGCCCGTGGGCGGGCTGGGGCGAGGAGAATGGGGGCTCTTCCGGTTTGAGGGTGTGGTGATGAGGGTCGGGGTTGCGGTGTGGTGGTCGCTGTCGGGCGCGCGTGTGTTGTTGCGGGGGTGCGGACCTGGGTGTTCGCTCGTGTGTCCCGGGTGAGAGTTCGGCACTTCACCCCAGCGCTTGGACGCTTCGCGCGACGGCTCGTCTTGAACGGTGACGGTTCGTCACTTGGCACCAACGCTTCGGCACTTCCGGGGGCGTGTTCAATGGTGTGTGTAAGCCCTGATTGAGAGGACCTACTGTCATGACTGTGACTGATGAGGAGAAGACCGCCCCCTCCGGGACCGTTCCGACTGGTAGTGGTGTGGCCCGGGAGCTAGCCGCCTTGCGTCGTTCGAAGTACTCCTGGCGGGCGGTATGTTCCCGGTCTTCAAGGGCCTGCAGTCCGTCCATAATGGCGCGTAGTCGTTGCGTGAGAACAGGATCCGGGAGGTCTGCCTCGGTGTTGAGCAGCTGGGCGTCGAGTTTACGTAAACGGTGAAGGAGCTTGTGGCGACGGTTGTCCCGCTGGCGCACGCTGGCACCAATGTCGTCCGCGAGCTCGTTGCCCGCCTGCGTAAGTCTTTGCGGAGGTCTATTAGACTGCGCTCGGTGTCAACCAGGACCTGAGCGGTAGCGGAACGCTCCCACATGCCAGCGCCGTCGAGCTTCGAGCGCCGGATCGTGAACGGATGGATGTCGAGAGTCAGTTGCGCGCGCGGTTCCATTGTGATGCCACCAGGAGCAAGAACAGGACCATGAATACCGGTAGGGTCACTACGGAGATGTAGAAACCGTCGTGGTAAGCACTCAGGTTCTCTGGGTTCCAGGCAACCCGTAGGACCAGGTTGAGGCGGTACAGGGGATTGACCTCGGCGATGTTCTGGAGTGTCCTGGGCATCACCGACAGCGGCACTGTAGCGTCGGAGAGGATTATCATCGGCATGAACAGCGCCATCATTACCGCGGAAAAGGTGTTGATCTTCTGCGTGATCGCCCCAATCCCGAAACCAAAGAGTAGCGAGTAGACCACTGCCACCAGGAAGACCGCCACGAACAGCGCCATGTTCGGTGCGGCCACCTCGAATATGAATCGGGCCGTCAACATTATGAGCAGGAAGGCGGTCATGGCGACCAGGAACACTTTCATGATGACTACCATCATGATGCGCGGCAGGCTGACTGGCGTCACCCCGAGCCTTCGGTAGATCCCTTTCTCTCTGTCGGCGACCACTTGGTTCCCGACGTTGTAAACGGAAGAGGCAAACAGGATTATCACGCAAAAGCCGGGGATGTACGCCGAAAAGAAGTCGATCCCTCCGTATGAGGAATTCTTGTAGATGGACCCGAACATCGCGAAGCTAACCACCGGCATCAAGATACTGAAGAGGAGGTACAGGGGTTGTCTCAGGTAGATCTTGAGTTCGATCTTGAGTTGTTCTAGTATCACGAGGACTGCCTCTCCCGGGCGATCTTAAGGTAGACGTCTGACAGGTCGTTGCAGGACTGTTCCGCTAGGAGTCCTTTGATGGTGCCTGCATAAACAAGTCGGCTGTCGTTGAGAAAGAGAACGTGGCTGCAGTGCTCCTGGACCTCGGACATGTAATGGGAGGACAGGAATAAAAGACGGCCGTGGCACAGCGTGTCGAGGCTATCCCAGAACTCCGCCCTAGCCACGGGGTCCAGGCCTGTCGTGGGCTCGTCGAGGATCGCCACGGCGGGCTTGTTGAGGAACGCCAGCGCGAGGTTTACCTTCTGTTTCATGCCTCCAGATAGCTGTGAGTAACGTTTGTCGACGAAATTGTGAATTCCCAACATCTCGATGAGCATGCCGAGGTCGTATGTTTGATCGTAATAGGTGCGGAAGAGGCGGAGAAGTTCCATAACAGTAGCATCCTCATAGAAGTTGTTCTCCTGGAGGACGACTCCGATCCGCTCCTTGAGGGGAACTCCCTCGGTCTCCTTACTGAAGTCGACGTTGCCGGTGTTCGGCTTGGTCAGCCCCATAAGGATCTCGAGCAGAGTGGTCTTGCCCGAGCCGTTGTGGCCGATGACGGCTACAGAGGCGGGGCTATTGAAGGAGAAGCTGATCGGTGACAGTGCTGTCTTTTCCCCGTATATTTTTGAAATGTTGGTGGCGCGCATAGTCGATGTTCCCTTATGCAAGTCTACGGAGGGGACGGGGGTAGGTTTCCCGCCCCCTCAGGAAGAAAATCAAGCGTCGATGTGGGTCGAGCAACAGGAGGTCGAGACGCAGCAGGAGCAACTGGTATAGGAAGAGATTCCCGAGGAAGCGGCAGTCTCGGAGAGGATCATGGTTTCGTCGAGTTCGATGACTTCGATGTCCTCGAAGGCACTGTCCAGATCCGCAATATCCGGTCGTACGGTGGTCGTGCATGTTTTCCTTTGTTAGTGAAGGGAAAGGTGTTTTGTGTCGAGGAGTTAATGTGTCCGAGGGGCCGCGGTAAAGTGCCCACCCGGAGGAGTTTGCGCTTGACGAGACTGAGGGGCATCACCCATTCGGCCTACCTGATCGGGGGAGACTCCGATGGGGCTTGTCCCTGTTGGGTGGATACGAGGGTTTGGTAGCGTTTCGCGTTTGGGGGTGTGGTGGTGGGGTGGTCGTTGGTGCGCGTGTCGGGGTGGTGTATGTGGGTCGAGGTCCCCGATGACTGGGGGTCGCTTACTACCACCGATCACGGAGACCTCGAGATGGCCGAGACTACCTTCGCTGTCCCTGATCTTGCTAGTTTCCTGCGCCTGGACGGCCTGGGACTGACCGCCACTGCCAGGGCGCCGATCGTTGCCGGCTGGTCTACCACTACCAGGACCCGGCCGTGCTCGCCCAGGTGCTTATAGACCTCGCGCAGCCGGCTCTGGCTGTTGGGAAGGGCCTTGTCGAACAGCTTCTTCCCGCCGACGGTCAGGGCCGTGGCCCAGTGCTCGGCCTTGCCCACGCCCGATACCGACGAAGACCTCCACATCCTCGATATTCACCTTTCCGCATCCTTGTGTGTGTTGGTGGGTCAGCCTGTCAGGCAGACGGCCCCGCACCCACGCCTGCGAAAGGACTCTAAGGCCAAGGCGCCTCGGTCCGTTCCCCTAATCAGCGATCACCATCCGCCCGCCACCATGGGTGACTTTCGCCCCCCGGATCATCAAACGACAGGGGCAAGACACCCATGCCCACAGCGGCTGGCCCGGTCCCGGACCACCCGGAACCACCAACAAGGTAACGTGCCCCTATGTGGTTTGTCAAGCGGCGGCGGGTAGTTGTTGGGCTGGTGGGTCGTAGAGGGATCCGTCTCGGATCATGGCGTATAGGGTGAGTATGCGGCGGTGTGCGAGTGCGAGTATGGCTTGGTTGTGTCGCTTGCCCTGGGCGCGTTTGCGGTCGTAGTAGGCCCGGGATGCGGGGTCGGATCTGAGGGAGGCGAAGGCTGACAGGAACATGGCTCTCTTGAGGCGCTTGTTGCCCGCGTGGGAGACGTACTCGCCGCGTATGGAGGACCCCGACCGCCGGGTGACTGGTGTCAGGCCGGCGTAGGAGGCCAGGTGGGCGCCGGAGGGAAAGGTCTTGCCCGCGGTCTCTGCCAGGAAGACGGCGGCGGTCCTGACCCCCACCCCGGGCATGGAGGTCAGGACCGGGTAAAGAGGGTGGGCCTCCACCAGGGCCTCAACCTGGGCGGCGACATCGTCGCGTTGGGCGTGTAGGGCGATGAGCTGGCGGGCCAGGTGTGGCAGCACCACCCCGGCCGCGTCGGTACCAGCGACCACGACGGTCTGCTTGTTCAGGGCGTCGGTGATGGCTTTTGCCCAGGCGGCATGGCGCTTGGCGCCCTTGGATTTGAGCTTGGCGTCAATCCGCGCCCGGCCGGCCTTGCGCAGGTGGGCTGGGGTGGGCCAGGCGGCGATCACCTCCAGTATTGGGTCGTGTTCGAGCCACTTGCCCAGCACAGTCTCCAGGGCTGGGTGGATTTGGGTGTACAGGCCCCGGATACGGTTAGCGGTCTGATTGACCTGGCGGGCCAGGTCCAGGTCAAACCCTGTGAGCATGCTCAACGCGGCCGCGTCCTTGTCCGAGGCGTCGATCGCTCGCAGCGTGTGGGGCATGGTGCGGGCAGCATCCGCGATCACCGCCGCATCGCGAGCGTCGGTCTTGGCATTGCCCGGGGTCAGGTCGGCGATCCTGCGCATGGACAGGCCGGGTAGGTAGCCCACGGTGATACCCATCGCCTGAGCCACCGCCACCGCCAGGGCCCCGATCGTTGCCGGCTGATCCACAGCCACCAGGACCCGGCCATGCTCACCCAGACGCTCGTACAGGTCCCTAAGCCTGGATTCGTCGTTGGGTAGGGCCTTGTCGAAGATCTTCTTCCCGTCGTCGGTCAGGGCCGTGGCCCAGTGCTCGGCCTTGCCCACGTCGATACCGACGAAGACCTCCACATCCTCGATGTTCACCTTTCCTGCGCCTCTCTCGTGCGTTGGTGGGTCAGCCTGTCAGGCAGACGGCCCCGCACCCACGTTACGAAAGACATCGCCGCGCTGCGGCGGGTCGTTCCCCTAATCAGCGATCACCACCCGCCCGCCACCATGGGTGACAACACCCCCCGGATCATCAAACGACAGGGGCAAGACATCATGCCCACAGCGGCTGGCCCGGCCCCGGACTTCCCGGAACCACCAACAAGGTAACGGGGCATGGTGCGGGCAGCATCCGCGATCACCGCCGCATCGCGAGCGTCGGTCTTGGCATTGCCCGGGGTCAGGTCGGCGATCCTGCGCATGGACAGGCCGGGTAGGTAGCCCACGGTGATACCCATCGCCTGAGCCACCGCCACCGCCAGGGCCCCGATCGTTGCCGGCTGATCCACAGCCACCAGGACCCGGCCATGCTCACCCAGACGCTCGTACAGGTCCCTAAGCCTGGATTCGTCGTTGGGTAGGGCCTTGTCGAAGATCTTCTTCCCGTCGTCGGTCAGGGCCGTGGCCCAGTGCTCGGCCTTGCCCACGTCGATACCGACGAAGACCTCCACATCCTCGATGTTCACCTTTCCTGCGCCTCTCTCGTGCGTTGGTGGGTCAGCCTGTCAGGCAGACGGCCCCGCACCCACGTTACGAAAGACATCGCCGCGCTGCGGCGGGTCGTTCCCCTAATCAGCGATCACCACCCGCCCGCCACCATGGGTGACAACACCCCCCGGATCATCAAACGACAGGGGCAAGACATCATGCCCACAGCGGCTGGCCCGGCCCCGGACTTCCCGGAACCACCAACAAGGTAACGGGGGGAACATCGTTCGTGCCGAATCTGGACACTTCCCCCACCCCGCCAGCCCCACCAACCGAACTCGATGGTAATAACGACCGAACTCGATCGTCATACCGACCGAACTCGATCGTCATATCGACCGAACTCGTTGGTTATATCTACCGAACTCGGCGAACACACGCTTAGACCGGAAGAACCGTAGCTGGCACCAGGTTTGGCCGTGGGATGGACTCATGATCAACTGTGGCAGCCGTGCTGGATCAGCCGACGCCGTAGATGACGGTTTCATAGCCCGTGGGGGCGGGGTCATTCGTGTCTGTGCGCCAGATGCTGCAGTGGTCGACGATCGCTACTGTTCCGGGAGCCTGTACGAGGTACGGAGTGTACTCGGACTTGTAATCGAGAATCTCCCGCTGATCGGGGTAGTCCACGTGCATTGCTACGGTGTCGTCGGGACGAAGCAGGTCAATTCCGTCGTCCGTGCGTGACCCGGTGGGGTGCAGAGAGTCGAGATAGCCAGGACCGGAGGGGCGGGTGCCGACGTCGTCGCGAGTGAAAACCTGCCGAGTAGCAGGGTCGAACCAGGCCTGGACGGTGGCCGGCGCGTCCGGTCCGGCGGCGCCCAGGACGGCAAGGGTGTGTGCGCCCTCGTAGCGTTCGGGGCGGTTCAGGCTACCGAGGGCGACGGGCTCGGCATCATCGACTCCGGCAAGGGCGTCCAGGCTAACGGCCTCCAGAGGGAAACTGAGAGAGGTCGCCTCCTCCATCAGGTTGTGCCGACTCAGTTCCTCATAGGCGGCGTCCGGGTCGGCGTAGTGCACGGTCCACCCGTCCACGACCACGGAATCGTTTTCCCAGCGCCTATGGGTAGGCGGAACGATTCCGCTGACTGTGCTCACTGCCGAGGGGTCGCTGTCCGGCGCCACTTCCATTTCGCACCAGGGATAATCGACATAATTCTCTGGATCGTTGTCCGGGCTCCAGCAGGTGATCCCCAGGATGAGGGTCGAGTGCCCGGCACGGGACGGGGGCAGATAACCTCCGCACCGGGGAGAATCGTCGCGGGGACATTCGGAGCGATTGCCTAGGCTTGGTCGCGGTGCGCGTTCGTCCGGCAGCGTGCTCAGAACGCTGCCGTCGGTCAGAGACAGCACCTCCTGCTCGACCACGAGCACGTGATCGGTGGCTTGCACGCTGGGGTACCGGTAGACCCAGGGCCTACCGCGGTTCTCTTCAAGTTCAGAGCGATCCTTGTACGCATGCTCGAAGGTGACCTCTCCGGTAAAGGTGTTGACTACAACGAATTCCGTTTCCAGAGGGTTGTAACCGTAACCCATGACCAGCCGGGTGCGATCCGGGGTGAGGATTGCTTTGCAATTGGCCTCCATGCGTGTGTGGCAATCGCCGCCTATGGAATCTAGGTCGGCGGGGCGGGTGTAGGACCAGGTGGTTTCGCCGGTGTTGGGGTCGAGTCCCATGGCGCCGTGTTTGGTGATGACTATGGGCCCGGCGGCGCCGGCGATCACACCCTCGATGTCATCGTCGCGGCCGTGCTCAATGACTCGTTGCCAGCGCACCTCATCGGTCAAGGTTTCTGGTATTGGTGCTGGTTCGGTTGCGGCGACCTGTACTGATGTGGGGGTGTACATCATTGAGGGGATGGTCAACGCGATGACGGCGACGGCGAGAGGTCCCGCCGAGGCGCCGGTCGCGATAGTCGTCGTGCGTGGGCGTTGCTCTGCGCGTGTCGGCGCTTTAGTGGTGTGCGGCCCGGTTCTACGCAGTTGCAGGTCTGAGTCTGCGGCAACCGCGAGTCCGCCGGTGGCGACGGCGAGTTGTGCGAGCACCGGGTAGCTCATCTGGATTTCCTGCGACTCGCGCCACCACATCCAGCCGAACAGGAGCGAAGCGGCGGCGAACAGTACTGCCGGCACGAGCGCGCGTATCAGTGCATGACGCCGTTGTATCTGCGACATCGCGGAAGCAATCAGCAACCAGACGCAGCACGCGGCCGCAACCAGGAGAAGTCCGCCACCGAGAGCAGAGTTTCGGACATTCTCGGAGAGTCGGAATGCGCCGTGATACTGCGCGGTTTGCCACCAGGCCCAGGCTCCTGCGGTCACGGCGGTGAGTAGTCCGCCGGCGCGCACGCCGCGCAGTAACTCGGTGCTGCGGCGTCCGGGCGAGGCGGCTGTGGCGGCAACGTCGTCGCCGGGTGAGGTGCGCATGCTCCCAGGGTGGCAGCAGGTGCCGCACCCGACTATGGGGAGGGCTATCCGTATGAGGTACCGGTGCCCCGCACTTTCCTGCTGGAAGCTGCCAGGCGCCGGCGCGGTGCGTCGCGAGCGCGAGTGACGGCGCGCCTGACTGTCCTGAGGCTCAGCGGTTGTCGAAGTGGGAGTCGAAGGCGGCGTCGGGCAGGTCATAGACGTGCTCGCGCGCGAACTTCAGGGCCATGGGGGCGCCGTGCAGGCGGTCCATGCCGGAGTCCTCCCATTCGATCGAGATCGGACCGTCGTAGCCGATCTGGTTCAGCGTGCGGAAGTAGCCGTCCAGGTCGGCCTCGCCCAGGCCGGCGGAGACGAAGGTCCAGCCGCGCCGGGGGTCGTCCCAGGGCAGGTGACTGGATAGGCGGCCGTTGCGCCCGTCGAAGTGGGTCTTGGTGTCCTTGCAGTGGACGTGGTAGATGCGACTCGCGAAGTCGGTGAGGAAGACGGCCGGGTCGATCTGCTGCCAGATCATGTGGGAGGGGTCCCAGTTGATGCCGAAGGCCTCGCGGTTGTCGATGGCGTCCAGGGTGGCCTTGGTGGTCCAGTAGTCGTAGGCGATCTCGCTGGGGTGGACCTCGAGGGCGAACTTGACGCCCTCGGAGTCGAATACGTCGATGATCGGGTTCCAACGGCGGGCGAAGTCCTCATACCCGTCGGCGATCACGTCGGCGCCCACCGGCGGGTACATGGCCACGTACTTCCAGATCTTGGAGCCGGTGAAGCCGGTGACGACCTTGGCGCCGAGCTTGGCGGCCACGCGGGCGGTGAGCTTGAGTTCCTCGGCGGCGCGGGTGCGTACCCCCTCGGCGTCGCCGTCGCCCCACACGCGGTCGGACAGCAGGCCGCGGTGGCGGAAGTCGATGGGGTCGTCGCAGATGCACTGGCCGGTGGAGTGGTTGGAGATGGCGTACACGCTCAGGTTGTGGCGTTGCAGGGTGTCCTTCCACTGCTGGCAGTAGGCGTCGTCGGTGGCGGCGCGGTAGACGTCCAGGTGGTCCCCGGCCACCGGCACCTCCAGGCCGTCAAAGCCCCACTGCTCCGCCAGCGTGCACACCTCCTCGAACGGCAGATCCACCCACTGACCGGTGAACAGATTGATCGGACGCGGCATAACAAAGCTCCTTCGCAGACGAACGGTCGTCTGGAGGCGGATGCGGCGGCGTCGCGCGACCCGAGCCCCCCGACGACCATGAAGCTACCGATGCCGAATCGGGTGCCGACAGGGCCGGGCGCCCCGCTTCTGTGCGTACGGTGCGGAAGGCCCAGGATGAGCTCGCCCTCGGACGCCGTGCGCGCGCAGCCAGGCCTGGTCGACGAAGGCGAAGGCCTCGACCCGGGTGTAGCCGATCTCAGCGATGCGGGCGAGGGTGCCCTCCAGGTGTCTGCGGCGAGGGCGTCGCGGACGGCGTAGAGCTGGACGCCGGGAGCCGACATGGCGGGATCCTCCTTGATCGGTCCCGCCATCCTCGCGCGGGGGGAGGACGCCACAGGCAGGGCGAGTACGCGCGGAACTGCACGCCCCGGGCGGAAGGGATCGCAAGTCCCTACCTTCGGGTCCTGTAAATCCATACTTTCAGCGCCCGTAAGTCCCTACCTTCGGTGCCCGCAGATCCCTACCTTCGGGTCCTGCAAATCCCTACCTTCAGCTATGCTGCAGGCATGGATACGGCACAGGAAGTGGGTATTGCCTACCTCCCGCGCGCTGTGGATGCGGCGGTCAGCAAGACCCTCGAGTCCGTCGGTGCCATCGTGTTGGAGGGGCCGCGGGGATGCGGAAAGACCATGACCGGCCTACATCACGCCGGATCGTACGTTCTGCTCGACACTCCCGAGGCACAGGCCGCCGCGGACGTCGACCCGCGCATATTGCTCGAGGGCAAGACGCCACGGCTGCTTGCTGAGTGGCAGACCGTCCCGCAGGTCTGGAACCTTGCTCGCCGGGCGGTCGACTTCTCGAATCAGCCTGGGCGTTTCATCCTCACCGGTTCGGCTGTGCCTACCGCTGACTCGGTGAGGCACACCGGAGCGAGCCGATTCATCCGTATACGCCAGCGCACCATGACCTGGGCGGAGAAGGCCGGCGAACTGGCAACTCCAGGCATCGGGCTGCAAGACCTCTTTTCCGGCTCACAGCCGACACCATCAATGCTCACCAGCCCACTCGCCGATGTAGTCAACAATGTGCTCACGCCGGGCTTCCCAGCCCTGCGCACAGCCGACGCGCAGGTGCGTACCCGTGCGTTGAACGGCTATCTTCAGGACACCGCTACCACGGACCTCGGGAGACTCGCCACACTGCGCTCCGAGCCCGTCCTCGTAGAACAGATGCTGGTTGCGCTGGCGCGATCCACGGCTAGCGAGGTCTCGCAGGCAACGCTGCGCCGAGATGTCGCCCGCGTGCTCCCGGCGCCGTCTGAGGCCACCGTCGCGAAACTGCTCGAGTTGCTGCAACGTGTGTTTGTGGTTGAGGCCCTCCCGCCGTGGGCGACTGCGCTGCGCTCGAAGGCGAAGCTGCGCCGAAGCAATGCCTACCACCTCGCCGATCCGGCCTTGGCCGCTGCCGCCCTGGGGGCCGACGCTGCGCGCCTGACTCGCGACCTTGAGACGCTCGGCTTCCTGTTCGAGTCCGCCGTTGTCCACGATCTACTTGTTTACGCCGAGGCGGCGGGCGGTCGCGTGCATCGCTACCGTGACTCGAACGGGCATGAGATCGATGCCGTGATTACCATGCCGAACGGCTCGTGGGCCGCGGTGGAGGTCAAGCTCGGGGGAGGTCAGGTTTCCGCCGGGGCAGCGCGGCTTTCGCAGGCGGTGGCGCAGATCGACGCACCGCCGCCGGCGTTCCGGGCTGTTATCACCGGAACCGGCTTCACGGCCACACTGCCCGACGGCACGCTGACCTTCCCCTTGGAGGCGCTGCGCCCATGACTGGTCTTGTGCGCCTCAGGTAGGCGTCTTGAGGGCGAGCCGCGCACAAGCGGCCAGCCGTCATTAGAGGCTCTTCGCGTCGGCGAGTGCGGAGGGTTGGCTGGTGGCGGCTCGGCTGTTCGGGTCGACGGTTCGTGTGTTCGGGTGACGATTCGTCAGTTTGCGCCGACACTTCGGCACTTGCCGCGACGGTTCGTGGGGTAGACGGACGAACCGTCGCCGTTCAGGACGAATCGTCGCTGCTACCTGACGAACCGTCGCGGGGACACACGAACCGTCCGCCCGGTAACGGCCCCCGCAACTGCTTACGCACCCAGGCGCCGGCCCGAACACGACCCGCGCTCGCCCAAACGTCCTCATCAGCCCGAGCACGTCCTCCCGCGCCCGAGCACGACCACCACATCGTCAGTCCCCTGCCGGAACCATTACGCCTCAGGCCGGAAGAGCCACATTTCCGGGGGCGATCGGGAATCAGGCCGGCTCGTACTGGACGATGGCCGGATCGCTGGTCGTTAGAGCGATCAGCTGTGGGATGAGCGTGGTGAAGTGCGCGGAGGCGTTGTGTGCCTCAATGGCGGTGTCGTCGGCCCATGCCTCCAGGAAGGTGAGCGTCGTGGCGTCGTCGCGGGCGCGCAGCAGCTCGTAGGAGATGTTGCCGGACTCCGCGCGTGAGGCATCCACTAACTGACGCGCCTTGGCGGTGAATTCGTCGACGGCGTCGGGCCGGACGGTGAAGGTGGCGATGATGCGGATCATGGGGCTCCTTTGCGCGTGGGAGGCGGCCGTCGGAGTGCCGGTATCCCGCAACGGCGGGGCCGGAGCGGCGGCTGCGTTATAAGTGCCGGTCTCGGCATGTTACTTGTGCCGACCTCGGCATATAACGTCTACCGACCTCGGCGAGGGGGACGGGAGGAGGTCTAGGCGGTGGCCGCCTCGAATACCGAGTTGACGGCCAGTAGGGCGCAGCCGCGCAGCTCATCGTCCAGTCCGCTTTGCGCCGGCAGGATCTCCAGGTCGGCTGTGGCCAGGGACAGGGCGCGCTCATTGACAATGCGCATGATGACGTCCAGGAACATCGGACACCCCTGCGGCATTGGCCCGGCCAACACCACCCGGCCGGGGTTGAAGAAGCTGACCAGCATGGCCAGGGCGTCGCCGACCGCGGTAGCCGAACGCACCATGAGGGTGACGCATTCGGTGTCACCGGCATTCACGCCCGCGACGATATCCTCAATGGTCAGTTCACCGCTGCATTCCAGACGGCTCTTCAGATGCGGACTCAGTCCCTCCACCGCGGCACGGCGGGCGTCGCGCAGTAGCGCCCAACCGCCCGCGACGGCCTCCAGGCAGCCGGTGCGCCCGCAGCGGCAGATCACTGTGTCCGCACCCGATACGCGCACATGTCCAATGTCTCCGGCGGCCCCGGCGGAGCCCAAATGCAGGTGCCCGTTGGACATGATCCCCACCCCGATTCCGGTGCCGACCTGCAGGTACAGGACATTCGCCGGCTCCCGCCGCACCCGGTCGGGCAGTGTGGAGGCGTAGCCGAGCAGCATGATGTTGACGTCGTTTCCGGTGCGGACCGGCACCCGCAGCCCGGCCTCCAGGGTGCCGACGACGTCGAAATTGTCCCAGCCGGGCATGATCGGCGGGGATGAAGGGCGGCCCGTCTCCTGGTCGATCGGGCCCGGCAGGGAGACACCGGCCGCCCACACCGGCAGGTCGTGTCCGCGTAGCATTTCGTGCAGCGTGGTGGCGGCCTGGGCCAGCGTGTCCTTCGGGCCACGGGTGATGGGCCAATCCAGGGTGCGCCGTTCAACCGGCCCTCCGGCCAGGTCCGTGACCGCAAGGCGCAGGGTAGAAGTGTGTACGCCTATCGCAAGCACGAGCCCGGCTTCCTGACGGAAGCGCCATGTGGCGGGCGCTCTGCCACCGGTTGAGGGAGCAGACCCGTCCGGCGCGATCAGTTCGGCGGCGACGGCGATGTTTATCAGCGAAGAGATCGTGTTGCGACTCATTCCAGTCAGGCGTGCCAGCTGCTGCCTGGTGACTGCGCGGCCGGTACGGATGAGGTTGACAGTGGTGCGCACATCGGTATCGATTGCGGCGATGGGGCTGAACACGGCTGCCTCCCGGGATGGTGACCACGGCGCCGCAGGGGGAGGGGCGTCGACGTGGCCTCAGCCTAAATCAGTCCGCGAGCCCGGTCGGGAAGGCCGACGTCGTCGAGGCTAATGCCGTGATCGTGCAGAAGCGGCACCTGGGTGCCTGGCCGCCGCTCGCCGCCGCGCCATAACCTCGGTGCAACCGGGGCATCCCGAGCCAGTTGTGGCTACCACCCGCGGACAATCCCGCCCGCGGCGCCTGCCGGCCGCACTGGAATTCAACACCATCCAGGAACCTCCAAGGACGGAGAGAGGACGGATACATGACTATCAAGAAGGGCGTCTCCCTGTACTCGTTGCAGGACGCCTACGGACGCGGCGGCATGGGCCTGGAGGGCACGGTAGCTGCCGTGGAAGAAATGGGCGCGCAGGGTGTGGAGATCCTCTCGGATCAGATGATCCGTGGTGCCGCACGTGCCAGCGAGGAGACTCTCGCCGAGTGGGAAGCGGTTATGGAGCGGCACCCGCTTGAGCGCGTCTCCAACGACATCTTCATTAACTCCTCGCTGTACAAGAACCGCTGGCTGACCCTGGAGGAGCAGGTCGATGCTCTCAGCGCCGACCTGCGCCTGACCCACCGGCTGGGCTTCCCGCTGGTGCGCATCGTCTCCCAGACCGACCCGGCCGTGATCCGCCCCACCCTCCCGCTGGCGGAGAAGCTGGGAATCACCATGGCGGTCGAGGTGCACGCCGGTATGAGCTTCGACCACCCCTTGACGGAGGCCTGGATCAAGGAGATGCGGGAGGTCGACAACCCGCACGTCGGGCTGGTGGTCGACTTCGGCATTTACTGTCAGCGGCATCCGCGGGTATCCACGGATTACTTCCGTGAGGTCAGTGGGGTCAATGAGGACGTCATCAAGTACATCGATGATATCTTCGCCCGCGGCACCGACCCGCGCCAGTTCTTCCCGCGCAACCCGGACAACCCCGACGACTACGAGTTTCCGGATGAGTTGACCCGGCACTTCCACAGCTTTGACGACCGCTTCTACGCCATGATGTCAACCGGATACGAGAACACCCCGCTGGACACCCTGGACGAGTACCTGCCTTACATCAAGTCCTTCCACGGCAAGTTCTGGGAGGTCACCGACGACGGCGAGGAGTACTCCATCGACTACGGCCGCATTTTCACCCGGCTGAACCGGTTGGGTTTCGACGGTTACGTGTGCAGCGAGTACGAGGGGCAGCGCTTCACGCTGCCGGGTGAGCCCATCGCCGACCTCGAGCAGGTGCGCCGGCACCAGGAGCTCATGGAGCGGCACTTGAACGACGGCAAGAACGACGGCACCGGCGCGGCCCAGAACGACGGAAAGTGAGCAGAACCCATGTTCGACGGATACATCTTCACCGAGAACTCCCTCGCGAACGCCGAGGAGGACGGCAAGACCATCGGCTTTCAGATGCGCACCCGCATCCCGTATTACCGCGGTATTCCGCTGTCGATGGTGCACGACGTCGAGGTTGAGCTCGACGGCGAGGCCGTGCCCCGCGAGGACATCCGCTTCACCGCCGACGACGGCAAGCACTGGTTCACCCTGGAGGAGATGGAGACGGTCACCTTCTTCCGCTGGGAGTATGCCGACGAGGCCACCGTGCGCGTGCTGCGCGACGGCGGGCTGGCGCCGGGTGAGCATGAGGTGCTGCTGCGGGTCTCGGCGCGCGTGGCCTACATCCCCGTGCCCTTCTCCGGCGAGATGAGGCGCACCGTCACCATTTAGCGCCGCCTCAGGCGCATCCCGACGACGGCGGTCCGGTCGGTATTTGCCACCGGGCCGCCGCCGCTGGACGCTAGCTCCACAACCGCCCGCAATCAACGCAGCCCCGACCATTTCGAAAGCCAAAGGAGACTTTCTCATGAACCGCATTGACAGCCGCCACCTGGTGGTCGGGGGACGGCCCCGGCTGCTGTTGGGCGGCCAGCTGCACAACTCCACCAGCTCCGATCTGGTCCTTGCCCGCGTCGCCTTCGACCGGGTGGTCGAGCTCGGCGGCAACGCCGTGACCGCCACCGTGAGTTGGCATCTGGTGGAGGCCGCCGAGGGTGTCTATGACTTCACCGCAGTGGACGCGCTGATCGAGATGGCTCGCGAGCGCGGCCTGGCGCTGACCCTGCTGTGGTTCGGAGCCTTCAAGAATGCGGCCTCCACCTACGCCCCCAGGTGGGTTCGCGCCGATTCGGAGCGGTTCCCGCGTGCGGAGGCCGGAGCCGACGGCGCCACCGGTGCCTTCACCCGACCCGGTACCCCCGTGCTGTCGGTGTTCTCCCCGGCTCTGCGCCAGGCCGACTGCCGCGCCTTGACCGCGCTCGCCCGCCACATCGCCGCCGTAGACGCCGACGGCACCGTGGTCATGGTGCAGGTTGAGAACGAGACCGGGCTGCTGGGCGCCTCTCGCGACCACGCGGCCGACGCCGAGGCCGCCTGGGCCGCTCCGGTGCCGACGGCGCTGCTGGGCTGGCTCGCCGCGCATCCGGAGGCCACCGGCACGGCTTCGCGACTGTGGCGTGAGCAGGGCTCACCCGCCTCCGGCACGTGGGCGCAGGTGTTCGGGGAGGGGCCGGGTGCCGATGAGGTATTTATGGCCTGGGGTTTCGCCTCCTACTGTGAGGCGCTGGCCGTAGCGGCGAGTGCGCATCTGGACGTCGCCTACTACGCCAACGCCTGGCTGGGGCCGCAGCCGGGGCAGGAGCTGCCGGGCCAGTACCCCAGCGGCGGGCCGGTGGCCGGCGTCGTCGACGTGTGGAAGGCGGCCGCGCCTACGCTGGCCCTGCTCGGCCCCGACATCTACGTCGACGACGTCAAGGGTGCGGTGGCCGGGTATGTGCGAGCCGACAATGCGCTGCTGGTGCCCGAGTCGCGGGTGGCCGTCGGCAACCTGTTCTGGGCGGTCGGCTCCGGTGCGATCGGTTTCAACGTGTTCGGGGTGGACGACGTGCGTCCCGACGGCCAGTTCGCCGCCGCATACCGCCTGCTCGCCGGGGCGCAGGACGTGATTGTGACAGCGCAGCGCGAAGGGCGTATCCGGCCGGTGCTGCTGGAGGCGGGCGAGAGCGCCGTCGTCGAGCTGGGCGGCCTGAGCTGGAGCGTGCAAGGCGCCGCGGACGTGCTGGGCAGGATGTTCCTGGACGCCGGCGTACAGGTGCGTACCCAGGCCCGCGGCGAGCAGGAGAACGTGGCCGAGGCGCTGGTGCCGGCCCCGGCAGACATGCGCGCCATGGGCGTGCTGATCGACCTGGGTGAGGATGAGGTGCTCGTGATCGGGCAGGGCCTCATGCTGGAGGTGGCCGGTGCCGAGGGCGAGGTCGTGGAGATCGATGACGCCGTCGAGGGGCGTTACGAGGCGGGGGAGTGGGTGAGCGGTCGCAACCTCAACGGCGATGAGCGCCTGAACCTGCTGCCGCTGGACCGCCTGGCCGCCGTGCGGGTGCGTGTGCTGCGGCGGTGGAGGTGACTGGGAGCAGACTAGTTGGGTGATGGTGCAAAGACGGGAGCCGGTTGGGACTCACTCCAGGTGCCGGCTGATGTCCGCGCGCACATGGATAATCCGGACGACGGTTACGGTTGCAGACTCGTCGTCGACCCAGTAGAAGACGAGGTGCTGGTCGGCGCGTATATATCGATACTCGCGCGAGAGCGAACGAGATGGCGTATAGACGCGGTGGCGACTCGGCATGGTGCTCAACGAGTTGATGACAGTGACGATGCGTCGCACTGTCCGCACTGCGGAATCAACGTCTCCAGATACCTCGAGTACCGATAGCCCAGCATCGGCGAGTTCTTGCTGTGCTCTGCGCAGGTAGCGGACTACGTACGATCTCATGCTTCTGTTTCGACGGGGTGCGACGTGCTGGTCTGTTTGGATTCGTTGGCGTTGTCGATCGCGGCGAGTGCGTACGCGAGTACTTCCTCCGAGGTGAACCGCTCCGTGGTTGTCTCCATCTCGACTTCCGCCGCGGCCAGCGCCTCGGTGATTTCCCGGTTGAGCGCGAGCGCCTCGTAGTGCTCAATGCTCATCACCACCATGTCACCAACCCCATTGCGGGTCAGAAAGACCGGGCGATCGTCCTCATGGACAGTTGCGGAGATTTCTGTGAACTTATTGCGCAGGTCCGAGATCGGGCGGATGACTGGCATGGGTATCCTCAACCTCTCACCGAAGACGTTTTATCATCACCATGATAGCAGAGCTGCGAGGTGGGGGAGCGGCTGGGCGGCCGCAACCTCAACGGCGATGAGCGCCTGAACCTGCTGCCGCTGGACCGCCTGGCCGCCGTGCGGGTGCGTGTGCTGCGGCGCTGCGAGCGTTGGCAGCTTCAGGTGTGTGGTGCGTAACCGGCTACGCCACATCAACCGATCTCGGTGGTTATGTCTACCGATCTCGACGGTAACAACGACCGATCTCGGTGAAATGGGGCGGGGAGACGGGAGGTGATCACGCATCTTGGCGGCGGTGGGTGACCACCTCCTGCACCCCTACCGGGGAGCCGTGGGGCATCCAGACGTGCATGACGTGAGCCGACAGGAGGGCGTCGGTGACCATGCGGCACGCGCCGGACAGGGTATCGTCCGCACCTCCCATGCGCACGCGCAGGCGTTCGGAGGTGGCGGGCAGAACGCGCCGGCGCAGGGCCTGGCCG
Organism: Actinomyces qiguomingii; assembly: GCF_004102025.1. Taxonomy (NCBI): domain Bacteria; kingdom Bacillati; phylum Actinomycetota; class Actinomycetes; order Actinomycetales; family Actinomycetaceae; genus Actinomyces; species Actinomyces qiguomingii. The sequence goes on along the minus strand of NZ_CP025228.1, from coordinate 3,348,566 downwards.
ACCGCCCGGGAGAAGAACTCCCCTGCCTGCGCCACACCTCCGCCCAGCACCACCTCCCCGGGGTTGTAGGTGGTGGTCAGCACTGCCAGCACCACCGAGAGCCGGTCGGCCGCCTCGGTAAGCAGGCGCACGCACACCGGGTCCCCTTCCGCGGCGCCGCGAAAGACGTGCTCGCAGCGGACGCCTTCGGACTCGTCGAGACGGCGCAGGTAGGGGGATCGCTTCAAGGCCTGTGGGGTGACTGCCGCGTCCTCCATGGCGCCACCGGAGAGCGTCGTCTCCAGGCAGCCCCTTCGTCCACAACGGCAGGCACGGCCACCGGCGCCCGCCATCTGAATATGGGCGATCTCCCCGGAGGCGGCCGCGGCACCGCGGTGCACCTGTCCGCCCGAGACAATACCCATGCCAAGCCCCAGACTCAGCCGGACGTACAGGAGATCCGGGGGCGCCCCTATGCGTTTGGCGGCCGCCAGCGCCATGACATTGACCTCGTCGTCGAGCCACACCGGTAGGTCGAGTCGGCGGGAGAGCTGTTGACGCAACGGGAAGCCGGTCCAGGCAAGCGTGTCGGCCGCACCGCCAGCCCTGGCCGTGGCGGGTGGGATCAGCGTTCCGTCGCGGAAGTCCACCGGCGCCGGGATACAGGCGCCCAGACCCCATGCCGGCGGCAGCTCCGGGTGACGGCCACGCAGCGCCATGAGGTGCTCGACGGCGTGGTCAGTGACCTGCTGCGGATCGCTGAGAATGCCCTCAGCCCAGCTGATCCGATCGATGATTGCACCGCCCAGGTCCATCAAGGCCACGGTGGCGGATCGGTAGGCCACGCTGAAGGCAAGGATGGTTGCGGCGCGCGGGTTGAAGCGCCACATCTCGGGGGCGCGGCCACCGGTCGACACGCCCCGACCGGCCGGCGCGAGCAGACCCAACTCCACCGCGGTCTTCAATCTGCGATCGACGGCGTTACGGCCAAGCGTAAGTGTCTCGCACAGGTCGGCGCGGGAGACCCCCTGCGGGTAGCGGCGGGCCTCCGCGATCAGGTCTGCCAGCTGGGAGACGTGGGCAAAGGAGGGGGCGCGTAATGACACGGTGGTGGTCTTCCGCGTCTCCGAGGAGGGGGACGACGGGGCTGTCCGTTGCTCGTCTTTGAGTCTGTCGTCGTGGGAAGTCACGCAGGCAGTCTCCGTCCAGCTTTCGCAATCGTCAACCGAATCTATGGGCATAGAGCCCGCACTTTTGCGTTGGTCGTGCAAAAGTCGGGATGTGCTGTCTCTGGTGCATCAGTGCCCCCCAAGCCGCTTGTGATTCTGGGGAAAAGCCCGAAGCAGGTGGCGATGGGTGTGGTTTGAGCGACGGTTGTAGGGCCTAATCAGCTGCTGATCTTATGCACGGGCGGTGCGAAAGAAGAAGTAGGTGTGCTTGTTGCCCGCAGTCTCCGCGCGTTGACTGTCCAGCAGAACACAACGAGGTGCGGACCTCGAAGTCCTTGACCTCGGGAGTTCCGGGCAGAGCAGCCCGCACTTCACATCACAGAAAGGCCCGTCATGACGACGCAGTCTGCGGCACCCGCCACCAAGGGGGCCCAGGTACCCCTCAAGGAGAAGATCTCCTACGGCTTCGCCGAGTTCGGATCCCAGTTCGTTTGGACCACCGTTGGCTCTTACCTCATCACCTTCTACACCGACATCGCGCTCATTCCAGCGGCCGCGGCGGCGAACATCCTGTTAGTCGCCCGAGTTCTCGACGGCTTCCAAGACCTCGCCTTCGGCTATGTGGCCGAGCGTACCAAGAGCCGCTGGGGTCGCTTCCGCCCCTACGTCATCTTCGGTGCGCCGCTGCTGTCGATCAGCATGATTCTGGCTTTCTGGATGCCCTTCCATGGCGGCAACGGCGCCAAGATCGCCTGGGCGGGTATCGCCTACGTGCTCCTGTGCTTCCTCTACACCGTTGCCAATATGTCTTATGGATCCCTGGCGGGCGTCATGACAACCGATTCCGGTGAGCGCGTCATCCTCAACTGGATCCGCAATATCGGCTCTCAGGCCGCCGGGCTGATCCTGGACGTTGCCACTCCCTTCCTTCTGGTCTCACTTGTAGCGTCAGAGGCTGCCAAGGATCGCGGTTTTGATGGCCGTTCCTACTTCCTCACGATGCTCATTTTTGCGCTTATCGCGTTGCCGGCATTCCTCATCACGGGCCTAAACGTTCGCGAGCGCATCACTATGACGCCCGAGCAGCAGAAGATCCCCTTCAGCCGGACGGTCAAGGCGGTTGTGACCAACGACCAGCTCATGGTCGTTTTCTTTGCGCTGCTGCTGCAGCTCTTCGGCCTCTTCGGGCGCATCGGCATCATGTTCTACTACTGCCGCTGGATCTTGGGTAACCCGCTCCTGATGGCGGGCGTCATGCTCGCCTTCCGAGTCGGCACGATCATAGGTAGCGTCACTTTGCCACCCTTCGCCCTCAAGCTGGGCAAGCGCAATATGATGATGGCCTCCGTGCTTTCGGGAGGGGTCTGCCTCGTGCTCATCTTCTTCTTCGGGCAGAGCAATCTCACCGTGCTACTCGCCCTCCAGTTCCTCTACGGACTGTCCGGCTTCGCGGCTCCGATCGCCCTGTCCATGGTTCCGGACGCCGTCGACTACTACGAGCACAAGACCGGTGTTCGGGCCGACGGCACCTCCTATGCGACCGTTTCCCTCTCCACGAAGTTCGCCAACGCCATCGGCGGCGCCGCCGCCCTGTACATCATGGGCTGGTTCGGTTACAACGGGGCCTTGGAGGTGCAGAGCGGCAGTGCGCTGACGGGCATCAATATCGCCGCTAATCTGGTCCCGGCCATCATGGCCTTCCTCGCCTTCATCCCGCTGTTGTTCTGGAAGTTGGATACCAAGACCATGGCGAAGATCTCCGCGGAGCTCGAGGTCAAGCGCGCCGCCCAGGCCGAGGCCCTCGCCGAGGGCATCAGCCGCGATTAGGCCGAGCGTCTCGCCGAGGCCGCTGAACGCGCCGCCAAGGAACGCGGCGAGATTTGATTACACCCAGGGCGGGTGCAGGTGGATGATCGACCCGAGGGGCGACACCCTCTGCGCCCGCCCAACCCCAACACCGCTCGACCAGCCGACCGAATACCCGCTCAACGAGGAGCCTCACGTGACCACCATTCCCGACGCCAAGGTCCCCACCGACAACGCCACCGTCCCCGCACCCGCAGCCCAGCTCACCGACGCCCAGCGTGACCACATCGAGGCCCTGCTCGCCCGCATGACCTGGGAGCAGAAACTGGCGCAGGCGCAGGTCGCCTTCAAGATGACTCAACAGGACTGCTTGGAGGCGGCCCGCGCCGGCATCGGCGCCCTGTTCTGGCCCGGCAACGCGACCGACACCAACGCCATCCAACGCGCCGCGGTGGAGGAGACCGAACTCGGCATCCCCCTGTTGATCGGTTTGGACGTCATCCACGGCCAGCGCACCATCTTCCCCACCCCACTGGCCATGGGCGCCTCCTTCTCCACCGCCGTCGCCCATGACTGCGCCGCCACCTCCGCCGCCGAGGCACGCTCCGGCGGCGTCACCTGGACCTTCTCACCCATGGTGGACGTCGCCCGCGACCCGCGCTGGGGACGCGTGGCCGAGGGCTTCGGCGAGGACCCCCTGCTGACCGCCGAACTGGGCGCCGCCATGGTGGCCGGCTACCAGCATGAGCGCCTGGACGAGCTGGGCGCCATGGTGGCCACCGCCAAGCACTTCATCGGCTACGGCGCCGCCGAGGGCGGCCGCGACTACAACACCGTGGACATGTCCGACCAGCGGCTGCACAGCGTCTACCTGCCGCCCTTCGCCGCCTGCGTTGATGCCGGCGTCGGCTCCGTCATGGCCTCCTTCAACACCTTCAATGGCCGCCCGGTGCACGCCAACCGCCGTCTGCTCACCGGCGTCCTCAAGGAGGAGCTGGGCTTTGCCGGCGCCATTGTGGGCGATGCCTCCGGCGTGGACAACCTCATCCCCCACGGCGTGGCCGCCGACCTGGCCGATGCCGCCCGCATGTCGCTGGCCGCCGGGCTCGACGTCGAAATGGGCGGCCACCTGCACGACCCCGTCGCCCGTCCCGACAGCCCCGCCCTCCTGGACGGCGACGACCCGGCCCTGGTGGCCCGCGTCGACGACGCCGTGCGCCGCGTCCTGACCTTGAAGATGGCACTCGGCCTGTTCGAGCATCCCTACGTGGACCCCGACGCCGAGATCACCACCCCCACCGCCGAGCACCTGGCCGCCGCCCGCAACGCCGCCGAAAAGTGCCCTGTCCTGCTCACCAACGACGGCACACTGCCCATCGCCCCCACCACCCGCCGCATCCTGCTGGCCGGCCCGGCCGCCACCCACACCGACCACCTGGGCGCCTGGGTGCAGCACTTCGCCGCCCCACCCGTCCACTGCCTGGCCGACGCCTTGACCACCGCCCTGGGCGAGCGCGCCGCAGCAGCCGGTACGCCCGCACCCGAGCTCACGGTGCTGGGCGGGCAGGACCCGCTCGACGTCACCGAGGCGGAGGCCGCCGCCGTCGCCGCGGCCGCGGCCGATGCCGATCTGGTGATCCTCGCTCTGGACGAGCCCAGCCAGCTCACCGGCGAGGCCACCTCCCGCGCCGACCTGCACCTGCCCGGGAACCAGGCCGCCCTCGTCCACGCCGTCGCCGCCACCGGCACGCCCCTGGCGGTCGTGCTAGTCGCCGGGCGCCCCCTCGTCGTCGAGGAGTGGATCGAGGAGCCCAGCGCCGTCCTGGTCGCCTGGCACCTGGGCACCACCGCCCCGGAAGTCATCGCCGACATCCTCACCGGCGCCGTCAACCCCTCCGGACGCCTGCCCATGGCCTTCCCCCGCCACAGCGGGCAGCTGCCCGCGACCTACGACGCCCACGAGAACACCGGCCGCCCCGCCACCCGCGGCGGGGAGATGACCAAACCCGCCTTCGACATGGGCCTGGACGGCCCCGCCAACCTCCAGGAGTTCTTCACCTCCAAGTACCGCGACCTGGAGCTCGGCCCCCGCTTCCGCTTCGGCCACGGCCTGTCCTACACCAGCTTCACCTACCGCGACGCCGCCCTGTCCCGCGCCACCATCACCCTGGCCGAGCTCGACGCCGGCGCCGCCGTGGAGGTCACCGCCACCGTCTCCAACACCGGCGCGCGCGACGGCGAAGACGTGGTGCTGCTGTTCACCCACGACCTGCTGGCCTCGCTCGCCCCCGCCGTCCGCCGGCTCGCCGGCTTCCAGCGCATCGCCGTCCCCACTGGAGGCAGTCAAGAGGTCACCTTCCGGCTGGACCGCAGCCGCCTGGCGCTATGGGACGACGACGGGCAGGGCTGGCGCGTCGAGCCCGGCGACTTCGAGATCCGCCTCGGGACCGACCCCGACGCCGTCCCGCTGCTACTGACCGTCACCGCCTGACCACCCGCACCTGCAAGCGCGTACAAGGAGGTACCCCATGCGCTTCAACTCATCCCACGGCCCCGTCGTCGCCACCGAGGCCTCCGAGAAGGTCGGCCGCGTCGCCGGTGTCCACGGCGAGCGCCTTCACGTCCTGGAAGGTCTGCCCCCGCGCGGGCCCGGATTCACCGCCGAGCATCAGGCCCAGGCGGCCCGCTACGACCTGCCCGTCGACCCCGTCGACCTGCCCGAGGTGGACCGCCGTGACGATGCCGCCCCCGGCCCGCATGGGGACGTGCCCGTGCGCGTGTACACCCCGAGCGCGCTCGCCGCCCCCGACACCGCCGGCCGCCGCGGCGCCGTCGTCTGGATTCACGGGGGCGCCTTCATCTTCGGCGACCTGGACATGCCCGAGGCCGACCACACCGCCGCCCGCCTGGCGCACGCCACCGGGCTGCCCGTGGTCAGTGTCGACTACCGGCTCGCCGTCGACGGCCTCACCCACCCCGTCCCGCACGACGACTGCTGGGCGGCCTACCAGTGGGTCCGCTCCGGCGGCCACGGCCTGCCCGCCGACCCGGAGCGCGTTGCCGTCGGCGGCGGCAGCGCCGGCGCCTGCCTGGCCGCCTCCGTCGGCCTGCACGGGCGCGACGCCGGGGAACCCCCGGCCGGCATCTTCCTGGCCTATCCGCTGGTTCACTACCCGTTGCCGGAACCCTCAGCCGAGCTCACCGCCGTCCTCGCGACGCTTCCGCCCCTCCTATGGCCCGGCCGCGAGGCCGCAATCGCCCAGAACGACTACCTCATCGGGCAGCTCCTCGGCCCCGAGATGACCGGGGTCGAGCACTTCGACTACGCCATGCCCGGCAACGCCGACTCCCTGGTCGGCTACCCGCGCACCTACATCGAGAACTGCGAGGCCGACGACCTGCGCGCCTCCGGGGAGCGCTTCACACAGCAACTGGTGGAGGCCGGCGTCGACGTCGAGCAGCACACCGTCCCCGGGGAGACCCACGGACACCTGTCCGTGCCCGGCCTGCCCACCGCCAAGGCCACTTGCACGCACTTCGCCGCCTTCTTGGACGACGTGTTGTGCTGAACGACCCCACCCGCGAGCCCCAATCCCGCGCCAACAACAGCTACTCGACTCACCCCGCCGTCGCACCACCGGAGTAACCACATGAGCACCACAACCACCCCCGCCGCCCCCGCCTGGGGGCGCGGCCTTGAGAACCAGCGCCGTGCCAACCTCGGCGACGGCACCTACCGCAACCCCGTCATGGGCGGGGACTACCCCGACCCGACCGTCCTGCGCGTCGGGGACCGCTACTACCTGACCTACTCCTCCTTCGAGTCCAGCCCCGGCATTGTGCTGTGGCGCTCGGAGAACCTGGTGGACTGGGAGCCCGTCGGCCCCACCTGCCCCGACCCCTGGGGCAGCGTCTTCGCCATCGACCTGGTGGAGCACGCCGGCCGCTACTACATGTACATCCCCTTCATGCCCACCTCCTGGTCGCGCGTGGACGCCCCCACCATTGCGGTGATGTGGACCGATGACATCGAGGGCACCTGGCACGGCCCCGTGGACCTGGGCCTGCGCGGCTACATCGACCCCGGGCACGCCGTGGGCGAGGACGGCGAGCGCTACCTGTTCTTGAACGGCGTCGACCGGGTGCGGCTGAGCCCCGACGGCCTGGAAACCGTTGGCGAGGTGGAGCACGTCTACGACGGCTGGCACTATCCGGAGGACTGGGTGGTGGAGGCCTACTCCCTGGAGGGGCCCAAGCACGTGATGCGGGACGGCTGGCACTACCTGGTCTCCGCCGTCGGCGGCACCGCCGGCCCGGCCACCGGGCACATGATCATCGTGGCCCGCTCCCGGTGTATCGACGGTCCCTGGGAGAACATGCCCGCCAACCCGCTGCTGCGCTGCACCGACCCCTCCCAGCCCTGGTGGTCGCGCGGACACGGCACCCTGCTGGAAGGGCCCGGCGGCCAGTGGTACGTCATCTACCACGCCTACGAGCGGGGCGCCCAGGGGCTGGGCCGGCAGATTCTGCTCGAACCGGTCGACTGGACCGAGGCCGGCTGGCCGGTCGCCCGCGGCGGCGACCTGAACTCCCCGCTGGCCCTGCCTGGCGGCGGCAGCCAGCAGCGGCCCCACGGCGTCGCCCTATCCGACGACTTCCACGCCCCGGCCTGGGGATGGCGGTGGACCTTCGACCGGCCCGGTGCCGAGGAGACCGCCCGCGCCGCCTTCACCCAGGCGGGGCTGGTGCTGACCGGCAAGGGGGAGGACCCGGCGTCGTCCTCACCCATGACCGTGCGCGCCCCCGACCGCTCCTACCGGGTGGAGGTCGGCGTCGAACTGCTGGACGCCGCACGGGCAGGCGATGACGGCGGTCCGCAGGCCAGAGCGGCGGAGACATCCGGCGAAGCCGAGGCGCCCGAGACGATGGCGGGGCTGCTGCTGTTCTTCAACCACCGGCTCTTCCTCGGGCTGGAACTGGCCACAGGCCGCCTGCAGGCCTGGACCGGCGGCACCCGCACCTGGGGGAGTCAGTCGCTGCCGGAGGGCACCCGCGCCCTGGAGCTCGCCCTGGAGAAGCGCGAGCACATCGTGCAGATGTACTACCGCGCCCCCGGGCAGGCCCAGTGGACCCACTACCCGCTCACCTTGGAGTGCTCCGGCTACCACGCCAATACCGCGAACGATCTGGTCTCCCTGCGGCCCGCCGTCTTCGCCGCCGGGGGCGGGAGCGCGCGCATAACCGACTTCCGCTACCGGGCGCTGTAGGCATTCCAGCCAGCACTCAAGGAGGAGCAGACCCATGACCGCCCCCGCCCGTCTGCGCCGTCCCGCCAGCCGCGCCGCCCTGAGCCGGGCGCGTTTGGCCGACCCGGAGATGACCGACCGGCCCGGGATCCGCTGGTGGTGGCAGCAGCCGGTTCCGGTTGAGGAGCTACTCGAAGAGCTGCGGGCCATCACCGCCGCCGGCTTCGGGGAGGTGGAGATCGCCTTCTCGCCCGGCTTCTGGGCCGACGCCTCCCAGCGCCAGGCCCTTGCCGCCGTCCTGGACGAGGCGCGCCGCCTCGGCGTGGGCGTGGCCATGACCCTCGGCGCCGCCTGGCCCCTGCAGACCCCCAACACCGCCCGCGGCACCGCCTACGCCGCCCAGGAGCTTCAGTACGGGGTGACGTGGATCGGGGACGACGGCCCGGCAGCCTCTCGGGGCGACTCCGGCCGGGCCGCCGCCGAAAACTCCGCGCCCGTCGATGGATGCGGCGACGCGGTGGTCACGCCCGTGCCCGTGCCCTTCGACGACCCCGACCGGGCCCGCGGAGAGAAGCTGGTCGCCGTCGTCGCCGGCCGGGTGGCTCGGCGCGGCACGCCGCCGCGGGTGGTCCCCTCCGACAACCCCTGGGGCAAGTCCACCAAGATCATCGAACCGGAGCGCTCCACCCTGCTGGACGAGACCACCCTGACCGACCTGACCGGCGCCGTGAGCGGTGAGGATGCGGACGCCGTCGTCACCTGGGCGCCGGGGGAGGGGCAGTGGGCGCTCATGGCCTTCTGGTCCCGGGACAGCGAGCAGGGGGTGACCAGCTTCGTCGACGCCAAGGCCGCCCGGGCCGCGTTGGCCTACCTGGACGAGCACCAGATCGGGCAGGCGGGCGCCGCCCTGTCCGCCGACGGCGCCACCGCCACCGAGCTGTTTGAGGACTCCCTGGAGCTGAACGCCGACTGCCTGTTCTGGTCTTTGACCATGTTGGATCGCTTCCGTTCCCTGCGCGGCTATGACCTCACCCGCTACCTGCCGCTGCTCGTCGCGCACGGCCAATGCCGCTACTGGGTGCCCGAGGCGCCCCCGCGCCCCGACTTCGACTCCGCCGCCGCGGACGGCGCGCCGACCGCCCTGGGGCGGCGCGTGCGCGCCGACTACGACCGCACCATCACCGACCTGTACGTCAGCGACCACCTGGCCCTCATCCAGGACTGGGCCGTCGGACACGGCATGCGGCACAAGGCGCAGGCCGCCTACGGGCAGAACCTGGAGCCGGTCCGTTCCTTCCGGGAACTGGTGCGCTGCGGCGGGCGCGCTGAGGTCGAGTCCCTCAACTCCGGCGACCGTGTGCCCATGCGCATGGACCGCCCGGGCTGGCGCTTCACCCTGGACTGGCAGCGAAGCTGTGTGGGCGGCGCCCACCAGGGCGGGGCCGTGCGCGTGTCCACCGAGCTCGGCGCCCAGATGGACAAGTGCTACGACTTTTCCCTGGCGGACTACCGGCACATGCTCGACAAGGAGTGGGCTGTGGGCGTCACCAAGCCCTTCGTGCACGGCTTCGCCGCCCAGGACCCCGAGGCGCCCTGGCCCACCCGGGGCCGCTTCGGCACCATCGTCTCCGAGTCCTGGAACCAGCGGCACTTCCCCCAGTGGGAGCACTGGAAGGGCCTGACCGACTACTGGGCGCGCGGCACCGCCGTGCTGGAGACCGGCACGCCCCGGGTGGACGTGGCCGTCTACCGCGACGGCTTCCTGACCACCGCCGCCCGCGGCAATGCCGAGGCCGACGCCACCGCCCCCGACCGGCTGCTGGACACCGAGGCCCTGGACCGGGCCGGCTACGGCGTGCAGCTGCTTGACCCGGTCGGTCTGGCCGAAGAGGGGGTCGTCGGTCTCGAACCGGGGCCCGGGTGCGGTGTCGATGCCGCAGCAGCGGGCGCCGCGGGCAAGACCGGCGCTGGGGGACGGAGGGCCGGGGGCGCGACGCTGCCGGCCGCCGAGTGCGCGCCCGGTGCGGAGCGGGTCGTGCTCTTCCCCGACGGGCCCGCCTACCGGGCCTTGATTCTGGATGCCGCGCTCCAGGGCGGCACCATTCCGCTCGATGCCGCCCAGGGCTTGGCGCGTGCCGCCGCGGCGGGACTGGCCATCGTCGTCGTCGGGCGGCCGCCGACGGGTGACGCAGGCTGGGGTGGCAGCGACCGGGACCCGCAGGTGGCCGACGCGATCACCGCCGTCCTCGCGGGAGCGCGCGTGAAGCGGGTGGATGGCTGGGAGGAGGTGCCCGCCGCGCTCGCGGCGCTCGGGGTTCGCCCGCGCGTGGCCTGGCGCGGGCCGGTGCTGCTGAGCCAGGTGCGCGACGCCGCCGAGGGGCGCTATGTGCTCGTATACAACCCCGCCGTCGAGGCGGTCGCCCTACCGCTGGAGATCGAAGGCACCGGGCGCGTGGAGGTTCTCGACCTGGACGCGGGTGCGATCACCCCGGTGGGAGCCGAAGTGGTGGCGGGGCGTACACGCGTGGAGGCAGCACTCGCCCCGCTGGGGCTGGCGGTGCTGCGGGTCGTCCCCGGGGGCGAGAGCGCGGCAGGCGTTGCTGAGGTCGTTGGCGCGGGCGGGGCGTGCGCCGTCGCCGGGGCGGTAATCGGTGCGGGAGCCGTGGCCTCCAGTGGAGGCGATACCGCCTCGCTCGGAGGAGCCGTGACCGGGGCGCAGGCAGAGGCCGGCGGCGCGGAACTCGCCCTCATGGACTGGAGCCTGACCGTCACCAGCGAGGAGCCGGATGGGCCCCGTACCATCGACCTGCCCGGGCAGGGGCCCGGTGACTGGCGTGGTATCGCGGCGTTGAAGGATGTCTCCGGCACCGGGGTGTACCGGGCCCACGTGGAGGGCGGCGCCGGCGGCGAGGCCGCCCGGGCCGCGCTCGCGGATGCCGTGCTGAGCCTCGGTGAGCTGGGCGGCAGCGCGCTTGTGCGGGTGGGCGACTGCGAATTCGGGCCGGTGCTGCGCGATGACGCGGACGTCCCGGTCGGACAGGCACTGGCCGGGGTCGTGGCCGCAGGACAGGACCCGATCATCGAGATCGAGGTCCGCACGACGCTGCGCAACGCGACGCTGGCGGCCGACGTCTACATGACCGGCCCCTGGGCGGTGCGGCATCCCAGCGTCCCCCACGGCCTGCTCGGCCCCGTGCGCCTCTTGTTCTAATTGTTCCTCGTCGAGACCGGCACTTGTTATATGCCGAGGTCGGTCGATGCGGCGGCGCTCGGTGGCCGTGACATCCGGGCGGGGCGTGGTTTGGAGGCTCTTCCGGTTTGAGGGTGTTGGCGGTGTTGGGTGTGGGCTCGGTCGGCTGCTGGCTGCGTACTTGGACCGCGTTTCTGCGGTTGGACCGGGCTTTTGCGGTTGGACCGTCTGAGAGTGCGTTTCAGGTGGTCCAACGGCAGCCAGGCAGTCCAAGACGTGATGCCTGGTTTGTCGGCTCCGCGCCAATAGGGCCTGTAGCGCTCCACGGCCGAGCTGAGTGCGCCGATAGAACCAGTGGACGGCGCGCGCACCGGTGCCGGTAGATGCCTCGGCGGTGCCGTCCAGCCCGATCAGAGGCAGTGGCGAGCGGCGGTAATCGTCTCGCGTTCGCAGGTTGGTGCCGCAGGCGTGCAGTCACGGCACGTTCAGGCTGGAACTTCATAAACGACCTCATAGGGGAGTTGTTGCCTCGTCGCAGCGCTTTCTCAACGAGCCGCGGTCGGTGTTGAAGCGCTTCGAAGTATCCGGAGTTGGCGGGAGGGAAGGGATGGTCGCCGTCCCGGGTGCTGTTCGGTAGCTTGGATTCATTGAAATCGCACTGAATAGTCGCAGTCGGAGTGGTTCGATGAAGAGGTGAGTGTTGGTGGTTGACGTCCGTGAAGGCCTGGGTTAGGCTGGCATCGCAATGAAGCGCTTCAGTTTCATGGCTTGCGCCACTCCAATGGAGGAGTGGCGAGGCATTCATACATGGAGGACACCCACATGAGTATCCGTAAGTCCGTGGCCGTCCTAGCGGTCGTGACCGTCGCAGGGGCGCTTGGGTTCGGCGCCTGCGGTTCCGGAGCCGAGTCCGCCGACGGCGTCACCGAACTCTCGATCTACATTGACTCCGACCCTTCGTCGATCGCCCTGTGGGATCCGCTGGTGGAGTCCTTCAACTCCTCCCACGAGGACATTCGGATCTCCTATGAGACCCATCCCTCGGGATCGGAAGGGGACAACCTGATCAAGACGCGCCTGTCTACCGGGGACATGAACGATCTGTTCTGGTACAACTCGGGATCCTTGCTGAAGGCGCTGAGTCCCGACTCCATGCTTGTGGACTTGTCGGATCAGGACTGGGCGGGCAAGGTCGACGACAACTGGGTGCAGGCCGCGTCCACGGACAACGGCATGTATGGTCTTCCGGTCGGGGCGTCCTTCTCCTTCGGCATGATCTACAACAAGGACGTCTACGCCGAGCTCGGCCTGGAAACTCCAGAATCCTGGGACGAGTTCATGAGCAACAATGAGAAGATCGCAGCCGCAGGGATCACGCCCGTCGTGCAGACCTACTCCGATACCTGGACCTCGCAGGTCATGGTCCTAGGTGACGCCGCGAACGTGCTAGCGGCCGACCCTGATTGGGCTGACAACTACACCGCCAATAAGGCGAAGTACGCGGCCGAGCCGGCCTTCGCCGGATTCCAGCATCTTCAGGACATTTACGATGCGGGCTATCTGAATGACGACTTCGCCTCGGCCACCTATGACGACGGCGTCAGGATGCTTGCCGAGGGCGCGGCGGCCCATTACCCGATGCTTACGTCAAACGTATCCGCAGCCATCGGTGAGAACTACCCGGACGCGGACGCCTCACTCGGCGTGTTCGCGATTCCCGCGGAGGACGCCGCCAACACCACGCTGACCATCGGGACGCCGAACGGCATGTACATACCCAAGACCACGCAGGGCGAGAAACTTGAGGCCGCCTATGAGCTTCTTGACTGGCTCGCCACCCCGGAAGCTTGCACGGTCATGGGCTCTGCGATCACGGTCGGCGGCCCGTTCGTGATCGACGGCTGCGAGCTCCCCGCGACCGCCACTTCACTGGTGGAGGACATGACCCCGTACTACGACGCGGATAACACCGGGCTGGCGTTGGAGTTCCTCTCGCCGATCAAGGGGCCCTCCCTCGAGCAGATCACCGTTCAGGTGGGCTCCGGCATCTCGACGGCGGTTGAGGGGGCTGCCTTGTATGACCAGGATGTCGAGAAGCAGGCGCAGCAACTCGGCCTTGAGGGCTGGTGACGCCAGCCGCTGCGTGGGGGCGGACTCGGCGGTTCGCCCCCACATATGGCCGGGAGTGAAAATGGCAGCAACAACTGTATCAACGGCGTCGCGCGGCGCCGCAGACAATGCGCCCCGGGCAGGGGCGGAGAAACGGCGGGGGAGGGGGCTGGACAAGTACTATCCACTGTACTTCCACCTCCCCGCAGCGCTGTTCTTCGTGATCCTCTTCCTGGTTCCGACGCTCGCCTCCTTCTATTTCGCTTTAACACGCTGGACTCTGTTCGACATGGAGTTCATAGGTCTGGATAACTTCGCTCAGTTCTTCAAAGAGCCCTCCTTGGTCAAGGGCTTCGCCAACACCTTCATCTACGCCTTCGTGACCTCCGGCGCCAAGGTGGTTCTCGGACTCGCTCTCGCGGTCCTACTGACCTCCCAGGTCTTCGGGCGCAACTACCTGCGGTCGGTCGTCTTCTTCCCCGTGTTGGTGTCGACAATCGGTGTCGGCGTCACCTGGAAGGTGCTGCTCGACCCGCAGGACGGGTTGGTCAACCGGGCGCTCGCCGTCGTCGGCATTGATGGTCCAGGCTGGCTGACCGACCCCGGCCTTGCGCTCTTCTCCGTTGCCGGAGTCGACGTGTGGAAGGGTGTTGGACTGGCAACCGTCATCTATATCTCCGGGATTGTCGCCATCCCTCACGAGTACGTTGAGGCGGCGAAGGTGGACGGTGCGGGCGCATGGCAGATATTCAAGAACATCACCCTGCCGCTGTGTCGTCCGGCCACGGTCACCGTGATCATCCTGTCCCTCATCGGCGGACTGCGGTCCTTCGACCTCATCTGGACCATGACTCGTGGCGGCCCGGGTTTCTCATCCGACGTGATCGCCTCGGTCATCTATAAGCAATACCAGGCGGGCTTCTACGGCCTGTCGACGGCCGGCAACGTGGTGCTGTTTCTGGTCATCGCGGTAATCGTGATCCCACTCAACATGTGGCTGAACCGGAAGGGGAATCGGTCATGACCGCCGCCGCACTTGCCGGAAAGCGGAACCGGCGCCGGGGCCTGATCCCCGGGGTAATCGCGATCCTGATTAGCATCGTGGTCTTCATCGTCCCGTTCGTCTTCATTGTGTTGACGGCGGGGAAGACGCAGAAGGAGGCCTCTGTGCTGGAGTTCTCCTTGCCCACCGAATGGGCCTTCGTGGAGAACTTCAAGACGGTGATCGCCACCCAGGACTACGTGCTGATTCGCGCCTTCGTGAACTCCGCCGTCGTAACGGTGCTCGCGGTCGCGATACAGGTGATCCTGGGGGCGATGGTCGGTTATGTCCTGCAGCGGCGTCGGTCTCGGTGGAACGGCGTCATCAACCTGTTCGTCATGATGGGATTAATAATCCCTCCCGCCGTCGTCCCGACCATCTGGGTGCTGGAGGGGTTGGGCCTGTATAAGACTCTGGCCGGCCTGATCGCCGTTCACGTCGCCTTCGGACTGTCCTTCTGCATCCTGTTGTTCCGCGCCTTCGTCGAGACGATACCGCGGGAGCTGGACGAGGCGGCGATCATCGACGGCGCGGGTCCCGTGCGCCTGTTCTTCCGGGTCATCTTCCCGTTGCTGAGGTCCACGATCGTCACGGTCATCGTGGTGCAGGCCGTAACTGTCTTTAACGACTTCACATACGCCCTGTACTTCCTGCCCGGCCAGGGCAACGAGACCGTCCAGCTCACGCTGTACAACTACCAGTCGCAAGGGCTGAACCAGTGGAACCTTCTGTTCATGGACGTCCTGCTGATCACCATCCCGCCGCTTATCATGTATGCGTTCTTCAACCGGCAGATCCAGGAGGGGATGACGGCCGGTGCGGTGAAGGGGTGAGCCTGCGGGTGCACCTCCACGGGAAATGAGGTGTTCGAAAGGTGCCCACGCATGCGCAGCGTCCGCCGCGTCTGCGAGATGTCGCGGATCGAGCCGGGGTGTCCCTGGGCACCGCATCGAACGTCCTCAACCATCCCGAGCGCGTGTCCGCAGCCGCGATTGAGCGGGTACGGGCGGCAATCAACGAGCTCGGGTTCGTCCGTAACGCCAACGCCAGCACCCTTGCCTCCGGTAGATCCGGGGCCCTGGGCCTGGTGGTCATCAATCTTTCGAACTCCATGTTCGTCGATGTGGCGCGAGGGGCGCAGGCGGCTGCCCGGGCGGCAGGCCACAACTTGCTGCTGGCGGACAGTGACGACGACTTCGTCGCCCAGGGGAACAACGTCGCTTCCTTCAATGAAGCGCGTGTTGCCGGTCTGCTGCTGGCGCCGATGCAGGACTCGTCGGAGCATGTGGCCAGACTAAAGGCACGGGACACGCCCGTGGTCATGATCAATTATGACCAGGGGGATGAGAGCCTGTGCACTGTAATCGTGGACAACGAGCAGGTCGGTTACCTGGCCGTCCAGCATATGCTGGATATCGGGTGCAGACGGATAGCCTTTGCGGCGGGCGGTGACGAGCAGTATCAACCGGTTCGGCTGCGCCGCCGCGGTGTGCGGCGTGCCATGCGTGAGGCCGCGGGCGCCTCCTTCGAGGAGATTATGGCCGGTGGGGTGAAAGAGGCCGATGGCTTCGCTGTGGCGTCGCAGATTGCCGGCCGCGGCCCCGAGACCCGGCCCGACGGCGTCATTGGAGTGTCCGACTCGCTCGCCTCTGGACTGGTCGAGGGGCTGAGCGAGGCAGGCGTCCGCGTTCCGGGAGATATCGCCGTTATGGGGTGCGACCGCAACAGTTCGGCGGGGGACTGTCGTGTACCGTTGACCAGCATTACCATGAACGGTCAGGAGATGGGGGAGGCGGCCGTGCGCTTGATCCTGGACGAGATGGCGCGGGACGGATTGCATGTCCACCAGCGCGTGGTGCTAACGCCCGAGTTGATCATGCGTGGTTCGACGGCGGTTGCGCGTCCCCGCTGAGGAGCACTCGAACCACGGTGACGATCCGCCACCCGCCCCCTCCCGCCGAGTTCGGTCGATATAACCGTCGAGTTCGGTCGATATAACCGTCGAGTTCGGTTGTTGTGGCTGGGGTGCGGTGGGTTTTCCACAGGGTGTTGGTTGGGGGTGGCGGTTGTGGTGGGTGTGTGGGTACGGTTGTCTGGCGTCGGCGCTTTGGCTGGCGCGCCTGTTAGTCCCGTTAGGGTCCTCACCGAGGAGGCCGTGCCCGTTATGTCTACCGTCCCCTTACTCCATTCGATGCCGCATCGGCGCCGGGCTGCGGTCGGGTTCGCTCGTCTGGCGGCCTTGTCCGTGGTGGTTGCCTGGCTGGCACTGGGTGGGGGTTGTTCGCGTGGAAGCGCCACCAGTGGTTTCAGTCCCACCTGGACCCCATCAGCGACTGTTAGTGCTAGTGCCGCGCCCACGCTGTCGCCGGAACAGGCCGCGGCCAGAGCCACAGCCCTGGCCATGGAGCCGCCCGATCCCTACACCCCACAGTTCACCCCCGAAGGCGCCATCACCGCAGCCACATACTTCATCAGCCTGTTCCCATACGTCTTCGCCACCGGCGACCTGGACGCCTGGAAGAACCTGAGCGACGACAACTGCTCCTACTGCAACACAGTTATCCATAATGTAACCAATCTGCACGATTCCGGAGGCTGGGCGGACCCCTGGGGGCAGGAGATCACTCCGCTAGAGTGGTGGACGGACCAAGAAGACCCCAACCGATACGTAGTACGAACCCAGGTTGTGTCCGAAGCTCACACGGAACACCCGGGCAACAACACGCCCTCACTAAGTGTAGAAACGTCGGAGGGTGTATTTCTACTCCAGATTTACTGGAACAACACTTGGAAGACTGAAGCTGTTCAGCTGGAAGAGGAAGGTGAATCAGAATGAAAGCATCCCTCGCAACAAGAACGCTCGTTTGCATTTCAGCATTTCTACTATTCTGCACTATTGCCCCTGCTAGCGTCGCAGATGATCAGCCTGTAAGCAACGTGAAAGTTGGAGCGCATGGTAGTTCGGTGATTGTTTATGGTGGGGTGTCTTATGATGTGGTGGTGTCGGTTCCGGGTGGGTCGGGTGGCGGCGGTGTCACTGTTGAGGGCGGCACTGGTGGGGTGTTCGATGAGAGGGCCGCTTTTATGGCGAGTTTGTCTTATGCCATGTGCTTCGGTATGAGAATGGGCGTGAACGTCGGAATGCGTGCTGTTGTGCTTGATCCTGACGAGTGCGCCACCGATGCCGCGGCGGCAACCACTGCCCAGGCCGCAGGCGGCACCACCGTGGTGATCACGATCTCCTCCACCGACGTGTCCACCCTGCTGGCCGAGGGCTCAGGCATCACCCGCCAAACCCTCGTGTCCACAAAACAGGGGCAAGCCCCCGGTTTTTGGAGTTAGGGGATGGCTGGCCTTCCCTGTGATCTGACAGTTGGGATACATGAGTCGGGCAGCTCGTCCTTACTGGGACTTGGTGCCCGTACCCTGCTCCCGCACTGTTATCTACTGAGGCGAACTCCAAGTCGTGGGTTGGGCCGCAACATCTCTGAGGGGGCGGCAGGGCGGAGGCCTAGCCTGCAACTCGTGGTTACGGCTGTTGTCGGCAGTGGTGATAGCTGCCCGTAGCCCCGTCTACTACGCCACTTGGGCGTTGGGTACGCCGGTTAGGTGTTAGCTGAAGGCCTTAGAGCCCTTCAGCAAAGGCCTAAGTGGCGTAGTAGAGACCGAACCGGCGTAGTAGACATCAGTGGGGCTGGGTTCGGACGGGCGGGGTCGGGTCGGGCGGTGTAAGTCCCCATCGTTACTGCTGAAGTCGGTAGGTTTTCCACAGGGTGTTGGTTGGGGGTGGCGGTTGTGGTGGGTGTGTGGGTACGGTTGTCTGGCGTTGGCGCTTTGGCTGGCGCGCCTGTTAGTCCCGTTAGGGTCCTCACCGAGGAGGCCGTGCCCGTTATGTCTACCGTCCCCTTACTCCATTCGATGCCGCATCGGCGCCGGGCTGCGGTCGGGTTCGTTCGTCTGGCGGCCTTGTCCGTGGTGGTTGCCTGGCTGGCACTGGGTGGGGGTTGTTCGCGTGGAAGCGCCACCGGTGGTTTCAGTCCCACCTGGACCCCATCAGCGACTGTCAGTGCTAGTGCCGCGCCCACGCTGTCGCCGGAACAGGCCGCGGCCAGAGCCACCGCTCTGGCCATGGAGCCGCCTGATCCCTACACCCCACAGTTCACCCCCGAAGGCGCCATCACCGCAGCCACATACTTCCTCAACCTCTACCCATACGTCTACGCCACCGGCGACATAGATGCTTTCGAGAAAATGAGTGACGACAACTGCGGATTCTGTCGCAAGGTGATGGCCAACGCCACGGCGCGACATGAATCTGGGGGCTGGGCGGATCCGTGGGTGCAGGAGACCACACCTCTGGAGTACTTGGTCGACGATACCGACTCCAACCGCTACGTGGTACGAACCCAGGTTATTTCTGAAGCCCACACGGCCCACTCCGAAGATGGTGAGCCCAGTGCAATTGAAGCGTCTGACGACATACTACTAGTCCAAATTTACTGGACGGGCAGCAGCTGGAGCGTCGAAGCCGTTGAAGCTGTTGGCCCAGAAGACAGGAGTGATTCAGAATGAAGCCATCGCCTACCGTGCTTCGTGCATTGATTCCATGCATGTTGGTTCTCGCTTGTACGTGCATCGCACCCAAATCGGCAGCAGATCCTCATGCAGACCCGAGGATTAGCGTAGATGCAGGACAGGATTCGGTGATTGTTTCTGGTGGGGTGTCTTATGATGTGGTGGTGTCGGTTCCGGGTGCGTCTGGTGGGGGTGGGGTTGTGGCTGATTCTGGGGTTGGTGGTGTATTTGATGCCAAGGCCGCTTTTATGGCGAGTTTGTCTTATGCCATGTGCTTCGGTATGAGAATGGGCGTGAACGTCGGAATGCGTGCTATTGTGCTTGATCCTGACGAGTGCGCCACCGATGCCGCGGCAGCAACCAGCGTCCAAGCCTCCGACGGCACCACCGTGGTGATCACGATCTCCTCCACCGACGTGTCCACCCTGCTGGCCGAGGGCTCAGGCATCACCCGCCAACCCCCAGGCCCAGAAGTACTGCTAACCAAGGACTTCATCGTCTACACCAGCCCCGACACCCAGGTACTAACCACCACCGTAGCCGGAACCGAAGTAACCATCCACGCCACCCCGGTGTCCTACACCTGGAACTGGGGAGACGGCACCACCACAACCACCACCGATCCCGGTGCTGCCTGGCCCGACCAGACCCTCACCCACCGCTACACCCGCACAGCCGCCGACGTGACCACCACCCTTACCACCACCTGGAAAGCCACCTACACCCCCAACGGCGGCACCACCACCCCCGTGGTCGGAACCATCACCACCACCAACACCACCACCCCCTACAACATCGTCCGCACCATCACCTACCTCACCGACCACGCCGAAACCCAAAAACGACACTAAGCTGGCTCGTCTGGTTTGGGGTGTGGGTGCTGGTTCGGGCTGGTGCGGTGATCTTATTTTATGTGATTGTGGGTGGTGACAGATGGTGAATGTGCGCCTGTGGTCAAGGGTGGAGGTGTTGTAATGTATCGTTGGCGCCAGCCAGCCTCCTTGGACTAGTTGGAATCGTACGGTTCTTGTGGGTGGCGTAGGGTGCTGGAGCATCCGGTTGTGCCGAATCAGGGCACTCTCCCGGTGCGCCGGTGCCGCCGACCGAACTCGTTGGTTATATCGACCGAACTCGGCGCATGTGCCTCAAACCGGATGAGCTACGAAAGACGAGACTGCCCGGTAACTGCCTCCCCGCCGTCGGCCAAGGGCGCAGGACCGGCACGCGCTGTCACTTGTGCACGCACGGGGCGCAAGCCGTCCCTCACAGGCTTGGGATCCGCTCTGGACGGCTAGTTGAATCAATCCTGTGAGGCGGGAAAGCGTCCCGCCGGGCCCGGCCATCGCCGGCGGGCTCAACCCGAACACAGGAGTTCAGATATGAGCAAGAAGCTTCGCATCGGCATCGTGGGCCTGGGGTTCATCGGAACCCAGAAACACCTGGCGGGCCTGGCACAGCACAAGGACAAGTGCGAGATCGTCGCCTTCTGCGACTTCGACATCGAGCGCGCCGAGGCCGGCAAGGCCCAGTGGGGCAACGAGGACGCCTACACCACCACCGACTACCAGGACCTCGTCGCCGACGACTCCATCGATGTCCTCCACGTGTGCACCTGGAACGCAAACCACTGCGAGATCACCTGTGCCGCCCTGGAGGCCGGTAAGCACGTCATGGTGGAAAAACCCATGGCCGTCACTGGCGAGGACGCCCGCAAGATGCGCGACACCGCCAAGCGTACCGGCAAGAAGCTGACCGTCGGCTTCCAGTACCGCCAGCGCGAAGAGTACCAGTTCCTCAAGGCCCTGGCCGATGAGGGCAAGTTCGGTGAGATCTACGCCGCCAAGGCCCACGCCACCCGCCGCCGCGGCGTGCCGATCTGGGGCGTGTTCACCGACAAGAGCAAGCAGGGCGGCGGCCCGCTCATCGACCTGGGCGGCCACTCCATCGACGTCGCCCTGTGGCTGATGAACAACTACGACGTCGCCTCCGTCACCGGTGTGGTCAACTACAAGCTGGCTGACAAGCCCGAGGGCAACATTGGTGGCGAGTGGGACCCCGCCACCTACGAGGTCGAGGACTCAGCCTTCGGGTTCGTCACCTTCAAGAACGGTGCCTCCCTGTTCGTCGAGGCCTCCTGGGCCCTGAATATCAAGGCCGCTCGCGAGGGCTGCGTCACCATCATGGGCACCGAGGCCGGCGCCGAGACCATCCAGGACCCGGGCGGCTCCGCCAACCTGATCGTCGACGTCAACTCCATTGAGGGCGGCAAGCAGGTCAACACCGGTTTCGGCGAGGGTGGCGCCTACTTCTCGGCCGGCGGCGCCGGCGGCGCCCAGACCGGCTTCGCCTACATGGGCGGCCTGGAGGCCGGCCTGTGGCTCGACGCCATACTCAACGACACCGAGCCCTACGTGACCGCCGACCAGGCCGTCGTCGTTACCGAGATCCTCGACGGCATCTACACCTCCGCGGCACAGGGCGGCAAGCCCGTCTACTTCGACTGACGGCCCGACGGCGCTGCTCCCCGGGTCGGACGTCGTCAGCGACTCGACCGGGCGTGCAAGCCCGCC
Organism: Actinomyces qiguomingii; assembly: GCF_004102025.1. NCBI lineage: Bacteria > Bacillati > Actinomycetota > Actinomycetes > Actinomycetales > Actinomycetaceae > Actinomyces > Actinomyces qiguomingii. The sequence goes on along the minus strand of NZ_CP025228.1, from coordinate 3,326,880 downwards.
GGTCCGACGCCGTCGTCCCGGTAAGTGATCCGCCGCACCGTCCCGGCGCCGCCCGACGCCGTCGTCCGCCGGACAGCAATGGGTTCGGCCCCGGTCCCCGCCGCACGGCCGGGGCCGAACCACACCGCGGCCGGCTCCCGGCCGCCCCGCTTACAACCTGCACTCAGAGAGGAGCGCATCAATGACCTCGCAGATCAAACGCGGAGTCAGCCTGTACTCATACCAGCACGAATACGTCCACGGCACCATGAACCTTGAGGACTGCGTCGCCGCAGCCGCCAAGGAGGGCGCGCTGGGCATCGAAACCCTCGGCGAACAAATGATCCCCGGCTTCCCCTTCCCCGGGCAGGCGGACCTGCCCGACTCCTTCTACTCCTGGTGGAAGGACCTGATGGCCAAGTACGGCACCACCCCGACCGTCCACGACATGTTCCTGGACACCAAGCGCTACCGGGGTCGCCTGCTCAACCACGACGAGATGGTCGACTCCCTCAAGCGCGACATCCGGCACACCGCCAAACTCGGAGCCAAGGGCATCCGCATCATCGTCAACACCCCGCCCGAGGTCGTTGAGTCCGCCGCCCCCTACGCGGCCGAGCACGGCGTGTGGATGGGCGTCGAGGTCCACTCCCCGTACTCCTTTGAGGACGGCTGGATCAAGCGGCACCTGGAGGTCGCCGAGCGCGTCGGGACCGACGTCGTCGGCTGCGTGCCCGACATGGGCATCTTCGTCCACAGGCTGCCGCGCGTCGTCGTCGACCGGGCGCTGCGCGACGGCGCCGACCCGGAGCTGGCCCGCGAGATCGTGGACACCTACAACTCCCACGGCGACTCTCAGGCCCTGTTCGACCGCTTGGAGCGGCAGGGGGTCGACGGCGTCACCCTGGGGCTGGCCCGCAACGGCATCCACATGATCGCCCAGCCGGTGGACTGCCTGCGCGAGCACGCCGAGTTCATCAAGCACATCCACGCCAAGTTCTACGAGATGCACCAGGCGGAGGGAACCGACTACTGGCACGAGTATTCCATCCCCTACCACGAGATCGTTCCCGTGCTGGATGAGATCGGCTACGACGGCTACCTCTCCAGCGAGTACGAGGGCAACCGCCACATCGAGGACGCCGAGCCCGTCGACTCCATCACCCAGGTGGCCGCTCACCAGGGCATGCTCAAGGCACTCATCGGAGAGGAGAACTGACATGTTCGACGAGCTGATCATCCGTGAGGGAAGCGTCCGCAACGTCACCGGACCCGACGGCGAGGTCACGGGATTCTCCTTCGACAGCCACATCCCCTACTACCGCGGTCTGGGGCTGTCCATGGTTGAGGTACCCGAGGTCACGGTCGACGGCGAGGCCGTGCCCGGGGAGGACCTGCGCTTCACCTACAACGGCGTGACCCGTACCTTTGACGAGCTGGCCGACGTGACCGACGTGCGCTGGGAGCTGCGCACCTTCGCGACCATCACCGTCCTGCGCCCCGGCGGCCTGGCCCCCGGCGAGCACGAGGTACACGTGAACCTGCGCCTGCGCGTGTCCTACCTGCCGTTCATCTCCGAGAACCGCTTCACCCGCAGGGTCACGGTGGCCTGAGCCGCCGCCCACCTTCAATCCCTTCACTCGAAATCTTCGGAAGGAAACCACCCATGCCCACCAAATTCATGAAGCTCGGCTTCGACGAGCAGGTGCTGCGCCGGCTCGCCAACGACTCCGACGGTTACGTCCTCGACGTCGGCCTGAACTACTACCGCGGCACTCCGATCTCCGCCGTCGAGCGCCTCGAGCTGAGCGTCGACGGCGAGCGCGTCGGCAACGACCGCATCCTGGTGGAGATCAACGGCAAGTTCCTGCGTCTGCCGCAGGTGCCGCTGGCCTTCACCGAATACTGGGGGGTCAAGACCCCGATCCGCCTGCACGTGACCGGCGAGCCGCTGGCGGCCGGCGAGCACGACGTCGACTTCGTGTGCGAGGCGCGCGTCGTCTACATGCAGTTCGCCCCCGGCGTCTACGGAATGTTCGACGCCTCCGCATCCGCCACCCTCACGGTGGCCGAGGACTCTGAGAACTGAGGAGCAAGACCACCATGGCAACGATTAACGGCATCGAGCAGGCCATCTCCTGCTACAGCTACACCCAGGAGTTCATTGAGAACGACGACTGGAGCATCGACACGATCTTCGAGCACGTCGCCGCTAAGGGCGTGACCAAGGTCGAGTTGGTCGGCGGGCAGACCTTCCAGCAGTACCCCACCCCCCGCGCCGACGAGATCGACGCGGTGCTCGCCGCGGGTGAGAAGCACGGCGTGGAGGTCTTCTCCTACGGCGGCTACGTCGACCTGGGGCGCATCACGGGCTACCAGATGACCCGCGAGGACATCCTCTCCGACATCCGGTTGGACATCATGACCGCACGCAACCTCGGTGCGAAGTACCTGCGTGCCACCGGCTTCGAGCCGGAGCTGGCGCCCGCCGTCAACGACCTGGCCGAGCGCTACGGTGTTCAGATCGGCTTCGAGATCCACGCCCCGCACACCCCCGCGGACGCCACCACCCGCGGCTTCATGGAGACGATCGAGAAGAATCGGCTCGGCTCCTTCGGGCTGGTGCCGGACTTCGGCATGTTCATTGAGCGGCCCACCGAGATCGCCATCAACCGGTATGTGGGGCTGGGCGCCAAGCGGGAGACTCTCGACTGGATCATCGCCAACCGCCACAACGGCATGACCGAGGAGGAGATGCAGGAGCACGTCGCCAAGAACATGGGCGGCGGCGAGGGTGAGAAGGTCGCCATCTCCGAATGGTTCGGCTACCTGTCCTTCGCACCCGCCGAGCTCGAGTCCTTCGCCGCTATGGTGCCGTATGTGAAGTACGTGCACGGCAAGTTCTACCACCTGGAACTCGACGCGGACGGCAAGGTCTTCGAGCCGACGATCCCGTATGAGAAGGCGCTGTCCATCCTCGCCGAGGGCGGATTCCAGGGGGCCTTCATCTCCGAGTACGAGGGCCACGCCTTCTACCTCAACGACGCCGACGAGCAGCTCGACCGCCATCTGGCCCTCGGGAAGAGCATCCTCGAGAACCTGTGACGGAAC